>NZ_BAAABU010000001.1:0-852161 GCF_039521145.1 Saccharothrix mutabilis subsp. mutabilis
ACCCCGGGAAAATGTGGTAGCCCTTCGGGCGGGCCATACGGAGATGACACAAGCAAGAAGCCCGGCTTGGGTTGTGTCCCCTCCGGTGGGCTGCCCGGTCGGCGCTTCGCGCCAAGAGCGGCGGTTCGTGGTTTGGGTGTGGTGTCGGTCCTGCTGGGTAACGGGGGGCCTGGTCTGGTCGATGTCGCGGGTATGTCGTCGTTCCCGCAGGCTCCCCGTGTTCGGGTGGGTGCCGTTGACGTCTGGGCTGTTCGTGAGTCCGACGTTGCCGCGCATGTCGTCCAGTGTTGGCAGCGGGGTGAGGGTGGGGCGATCGTCACGGCCAACGTCGACATCGTTCGGGCTGCCACGCGGGATCCCGCGCTCGGCGCGCTGGTCGCCTCCTCCGAGATGGTGGTGGCGGACGGGATGCCGGTGGTGTGGGCCGGGCGGTTGGCGGGGGTGTCGGTGCCTGAGCGGGTTACCGGGGCCTCGTTGGTGTTCACCTTGTCCGAGGCCGCGGCGGGGGCCGGTCGGTCGGTTTACCTGCTGGGTGGGAACCCCGGGGTGCCGGAGAAGGCTGCTCGGGTGTTGGGGGAGCGGTTCGCCGGGTTGAAGGTCGTCGGCACCGACTCGCCGCCGTTCGGGTTCGACGTCGACGCGGGGCTGGCCGCCGCGGCGGTGGCCAAGGTGGTGGCCGCGCAGCCCGATCTCGTGCTGGTCGGGCTCGGGTTCCCCAAGCAGGAGCGGGTGATCCGGATGTTGCGGGCCGAGCTTCCGCGGGCCTGGTACCTCGGGTGCGGGGCCGGGATCCCGATGGCGGCCGGGGAGTTCAAGCGGGCTTCCGGGGTGGTGCAGAAGGTGGGGGCCGAGTGGTTGCACCGGCTCGCCCTCGAACCGCGTCGGTTGGCCAAGCGGTACCTGCGGGACGACCTGCCGTTCGCCTTCCGGTTGTTGGCGGGTGCGGTGCAGACTCGTTTGGGCAAGGGGAAGTGAACGCCGTGCCGCTTGCCGTGGTCATCGTGACCTACCACAGTGCCGGTGTCGTGGAGGACTGCCTCCGGTCGGTCGCCGCCGCGTTGGAGTCCATTCCGGACAGTCGTGTCGTGGTGGTGGACAACAATTCCGGCGACGACACGCTGGACGTTGTCCGTCGGGTGGCGCCCGAGGCCCAGGTCGTGGCCCGGGGAACCAACGACGGGTTCGCCGCCGGGGTGAACGCCGGGTTCGCGGCTGCGCCCGACTGCGACGTGTTGGTGCTGAACCCGGATGTTCGGCTTGAACCCGGGTGTGTGGAGTTGCTGCTGGCCGCGCTCGCCCTGCCGGGCACGGGGATCGCCGCCCCCCGGCTGGTGGGGGCCGACGGGGAGCCGCAGTTGTCGTTGCGGCGTGCGCCCACTGTGTTGCGGGCGGTCGGTGAGGCGGTGCTCGGCGGGCATCGGGCCGGGAAGGTCGAGGCGCTGGGTGAGGTCGTCGTCGATCCGCGTCGGTACGAGACGGCCGGGTCGGCCGAGTGGGTGACCGGGGCCGCGTGGTTGATCTCGCGGGAGTGCCGGGAGGCGACCGGGTGGTTGGAGGAGCGGTACTTCCTGTACTCCGAGGAGACCGAGTACATGCTCCGGGCCGGGGACCGGGGGTTCGCGGTGCGGTACGAGCCCCGGGCCGGTGCCGTTCACCTCGGGGGTGAGCAGTCGACCTCCGCCTGGTTGTGGTCGATGGCGACGACCAACCGGGTCCGGATGGTGCGGGAGCGGCGAGGGCGGTCGGCCGCGTTCGTGATGTGGTGGGCGGTCCTGCTCAACGAGGTGTTGCGGGCGCCGCGTGGCGCGAAGCACCGGCGGGCGGTTCGGGACCTGGTGCGGTGGCGGCGGTGGCCCGCGACGGCCCGGGACGACGAGGGTGCCGGGTGGATCTGCTTCTCCGCGCAGGACTGGTGGTACCACAACCGGGCGCACTCGGACTTCCAGCTCATGCGGTCGGTGGCCGAACGGCGGCGGGTGCTGGTGGTCAACAGCATCGGCATGCGCATGCCGACCCGGGGCAACAGCACGCACGTGGCCCGGCGCATCCTGCGCAAGCTCAAGAGCGTCGCGAAGTTCGTCCGCAAGCCGCTGCCGAACTTCTACGTCATGTCCCCGCTGCCCCTGCCGTTCTACGGCTCACCCTTCCTGCGCCGGGTCAACGCGGTCCTGGTGCGCGCCCAGGTGCGGCTCGTGGCGGCGTTCCTGCGGCTCAAGACGCCCGTGATCATGGTCACCATCCCGACCGCCTGGGACGTGGTCGCCCCGATGCGCCGCCGCAGCCTGGTGTTCAACCGGTCCGACCGGCACTCCGACTTCCCCGAAGCCGACCGCGCGGCCATCCAGGCGCTGGAGCGGCAACTGCTCACCAACGCCGACCACGTCGTCTACGTCAGCCACGTCCTGATGGACGACGAGCGCGCGTTGACCGGCGACCGGGCCCACTTCCTGGACCACGGCGTGGACGTCGACCACTTCACCGCCCGCCCTCAGTTCGAGTGGCCCGACGACATCCGGTCCATCGACGGCCCGCGCATCGGGTTCTTCGGCGCGCTGGACGACTTCCTGGTCGACTTCGACCTGCTCGAACGGCTCGCGGTCGAGCTGCCGGACGTCTCGCTGGTGCTCATCGGCGACGCCACCCACCCGATGGAGCGCTACGACAAGTACCCCAACGTCCACTGGCTGGGCTTCCGCCCCTACGGCACGATCCCGGCCTACGGCTCGGCGTTCGACGTGGCGATCATGCCGTGGCTGGACAACGACTGGATCCGCCACTCCAACCCGATCAAGCTCAAGGAGTACCTGGCCCTGGGCCTGCCGGTGGTCAGCACGGACTTCGCCGAGCTGGAGGCCTACCGCGACCGCGTGCGCGGGGTGCGCACGCACGCCGAGTTCGTCGAGGCGGTCCGCGAGACCCTCACCGGGGGCGGGCTGAAGCCGGCGAACGCGCTGCGCAAGTCGGTGCTGACCTACTCGTGGCACTCGCGGGCCCGGGAGTTGCTCGACCTCGCGGAACGGTGACGGGGATAACGATGACGGCCTGAACCGGACCGACTGCGACCGGTCCGGTCCCGGACTTCTCTAATGTGGGTGGTGTGCAGCCACTGCCCCCGGACGCCCCGCAGCGGATCGGCGACTACACGCTGCTCGCCGCCCTGGGTCGCGGGGCGATGGGTTCCGTGTTCCTCGCCCGGTCCCGCGGCGGGCGGCCGGTCGCGGTCAAGGTCGCCAAGGCCGAGCTCGCCGACAGCCCCCAGTTCCGGGAGCGGTTCCGGCGCGAGGTCGAGATGGCGCGCGCGGTGGGCGGGTTCTGGACGGCCACCGTGGTGGGCGCGGACCCCGACGCCGACCGGCCCTGGATGGCCACCGAGTACGTGCCCGGCCCGACCCTCCAGCAGGCCGTCCACGACTTCGGGCCGCTGCCCGAGCGCGCGGTCCGCAGGCTCGCCGCCGGCCTGGCCGAGGCGCTGGTCGCCATCCACGGCGCGGGCCTGGTGCACCGCGACCTCAAGCCGTCCAACGTGCTGCTCGCGACCGACGGGCCGCGGGTCATCGACTTCGGCATCGCCCGCGCGCTGGAGAGCTCCGGGCTGACCGAGGCCGGGATCGTGTTCGGCACGCCCGGCTACCTCTCGCCCGAGCAGGTCGTCGGCTCGAAGATCACCCCGCAGAGCGACGTGTTCGCGCTGGGCTCGGTGCTGGTCCACGCGGCGACCGGCGCGGGCCCGTTCGGCGAGGGCGCGACGTCCGCGCTGGTCTACCGGGTGGTGCACCAGGACCCGGACCTGACCCGCGTGCCGCCCGGCCTGGTGCCGCTGATCGTGCCGTGCCTGGTCCGCGACCCGGCGCGCCGGCCGACGCCCGCCCACCTGCTGGAGCTGATCGGGCCGCCGTCCAACGACCCGTCGTGGCTGCCGGCGCAGGTCCGGACGCTGGTCGAGCAGCGGCACACCCAGCTGCGCGAGCTGCCCGCCAAGCCGCCGACCCGGGTCATGGGGCAGGAGGCCAAGCCGCCGACCCGCCTGCTGGTCGAGGACCCGCCGAAGGCGCGGCCGGCGGGTCCGGCGAAGGTCGTCGGGCCGGTCAAGCCCTACACGCCGCCGGCGAAGAAGAGCGGGTCGAAGTTCAAGACCTCGCGCGCGGTGGGGCTGGGCTGGATGTCCGCGCACGCGTTCGCCGCGCTGGTGTCGGTGGGCATCGCCAGTGAGAACTCCGGCGCGCCCAACGGGGTGCGGGCGGCGGCGCTGGTGGCGTTCCTGGTGTTCGCGCTGGCGGCCGTGCGGCTGCTGGTCGGGGTGCTGCGGTCGCCGCTGAGCATCGACATCGGCCCGGACGGGATCGTGCTGTCCAACGGCACGCACAGCCGCCGCCTGCCCTGGTACGCGATCTCCCGCGTCCGGGTGGACGCGCACCACTCGCGGCCCTGGGTGGTGGTGTGGCTGGTCGGGGCGGCCAAGGCGCCGGAGTCGTTGGGCCGCGGCAGCTTCCGCGCCCACAAGGGCGGCCTGCGGGTCTACCCGGTCTCGCACGAGCGCTACCGCAAGCGGCGGGAGCGGGACGTGGCGGAGATCCGCTCGGCCCTGGCCTGGTACGGCCCGTCGGTCTACGACCCCCGTTAGGGTGCGGGCGTGGACAAGGAGCAGCCGGTCCGGGCCGGCCTGACGCCGTCGGAACTCGCGGTGGACCTGCTCGCGCGGATCAACGCCGCCACCGAGTACGGCCGGTCGCGCAAGGACCGGTTCCGCCGCCGGTCGGCCGCGTTGAAGATCTCGCTGCTGTCGTTGTCCGCCACCGCCACGATCATCCTGGGCTGGCAGGACCTGGATTTCTGGACCGGCCTGGCGTTCTCCCTGGTCGCCCTGACCACGGTGGTCAGCGCGCTGGAGCCGTTCTTCGCGTGGCGGTCGCTGTGGGTGCTGATGGAGGAGTCGCAGTACCGCTTCTTCCGGCTGCGCGACGACCTCGCCCACTACATCGCCGCGACCCCGCCCGAGGACGTCGACCGCGCCCACGTCGAGGAGGTGTTCGCGCAGTACCAGGCCATCTGGGCGCAGGTCAACGACCGGTGGCTGGAGTACCGCCGGATCAGCGACCGGTGAACACGGCCTTGCCCGGCCCGTCGGCCAGGAACGACGCCACCCCGTTGCGCAGGTCCTCGGTCTCGAACAGGTCGGCCGCGATCGACGTGATGTGCTCGTTCGCCTCGGCCACGCCGCCGCGTTCGTAGTAGGCCAGCACCTGCTTGGTGGCCGCGTGCGCCAGGGTCGGTCCGGCGGCCAGGGACGTGGCGAACGCCAGCGCGGCGTCGTCGAAGCCCTCGTGCGGCAGGACGCGGTTGACCACGTTCCACCGCTCCAGGGTGGCCGCGTCGTACCGGTCGCCGGTCATCACGAACTCCTTGGCCCGGCCCACGCCCGCGCGGGCGGCCAGGCGCTGCGTGCCGCCCATCGTCGGGGTCAGCCCGATGACCTTCTCCACCAGCCCGAACGACGCCCGTTCCGAGGCCAGCAGGATGTCGCACGCCACCGCCACCTCGAACGCCCACGTCAGGCACAGGCCGTGCGCGGCGAAGACGGTCGGGAACGGCAGGGCCGCGACCCGGTCGGGCAGGTCGAGCATCTGGTCGAACAGGGCCTTGGCCCGCGCCCTGGTCTCCTGCGCGGCGAACAGCCGCACGTCCACGCCGCCGCTGACGACCTTGCCCTCGAACCGGACCAGGAGCGCCCGCGCGGGGCGGTCCTCCAGGTCGCCGACGGCGGCGTCCAGCAGGTCCTGGAGCTCCGCGGTGTAGAGGTTCAGCGGGGGAGCGTCGACGGTGAGCACGGCGACCCCCGCCGCGTCCCGCTCGACGCGGACCTGTTGCGCTGCCACGGGCGAGGACTTTACACGCGTCCGGAATGGCGAAAACCAGGTGTCCGAATGGCCCATCGGGTGCTGAGAATAGCCGCGTGACGACTTGGACCGTTCAGCCCGTTGCGGCCGACAGCCCCGTTGCGGTACGCCTGATCCGCACCTACCTGGCCGACATCATCGGCCGCTACTACGGCCGCCCGGCCACCGACACCGAGGTGGACCAGGCGATCGCGGACGACCCCACCGACGATCTTTCGATGTTCTTCGTGGCCTCCCGGGACGGCCGCGACCTGGGGTGCGCCGGCTTCCGGATGGTTACCCCGAAAATTGCGGAACTGAAGCGGCTGTTCGTCCATTCGGACGCGCGCGGGCTCGGCGGCGGGCGAGCACTCCTGGTAGCGGTCGAAGCGGCGGCTGTCTCGTTTGGCGCATCCTCCATTCGGCTCGACACCCGCGCTGACCTGGTCGAAGCCCGGAAGCTCTACACCCGGCACGGTTACGCTGAGGTGCCGGCCTTCAATGACGACCGCTATGCGGAGCACTGGTTCGAAAAGCGGCTATAGGACCCATAGGGTTCCACAATCCCCCGTGTGAGCTGTCTCACTTGACACTGAATTATGGGGACAGTTGAGTGTGTCACGAAAGTCGGCCGCGGAATGAAATGGGGATCAGTCCAGTGGCTTTCGCCGTTGAGTTGACATTTCGTGATGCGCGCCAGGTGCGGAGATCCATTCATCTCGCACATCGCGAATACTGGCGACCGCTCGCCGAGCAGGGCGTCCTGGTGGGTACGGGACCGTGGGCCGACGGCTCCGGTGTCCTGTTGATCTGCCAGGTGCCCGACGAGTCCGCCGCGCGAGACCTGGTGCGCGGGGACCCGTACGTGCGCTCGCAGTCCATCGCGGAGGTGCGGATCCGCCAGTGGCACGTCCTGATGGGCGTGCCGGAGGGCGAACGGGTCCCGGGCATGGTGCGACCCAGGGACGGGCAGAGCGCGGAGGCCCGGTCCCGCGAGCAGTTGACGCCGCACGAGCACCGCATCGCGCTGATGATGCTGGAGGGCATGACCAACCGGCAGATCGCCGAGCACTTCTCGGTGTCCACCCGCGCGGTCGAACTGCACATCACGCGGATCTACCGCAAGCTCGACATCGGCCGCCGCGCGCAGCTCGCCGCGGCGATGCCGTGGGGACAGCGTTCGTACCTGTGACCTGATCGGCCGACTGGACACAGCGGAGGGCCTGCGGCGTGGACCCGCGGGCCCTCTTCGGCTTCAGGTCACCAGCTCGGTGCGCGAGGTGACGCCGAGCTTGCGCAGCACCCGCGCCACGTGCTGCTCGACCGTGCGCGGGGACAGGAACAGCACCTCGGCGATCTCCCGGTTGGTGTGCCCCTGGGCCAGCAGCCGCGCCACGTCCTGCTCGCGCGGGGACAGGGCGTTGCCGTAGCCGCGCCGCCCGCGCCGCGACGGCGTCGCCACGCCCGCGCCGCGCACCAGGTGCCGGCACCGGGCCGCGTCCCGGCTCGCGCCCAGCGCGTCGAACCGGTCGGCCACCTCGCCCAGCGCGGCCACCGCCGCCTCCGGGCCGCTCGCCAAGCCGCACAACGCGATCCGCTCGGACAGCACCGCCGAGTAGTAGGCCAGGCCCAGCTCGTCGGCCGCCCGCCGCGCCTCCTGGAGCGGGAACACGGCCTCCTCCTCGCGCGCGACCGCCAGCAGCGCCCGGCACACCTTCAGCGCCACGACGGCCAGCGGCGCGTCCCGGTCGGCGATCCCGGCCGACAGCTCCTCCACGAGCTTGGTCGCGTCCTCCACCCGCCCGGAGGCGCAGTAGGCGTCCACCGCCGACGGCGCCAGCTCCCCGGCCCACGCCCAGACGCCCTTGCGGCGCAACAGGTCCAGTCCCCGGTCCGCCTCCGCGCAGGCCCGCGCCGGGTCGCCGCGCTCCAGCCACAGCCGGGTCAGCGCCGCGAACCCGCTCAACGCCACCGGCGTGATCGAGTTCTCCACCGACCGGACACCGCTCTCCGCCAGGTGCCGCTCGGCCTCGTCCCAGTCGCCGCGCGCCACCGCGAGGCAGCCCAGCACCAGGGAGATCTCGCTGGCCACCGGCAGCAGCTCGCGGTACTCCTCCAGCAGCCGCCCGGCCCGCGGCACCAGCGAACCCCAGTTGCCGGAGTACCAGTCGAGGTGGATCTGGGTGGACTGCCCGGTGCTCGCGGTGAAGGGCACGCCCGCGCCCACGGTCAGCCGCAGGCCCTTGTCCAGGAAGTCGCGCGCCAGGTCGAAGTGGCCGACCAGCATGCACGCGTCGGCCACGTTGCAGTTCGCGCGGGCCAGGTGGCGGCGGGTCTCGACGTCGTCGGCGCTCGCGGGCAGCCGGTCCAGCTCGCGCAGCACGCTCCGGTCGCCGATCGACAGCCGCGAGCCCAGCTCATTGGCCAGCAGCGAGTACCGCACCGCCGGGTCGTCGCACCCCTCGATGAACGAGTCGACCACCCGCATCCAGCGCAGGTGCTCGGCCAGCGGCGTCGCGCCGATGAACGGCTGGCCCAGCACGGCCCGGCCGCGCATGGCCAGGTCCGGCCGGTCGGTCAGCTCCTCCACGGCCAGCTCGATCTGCAACCGGGCCTGCACCACGCTCTCGAACTGCCGGATCAGCAGGAAGCCGAGGTTGAGCCGGACCTCGCCGCGCGCCGGGCGGGAGAGCCGCCGGTCGTCCAGCAGCCGTTCCAGGGTGGTGCGCGGGTCGTGCTGGTCGATGCCGCCCCGGGCCACCTGGCCCAGCTTCACCGCCAACCTGTCCACATCGGACGGTTGCAGGGTCGCTTCGTCCAGCAGCCGCCGGTACAGGTGCGTCGCGGTGGACGGGTCCCCGACCTCCAGCGCCCGGTCGGCGGCGGCCTCGCCGTTGCGCAGCCAGTCCGCCGGGCGGCCCGCGCGCCGGCTGTGCTCGGCCAGCTGCATGACCGGCCGCGGGACCACGTCCTCCAACGCGTCCAGCGCCCGTTCGTGCAGGCGTTGCCGTTCCGGGCCGGTGAGCGTGTCGTAGACGGCCTGTTGGGCGAGGGCGTGCCGGAACCCGTACCGCATCTCGCCGTGCTCGTGCAGCACGCCGCTGTGCAGGGCGTGGGTCAACGCGGTCCGCGCCCGTTCCGGCTCCACCGCGCCGACCCGCGCCAGCAGGTCCTCCGACGCCGGCACGCCCAGCACGGCGGCGGCGTGCGCGATGCGGCGGCCCGTGGTGGGCAGCCGGTCCAACCGCTCGGCCATCGCGTCGCGCAGCAGCGCCGGCACCTCGACGTCGTCCAGCAGCCGCCAGTCCGCCTCCGGCAGGGCGCGCAGCATCTCCTCCACCACGAACGGGATGCCGGCCGTGCGCTCGTGCAGCCGGGCGGCGAACTCGGCGGACACCGCGTCCACGCCCAGGATCGCCGCCGTCAGGTCCCCGACCTGGGCCCGGTCCAGCGGCGTCAGCTCCACCACGACCCCGGTCACGCCCGCCGGCGGCCGGTAGGCGGTGCCCAGCGCCATCCCGCCCGGCGCGTCCTCGCGGCGGTAGGTGACCAGCACGGTCAGGTTCGGCGGCGGGTCGGACATCAGGAAGCGCAGCAGGTGGCGGCACCCGTCGTCGGCCCAGTGCAGGTCCTCCACCACCAGCAGCACGGGCCCGGCGGCCGACAGCAGCTCGCGCACCGCGCGGAACAGGTGGTGCCGCTCGTGGCGCGGGTCCTCCGGCCGCCGCGGCGGCTCCGGCAGCCGGTCGGCCAGCTCGGGCAGCAACGGCCGCAGCACGCCGGTCACCGGGCTCAGCGGACCCCGCACGTGCAGCGTGCGCAACGCGTCCAGCACCGCCCCGTACGGGAACGGCTCGCGCAGGGGTTGGCAGAACCCGGTCAGCACGCGCAGCGGCGCCACCTCCGGCCGGCGCAGCAGCTCGCGCACCAAACGGCTCTTGCCGACCCCCGCCTCGCCCACGACCAGTGCGACGGACGGCTGCCCGGCGACCGCCCGCAGCAGCGCGGCCAGCTCGTCGCCCCGGCCGACCAGGACGGGGGAACTGGTGCGCGGAGGCGTCATGTGCGGGCTCCAGGGAGGTCGGCCGATCCCAGTATTAGAACCCGGATCGTTCACGGTCGCCCAGCCCCGGCGCACTGCTCCGTTCGGCCCAAAACCCGCTGGAAAACGTTTCGGAATCCATTCCGAACGGTGGGTCCCCGTGCGCGTTACGGAGCATGCGACCAGAAGTTCACGAACGTGGGACTGGTCACAAGATTAGGTGATCCGGGTGGGTGCACCGAATACTCCTACTGGTCGGTAGCGGATATGTGGGAGACATTCGTGCGCAACCTCGTGATCATCCTGGCCGCCGCCCTGGCCCTCGCCGGCTGCGCGGCCGACGACGGGAAACCCCAGGTCAAGGCTGGCCCGGGCGTCACGGCGGACACGATCGCACTCGGTGTGCTCACCGACATGACCGGCCCGTTCTCGCAGTCGGCCCTGATCCGGATCAAGGGCTACGAGCTGTTCCTGAGCGAGCTGAACGAACGCGGCGGCGTGTGCGGTCGCAAGGTGGAATTGAAGCAGAAGGACCACGGCTACAACGTCGACCGGGCGTTGGAGGGCTATTTCGAGCTGGAACCGCAGGTGCTCGGCTTCATCGACGTGGCGGGCGCCCAGATGACCGCCGCCATCGCCCCGGACCTCATGCAGACGCGAGCGATCGTCGCCCCCGCGTCGTGGTCGGCGACGCTGCTCGGCAACCCGCACATGATGATCGTCGGCACGACCTACGACCTGGACGTCATCAACGGGCTGGACCACCTCAAGCGCCAGGGCGTCATCAAGGACGGCGACACCATCGGCCACATCCACGTGGACAGCGACTACGGCCGCAACAGCCTGGAGGGCAGCCGGTTCGCCGCCCAGCAGTGGGGCCTGAACCTGGTGACGCGCACGGTCGCGGAGTCGGCCACGGACGTCATCGCCCCGGTGCAGGAGCTGAAGGCGGCCGGCGCGAAGGCGGTCTTCCTGAGCACCTCGCCCCCGCAGACCGCGTCCGCCGTGGGCACCGCCGACAAGCTCGACTGGGACGCCCCGTTCCTGGTCAACGCCGTGGGCTACGACCCGCTGATCCTGGACTCGCCGGTGGCGCAGGCCGTGGTCGAGCGCGTGCAGGTGGTCTCCCCGATCGCGCCCTACGCGTCCGACCTGCCCGGCCCGCGCTCGGTGGCGGAGAAGTTCGAACGCAAGTTCCCGGGCGAGAAGCCGACCGGTTCGGTGGACCACGGCTACGCCATCGGCATCGCCTTCGCGGCCGTGCTGGAGAAGGCGTGCGCGGCCGGTGACCTGAGCCGCGACGGCGTGCTGCGGGCGTTCCAGGACACCAACTCGGTGGACACGAACAGCCTGACCGGCCCCCTGCGGTTCTCGCTGGTCGGCCGCCCGTCGAGCACCCAGTCCTACATCGCCAAGCCGGACCCGGAGGTGCCGGGCGGCCTGGCCGCGATCGCGAACCTGTTCGAATCCGACCTGGTGAAGCTCAAGGGCACCCGAGCGAAGTAGTTTCCCCGCCGGCGGGCGGGGAACCCGCACGACATGGTCGAGGTGAACCTGCGGGTACCGGCCCCGGCGGACCGCGTGTTCGCCGTGCTGTCGGACGGCTGGTCGTACGCGAGCTGGGTGGTGGGCGCGGCCCACATCCGAGAGGTGGACACCGGCTGGCCCGCGCCCGGCACGCGCATCCACCACAGCATCGGCACCTGGCCGGCCCTGGTCCAGGACGTGACCCGGGTGGTCTCCTGCGACCCGAACCGGTCACTGGAACTGGAAGCCGGCCTGTGGCCCTTCGGCGCGGCCCGCGTCCGTTTCGAGCTGGCGGAGGAAGCCGGCGCAACCCAGGTGACCATGCACGAGGAAGTCCAAAAGGGCCCCCTCTCAGTCCTCCCGACAGCCGCCCAGGCCCTCTTCCTGGCCCCCCGCAACAAAGAGACGCTGCACCGCCTGGCAGACCTGGCCGTACGCAAGGAAAGCCGCAACTGACCAGCCCGCCAGCGCCCTCCCGCGCCGCAGGCGCGCTCTTCAACGGGCTATCAGCCACAGGAAGGGCCTCGGTTCGTTCCCCGTACGGCCTGGGCGCAGCCCAACCGCGCTTGGGGGTTCTTGGCAACCACGCTCCACCGGTTGCCAAGAACCCCCAAGGGTGGTTGCCTCCGGCAGGCCGTACGGGGAACGAACCGACGCCCTTCCACCCCCGGGGGCCTGCCGCGCGGCGAGCGCCGCTTTTAGCTTTGATCTTTCGCTCTTCACTTTTGATCTTGAGAGCGCGAAGCGCAACCACGCGCGAGTTCAGTAGAAGATCTCGTGAAGACCGCGCATGAGCAGCCGGTACCCATCCCCGGCCAGCCCGTTGCGCGCCAAAGCCGCCCGAGCCGCGTTGGCCCCAGCCGCCCCGTGCACCCCACCCCCGGGATGAGCCGAAGCCCCCGCCAGGAACAACCGGTCCACCGGCGTGTCCGACCGCCCCAACCCGGGCACCGGCCGGAACACCAGCTGCTGGTGGATGGCCGCCGTCCCAGCGTTGATCGACCCCCCGACCAGGCTCGCGTTCCCGGCCTCCAACTCCCCGGGCCCTTGCAGGGACCGCTTGATGATCAGCTCCCGGAACCCCGGCGCGTGCTGCTCGATCAGCTGCTCCACCCGGTCCGCCCGCCGCCGCACCCGGTCCGCCGACCAGCTCTCCCCGCGCGGGACGTGCGTGTACGCCCACGCCGCCTCCGTCCCGGCCGGTGACCGGGTCGGGTCCGCGGTCGTCATCTGACCCATGATCACGAACGGGATCCGGGGCAGCTTGCCGACCGCGATCTCCGTGCTCGCCATCGCCAAGCCGTTGAAGTCACCGCCCACGTGGATGGTCCCGGCGCTCCTCGCCTCCGGGGCCGTCCACGGGATCGGGCCGGACAACGCCCAGTCCACCTTCACCGTGGCGTCGTCCCACTCGAAGTGCTCCAGGTCGTCCATCAGGCGCGCGGGCAAGTGATCAGCGCCCAACAGGTCCAGGTACAGCACCGGCGCCGGCACGTCGGCCAGCACCGCCTTGCGGGCACGGACGAAACCGCCCTCCGCGTCCCGCACGCCCAGCGCCCGTCCCCGCGCGACCACGACCCCGTCCACCCGTCGGCCGCACTCCACGACGCCGCCCAGGCGCTTGACCATCGCCTCGGTGAGCTTGCCCGCCCCGCCCTCCGGGACCGGGTAGCCGACGTCCTGGCCCAGCATCGACAGCAGCCAGCCGAACGCCGTGCTCGCCGCCTGGTCCGGTCCCAAGTCGGTGTGCATCGCGTTCCCGGCCATCAGCAACGGGCCGCCCTCGCCGGTGAAGCGCTCGTTGCCGAAGGCCCGCACGGGCTGCACGAACATGCGCGCCATCCGCAGCGCCTCCGCCGGACCCAGCGCGCGCATCAGGCCGGCCGACGCCCGGACCGGCGGGAACGGTCGCATCAGGGCTTCGATCAACGCGTCGCGCACCCGTTGCCAGCGCTGGAACTCCGCATACCAACGGTCGCCGTCGCCCGCGCCGAACTTCTCCACCGACGCCACCGTCCGGTTGACGTCCCGGGACAGCAGGACCGCCCGGTCGTCGGGCAGCACGTGGGCCAGCACCTCGGGGGCGTGGCGCCAGCGCAGGCCGTGGCGGTCCAGCCCGAGGCCCGCGATGACCGGTGAGGCCGCGCCCAGCGGGTAGAAGGCGCTGAACAGGTCGTTGCGGAAGCCCGGCGCGGTCAGTTCGGCGGTGCGCACCGCGCCGCCCGGCTCGTCGGCGGCCTCCAGGACCGCCACCTCCCAGCCGGCGTCGGCCAGCAGGTTCGCGGCGACCAGCCCGTTCGGTCCGGACCCGATGACCACCGCATCCACGTCGTCGGCCACTCAGCCTCCTTGGCTCTGGTGCACGGGACGTCCCCACCCCAGTCTGCCCAACCGCGCACCGGCCCGCGGCGCGAGCGGACCCCACGCGCCGCGGCCCTCGGCCACCGCGCGCACGAACTCGGCCAGGGCCGCGCGGGCGTCGTGGCGGGGCTCCCAGCCCAGCGCGCGCAGCCGGGTGGTGTCCACGATGGACGCCCGGTCGGCCAGGCGCAGCCAGCCGGGGTGCATGGGTTGCAGGCCCAGCCGCCAGGTGGGCCAGGCCAGGGTGGTCAGGAGGCCGAACGGGACGGGCACCCGGAAGCCGCCGAACACGCGCGCGAGGTCGTCCGCGCGCAGCACCGGCTCGCCCGCGACGTTGAACACCCCTTCGGCGCGGTGGCGCAGGAGGACGACGATGGCGCGGGCGACGTCCTCGGCGTGCACGATCTGCGCCCGCAACCCCGACCACAGCGGCACCGGCAGCCACGGGCGGCCGAGCAGGCCGGGCGGGACGAGCGGGCTGAGGACCCAGCGGTCCAGTTCGCCGCCGGCGTCGGGCTGGACGATCGCGCACGGCCTGATCCGGGCCACCGGTGCGCCGTCGTACTGGTCGAGCAGGTGTTCCAGCCGTGCCTTCTGGAGGCTGTACGCGCTGCCCGGGACGCCCTCGCACGGCCAGGTCTCGTCCACGACGTGCGGCGCGGGCGTGTAGGCGGCGACCGAGGAGGCGACCACGACGTGCGGGACCCCGGCCGCCGCCGCGAGGACGTGCGCGCTGCCGTCGAGGTTGGTGCGCCGCATGGGCGGGTCGTCGGGACCGGGCTGGACCGCCCAGGCGAGGTGCACGACGGCGTCGGCCCCGGCGCAGGCGTCGCGCAGCGCGACCTCCGCCGCCGGGGCCCCGATGTCGCAGCTCAGCCACGTCTCGCGGGGCCCGGCGGCGGCGGGGGTGCGCCGGGCGACGCACACCACGTCCGCGTCCAACTCGGCCAGGACCCGGCGCAGGGCCGTCCCCACGTTGCCGCTCGCACCCGTGACGACGACCCTCATGCCCAGCGGGATACCCCTACTTCGAGCCGCCAAGCCCCGCGCCGCGCTCCGCTACTCGGCCTCGCGCCGCCCTCGGCTACTTGGACCCGCCAAGCCCCGCACGACGCAACGCCTCAGCCATCGCACCATTCGCCGGCGGTCGCTCCTGCCGCTGCTGCGACCGACCACCCCGGCCACCACCACCGCCGCCACCACCACCGCGCGAACCACGCTGATCACGCTGGTCACGCTGGTCACGCTGCTGCGGCCCCTTGCGCCCAGGCTCGTCCTCCAGCCGCAACGTCAGCCCGATCCGCTTGCGCGCGATGTCCACTTCGAGCACCTTCACGCGCACCACGTCACCGGACTTCACGACATCCCGCGGGTCCTTCACGTAGGTGTTGGACAGCGCCGAGATGTGCACCAGTCCGTCCTGGTGGACGCCGATGTCCACGAACGCCCCGAACGCCGCCACGTTCGTGACGACACCCTCCAGCACCATGCCGGGCTTGAGGTCGGCGATCTTCTCCACGCCCTCGGCGAACGTGGCCGTCTTGAACGCCGGACGCGGGTCGCGGCCCGGCTTTTCCAGCTCGCGCAGGATGTCGGTGACGGTCGGCAGGCCGAACTGCTCGTCCACGAACTGCTCGGGCCGCAGCGACTTGAGCACCTTCGTGTTGCCGATCAGTTCAGCGCCGGCGGCCTCCTGGATGCGCCGCACCACCGGGTACGCCTCGGGGTGCACGGCGGACGCGTCGAGCGGGTCGTCGCCGTTGGGGATGCGCAGGAAGCCCGCGCACTGCTCGAACGCCTTCGGGCCCAGGCGCGGCACGTCCTTCAACGCCCGCCGCGTCCGGAACGGGCCGTTGGCGTCGCGGTGCCCGACGATGTTCTCCGCCAGGCCCGCGGTGATGCCCGAGACGCGGGTCAGCAGCGGCACGGACGCGGTGTTGAGGTCCACGCCCACCGCGTTCACGCAGTCCTCGACCACGGCGTCCAGCGAGCGGGACAGCTTGGTCTCGGTGATGTCGTGCTGGTACTGCCCGACGCCGATGGACTTCGGGTCGATCTTGACCAGCTCGGCCAGCGGGTCCTGCAACCTGCGGGCGATGGACACCGCGCCGCGCAGCGACACGTCCAGGCCGGGCAGCTCGGCGGAGGCGAACGCGGACGCCGAGTACACCGACGCGCCCGCCTCGGACACGACGGCCTTGGTCAGCTTCAGCTCGGGGTGCCGCTTGAGCAGGTCGGCGGCCAGCTTGTCGGTCTCGCGCGAGGCGGTGCCGTTGCCGATGGCGATCAGGTCCACGGAGTGCTTGCGCGCCAACACGGCGAGCTTGGCGATCGACTCGTCCCACTTGTTGGCGGGCACGTGCGGGTAGATGGTGTCGGTGGCGACGACCTTGCCGGTCGCGTCGACCACGGCCACCTTCACGCCGGTGCGGAACCCGGGGTCCAGGCCCATCGTGGCGCGGGTGCCGGCGGGCGCGGCCAGCAGCAGGTCGCGCAGGTTGGACGCGAACACCTTCACGGCCTCGTCCTCGGCGAACTGGCGCAGCCGCGAGCGCAGGTCGATGCCCAGGTGCACCAGGATGCGGGTGCGCCACGCCCAGCGGACGGTGTCGGCGAGCCACTTGTCGGCCGCGCGGCCCCGGTTGTCCACGCCGAACCGGGCGGCGATGGCGACCTCGTAGCCCGACGGCTCCTCGTCCTCGTCGCCCGGGTCGAGGTGGAGGTCGAGGACCTCCTCCTTCTCGCCGCGGAACAGCGCCAGGATGCGGTGCGAGGGCAGCTTGCCGAACGGCTCGGAGAAGTCGAAGTAGTCGGAGAACTTCGCGCCCTCCTCCTCCTTGCCCTCCCGCACCTTGGACGCGACCCGGCCCCGCGACCACATCCGTTCGCGCAGCTCGCCGATGAGGTCGCCGTCCTCGCCGAACCGCTCGACCAGGATCGCGCGGGCTCCCTGGAGCGCGGCGGCCACGTCCGCCACCTCCTCGGTCAGGTAGTCCTCGGCGACGACCTGCGGGTCCTGGGTGGGGTCGGTCAGCAGCCCGTCGGCCAGCGGCTCCAGCCCCTGCTCGCGGGCGATCTGCGCCTTGGTCCGCCGCTTGGGCTTGTAGGGCAGGTAGAGGTCCTCCAGGCGGGCCTTGGAGTCGGCGGCCAGGATCGCGGCTTCGAGCGCGTCGTCCAGCTTCCCCTGCGACCGGATGGACTCCAGGACGGCGGCCCGCCGCTCCTCCAGTTCCCGCAGGTAGCCCAGCCGCTCTTCCAGCGTGCGCAACTGGGCGTCGTCCAGCGCGCCGGTCGCCTCCTTGCGGTAGCGGGCGATGAACGGCACGGTCGAGCCCCCGTCGAGCAGTTCGACGGCGGCACTGACCTGTCCGGCACGCACGCCCAGCTCGTCGGCGATCCTCTGGTGGATGGCTGTGGTCACGACAGGCATTCTGCCCGGAAGCCGCCCGCGCGGGCGTTCAGGGGGCGAAGTGGGCGGGTCGGCCGTGTCGCCGCCCTTTCGGGTGAACCTTCTAGGCCATTCGCAACAGCACGTGCGTATCCGCGACGTACCTTGCACCCTAGCGGTCGGGAGGTCCGACGCGATGATCACGAGACTCACCGCGGCCGAGCGCGCCCTGCGCGACGCGATCAAGCCCGGGGCGAAGGTCGACCACTCCGCCGGCGGCGCGACCATCAGGGCGTTCGTCCTCCAAGAGGTGCTGCTCGACGACCGCGCCCCCTGCCGTTCCCTGGTCGTCCGCGACGCGAAGGTGGTCGACGCGCTCGACCTGGAGGCCGGGACGATCGGCTACCCGGTCGAGTTCGTCGGGTGCGCCTTCGCCGGCGAGCCCAACGTCGAGCAGGCCAAGCTGTTCGGCCTGTACCTGACGGGCTGCCGGCTGCCGGGCCTGAGCGGGGCGCAGGTCGACGTGGCGCACAACCTCGAACTGGTCGGGTGCGACTGCTCCGGGCTCGTGGACCTCATCGGCGCGCGGGTCCACGGCCAGTTGCTGCTGACCGGGTCCCGCCTGGCCAACCCCGCCGGCCACGCGCTGGCGGCCGACGGGATGAAGGTCTACCAGGACGTCAAGTTCAGCGGCGGCTTCCGCGCCGAGAGCCCGGTCAGGATGATCGGCGCGCGGATCGGCGGCCAGTTCGACTGCGACGGCGCGCACTTCCTGAAGGCGGGCGAAGTGGCCCTCGACCTCAAGGGCGCCGTCATCGACGAACGCGTCTACTGGCGCGACGGGTTCCTGGTCGAGGGTGAGGTGCGTGTCGCCGACGCCCGGCTGCGCGGGGGTCTCGACTGCACCGGGGCGGTGTTCCGGCACCCCGCCGCGGTGGCGCTGCGGGCGAGCGGCGTCGTCGTGGACAGCGATGTCCGGTTCCGCGGCGCCTCGGTGGAAGGGCCGGCCGACTTCACCGGCTGCGACGTCACGGGGATGCTCGACCTGACCGGCGGGCGGTTCTCCAGCCCCGGTGAGACGGCGCTCGACCTGGCCCGCGCGCGCGTCCGCCAGAACATGATCTGCCGCAGCGGGTTCGAGGTGCGAGGACGGGTCCTGCTGGCCGGCGCGGACATCGGCGGCAGCCTGTGGTGCGAGGGCGGGCACGTCGAGAACAGCACCGACACCGCCCTGGACGCGACGGGCCTCGTGGTCCACCGCGACCTGCACCTCGGCCACCGGAGGTCGGCGTCGGGAGCCGGTGACGACGGCTTCCACGCCGAGGGCGCCGTCGTGCTCAGCGGAGCGTGCGTGGAGGGCGACCTGGACTGCGCCGGCGGGCGGTTCACCAACCCGGCGGGGGAGTCGATCACCGCGATCGGCCTGACGGTCGAGCGGGACCTGCTGATGTCCGACGGGTTCGTCGCGGACGGGGTGGTGGACCTGGCGGGCGCCGAGGTGCACGGCTGCCTGGTCTGGAGCGGTGGCCGCTTCACCAACCGGAGCCGGGCCATCCGCGCGGACCGGGCGGAGGTCGGGCACTCGGCCAAGCTCGACGGCCTGCACGCCGACGGTCCGGTGCTGATGCGCGGCATGCGGATCGCGGGCAACCTCGACATCGCGGACGCGCGGATCTCCGACGACGAGACGGCGCTGGTGCTTGAGGGCACCACCGTCCGCGGTCGGCTCCGGGTGGGGTTCACGACGAAACCGGCCGGCGGGGTGGACCTCCGGTACGCGTCCGCCGGCCAGTTGGACGACCGCGACTGCAAGTGGCCGGACCGGTTGCGGCTCACGGAGTTCGTCTACAAGGCGTTGCCCGTGAACGGGCTGAGCCGGGCGGTCCGGGTCCAGTGCCTGCGCGGCGGCGCCGAGGAGTACGTGCCGCAGGTCTACCTCCAACTCGCGAAGGTGTACGAGGCGGCGGGCAAGCACGACGACGCCAAGCACGTGCTGATCGCCGGCCAGGACGCCGGGCGCAGGGCCGGTCGGGGCGTGCGCGGCGCGATCGACCGGGCGCTCGGCTTCGTGCTCAAGTGGACGGTGGGCTACGGGTACCGGCCGCTGTGGGTCCTGTACTGGGTCGCCGCCCTGACGGTGGTGGGCGCCGTCGCCGCCGCCGTCGCGCACCCGGACGGGTTCCGGCGGGCCAAGGCGGACCTCGACGTGGGGTTCGAGCCGGTGCTCTACACGCTGGACCTGCTGCTACCCGTGGTGAACCTGAGACAGCGCGAGTTGTGGGTGCCCGTCGGGTGGGTGCTGTGGGGGTCGTCGGTGTTCACCGCGTTGGGCTGGGTCTTGGCCATCTGCCTCGTCACCGGGCTCGGCAAGGCGTTCAAGCGGGAGTTGTAGGGCCGCCTCCCCACCCGCCGAGGTGGGTGGAGAGGCGGGCGGTTCACACGGTGGCCGAGGTGGACTGGTTATTTGGGGTGAACTGGTTGGCCGGCCGGGGTAGGCCGTAGTGGTCGCGCAGGGTGGTGCCGGTGTAGTCCGTGCGGAACAGGCCGCGTTGGCGCAGGATCGGCACCACCTCCGTGGCGAACCGTTCCAGGCCCGACGGCAGCACGGCGGGCATGATGTTGAAGCCGTCCGCCGCGCCCTCGCGGAACCAGTGTTCGATGGTGTCCGCGACCTGCTCGGCCGTGCCCGCGAACGTCTTGTGCCCGCGCCCGCCGCCCAAGCGGCCGATCAGCGCCCGCACGGTCAGGTCCTCCCGGCGCGCCAGCTCCACGATCAGCGTGTACCGGGACTTCGCGCCCTCGATCTCGTCCTCGGTCGGCAGGTCGGCCGGCAGCGGGCGGTCCAGGTGCAGGTCCGTCGGGGCCACCCGCAGCGTCCTGGCCAGCTGCTCGCGGGCGTACTCGGGCACGATCAGGCGGTCCAGTTCCGCGTCGAACGCCTTCGCCTCGGCTTCCGTGGCGCCGATCACCGGGACCAGGCCCGGCAGCACCTTCACGTGGTCGGGGTCGCGGCCCTCCGCCCGCGCGCGGTCCTTGATGTCGGCGTAGAAGGCCTTCGCCTCGGCCAACGTCTGCTGCGCCGTGAAGACCGCCTCGGCGTGCTTCGCCGCGAAGCCCTTCCCGTCCTCGGAGGAACCCGCCTGCACCAGCACCGGGTACGCCTGCGGCGAGCGCGGCACGTTCAACGGACCCCGCACCCGGAAGTGCCGGCCCTCGTGGTCGATCGGGTGGACCCGGGAGTCCTCGGCGTGCACGCCGCGCTCCTTGTCCGCCACGATCGCGTCGTCCTCCCACGAGTCCCACAGCTTCTTCGCCACGTGCAGGAACTCGTCGGCCCGCTCGTACCGGTCGAAGTGCGCGGGCTGCGCCTCCAGGCCGAAGTTGCGGGCGGCGTCGTCACCGGCCGTCGTCACGATGTTCCAGCCGGCCCGGCCGCCGGAGACGTGGTCCAGCGAGGCGAACCGCCGCGCCAGGTTGAACGGGTCGTTGTAGGTGGTGGACGCGGTGGCGATCAGGCCGATCCGGGACGTGGCGCGGGCCAGCGCGGTGAGCAGGACCGTCGGCTCCAGCTTGCCCGACGGCCGCCGCCCCACCCGCCCCCACAGCACCGGCGAGTCGGCCAGGAACACCGAGTCGAACTTCGCCGCCTCCGCGATCCGCGCCAACCGCTCGTGGTAGGCGGTGCTCAGGTGCCCGTGCGGGTCGCTTCCCGGCAGCCGCCAGGACGCCTCGTGGTGCCCGGTGTCGTGCAGGAACAGGTTGAGGTGCAGTTCGGTCACGGGGTGGCTCCTTCGGTGATCCCCAGCGCGTGCAGCAGGCGGTCGCGGTGGGACTGGAACAGCGGGTCGCGGTGGGAGCGGGGCTCGGGCAGCTCGACGCGGACGTCCAGCCCGATCCGGCCCCGCTCCAGCACCACGACCCGGTCGGCGAGCGTCACGGCCTCGTCCACGTCGTGGGTGACGAGCAGGACCGCGGGGCGGTGCCGCGCGCACAGCTCGCGCAGCAGGTCGTGCATCTTGATTCGGGTCAACGCGTCCAGCGCGCCGAAGGGCTCGTCGGCCAGCAGCAGCGCGGGTTCGCGCACCAGGCAGCGGGCCAGCGCCACGCGTTGTTGCTCGCCGCCGGACAGCTCGCTGGGCCACGCCCGCTCCCGGCCCTCCAGCCCGACCTCGGCCAGCGCGCGCCGGCCCCGGTCGCGCGCGCCGGACAGGCCGAGCACCACGTTGTCCAGCACGCGCAGCCACGGCAGCAGCCGCGAGTCCTGGAACGCCACCGCGACCTCGTGCGGCACCCGCAGCTCACCGCCGCCCTCGACGTCGTGGTCCAGCCCGGCCAGCGCCCGCAGCAGCGTGGACTTGCCCGAACCGCTGCGCCCCAACAGGGCCACGAACTCGCCGGGCGCCACGGTGAGGTCGAGGTGGTCCAGCACGACCCGGTCGCCGAAGCGCCGCACCAGGTCCCGCACCGCGACCGCGCCGGTCAGCCGCCCAACGTCCGCCGCCACGCCAGGACCCTCCTCTCCACCAGCCGCAGCAGGGCGTCGGAGACGAACCCGAACAGCCCGTACACCACCAGCCCGACCACGATCACGTCGCTCTGCCCGTAGTTCTGCGCCTGGAACATCAGGTAGCCGATCCCGCTGGTGGCGTTGATCTGCTCCAGCACGATCAGGAACAGCCACGACCCGGTCACGCCCAGCCGCAGCCCGACGAAGAACCCGGGCAGCGCGCCGGGGAACACCACCTTGCGCACGAACTGCCCGCGGCTCAGCCCCACCACCTCGGCCAGCTCGACGTAGCGCTGGTCGATGCCGGTCAGCGACGCGTGGGTCTGGATGTAGAGGGTGACCGCCACGCCGATCGCGATGACGATGACCTTGAAGCTCTCGCCGATGCCCAGCCACAGGATCAGCAGCGGGATCAGGCCCAGCGACGGGATCGCCCGCTTGACCTGCACCGTGCCGTCGATCAACGCCTCGCCGACCCGGCTCAACCCGGCCGCGACGGCCAGCGCCGTGCCGACGACCGCCCCGAGCAGGAAGCCCAGACCCGCCCGCCGCAACGACGTCAGCACGCTGTCGGGCAGCTTCCCGTTGGCCACCAGCTCCGCGCCGGTCTCCACCACCGTCCACGGCGCGGACAGCAGGCGCGGGTCCAGCCAGCCCGACGCCGACGCGACGCTCCACACGGCGATCACCAGCAGGGGACCGACGGCCCGGCCGTAGGGGATGGCCTTCCCGGGTCGCAGGCGGCGTCGGCGCGGCGCGGTCGGCGCGGACCGGACGACGGGGGCGCGCCGGGTCGGCGGCGCGAGGGTCCGCGTCATGGCCTGCTCCGGTAGGTGGCGGGGACGGACTGGGCGGCGAGGCCCTCGAAGCGGCGGTCGAACAGGTCGGCGACCTCGACCGGCGGGGTGAAGCCGCCCCGCGCCAGCAGCTCGGCCGTCTCCCGCTCCCATTCGACGGCCCGGTCCCAGCTCTCCGGGAAGTACGGGCGCGGGTGCGACTTGACGATCCGGTCGCCGTCGGCGGCGGTGACGTTCTGGTCCTTGACGTAGTAGTGGTCGATCCACCGCTCGGGGTGCTCCCACGCCCACACCTGGCCCTGCGCCCAGAACGGGATGAACGCGCGGACGGCGGCGGCCTTCGCCGGGTCCTGCAACACCGACACCGGCGCCCACAGGACGGTGAGCAGGTCCACGGCGTTCATGTCGACGACGCGTGCGCCGTCCTTGCCGTACTGGCCGATGTACTTGGTCGTGCTGGGTTCGGCGAGCACGGCCACGTCCACCTGCCGCGATTGCAGGGCGGTGAGGAACTGCGGGCTGGTCAGGGCGACCAGTTCGACGTCGTCGTTGGACCAGCCCAGCTCCTTGATCGTGCGCAGCACGAGCACGCCCTGGGCCTGGCCCTGCGAGAACGCGATCCTCTTGCCCTTGAAGTCCCGCACCGATGCGATGTCCGTGCCGGGCGCGGTGGCGAACTGGTAGGTCGGCGTCTCCCGGTGCGCCACCGCGACGATCCGGGCGTCGAACCCCATGGCGGCGGCCTGGAGGGGCGGGATGCCGGCGTTGGCCGCGAGGTCCACCGACCCGGCGCGGAACGCCTGGATGACGTCCGGACCGGCGGTGACGTTGGGCCACTCCGGCACCTCGAACGGCAGCTTCGCCAGCTCGCCGGACGCTTCGAGCTGCTTGAGCGTGGTGCGGATGGAGATGGTGAGCCGGGTGCCGGGCGGGACCGCCGTGGGCAGCGGCCCGGCGGGCGCCGGACCGCTCGCGCCGCCCGCGGGCGCGCAGCCCACGACGCCGAGCGCCCCCACGCCCACCAGGCCGGCCAGGAACGAGCGCCGGCGCGGGGCCGACGTGGATGGCTGTGTCATCAGGGGTTTCCTAGATCGTGTGGTAGCGGCCGTCGTGGTAGAGCAGGGGAGGGACGTCGTCGCGCAGCGCGGTCTCCACCACGCGCGCCAGGACCAGGTGGTGGTCGCCCACCGGCAGCCGGGACTCGACCTCGGCGCGCAACCACCCGGCCACGCCGTCGAGGACCGGTTCGCCGCCCGCGAGCCTTCGCCACCTCGTGGGGGCGGCGAACCGGTCGAGGCCGCTCGTGGCGAAGCGCCGGGCGAGGTCTTCCTGGTGCGCGCCCAGGAAGTGCACGACGACACCGCGCGCGTCGCGCACGTGCGGCCAGCTGGAGGACCCCGTCGAGACGCCGAAGGACACCAGCGGCGGCTCGGCGCAGACCGAGGTCAACGACGTGGCGGTGAAGCCGGCCGGGCCGTGCTCGGCGTCGGCGGTGATCACGACCACCCCGGCCGGGTGGCGCCGGAACGCCGCCCGGAACGCCGACGACGGCAGCACGGCGGTCATCAGTCGACCTTGACGGTGTGCTCGGCGGTGAACGGCGCGCCCGCCACCAGCTCCGACTCGCGCCCGTCCGGGCCCACCGGCACGTCGCCGACCAGCGTCACCCGGTGCAGGCGGCGCTCGACGTCGAGGTGTTCCAGGTCGTTCGGCGCGAGGTGGGCGGTGGCGCGGTTGTCCCAGAACGCCACGCTGCCCGGCTCCCAGCGGAACCGCACGGTGTACTCCGGGCGGGTGATCTCGGCGTAGAGCAGGTCCAGCACCGCCCTGGACTCGCGCGGCGACAGGTCCACGACGTGGCTGGTGAAGCCGGGGTTGACGAACAGCGCCTTCTCGCCGGTCTCCGGGTGCACACGGACCACCGGGTGCACCGCCACCAACAGGTTGTCGTTGACGCGCTTGGCGTACGCGCCGTCGCCCTGGCCGTGCGCGCCGCCGTACCGGTGCTCGGCGCGCAGGCCGTCCACGAAGGACTTGAGCGGGGCGGACAGGCCTTCGTAGGCCGCGACCAGGTTCGTCCACGTGGTGTCGCCGCCGCGCTCGGGCACCGTCTCGGCGCGCAGGATCGAGCCGGCCGGCGGGTTCACCGCGGGCGTGACGTCGGTGTGCCAGCCGGAGAAGTAGCTGTACCGGCGGCGCTGGACCTGCTGCGTGAAGTCCGCGCCGTAGCGCTCCTCGTAGCGGCGCGGGTCGATGGTGAAGATCTCCGGGAAACCGCCGGGAGGGGCGTCGTCGTGCGGGTGCGCGTAGGTGAGTTCGCCGAACTGGCGGCCGAATGCGACCTGGCTCGCGTGGTCCAGCGCCTGGTCGCGGAAGAAAAGCACCTTGTACTCGTTGAGCGCGTTCTTCACCAGGTCCAGCGCGGCGGCGCCCAAAGGTCGGGAAATGTCGATTCCCGAGATGTCCGCACCGATGTGACCTGCTACGGGACGCACCGAAATCTTGTCGAGGGTAGCCGTCATCGCTTTCTCCTTGCGGGGTTCGAATGCTTACCGGAACAGCTTCGCCCGGGCTCGGGCGGCGGTCAATTTTGCGATTTCGGAAATTAACTTCAGGCGCACAGGTCGAGCGGGCTGCCGTAAATGGCGTCCAGCACGACCGAACCGGCGGCCACGCTCAGCACGTCCCGGCCGAAACTGGTCGGCACGACCGCGGCGGCCCGGTCGCCGACCTGCGCGCGCACCTCGGCCAGGCACTCCGGCACGTGCACGACACCGGCCTCGGCGACCACGAGCACCTCGGGGTTGATCACGTCGAGCAGCAGCCCGGCGGCCCGGCCGACGTGCCGCGCCCGTTCCCGCAGCAGGGCCACGGCGGCGGCGTCGCGCGCGCGGGCGAGGTCGAGCAGCAGCGGCAGGGACGGTTCGGGGATCAGGCCCGCGTCCGCCGCGCGTTCGGCGACCGCCCGGTCGGACACCGTGGCCTGGAAGCAACCCCGCCGGCCGCACGGGCACGACGCGGTGCTGCCCTCCAAGCGCAGGTGCGCGACGTCACCGGACGCCGAGCGCGGCCCGTGGTGCACCGCGCCGCCGGTCGCGATCGCCGCGTCCACCACGTTGCCCACGAACAGGTGCACCATGCTGGACCGGGTCCGCTGGTCGCCGAACAGCTGCTCGGCGCGAGCCAGCGCGCGGCCGTGGCTCTCCACGTGCACCGGAAGTCCCAAGGGGCGCAACGCTTCCCGCGCCGGCACGTCCCGCCACCCCAGTTGGCTGTGCCGCACGACGACCCCGCGCTCCGGGTCCACCCAGCCGCCCGTGGCCAGCCCGACGCCCAGCGGCGTGCGGCCGGCGCCGGCGCGCTCCAGGAAGGCCGGGAACCGGGCCAGGACGCGCTCGAACACGGCCTCGGGCGTGCGCGCCCGGTGCGGCTCACGTTCCTGGTGCAGCACCCGGCCGCGCAGGTCCACCAGGGACAACGTCGTGTGCGGGACGGCGATGTGCACACCGCACACCGCGTACCGGTCCACGTCGATGTCCACCGGCACGTGCGGTCGGCCGACGGTCGCGCGCGGCACGCGCCGCTCGTCGACCTCGCGCACCAGCCCGCGGTCGGCGAGTTCGGCGTACTGGCGGGTGACCGCGGCCGGGGACAGGCCGGTCAGCCGCGCGATCGTGCTGCGCGCGACCGGGCCGTGGTCCAGCACCGAGCGCAGGACGGTCGCGGCGGTCGCGCCGCGGCGGCGGGTCTGCATGGGTGTCCTCCCGTGCCGATGTCCGAAGTGGACTGATCAGGCGGGGTTGGCACACAGCGCGCTCGCCTGCCGCCGGAAGTCGACGTGGCGGCGCGAGCTCAACGCGGCGGCCTGGGACATGGCCCGATGCTGGCACCCCGGCTCGGCGCGGGCCAAGGGCGTTCGGATCGTGAGAAGGTGTGGTCATGCGTTGCGGGATCGTGTTGCCGTTCTTCGACGCCCCCGACGTGGCGGAGTGCGCCGCGCGGGCGGAGACCGCCGGGTGGGACGGGGTGTTCCTCGCCGAGTCGGTGTGGGGCGTGGACGCGTGGGTCGCGCTGACGGCCGCGGCCATGCGGACGTCGAACCTGGTGCTGGGCACCATGTTGACGCCGCTGCCCCGGGTCAAGCCGTGGGACCTGGCGTCCAAGGTGGGCACGCTGGACCGGTTGTCCGGCGGGCGGGTGCGGCTGGCCGTGGGGCTGGGCGCGCTGCACCCCGGGTGGACCGCGTTCGAACCCGACCAGGGGCGCGCGGAACGGGCGTTGCTGCTGGAGGAAGGCCTCGCGGTGTACGACGGGCTGATGCGCGGGCAGCCGTTCTCGTTCTCCGGCAAGCGCTACTCGGTCGACCCGACCGACTTCTTCCCGCCACCGCCGCCCGTGCAGCGCCCCCGCGTGCCGGTGTGGGTGGTGGGCGCGTACCCCCGCCGGGTGTCGCTGCGGCGGGCGGCGCGGTGGGACGGGTTGCTGCCCAACGTCGTCGCGCCCGGCGCGGAGGCGCGGAGCCCGGCGGGACCGGAGGAGTTGGCGGAGGTCGTCGCGGTCGTCCGGTCGCTGCGGGAGGCCGAAGGCCTGCCGTGGGAGGGCTACGACGTGGTGGCGGAGGGCGTGGGCCCGGTCGACCTCGGCGCGTGGGCGGAGGCCGGCGCGACGTGGTGGATCGAGTCGGACTGGGAGTCACCCGCGGCGAAGATCCGCGACCGCATCGCCCAGGGCCCGCCGCGGTGATCACCCGCCCGAGTTCAGCGAGGGCCGGGGCACCTCGACCAGATCCGCTATGACACCCGAAAGCACCTTGAGGAACTCAGACGCTTCGAGCACCTTGTCAGGTCCGGGGAACACGTTCGCGCCAGTCGGGTGGGCGATGCCGTTGCGACTCTTCATCAGGGCTTCCAGACGCGCTTTGGCTTCGTTCGTGCACTCGGTGTCGGCGATCTTGGCCAAGTGGGCCTTCAGCCGCGACTGCTTCCCCAGTTCCTTCCAGACGTCGGTGATGTCGACACGTCTGAGGACCTCGGCCAGCGTGGCGGGGTTCATGTTGGTCTCGGTGATCGACAGCACGCGAGAGGAGATCGATACTCCCTCGACGTCATTGGTGCCCGTCAGGTTCTCGGCGAGTCCGATCACCAGTTGTTCGGCCTCGGTGGAGGTGTAACCGAAGCGGCTGGGGTTCTGCGCGACCTCGAGTGTCTTGACCCGGAGTTCGTTGCGCAGGCGGTCGGGGAGGGCGCGGTACGTGGACGCCTTGGCTGCCATGTCGTCGGCCAACGCGACGACCAGCTCTCGGACGAAGTGCTCGAAGCGGCCACATATGTAGAGGAGGATCGATCCCGACAGCACGGGTAAGTCCGTGCGGACGTGTGGGGCGGCATCGGCAAGGTCCGCCGCTTCCGACCAGGTGACGGTGCCTTCGCGGATCTCTGCGGGCACGTCGCTCCCGGCGAAGCGACGGAACTCCTTGATCAGTCTCAGCAGGTGGTTCGCCCGCTGCAAGTCTGCGTGGAACTGGTCCAGCGCCAAGGTTGCGGAGGACATGGGGCGCTCAGTCATCCCCTCGCATGGAGGATCTCGTCGGCGAGTTCAACCCGCTCGTGGATCGCGTTGATCGTGTTTCCCCGGCCGACGAGGACGTCGTACTTCGCCTCATCGTCCAAGGCGGACTTGAGTGCGGCGCGGATGCTGTCCGCCCGGTTCTCGATGTCGATCTCGGGATTCCGGCTCAAGGCGATCATGAGCGCGTCGTAGAGCGGTCGGCTGAGGCGCTTGGACGTGAGCCGGAACGTCATGTCGCCGAACACTGCACGAAGTCGGCTCAGGCACGTGATGAACTGCTCTTCCATGGCCTGGGACTCATTGTCGTCGAGCATCGCGTGCTTTTCCATGTAGCTGTCGAGGATCGACCGCAGCGAGCCCTGCTTGCCGGTGACGATGGCATTCCGGAGCGCGAAGAACCGCAGGACCAGTTCAGCGTCGGCCAATGAGGAGTAGAGCGGGTTGCGCAGCAGCTCCTCGGTCGGTTCCCGCTCTTCACCGGCTACCTGCGGCGGGATTCCCCAGGTGTCGGTGAACGCGGCGGAACGGGCGAGTTTGATCAGCAAGGCGTTGAAGGTGCCCGGGTAGAGGGCGTTCCGGAGTTCCTGCGGGTTCAACCGCGTGCCACCGGTGTTGAGCCGGTCGAAGAGGACGCGGCGGACGTCGAGGCCGTCTTCCGCTGTCTCTTTGGTTTCCGCCAACAGCACGACGGCAGGCAGGCTCCGGCGCAGGAGGCCCTTCTGGAGCACCTTGGGCAACTTGCTGAAGCGCAGGCGGTTGAGTTCCGGCCAGTACTCAAGGCCGCTCAGCGCGTACTCGTCGCCGAGGAAGGCGCTGATCGCTTCCAGGCGCTGGCGACCGTCGATCACCTCGTACTCGTTGTAATCCCGTTCGAACAGGAAAATGGGCGGCACCGGGATGTTGAGCAGGAACGACTCGATGAGCAGCGACTTCTTCTTGTTGGACCAGCGGAGCCGTCGCTGGTAGGCAGGTGCCGTGTCGATCAGCTCTTTACCGGGTTGCAGGGCGTGGCGCAGGTAGTCGAGTTGGTAGTCCTTGGTCTCCCGGACGACTCGGAGCTGGCTGATCGCGTACTTCTTGCCGGGATCGGTTTGATCGGCGTCGTGGAGGCGCTCGCCCGGCTCGGTCTCACTCTCCTGCTCGAACCACTGCTCGACATCCTCGGCACCGATGCCGACGCGGGTTTCGCTCATTGCGCGAGTGTAGCGGCCGGTGTTCTGCCTCGAAGCAATCGCAGAAAAGTGAGGACTCCTCGAACGGGATCGGCTGTCCAATCTGTACGACTGCGGCGATCGGGGCAATTTGTCGGCGATTTACCGCATGATTGCGGCTGAGGGCGCGTAGGCGGTCGGGGTGGTGCCGGTCAGGGCGCGGAAGTCGCGGTTGAGGTGGGACTGGTCGGCGTAGCCGCAGCGGGCCGCGACCTCCGCCGGCGGGGTGGTGGGCAGGAGGCTCGCCGCGTGGTGCAGGCGCAGGACGCGGGCCGTGGTCTTCGGGGGCAGGCCCAGGTCGTGGCGGAACCGGCGGACCAGGTGTTGGCGGGTCCAGCCCAGTTCCGCCGCCAGCGCCTCGATGCGCAGCGTGCCGCGGGTGGCGGTGAGGCGGCGCCAGGCGTGGGCCAGGCGCGGGTCCAGGGGTGGGCCGGTGCGCAGGCGGCGGGCCAGGCGGTGGTCCAGGGTGGTCCAGCGGTGCGGCCACGTGCGCAGGTCGGCCAGGCGTTCGGGCAGGTGGGTGGTCAGCGCGTCGGTCAGGGCGACGGCGGCGTTGGCGAACTCGTGCAGCGGCCCCAGCAGCGCGTAGGCGGCCGGCGGCGACAACGCGACGGTCACGCCCAGCGCGCGGCCGGACTGCACGGCGGTCAGCGGGCGGTCGCGCGGGCCGATGATCGGTGACGGCGGGAGGCCCGCGCGGTCCGGCGTGATCAGGTCGAGGGTCACGGTCACCGCGGCCAACGGGGTGACCGTCCAGCTCTGCGGGCCGGTGGTGGTGTCGTGGGCGCTGTAGGACAGGACGCCCGGCACGTCCGGCCGGCCGAACGACAGCGGGTCGGCGCGGGCGACGTCGCGCCGCGGTGCGACGAGCGACCAGGCCGACATGGGCGCGAGTTTACTTTCGTCCAAGACGGCGGCGCGGCGGATTCGTAGCGTTCCCCGCATGAAAACGGGGGATTTCCGCAGTTCGCAGGCTCGTGACCGGTACCTGGCCGCCTACCGCGGGGCGTGGGAGGCGTGCCCGGAGCCCGACGCCGAAATGGACGTGCCGACCGCGTACGGCACCACCCGGGTCTACCGGTTCGGGTCGACGGGCGCGCCGCTGGTGCTGCTGCCCGGGTTGTCGGCCACGGCCGCCGGGTGGGGCGAGGGCCTCAAGCGGTACCTGGGCGACCGGACCGTGTACGCGGTGGACACGCTGGGGGAGGCCGGGTTGAGCGTGCAGACCGCGCCGATCCGGGACGCCCGCGACCGGGGCCGGTGGCTGGGGGAGGTGGTCGCCGGGCTCGGGGTGGGGCGGGCGCACCTGGTCGGGGCCTCGACCGGCGGGTGGCACGTGTGCGCGGCGGCGATCCACGCGCCCGAGCGGGTCGCGTCGGCGAGCCTGGTGGACCCGACCGCCGTGTCCGTCGGCTTCTCCTTCGGCGTGGTGTGGCGCGGGGCCGTGGCCATGCTGGTGCGGCACGACCGGGCGTGGGCGTGGTTCCTGCGCTGGGCGGGCGGGTTGGACGTGGACCGGCCGGACGTGCGGCTGGTGCTGGCGGGCGTCCGCGAGTTCCGGGCGCACCTGCCGCCGCAGGTCCCGTTCGGCGCCGACCTGCGCCGCGTCACCGCCCCGACGTTCGCGGTCTTCGGCGGGCGCAGCGTCGTGCACGACGGGGCGGAGGCCGCGCGGCGGCTGCGGGCGGCGCTCCCGCACGCCGAGGTCGAGCTGTGGCCCGGGGCCGACCACCGGCTGGACGCCGCCGAGCGCGTCCTGGAGTTCGTGCGACGATGCGGTGCGTGATCGAACTCCCCGGCCCGGTCGGGTTCGTGCTGGGCGGCGGCGGCAGTCTCGGCGCGGGCCAGGTCGGCATGCTGCGCGCCCTCGCCGAGCACGGCGTCACGCCCGACCTGGTCGTCGGCACGTCCGTCGGCTCGGTGAACGGCGCGCTGGTCGCCCTGGACCCGGACCACGCCGCCACCCGGCTGGCCGAGATCTGGCACCACATGACCCGCGCCCGCGTCTTCCCCGGCGGCCTGCTCGCCCAGGCACGGACGCTTCGTCAGCACAAGACGCACCTGTTCCCCAACACGGGTCTGGCGCAGGTGCTGGAGTTCGGGCTCGGCGGGGTCGCGGACTTCGCCGAGCTGACCCTGCCCTTCGGCGCGGTGGCGGTGGACTGCGTGACCGGCACGGCGCTGACCCTCACCGAGGGCGACCTGGTGTCGGCGGTGCTGGCCAGCGCCGCGATCCCGGGCATCTACCCGGCGGTCCACCGCGAGGGCCACGTGCTCTACGACGGCGGCGTGCTGGCCAACGTCCCCATCCGGCAGGCGCTGGCGATGGGCGCGAAGTCCCTGGTGGTGCTGGACTGCGCGTTCCCCGGCCACCTGCCGACGGTGCCCGGCACGCTCGCCGAGACGCTGCTGTTCTGGGCCACGCTGGGGATGCGCAACCAGGCCGTGCTGGAGGTGGAGCTGGCGGCGGCGGACGTCCCGGTGCTCTACCTGCCCGGACCGCCCGTGCAACCGGTGACACCGCTGGACTTCGGCCACACGGCGGAACTGGTCGAGGCCTCCTACGCGGCGTCCACGACGTTCCTGGCCGGGGTCCGCGTGGACGGTCCGGGGCTGTACGGCCACCCGTCCGGCTGAGAACCCGATCCGCGCCGCGAGCGGATAGCCCTCGGGAACACCGTCTCCTTGGGGGTACGTCTTGCGCATCGGACAACTGGGCGTCGTCGTCGGCGTCCTGCTGGGGCTGGTCGTGGTGGTGGCGCCCGCGGCCGCCGCCGGACCGCCGCCGCCCGCGCCCGTCCGGCACGTCACGCTGATCACCGGCGACCGGGTGGCCGTCGCCGGCCGGGACGTGGTGGCCGTGGAACCCGCGCCGCGCGCGGAACCGTTCGGCTACCACCGCCACGTCGACCGCCACGGGGACCTGCACGTCGTCCCCGACGACGCCGCGCCGCTGGTCGGCGAGGGCCGGCTGGACCCGCGGCTGTTCAACGTCAGCGAGCTGCTGCGGTCCGGCTACGACGACGCCGCGCGCGCCGACGTGCCGCTGGTGGTGTCCGGCCCGGGTCCGGCCGCCGGGACGGCGGTGCCCAAGGACCGCTCGGGGCGGGCGTTCCGCGACCTGGTCGGGCCGTCGGCGCGGTCGGCCGGCCGGATCTGGCTGGACGGCCCGGTGCGGGCCCTGCTCGACCGGACCGTGCCCGCGACCGGCGCGCCGCGGGCGTGGGCGGCCGGCCTGACCGGGCGGGGCGTCAAGGTCGCCGTCCTGGACACCGGCTACGACGCGACGCACCCGGACCTGGCGGGCCGCGTGGTGGCCGCGCGGGACTTCACCGACAGCGGCGGCCCCGCCGACGACCACGGCCACGGCACGCACGTCGCCGCCACGATCGCCGGGTCGGGCGCCGCCTCGGGCGGGCGGCTGCGCGGGGTGGCCCCCGAGGCGTCGCTGCTGGTCGGCAAGGTGCTCGACCGGTCCGGGCGCGGCCGGGAGTCGCAGCTGATCGCCGGCCTGCGGTGGGCGGCCGAGCAGGGCAGCGACGTGGTGAACGTGAGCGTCGGCGGGTACGAGACCGACGGCACCGACCCGTTGTCGCAGGCCGTGGACGAGCTGACCCGGCAGCACGGCACCCTGTTCGTCGTCGCGGCGGGCAACCGGGGGCCGCTGGACCGCAGCGTCACCACGCCCGCCGTGGCGGCGGAGGCGCTGGCGGTGGCCGCGGTGGACGACGCCGGCGCGGTGGCGGACTTCTCCTCGCGCGGACCGGTCCCGGGCAGCGGCGCGGCCAAGCCGGACCTCGCCGCGCCCGGCGTGGACGTGGTCGCGGCGCGGGCGGCGGGCACGGCGATGGGCCAGCCGCTGGACGCCCTGCACACCCAGTCCTCCGGCACGTCCATGGCCGCCCCGCACGTCGCCGGCGGCGCGGCGCTGCTGGCGCAGCGGCACCCGGACTGGCCTGCGGGGCAGCTCAAGGCCGCGCTGATGGGGTCGGCGAACCCCACCGCCGACACGCCCGTCACCGCGCAGGGCGCGGGCCGGCTCGACCTCGCCCGCGCCGCCGCCGCGACCGTGACCGCCGACCGCGGCGACGTCGGCTTCGGCGACGTCCCGGCGGGCACGACCGCCACCCGACCGGTCACCTACCGCAACACCGGCCCCGCGCCGGTCGTGCTGCGGCTGCGGACCGACCTCGGCACGGTCACCCCGGACACCCTCGTGGTCCCGGCGCACGGCACGGCCACGGCCTCCGTCTCGGTGCGGGCCGACCAGCCCGGGGCGCGGTCGGGCCGGCTGGTGGCCGAGGGCGGCGTCGTGCGGGTGCTGACCGTGCTCTGGGCGCACACGCCCCACCCCGTGCACGACCTCACCGTCCGGGTGGTGGACGAGAACGGCCCGGTGCCGGCCCGGATCGCGTTGACCAACCTCGACACCGGCGAGCACAGCCTGGCCCCGACCGACCAGGCGATCCCCGTCGAGCGCGGGCGCTACGCCCTGGTCGTCGGCGGCATGGCGCAGCGCGGCCGGTTCCTGATCGGACGGCCCGAGGTGGCCGTCCAGGGCGACGTGGAGGTGGTCGTGGACGTCCGCGCCACCCGGCCGCTGACGGTCGAGTTCGACCAGCCGGTGGCGCAGCGGGGGACGTGGAGCGTCGGCATGGGCGTCGGGCCGCTGCCGAACCTGCCCTCCGGCGCCACCGCCGTCGCGCACGGCGAGGTGGGCGCCCCGATGCACCTGGAGATCGGTCCGGGCGAGGCCCCGCACTTCCGGTACGTCTACGGGGAAGCGCGCTTCGAACGGCCGCTCGCGCTCACCCTCGCCGGGCAGGGTGTCGAGGCCCGGCCGGTGATGGGCGGGCCGTGGCCGGCCGACCCGGACGTGCGGGCGGACGCGGTGCTCGACGGGGAGCAGGTCGACGTGCGCGGCAAGGTCGTCGTGCTGTCGGTGCCGGACGCGGAGTTGTTGCCGCGCCTGGAGTCGCTGGCCCGCGCGGGCGCGGTGATGGCCGTGCACGCGGGTCCGGTGCGGGGCGTCGAGATCGAGCGCGCGGCCCTGCCGCTGGCCTTCGCCGACGCGTCGGTGGCGGACCTGGTGCGCGGCGGTCCGGTGCCGGCGACGGCGCAGTGGGTGGCGGCGAGCCCGCGCCTGCACTTCGCGGCGTTCCGGGGCACCCGGTGGCAGGACCACCGGGTGCGCGTGGCCGACATGGCCGAGGTGCGCACGCGGGTGCACGCGGTGGGGGAGCGGCAGGTCGTGTACCCCAGCGCCGGAGCGGCGTGGGACGACAGCGCCCTGACCCTGTACGGCGGCCCGGTCCGCGGTGCGGTGGAACAGACCGTCCACTACACGGCCGGCCGGTGGGCGTCGGCCCACGACCTCGGCGGCTCCCTCGCGCCGCGGGTGGAGTTGGCCGCGGGCGAGCGCACCACGCACGACGTGCTGCGCGCGGTGCTCGGCCCGGTCCTGCGCGGCGAGTACCTCCAGGCCGACCGGACGGGCGACGCGATGGCGATGCGCGTGCCACTGCTGGCCGACACACGCGGCCAGTGGGTGCGGGTGTACGACCGGAACCTCACCCGGCACACCACCGTGCACCGGGACGGACATCCGGTGACCGCGACCGACGCGGAGATCGTGGAGTTCGCGGCCGTGTCGGAGCCCGCCCGGTACCGCGTGGAGTCGCGGGTGCGGCACGAGGGCGCGTTCTCGACGGACGTCCGGGCGGTCTGGGACTTCCCGTCGCGGCGCGGCGAGTCCCGGTTGCCGTTGCTGGTCGTGCGGTTCACACCCGAGGTGGACCTGGCGAACCGGGCGACCGGCGGGGCCCTGCGGGTGCCGTTCGCCGTGCAGCGGGTGGAGGGCGCGCCGGGGTGGCCGTTGTCGGGTGTGACGGCGGAGGTGTCCTACGACGACGGGGTGACGTGGGCGGCGGCTCCGGTCCGCGCCGGCCACGTGCTGCTGGACGCGCCGCACAGCGGGTTCGCCTCGTTGCGGGTCAAGGCCCGGGACGTGCGCGGGGCGTCGGTCGAGCAGACCGTCGTGCGGGCCTTCGGTCTGCGCTGACCCGGCGGGGCGCGACCGGCCGTGGTCGCGCCCCCCGTTCCGCCCGTGGAACCGCCCCGACACCGCGTCGAGACGTATCTGGGACTGGTGCAACCGGTTCTTGGGAAACATCATGGAAACCCGGGAACGCTCGACGGCGAGCGCGGGGGGAGGAGCCATGTCGGCACTACCGGAGATCCCGCCGGAGCACACCGGCACGCCACCGCACCTGCTCTGGTACCTCACCGAACCGACCCGGGCCGTGGTGGACATCGGGCAGTTCGCCGCCACCCGGTCCCTGCTGCGCGCCGCGCCCAGCGGTGACGGGCACACCGTGCTCGTCCTGCCCGGCCTGGGCGCCACCGACGGGGCCACGGGCATGCTGCGCAAGTTCCTCACCGGGCTGGGCTACGCCGTCCACGGCTGGGGCCTGGGCCGCAACATCGGCCCGTCGGTCCCCGTCGTCACCGGCATGCGGTCGCTGCTGCGCACCCTCGCCGAGGACGGCCCGGTCAGCGTGGTCGGGTGGAGCCTGGGCGGCATCTTCGCCCGCGAACTGGCCCGCGAGGCGCCCGAGCTGGTGCGCCAGGTGGTCACCCTGGGCAGCCCGTACGCGATGACCGACCTGCGCCAGACCCGGGTCAACCCGGTCTACCAGCTGCTGGCCCGCTTCTACGTGGCCGGCGCGGACCGACCGCCGCCCGAGCACACCCGACCGCCGATCCCGGTGCCCGCCACGTCGGTGTACTCCCGGTCCGACGGCATCGTGGCGTGGCGGACGTGCATCGAGGAACCGGGTCCGCGCCGCGAGAACGTCGCCGTCACCGGCAGCCACCTCGGCTACGGCTACAACTCGTCCGTGTGGTGGGTGGTCGCCGACCGGTTGGCCCAACCGGTGGGCGACTGGCGGCCGTTCACCCCGCCGCCGGGCATGGCGAAGATGTTCCCGGCCCGGTGACCTCGACCGGATCGTCCAGGACGCCGTCGCCGAGGGGCGCACGTCGCTGACGCTCGTCGCCCGGATCAACCGCGACCACCAGGGCGACGTCGCGTACGGCCGGTCGCTGGCGACCGACCCGGCGCTGGAGGTCACCTTCAACACCCCGCCCGCGAACGCCCCCACCGTGACCTCCGCGGTGTACCGGGAGGACGCCGGCCCGCCCGGTGACGGCGGCGAGGGCGTCCAGGGCGACTTCACCTTCGGCGCCGGCGGCGACGAGGACGTGGTCGCGTTCGAGTACTCCGGGCACGCCGTGGGTTCCGGCCGCGTGGCCGCCGACCGGCCCGGTGGCTCGGCGACGATCACCACGACCCCGGCCACCGACGGACCGGTGTCGATCGAGGTCTCCGGCGTGGACCGGGCGGGCAACCGCTCCCCGGCGCGCTCCTACCGGTACTGGATCCGCACCACGGCCCCGTCCGTGCAGATGCCGATCTTCCAGTTGGGCGTGCCGGCGGACATCGTGTTCACCGCGAACCAGGCGGGCGCGACCGCGTTCGTCTACACGCTGGACGGCGGCCCGGAGCAGACCGTGCCGGTCGGCGCGGACGGCACGGCGCGGTTCACCCACACGCCGCAGTCCCAGGGGCGGTTGGTGGTCGTCGTGTCCAGCCGGACGCCCGACGGCACCGTTCCGGGGCAGGGGTCGCGGGTCTTCTACGTGTCCCCGTAACGCTCACCTGATCAACGCCTTGCGTTGGTCGCCGCTTCACCGCAGGGTTCCGCGTGGCCCGTTGGCTCGGCCGACGGGCCACGTCCCTGTCTACGGAAGGTGGAGCACCTTGTCCCCTGCGCGCAAAGCGGCGGCGGCGCTGTTCGCGGCCGTCTCGCTCCCGCTGCTGCTCACCGCCCCCGCGTCGGCGGCGACCGACGCCGAACTGGCGTTCCACTGGGCGCCGGTCCACTACCAGGACACCGACTCGTCGGACCACGACGCCGACTACGTGTCCACAGTGGACTTCGACGGCGAGTGGAACACGCTGAACAACTGGGAGTCCCAGGACGACACCGTGTCCCGGTTGACCGGCGCCGCGTACTACTCGGTGGTGGAGACCTCGACGCACTGGTTCATCGTTTACAGCTTCTACCACCCGCGGGACTGGGAGGACTTCCCGGACCCGTTCGGCCAGTACACCCACGAGAACGACATGGAGGGCATGCTCGCGACCGTGCGCAAGGACGGCACGGTGTTCGGCAGGCTCGAAGCCGTGGTGACGGTGGCGCACAGCGACTTCTACTCGTACGTGCCCGCCGGCAGCACGTTCACCTCGGGCCGGGAGAGCGTCGACGGCACGCTCCTGCTCCAGAACGGCCGGCCCACCACGCGGCAGGAGGCCAAGGGGCACGGGCTCTACGCGTGGAACGGCGCGGAGTTCCCCGGCGGCGACGGTGTCGTGTACGTGCCGTCGTCGGCGGGCGAGGTGCCGTCGGGCGGCAACGACCGGTCCGTGGGCTACCGCCTGGTCGACACGTTCGCGGCGGGTGGCCTGTGGGCCCGGCGCAACGACTCCACGACCTACGCGGGCTGGGGCACGTTCCGCGGCGACAACGGCAAGGACAACGCCGCGAACACGGCGTGGGGCTGGGACGACGGCAACGACGGCAGCGACCTCCAGCGCGGCGCGCTCGCCAACGACCCCGCCTACCTGGTCTCGGTGTACTTCGCCAACCGGGGCAGCTTCAGCCTGACCTACACCCGCAACGCGTACCGCTCCTAGTCACACGGCTCGGTGGTCGTGGGCGATCTTGCCCTCGCCCGCGACCGCCGAGCTTTACGCTGCGCTGCATGGCCATTTCCACGCCACCTTTACTGGCCCGTGTGGTGACCGAGTTGCTGGCGCCGTGGGTGCTGGTGCTGAGCCTGCCGCTGCTGGTGGCGTGGCACGCGACCGGTGACCCGGTGGCGACGGTGGTGTGGGGGACGGTCGTGGGCGTCTTCGGGTCGGTGATCCCGATGGCCGTGGTGGTGCGGGGCGCGCGGCGCGGCCGGTGGCAGGGCCACCACGTGACCAACCGCGAGGGCCGGCTGGTGCCGCTGTTCACGTGCGCGTTGTCGTTGGGCGTGGGCATCCTGCTGCTGGTCATGGGCGACGCGCCGCACCTGATGCTGGCGTTGTCGGTGTCGATGTTCCTGAGCCTGCTGGTGAGCATCGGGGTGACGTTCCTGTGGCCGGTGCCCGGCGGGCGGGGGTGGAAGATCTCGGTGCACGCGGCCGTGGCGGCGGGGGCGCTGGCCGTGCTGGTGGTGACCTACGGGTGGTGGACCCTGGTGTTCTCGCCGGCGGTGGCCCTGGTGGCGTGGTCGCGGGTGGCGCTGCGGGACCACACGGTGGCCCAGGTCCTCGGCGGCGTGGCGATGGGGCTGGTGGTGGGCGGGCTGACGTTCTGGTGGCTGGCGGGCTGACGCCGGCGGGGTGGAGCGGCCGGTGGCCGGCGCTTGGCGTGAGAGCGGTCACGGCGCTGGTTCCCGCTTCCGGCCTTACTCTCCGGTGATGACGCTGAGGTTGGACACGTCCGGGCCGGTCGCGACGCTCACCATCGACCGCCCCGCCAAGCGCAACGCCATGAGCTACGAGATGTGGTCGGCGCTCCCGGGCCTGATGGCCGAGGTGGCGGCGGCCCCGCAGGTGCGGGTCCTGGTCGTGCGGGGCGGCGAGCACTTCTCGGCCGGGGCGGACATCAGCGAGTTCTCGACCCTGCGGGCGGGCGCCGCGGGCGCGGCGCGGTACAGCGAGGCCGTGCACAACGGGGAGCGGGCCATCGCGTCGTTGGGCAAGCCGACGATCGCGGCGGTGGACGGGTTCTGCGTGGGCGGCGGGTGCGAGATCGCGCTGGCGTGCGACCTGCGGATCGCGTCGTCGGGTGCGCGGTTCGGCATCACGCCCGCGAAGCTGGGGATCGTCTACAACTTCACGTCCACCAAGCAGCTGGTCGACGTGGTCGGGCCGGCGTGGGCGAAGCAGATCCTGTTCAGCGGCGAGCTGATCGACGCGGCGACGGCGTTGCGCATCGGGTTGGTCAACGAGGTCCACGAGGATCTCGACGCCCGGGTGAAGGAGCTGTCGGAGGTCATCGCGTCGCGGGCGCAGGTGAGCGTGCGGGGCGCGAAGCAGATCGTCAACCGGGTCACCGAGGGCCAGGTCGAGGAGGACGCGGCGGTGCGGGCGCTGTACGACGAGGCCGTGCACAGCGCCGAGTACGCGGAGGGCGTGGCGGCGTTCCTGGAAAAGCGCACGCCGAGGTTCTGACCGAGGAGTGACCCGTGTCCGGTCGCGGTGCCGGCACCGGCACCGCGACCGGACACGGGTCAGCGCTTCGTCGTGCGGCCTACTTGTCCACGTCCCGCGTGTCGCCGGGCCACTCACCGGTCAGCTTGTCGTAGCCGGTGGCGCCGCCGCGGTCGATGGCCGCCTTGACCAGGCCGAAGATCGCGCCCTGGACGGTGGCCGCCAGCAGCACCTCGCCCCACCCGCGGTCCTTCTGGGTGGCGGTCGGCGCGACCTTGTCGCCGCTGATCAGCTTCCACACCTGGGCGAACAGCCGCGAGGCCGCGAGGCCGCCCAGGACGCTGAACAGCATGCCCAGCGGTCGGTACAGCAGCTTGTTCATGACCTGCCCCTCACCAGCCGCCACAGCAGCAGGACCGCCGCCGCGACGCCCAGGGCCAGCGCGGCCGGGTGGCGGCGGACCTGCTCGGCGACCGGCTGCGGCAGCGCCCGCACGGCCTTGTCGGTCGCCTGCGACGCCTGCACGGTCACCTTCGACGCCGTCTCCTGCGCCTTCTCCGCGGCCACGGCGGCCACGGTGTTGACGCGTTCGGCGACCGCGGCGGCCTGGTCCTTCACCAGCACGGCCGTGTCCTTGACCTGCGCCGCGCCCTGCTGCGCGGTCTCCTTCACCCGGTCCGCGCCGTGCGCGGCGGTGTCCTTCACCTGTTCGACCTTCTCCTGCGCGGACTCCTTGACCCGCGCGGGCACGTCCGCCTTGTGCACCAGCGCTTCGACGGTGTCGCCGAGATCGCCGCGCGTCCGCTCGATGTCGGCGCGCAGCTCGGCGGGGTCCTGCGGGTTGTCCTTGCTCATCGGTGCGCCCTCGCCTTCACCTGGGAGATGTCCCGCTTGACGCTTTCGGCGGCCTGCTCCGGGATCGGCGGCGTGCCCCGGTCGATCTGCCGACGGCCGACCAGCGCGAGCACCCCGGCCACCGCGAACACCAGGGCGGCGACGACGAACGCCGCGCCCCACGCGGGCATGACCAGGGCCAGCACCAGGACCAACCCGGCGATCAGCGCCATCACACCGAACCAGGCCAGCACGCCGGCCCCGCCGAGGAGCCCCGCGCCGACACCGACGTGCTTCCCCTTGTCCTTCACCTCCGCGACGGCGAGCCTGATCTCGTCCCGGGCCAGCCTGCTGACCTGCTCGGACAGCCGGCTGACCAGCTCGGCGGTGGACGGGTCGCGGTCGCTGGCGACGTGGTTCATGGGCCGTCTCCTCTCATCGGCCCATGACTACCCACATCACCCGTTGTGTACGCACGAGTAGTTCACAACAGCGGGCGCAGGCGCTCCACGAACGGCGCGGGGTCCTCCGCGAACCCGATGTGCCCGCCGGGGAACATCGTCGGCTCGACGCCCAGCGCGGCGGCCAGCGCCCGGGACGTCCGGTCGCACAGCTGGCCCGCCGAGTCCTCCCCGAGCCCGACCAGCACCCGGGTCGGCGACGCGCGCAGCACGTCCAGGTCGGGCTCCCACAGGGTCGTCGGCAGGAGCATCCGGGCGTGCTGGTACCAGGCGTCGGCGGCGGCCTGCGGGTCGTCCTGGGCGGCGGCCATGTGCTCGACCACCTCGTCGGGCAGGTGGATGTTCGCCACCGCGAGGAACTTCTTCCACGCGCCGAGCACGTCGCCCGCCAGGTGGGTGGCCACGATGTCCTCGGTCTTGACCCGCAGCTCCTCGCGGTCGTCCAGCAGCTGGTCCAGCGGCGGCTCGTGCGCGATCACGGTGTGCGCGGCGGCCGGGTGGCGCTGCGCGAGCGCCAGCGCGCTGACCGCCCCGCCGCTGGACCCGAACACCGCCGCCGGGCCGACGCCGACGTGCTCGACGAGCCGGCGCAGGTCGTCGGCGCGCAGCTCGGGGGTGGAGTCGAGGCCCCGGTCGTCCACCGTGCTGCGCAGGATGCCGCGCGGGTCGGTGGTGAGCACGGTGTGGTCGGCGGCGAGTAGGTCGGCCGCCGCCTCGAACGCCCGCGCGTCCATGGGCGCGCCGACCAGCACGACCAGCGGGCCCGCGCCGCGCAGTTCGTAGTGGAGCGTGGCGCCTTCGACGCGGAGCTTGTCAACGACGTGGTTCATGGGGTTCCTCCGGTCCGGGAATGTCCGTTCGGAGGTGGTAGACCGCCGGCGCGGGGCAGAATCGTCGCTCGTGAGCGAAGTTCCTGTTCGCGGGTCCGACGTGGACCTCGCCCGGCGGGGTGACCACGAGGCGTTCACGCGCCTGGTGGAGCCGCTGAAGCGGGAGGTCCACGCCCACTGCTACCGCATGCTGGGGTCCGCCCACGACGCCGACGACGCCGTCCAGGAGGCCCTGCTGCGGGCGTGGCGCGGGTTCGGGCGGTTCGAGGGGCGGTCGTCCGTGCGCAGCTGGCTGTACGCGATCTCCACCAACGCCTGCCTGGACGCCGTCGAACGCCGGGGCAGGCGCGCGTTGCCGGTTGACCTCGGGCCGGCGAGCACGGTGGTCGAGGACCGGGCGCCGCGCACCGACGTGGCGTGGCTGGGCCCGTACCCGGACGCGCGGTACGAGCAGCGGGAGGCGGTGGAACTGGCGTTCGTCGCGGCGTTGCAGCACCTGCCCGGCAACCAGCGCGCGGCGTTGCTGCTGTTCGAGGTGCTGGGGTTCAGCGTCGCCGAGATCGCCGACGTGATGAAGACGTCCACGACCAGCGTGAACTCGGCCCTGGCCCGGGCACGGCGGGTCCTGGCCGCCAAGGCCTGCACCCCGGCCGGGCAGCCCGCGTTGAGCAAGCTGGAAGACGCCCGGGTCCGCGAGATCGCCACCGACTACGCCGCCGCCCTGGAACGCGGGGACGCAGACGCCCTGGTGGCGCTGCTGACCGAGGACGTGACGTGGTCCATGCCGCCACTGCCGGACTGGTACCGGGGCCGCGCCCCGGTCATGGCCTTCGCCCGCGCCACGCCGCTCCGGTGCGGGGCGTGGCGACACGTCGTGACCAGCGCGAACACCCACCCGGCGGTGGCCTGCTACCTGCGTCGCGACGGCGAGGAGGTCCACACGGCGTGGTCGATCACCGTCCTGGCCCTGCGGGGAGACAAGATCGCCGAGCTGACGTCGTTCATCGGGCCGGAGCACTTCGAGCTGTTCAACCTGCCCCCGACCCTGCCCGCCCTGCCCTGACCGCCGCCCCGGCACCACCGCCCTGCCCTGACCGCCGCCCCCGCACCACCGCCCTGGGCACCACGGCCCCGGCACCACCGCCCTCGGCACCACGGCCCTGGGCTCGACGAACGGCCCCCGACCTCCGGTTTTGTCGGTCCCTCGTGGGACGATCGACACCGGGGGCCGGAGGCCGCGTCACGCCGCGCTGATCAGGCCTGCTGCTCGGCGACCTGCTTGTGGACCTCTTCCATGTCCACCTTGCGCGCCTGGTCGATGAGGTCCTCCAGCGCGGACTCGGGCAGCGCGCCCGGCTGCGCGTAGAGCACGACGCCGTCGCGCACGATCATCAGGGTCGGGATCGACCGGATCTGGAAGGCCGCCGCCAGCTGCTGCTGGGCCTCGGTGTCCACCTTGCCGAACACGATGTCCTGGTGCTTCTCCGCCGACCGTTCGAACACCGGCGCGAACTGCTTGCACGGGCCGCACCAGTCCGCCCAGAAGTCAACCAGGACCAGGTCGGAACCGCCGACCACCTCGTCGAAGTTCTCCGTGGTCAGCTCCACCGTCGCCATGGGTACTCCTCGCCTCGACTGGGGTTTCGCCCCGGGTTACCCGGGACAACGCGCGCGGGAACCCCACGATTCCCTTCAACGGTCTGTGGACGCTTTCAACAGCTAGTTGTACCGTCTGGGCACGCGAAGCGCCAGGAGGTGGCCGTGCCCCGCTGATCACGAGCCTGCGGGCCGCACCGACGTCACCATGGCCGCACGGAAGAGGCGGTTCCTCGTGAAGGTGCTCTGATCATGCGCATCCCGTCGTCGTACCTCGTCCAGTTCCAGGAGCCGGAGGGGTACTTGGACTTCGCCCGGTTCGGGCCGCCTTCGCACGCCGTGGTGGAGGAGTCCACGCGGTTGCTGGAGCGGTCGATGCGGGCGGGGTCGTCCACTGTGGACGGATTGATGCGGGAGGAGGTGCGGGCGAAGGCGGCGGTCGCGCGGTTGTGCGGGGTGGGCGCCGCGCACGTGGTGTTGTCGCCGAACACCAGCACGGGTCTGTTCCAGGTGGCGTTGGCCCTGGAGGGTGAGGTCCTGGTGTCGCCGGCCGAGTTCCCGGCCAACACCTACCCGTGGGCCCGAGCCCGTGGGGCGGAGGTTCAGTGGCTGCCCGCCTCCCCGGTCACCCCGGCTTCGGTCCGCGCTGCTCTCACCCCGGCCACCACGGCCTTGTCCGTGAGCGCGGTGGACTTCCGAACCGGCTACCGAGCCGACTTGGCCGCGCTCCGGGAGGTCGTGGGCGACCGCTTGCTGATCGTGGACGGCATCCAGGGCTTCGGCGTGGTCGATGAACCGTGGTCGGTGGCGGACGTCCTGGTGGTCGGTGGCCAGAAGTGGCTTCGGGCAGGCTGGTCGACGGGCTTCATGGTCCTGTCCGACCGCGCCCTGGACCGTTTGACGCCGGTCCTGTCGGGCTGGACGGGCGCAGAAGACGCCGGATTGTTCAACAATACCCTCCACCCCCTGGCGGCCGGCGCTGCTGCCTGGTCCATCACCAACCTGAGCCCCATCACAGCAGGCGCTTTGGCGACAGCCCTGGAACTGGCGGAACTAGCAACAATCCCACAACTCAACAAAAGAATCGTTCAACAATCCAACAACCTAGCGGAAGTGATCGAGCGGGCAGGCGGCCACATCGTCTCGGAACGCCCTCAATCGTCGGGCATCCTGGCCTTCACCATGGGCGACAAGCCGACCACGCTGGTAGGCGAGGCTCTGGTCCGAGAAGGCATCACAGCCACGATCCGCCCGGAACACATCCGCCTATCACCGCACGCTTCAACCAGCCCGGAAGCCGCCGCCCGCCTAACTGCGGCCCTATCCGCGCTCCGAGCCTCCGCGCGAACGCAAATCGTCGTACCCAGACGGGTGGCCGAACCCGCTGCCCCCGCCGCAACCAACCCCGCCGCAACCAACCCCGCCCCAGTCGAGGCCGCCGCAGTCGAGGCCGCCGCAGCCAGCCCCGCACCAGCCGAGGCCGCCGCGCGCCACGTCAACAGCGACGCCGGCAGCCCAAAACCGCCGGTCGAAACCTTCCCCAGCGACGTAGACACCCTGCAACGCATTCTCATCGAACGGGCCGTCAGCAGCGTCGGCATCCCCGTCGAGCTGATGAAGAAGTCGCACAAGTCCCAGGTCGTTCAGATGCTCGACGACGCCGGCCTGTTCCTCATCCGCGACTCCGTCGACCACCTCGCCGGTGTGCTCGGCGTCACCCGCTACACGATCTACAACTACCTCAAGGAACACCGCAAGCCGGAATAGCCGCCCCCCACCCGGCGTTCCCAGGGATGATCAACACGACCCGCTGGAGCGATCACCCACTGGAGCGATCAATGAGCCTGCTACCCGACCCGTCCACCGAACTGGGTGCCCGGGTGGCCCGTGACCTCGCCGAGCGCATGATCGGGTGGATCACCTCGGTCGACCGCGCCGGCACGCCGCAGCCCGCACCCGTGTGGTTCCTGTGGCACGAGGACCGGGTGCTGTTCTACTCCCGGCCCAGCGCCAAGCGGCTCGACCGGATCAAGGCCAACCCCCGCGCGTCCTTCCACCTCAACGACGAGGGACTCGCCCACGAACTGACCCTGTTCACCGGGACGCTGGCCCAGGCCGACGACGTCCCGCCGGCGCTGGACCACCCCGAGTTCCGCGAGAAGTACGACGAACTCGCCACGCAGAGCTTCGGCTCCACCAAGCGGTTCTCGGACCTCTACTCCGTCCCCTTCCTCTTCACACCGGAGAAGGCGCGACTGCACTGACCGCACCCTCGTGGACCGCGGCGTGCACGGCGTCGCGGGCCGCGTTGGCCTCCTCGTCGGTCAGCGTCCGGGTCAGGTGCCGCAACACCAAGCGCAGCAACACGTTCTTCTGCCCGACCGACGCGCCCAGCCGCGCCACGGCCACCGGTGGGAGCGAAGCGACCGGCGTCTCGCTGAGCACCACGACCTCCTCCACCAGGTCGCCCAGCACCGACCGCACGACGTCCCCGATGGTCTCCCCGTCCTGCTCCGCCGCCACCGCGACCGACACGTCCCGCGTGATCGGCGGGTGCTTGGACACCGGCCGGTACGGGGTCAGGTCGAGCATCTGGGACGCCACGCGCGGCTCGGTCGCCGACAGCAGGCGGATGTCCGGCACGCCCTTGCGCAGCATGAGCAACCGGTCCAAGCCGAGGCCCATCGCCAGGCCGTGGGCCTCTTCCGGCAGCCACGCCCGGCTCAGCACGTGCCGCGCCGCCAGGCCGCACTCGCCGACCTCCAGCCACGAGCCGTCGACCAGCACGTCGATCTGCCGCCCGGCCGTGGTGTACGGGTGCTCGGCGGGCACCGTCCGGTACCGCATCCCGGGCAGCGCCGCACCGATCACGACCTCGATCAACTCGTCCAGGTCGGCCCGGTGCCGGGAGATCCGCCACAGGTCGAGCTGGTGCGGCGTCCCGGAGTGGACGCGGTCGACGGTGTCGCGCCGGTACACCATCCCCGCGCACGCCAGCACCACGTCGTCCCACTCCTGGGTGCCCAGCACCCGCAACGCGGGCGGGACCATCGCGGACGTGTGGCTGCGCAGCATCCGGCCGGGCGCGGTGTAGCGGGTGTAACGGGCGTCACGCGTGATGGCGTCGGGCGGGTAGCCCAGGTTCTCGTAGTTGTCCTCGACCGCCACCTCCGGGTTCTCCCGGATCAGGCGCACCTCGGGCCCGCGCAGGGCGGCGAGGATCTGGTCGAGCAGCACTTGCATGGCGTGCGGCCCCTGGGCGGGGTCGCTGAGGTCGCGAGGCATCGCGGAAGTCCTTCGCGGAGTGGGCCGGCGATGAAGGGGGGACACACCCCCGGGCCGGTCCGCCACCTCGGGACCCGCGTCAGCGCACGCCCCGGATGGCCGGGTCTCCCGGCCGGGGGCGGCTAAATCGACGCGTCACGTTTTCGACCATAGCGCGCTCGTGCCGCATGATGCACGCATGTTGTCGAGCAAGGGCGAGGACTTCCGCGCGTTCTGGACCGAACGCCACCTGTGCACGTTGACCACCGTGCGGTCGGACGGCACACCGCACGTGGTGCCGGTCGGCGTCACGCTGGACGTGGAGTCGGCGACAGCACGGGTGATCGCCTCGCGCGGCTCGCACAAGGTGCGCCAGGTGCTCGCGGCGGGACCGGAAGGCGCGCGGGTCGCGGTGTGCCAAGTGGACGGTGCGCGGTGGTCGACGCTGGAGGGACGCGCGGTGGTCCGGCAGTCGCCCGAAGAGGTCGCCGACGCCGAACAGCGCTACGCGCAGCGCTACCGCCAACCTCGCCCCAACCCCGAACGGGTCGTGATCGAGATCGCCGTCACGCGCGTCCTGGGCAACGTCTGATGGTCACCGTCGTGGGCATCGGCGCCGACGGCTGGGACGGGCTGTCCCCGGCCGCGCGGGAGGAGATCTCCGCCGCCGAGGTCGTCATGGGCAGCGCCCGCCAGCTCGACCTGGTGCCCGGCGCGTTCGACCGGGTGGCCTGGCCGGCACCGCTGCTGCCCGCCCTGCCGGGGCTGCTCGACGCCCACGCCGGCCGCCGGGTGTGCGTGCTGGCCAGCGGCGACCCGATGTTCCACGGCATCGGCACGACCCTGGTCCGGCTGCTCGGCGCGGACGCGGTCCGGGTGGTGCCGCACCCGTCGTCGGTGTCGCTGGCGTGCGCCCGGCTGGGGTGGGCGCTGGACGCGGTGGACGTGGTGAGCCTGGTCGGCAAGCCCGTGTCGCTGCTGGTGCCGTTCCTGCACCCCGGGCGGCGCGTGCTGGTGCTGGGCGGGTCGCCGCCGGAGGTCGCCGCGGTGGCCGGGGACGCGCGGCTGACCGTGCTGGAGCAGTTGGGCGGGCCGGGGGAGCGCGTCCACCACGACCTGGCCGCCGCCGACCCGCTGCACGTGCTGGCCGTGGAGTGCGGACCGGGCGGGTACTCGCTGGTCCCCGGCCTGCCCGACGACGCCTACGAGCACGACGGGCAGCTGACCAAGCGCGAGGTGCGCGCGGTGTCGCTGGCGCTGCTCGGACCTCGCCCCGGCGAGCTGCTGTGGGACGTGGGCGCGGGGTCGGGCAGCATCGCCGTCGAGTGGTGTCGCACGCACCCGTCGTGCCGGGCCATCGCGGTCGAACGCTCGCCCGAACGGGCCGCGCGGATCACCCGCAACGCGCAGGCCCTGGGCGTTCCCGCCGTCCGGGTCGTGGAGGGCGCGAGCCCGCAGGCGCTGGACCTGCCCACGCCGGACGCCGTGTTCATCGGCGGCGGCCTGACCGCCCCCGGTGTCGTGGAACGCTGCTGGGACGCCCTGCGGCCGGGCGGGCGGCTGGTGGCCAACGCCGTCACCGTGGAGTCCGAGGCCGTGCTCGCCCGGTGGCACGGCGAGCTGGGCGGCTCGCTCACCCGGCTGTCGGTCAGCCGGGACACCCGCGTCGGCGGTTTCACCGGCTGGCGCCCGCACATGCCCGTGACCACGTGGGCCGTGACGAAGGAGAACGCGTGACCGTCCACTTCATCGGCGCCGGACCGGGCGCGGCGGACCTGCTGACCCTGCGGGCGGTGCGGCTGCTGGAGTCCTCCCCGGTGTGCCTGTACGCGGGGGCGCTGGTGCCGGTCGAGGTGCTGTCCCACTGCCCACCGGACGCGCGCCTGGTGGACACCGCGAACCTCGACCTGGACCAGATCACCGCCGAGCTGTCCGCCGCGCACGCCGCCGGGCACGACGTGGCGCGCCTGCACTCCGGCGACCCGTCGGTGTACTCGGCGATGGCCGAGCAGATGCGCCGCCTCGACGCCCTCGACATCCCCTACGACGTCACCCCCGGCGTCCCGGCCTTCGCGGCGGCGGCTGCCACCCTCAAGCGCGAGCTGACCGTGCCCGGCGTGGGCCAGACGGTGATCCTCACCCGGACCGCCGCGCGGGCCACGCCCATGCCGCCGGGGGAGGACCTGGCCACGCTGGGCCGGTCCCGCGCGACGCTGGTGCTGCACCTGGCCGTGCAGCGGGTGGACGAGGTGGTGGCCGAGTTGCTGCCCTCCTACGGCCCGGACTGCCCGGCGGCCGTCGTCGCCTACGCCAGCCGTGACGACGAGGTCGTGCTGCGCGGCACGCTGTCCACGATCGCCGCGTCCGTCCACGAGGCCGGCATCAAGCGCACCGCCGTGATCATCGTCGGGGACGTGCTGGCCGCCGAGGGCTTCATCGACAGCCACCTGTACTCCGTGGACCGATGCCGCGGCTAGGCGCGGCCGACGATCGTGCCCCCGCGGTCGATGACGATCACGTCGACCGCGACCGGCGCGCCCTTCAGGACGTCCTCGGCGGTGCGCTTGGCCCGTTCGGCGACCAGGTCGCCGAACGGGACGCCGGCCTCCTGGCACAGGTGCAGCGCGCCCAGGGCGGTGTTGGCGGTGCGGACGCGTTCGGCCAGGTCCGGGTCGTCGACGAGGGACGCCAGGAAGTCGTGGTCGACCTGCGAGCGGCCCGAGTGCAGGTCGAGGTGGCCGTCCGCGAGCTTGGACAGCTTGCCGATGCCGCCCGCGATGGTCAGCCGCGGCACGGGGTGGCGCTTGAGGTACTTCAGCACCGCGCCCGCGAAGTCGCCCATGTCGAGCAGGGCGTCCTCGGGCAGCCCGTGCACGGTGGCGGCGACCTTCTCCGACGTGCTGCCGGTGCACCCGGCGACGTGGGTGTACCCGGCGGCGCGGGCCACGTCGATGCCGCGCCGGATGCTGTCGATCCACGCCGAGCACGAGTACGGCACGACGATGCCCGTGGTGCCGAGGATGGACAGCCCGCCGAGGATGCCCAGGCGCGGGTTCCAGGTCTTCTTGGCCAGTTCCTCGCCGTGCTCGACGGAGATCTCCACCACGACGTCCCCGGTGCCGCCGTGCGCGCGGGCGACGCGTTCGACGTGCTCGCGCATCATCTGCCGGGGCACCGGGTTGATGGCCGGCTCGCCGACCGGCAGCGGCAGGCCGGGCTTGGTGACCGTGCCGACGCCCGGCCCGGCTTCGAACGTGACACCCGTGCCGGGCGCGCCGTGGCGGACCGTCGAGCGGATGAGCGCGCCGTGGGTGACGTCCGGGTCGTCGCCGGCGTCCTTCACGACGGCGGCGGACGCGTGGTCGGCGGCGAGTTCCTCCCGGGCGAGGGCGAACGACGGGGTCTGGCCCTTGGGCAGGAGGATCTCCACCGGGTCGGGGAACTCGCCGGTGAGCAGCGCCGTGTAGGCGGCGGTGGTGGCGGCCGTGGCGCAGGCCCCGGTCGTCCACCCGTAGCGCAGGTTCACGGGGTCAGGATGCAACAACCATGAGAACGGTGTTGGTGCTGGGTGGCACCGCCGAGGGCCGCGCCCTCGCCGATGAGCTGGTGGGCGGCCTCCGGGTGGTGTCGTCGCTGGCCGGGCGGGTGAGCGCGCCCCGGTTGCCCGTCGGCGAGGTGCGGATCGGCGGGTTCGGCGGGGTGGCCGGGCTGGTCGGCTACCTGCGGGCCGAGGGGGTGTCGGCGGTCGTGGACGCCACGCACCCGTTCGCCGGGGGGATCACCGCCAACGCCGCCGAAGCGTGCCGGGTGGCTGGGGTGCCGCTGCTCGTGCTGCGCCGGCCCGGGTGGGCGGCGGGCGCCGGCGACGACTGGACCTGGGTGGACTCGCCGGCCGACGCGGCGGCGGCGGTGGGGGAGCGCCGGGCGTTCATCACCACCGGGCGGCAGGGGCTCGCGGCGTTCCGCGGCGGGGTCGCCCGGACGGTGGACCCGCCCGAGCCGCCGGTGCCCGGTGTGACGGTCCTGCTCGACCGCGGCCCGTACACCGTGGCCGGCGAGGTGGCCCTGATGCGGGAACACCGCATCGAGGTGCTCGTGACCAAGGACAGCGGCGGCTCGATGACCGCCGCGAAGCTCACCGCGGCCCGGGAACTGGGCATCCCGGTCGTCGTGGTCCGGCGACCGCCCCTGCCCGACGGGGTCGAGGTGGTCGGGACGGTCGCCGAAGCCGTCGAGTGGGTCAGCCGGGGTAGCGGCGCGGGGTGAACACGGTCCCCCGGGCCGACACCCGCGTCTGCGACGACCCGATGAGCAGCAGGCACCGCATGTCCACGGTGGCCGGGTCGAGGTCGGCCAGGCGGACCACCCGGACCTCCTCCTCCGGCCCGCCGACGTCGCGGCCCACCACGACCGGCGTGTCCGGGGAGCGGTGCTCCAGCAGCAGGTCGCGGGCGCGTTCGACCTGCCACGTGCGGCTGCGCGAGGCCGGGTTGTAGATCGCCAGCACCAGGTCGGCGGCAGCGGCGGCGGCCAGGCGGGACGCGATGACGTCCCACGGCTTGAGGCGGTCGGACAGGGAGACCACGGCGTAGTCGTGGCCCAGCGGCGCCCCGGCGCGGCTGGCGACGGCGTGCGCGGCGGTCATGCCGGGCAGCACCCGGACCGGCACGTCGGCGAACTGCTCCTCCGCCGCCACCTCCAGCACGGCGCTGGCCATCGCGAACACCCCGGGGTCACCGGAGGACACCACGGCCACCCGCCGGCCCCGCTTGGCCAGGTCCAACGCGAACGCCGCCCGCTCGGACTCGACCTTGTTGTCCGAGGCGTGCTTGCGCTGGCGGGGGCCGGTGGATACGCGGTTCAGGTAGGTGACGTACCCGACCAGGTCATCGGCCGACGCGAGGGCCTGACGTGCTTCGGGGGTCAGCCACTCGGGACCCGCCGGCCCCAAACCCACCACGACCACCTCGCCACGCACCGAGCCGCCGGCCGCAGCGCCGTCCGCCGCCGAGCCGTCCGCTGCCGAGCCGCCTGCCGCAGCGCCGCCGCCCGCCGAGCCGCCTGCCGCAGCGCCGCCGCCCGCCGAGCCGCCTGCCGCAGCGCCGCCTGCCGCAGCGCCGCCGCCCGCCGAGCCGTCCGCCGCAGCGCCGCCGGCCGCAGCGCCGCTCCCCGCGTGGTCTGCCGGTGCGGGGGCTTTGCTCGGCAGGAGGGCCAGCGAGAAGTACGGCACCCCCTCGGCGTCCACTTCGGACAGTGGCGCGGTGCGCTGCTTGCCGGTGGTCGCGCGTTCGACGTACCAGGCCTCCGCCAGCCGCCCCGACCGCTCCAGCGCCTCCCGCACCCGCGGGAACGTCCGCCCCAGCTTCATGATCGCCACCGGGTCGCCGGTCGCCAGGTGCGCCGCCAACGCGTCCGCGGGCAGCGTCCCGGGCAGCACGGTCAGCACCTCGTCCCGCTCCACCAACGGCTTCCCGATCACCGCCGCCCCGGCCGACACCGACGTCACCCCGGGCACGACCTCCGCCGGGTACCGGTGCGCCAACCGCTTGTGCAGGTGCATGTACGACCCGTAGAAGAACGGGTCGCCCGCGGCCAGCACCACCACGGTCCGCCCCGCGTCCAGGTGCGCCGCCAGCCGCGCCGCGCACTCCTCATAGAACGCGTCGATCTCGCCCTGGTAGTCGTCGGTGTCCTCGGTCGTGACCGGGTACACCAACTGCTCCTCGATCTGGCCCTCGCGCAGGTAGCGGGCGGCGATGTTGCGGGCCACGCTGCGGCCGTGCCGCGCGCTGTGGAACACCACCACGTCGGCCTCGCCGATCAGCCGCGCCGCCTTGACGGTCACCAGCTCCGGGTCGCCCGGCCCCACTCCGACCCCGTACAGCCTGCCCGTCATTCTTCCTCGCTCGCGATCGCGTTGACGGCCGCCGCGGTCATGGCGCTGCCGCCCCGACGCCCGCGCACGACCAGGTACTCCAGGCCGAGGTCGTTGGCCGCCAACGCGTCCTTCGACTCCGCCGCGCCGATGAACCCGACCGGCACGCCCAGCACGGCGGCGGGCTTCGGCGCGCCCGCGGCCACCATGTCCAGCAGGTGGAACAACGCCGTCGGCGCGTTGCCGATGGCGACCACCGCGCCCGCCAGCCGGTCGCCCCACAGCTCCAGGGCCGCCGCGCTGCGCGTGTTGCCCAGCTCCGCCGCCAGGCCCGGCACGCGCGGGTCGGACAACGTGCACAGCACCTCGTTGTCCGCGGGCAACCGCTTGCGCGTCACGCCCGCCGCCACCATCTGCGCGTCGCACAGGATCGGCGCACCGGCCAGCAGCGCCGCCCGCGCGGAAGCCACCACGCCGGGGGAGTGGGCGATGTCCCGGACCAGGTCGACCATGCCGCAGGCGTGGATCATCCGCACCGCGACCCGCGCCACGTCCGCCGGCAGCCCGGTCAGGTCCGCCTCGGCGCGGATGGTCGCGAACGACTGGCGGTAGATCTCCGCGCCGTCCTTGATGTAGCTGGTCACCTGATCTCCTCGTACCCGTCGCCGGTCGCGACGTACTCCACCACGTCCCCCGCCGGCCGCCCGCACCGCCGCGCGCAGCCCGACCAGTGCACCCGGCCCGCGTGCGGCGTGCCGATCCACGCCGTGACGTCCGCCCGCACGTCCGACAGCGACTTCGCGCACCCCGGCCGCCCGGTGCACGCGCTCACCCCGTGCCACGGCGAATCCGACGAGGTGAACAGGCCCGTGGTGTCCGCCCCGACCGGCACCACCACGCTGCGCCACGGCGTGATCCGCACCGGCACTCCGGCGAGCAGCCGCGCGTCCAACCGACCCAACGGCACACCCGCCACGACGACGTCGCCGTGCACCCCGGGTGCGACCGGAGTCACAGTCGGGGGAATCCTCCCGGGTACCGGGGCGCCCAGGGCGTCCGTGATCTTCCGCACACCGGAGTCCACTTCGGACAGCCGCCAGGCGCTGCCGCGGATCTCCTGGAACAACCGGGAAGCCGTCACCACGGCCGCCACTGCATCGGTCACGCGCAGCCCGGAATCGGTTCCGGCCAGGAACAACGCGTCACCCACCAGGCCGATGTCACCGCCCAGCCCGCTGACCCCGGCACCCACCGTGACCAGGAACCGCCCCGGCAGGTCGGCCAACTCCGGCACCGCGCACAGCGCGCGGTCGATCCCGTCGACCAACCCCTGGTTGTCCTCCAGCGGCGCGGCGATGATGTTGCGCATCCGCTCGTGCGTCCGCGAGGGCAGCAGGCCGATGTCGGCCAGGAGCGCTCCCAGGACGTGCTCGGCGCCCGGCCGCAAGCCCCTGATCTGCACGTTCGCCCGCGAGGTCAGTTCCAGTGCCCCGTCGCCCAACTCCAGCGCGGCACCGCGCAGCGCGTCGAACTGCGCCGCCGACAGCGTCCCGCCGGGCACTCGGACGCGCGCCAGGCCGCCGTCGGCCGCCTGGTGCACGTCGACGGCGCCGGGGCACGCGTCGGGTCGTTCACGCTCCTGGGGCATGGGCTGGATGCTAACGCCCGTTAGGGTTGTCCCCGAACGGCGAAGCAACAGGAGGAAGCCGGTGCGAGTCCGGCGCGGTCCCGCCACTGTGACCGGGTGCGAGCCCGGGAGTCAGGAACTCCGCCCGCCGTCCCCTACGACCTGGGGCGAGGACCCCCGAGGGATGGAGCCCGCACGTGATCCTGCTGCTGTCGACCTCCGACACCGACCTGCTGTCCGCTCGCGCGAGCGGCGCGGACTACCGGCTGGGCAACCCCGCCCGGCTCACCGTGGACGACCTGCCCGCCCTGGTCGAGGGCGTGGACCTGGTGGTCGTGCGCATCCTCGGCGGTCGCCGGATGTGGGAGGAGGGCCTCGACTGGCTGCTGGCCGGCCCGCGCCCGGTCGTGGTGCTGGGTGGTGAGCAGAACCCGGACGCCCCGCTGATGGAGCTGTCCACCGTGCCGGGCGGGGTGTGCGCGGAGGCGCACGCCTACCTGGCGCACGGCGGTCCGGCGAACCTGGCGGAGCTGTTCAACTTCCTGTCCGACACCGTCCTGCTGACCGGTTTCGGCTTCAACCCGCCGACCGCCGCGCCGAACTGGGGCGTGCTGGAGCGGCCTCCGGCCCCCGCTTCGATCGTCGCACCGACCACCGACGATTCGGCCGCCTTGTCGCCGGAGGAGTTGTCGCGGCGTCCCGTGGTGGCGGTGTTGTACTACCGGGCGCACCACGTGGCGGGGAACACCGCGTTCGTGCACGCCCTGTGCGACGCGATCGAGGCCAAGGGCGGCCGGCCGCTGCCGGTCTACTGCGCGTCGCTGCGCACCGCCGAGCCCGAGCTGCTCGCCGAACTCGGCAAGGCCGACGCCCTCGTGGTCACCGTGCTCGCGGCCGGCGGCACCAAGCCCGCCACCGCGTCCGCCGGCGGCGACGACGACGCGTGGGACGTGGGCGCGCTCGCGGCGCTGGACATCCCGATCCTCCAGGGGCTGTGCCTGACCTCCAGCCGCGCCGCGTGGGACGAGAACGACGACGGACTGTCCCCTTTGGACACCGCCACGCAGGTCGCCATCCCCGAGTTCGACGGCCGGATCATCACCGTCCCCTTCTCCTTCAAGGAGATCGACGAGGACGGCCTGACCGTCTACGTCGCCGACCCCGAGCGCGCGCTGCGCGTGGCGGGCATCGCCGTGCGGCACGGCAGGCTGCGGCACATCCCCAACGCCGACAAGAAGATCGTCGTCATGCTGTCGGCCTACCCGACCAAGCACTCCCGCATCGGCAACGCGGTCGGCCTGGACACCCCGGCCAGCGTCGTGCGGCTGCTCAAGGCGTTGCGCGACAACGGCTACGACATCGGCGACGACCTGCCCGGCGTCGCCGACCTCGACGGCGACGCCCTGATCCACGCGCTCATCGCCGCCGGCGGCCAGGACGTCGACTGGCTCACCGAGGAGCAGGTCCAGGGCAACCCGGTCCGCATCGCCGCCTCCGCCTACCGCGAGTGGTTCGCCACGCTGCCCGACGAGACCCGCGAGGAGATCGAGCGGCACTGGGGGCAGGCCCCCGGCGAGCTGTTCGTGGACCGCTCCCGGGACCAGGACGGCGAGATCGTGCTGGCCGCCCTGCGGTCGGGCAACGTCGTGGTCATGGTGCAGCCGCCGCGCGGCTTCGGCGAGAACCCGATCGCCATCTACCACGACCCGGACCTGCCGCCGAGCCACCACTACCTGGGCGCGTACCGGTGGCTTGAGTCGGAGTTCGGCGCGGACGCCGTCGTGCACGTCGGCAAGCACGGCAACCTGGAGTGGCTGCCCGGCAAGGCCGTCGGCCTGTCCGCCGGCTGCGGCCCGGACGCCGCGCTGGGCGACCTGCCGCTGGTCTACCCGTTCCTGGTCAACGACCCGGGTGAGGGCACGCAGGCCAAGCGCCGCGTCCACGCCACCCTGGTCGACCACCTGGTGCCGCCGATGGCCCGCGCCGACAGCTACGGCGACATCGCCCGGCTGGAGCAGTTGCTGGACGAGCACGGCAACATCGCCGCGATGGACCCGGCGAAGCTGCCCGCCATCCGCGCCCAGATCTGGACGCTGATCCAGGCCGCGAAGCTCGACCACGACCTGGGCATCGAGGACCGGCCGCACGACGCCGAGTTCGACGAGCTGATCCTGCACGTGGACGGCTGGCTGTGCGAGGTCAAGGACGTCCAGATCCGTGACGGCCTGCACGTGCTGGGCGAGCCGCCGACCGGCGAGACCCGCGTCAACCTGGTGCTCGCGATCCTCCAGGCCAAGCAGATGTGGGCCGGCCAGGTCGCCGCGCTGCCCGGCCTGCGCGAGGCCCTCGGGCTCAAGGACTCCACCCGGACCTCGGTGGACGCCGTCGAGGCCGAGGCCCGCGCGCTGGTGCAGGCGATGGAGGACGCCGGCTGGGACCCGGCCGCCGCGCGGACGTTGACCGACGACGAGGACGTGGCGCGCATCCTGGAGTTCGGCGCGCTGGAGGTCGTGCCGCGGCTGGCGCGCACCACCGACGAGCTGGCCAACACGCTGCACGCGCTCAACGGCGGGTACGTCCCGGCCGGGCCGAGCGGGTCCCCGTTGCGCGGCCTGGTGAACGTGCTGCCGACCGGCCGCAACTTCTACTCCGTGGACCCCAAGGCGGTGCCGTCCAAGCTGGCCTGGGAGACCGGGCAGGCCATGGCGGAGTCCCTGCTGGAGCGCTACCGCGCCGACCACGACGGGCAGTGGCCGCCGTCGGTGGGCCTGTCGGTGTGGGGCACCAGCGCGATGCGCACCGCCGGTGACGACATCGCGGAGGTCCTCGCGCTGATGGGCGTCCGGCCGGTGTGGGACGACCAGTCCCGCCGCGTCACGGGCCTGGAACCGATCCCGCTGGACGAGCTGGGCCGTCCGCGCGTCGACGTGACGGTCCGCATCTCGGGCTTCTTCCGCGACGCGTTCCCGCACGTGGTGGCCCTGCTGGACGACGCCGTGCAGCTCGTCGCCGCCCTGGACGAGCCCGCCGAGGACAACTACGTCCGGGCGCACGCCCAAGCGGCCGAGGCCGAGCACGGCGACCGCCGCCGCGCCACCCTGCGCATCTTCGGCTCCAAGCCGGGCGCGTACGGGGCGGGCCTGCTGCCGCTGATCGACAGCCGCAACTGGCGCGACGACGCCGACCTCGCCGAGGTGTACGCGGTGTGGGGCGGCTACGCCTACGGCCGCGAGCTGGACGGCGTCGAGGCGCGCACCGACATGGAGAGCGCGTACAAGCGGATCGCGGTGGCGGCCAAGAACATCGACACCCGCGAGCACGACATCGCCGACTCCGACGACTACTTCCAGTACCACGGCGGCATGGTCGCCACCGTCCGCGCGCTGACCGGCAAGGCCCCCGCCGCCTACGTCGGCGACAGCACCCGCCCGGACGCCGTCCGCACCCGGACGCTGCACGAGGAGACCAACCGCATCTTCCGCGCCCGCGTGGTCAACCCGCGCTGGCTCGCCGCGATGCGCAAGCACGGCTACAAGGGCGCGTTCGAATTGGCCGCGACCGTGGACTACCTGTTCGGCTACGACGCGACCACCGGCGTGGTGGCGGACTGGATGTACGAGCAATTGGCCGCGAGCTACGTGCTGGACCCGGAGAACCGGAAGTTCCTCTCGGAGTCGAACCCGTGGGCGTTGCACGGCATTTCGGAGCGGCTGCTGGAGGCGGCGGACCGGGGGATGTGGGAACACCCGGAACAGGAGACGTTGGACGCCTTGAAGGCGGTTTACCTGGAGACCGAAGGCGACTTGGAAGACGGTCGCTGAAGTATTTCCACGTCGCGGCGCGCATCCTTTGCGGTGCGCGCCGCACGTGTTTCTAGGGGTCACACGCACTACTTTTCCGATCCCGGAAACGTCCCGCCCCGCGCGAAGGGCCGCCCGATCGAGCGCTCGGGCCACGTCACCGCGAATAGCCGTGTTGCTCGCGCCACAGGCGCCCGGCGGGTGTCCGGAGGAATGGTGGCCGCCGGTTGGAGCACCAGTCCCGGGGCCGTCTGGGAGCGCTCCACGGCGTTGCGCTGCGTACCGAGTCCGTCTCTGTGCGGATTCGTCCGGATAGTCCCGTCGGTCTTCCTTGCCACGTAGGTAACAGCGCGGACACGAGTGCTTGACACGTGTGCGTGGGGAGAACCACACTCGCCGAAACCTGGGAGCGCTCCCAGAACGTCACCGCCGATCAACTGAGGAGTTCTCGTGCGCAACCGTCGAGCGGGCTTGGCCAAGGTCGTGGCCTGCACCGCAGTGCTCGCCGCAGTCACCGCGGCATGTGGTTCGGGGGGTTCCGGCGCGTCCCCGGACGGCAAGGTCGAGCTGACCGTCGCCACGTTCAACGAGTTCGGGTACGAGGAACTGTTCAAGGAGTACGAGGCCGCGAACTCGAACGTCAAGATCACGCACCGCAAGACCGGCCAGGGCAACCCCCACCACCAGAACCTGTTCACCAAGCTGGGCGCGGGTTCCGGGCTCGCCGACATCGAGGCCGTCGAAGAGGGCTACCTCAGCCAGGTCATGGCCAAGTCCGGCCAGTTCAACGACCTCAAGGAGATCGGCCCGGCGGACGTGCGCGCCGACCGCTGGCTCCAGTGGAAGACCGACGCCGTCACCAGCAAGGACGGCAAGCTCATCGGTTACGGCACCGACATCGGCCCGCTGGCCATGTGCTACCGCAAGGACCTCTTCGAGGCCGCCGGCCTGCCCAGCGACCCCGAGGGCGTGAAGGCCCTGTTCGCCACGTGGGACGCCTACTTCGAGGCCGGCGACAAGTACGTCAAGGCCACCGGCAAGCCGTGGTTCGACTCGGCCGCGCAGATCTTCAACCCCATGCACAACCAGGCCAAGACCGGCTACTTCGACCGCGACGACAAGCTCGTGATCGAGACCAACGACGACAAGAAGATCTGGCAGCAGGTCACCGGCGCGGTCGCGCGCGGCCAGTCGGCCAAGCTCGTCGCGTGGAGCCCGGAGTGGCAGAACGGCTTCAAGCAGTCGGCCTTCGCCACCAAGACCTGCCCGTCCTGGATGCTGGGCGTGATCGAGGGCAACGCGGGCCCCGAGCACAAGGGCCACTGGGCCGTCACGGCCGCCTTCCCCGGCGGCGGCGGCAACTGGGGCGGCTCGTACCTGACCGTGCCCAAGCAGAGCAAGAACGCCAAGGAGGCCGCGAAGCTCGCCGCGTGGCTGACCGCCCCCGAGCAGCAGATCAAGGCGTTCGTCGCCAAGGGCACCTTCCCCAGCCAGACCCAGGCGCTGATCTCGCCGGAGCTGCTCAACAAGACCAACGACTACTTCGGCGGTGAGAAGGTCGGCCTCCTGTTCGCCGAGCAGGCCAACAAGGTCGCCGGCGCCCAGTACAAGGGCCCGAAGGACGGCGAGATCCAGGACAACGTGATCGCGCCGGCGCTCCAGGCGGTCGAGCAGGGCAAGACCGCGGAAGAGGGCTGGCAGCAGGTCGTCGAGGGAGCCAAGAAGGCTGCCAAGTGACCACCGAACTCACGGTCGCGCGCGGGCGGGGCGTCGAGCCCCGCCCGCCGCGGCGCGCGGACGAGGACGTCAAGCTCCCGTGGCGGCACCGCCTCACGCGCCTGGACGTCAAGTACTCGCCTTACCTGTTCATCGCCCCGTTCTTCGTCCTGTTCGCCATCACGGGCCTGTTCCCGCTGGTCTACACGGCCTACGTGTCGCTGTTCGACTGGGAGCTGGGCGCGGACGAGACGCCGTTCATCGGCGTCGAGAACTACGTCACCCTCGCCACCGACGACCAGTTCTGGAACGCGCTGGTCAACACGCTGAGCATCTTCGTGCTCTCCAGCGGCCCGCAGGTCGTGGTGGCGGTGCTGCTCGCGGTGCTGCTCAACACCGCGTTGCGCGCCCGGACCGCGTGGCGCATGGGTGTCCTGCTGCCCTACGTGGCCAGCCTCGTCGCCCTGACGATCATCTTCGGCGACCTGTTCGGCCCGCAGTACGGCATGGTCAACAACGTCCTGGACTTCTTCGGGATCGACAAGATCGACTGGCAGGCCGACCGCTGGTGGAGCCACGTCGCCATCGCCACCATGGTCAACTGGCGCTGGACGGGCTACAACGCGCTGATCGTGCTGGCCGCCATGCAGGCCATCCCGCGGGACGTCTACGAGGCCGCCATCGTGGACGGCGCGAGCCGGGCCCGGCAGTTCTTCAGCATCACCCTGCCGCTGCTGCGCCCGACGCTGATCTTCGTGATCGTCACCTCGACCATCGGCGGGTTGCAGATCTTCACCGAGCCCAAGCTGTTCGCCCCCGCCGGGAGCAGCAACGGCGGCGCGACCAACCAGTACCAGACGGTCGTGCTCTACATGTACCAGTCGGGTTTCCAGTCGCAGGACCTCGGTTACGCCTCGGCGATGGCCTGGGTGCTGTTCCTGATCATCATCGCCATCGCGGGGATCAACTTCCTGCTCACCCGCCGCCTCGCCGGCACCGGGGAGGGCTGACATGCTCCAGAAGCAAAGCACCGCGACGCGCGCCCGCAAGGGCCCGTCCTCGCCGGCCAAACGGCCCGGGTTCGGCGTCTACGGGGTGCTCACCGCCTTCATCCTCGGGTCGGCCTTCCCGTTCTACTGGTCGTTCGTCGTGGCCAGCAACGACGACGCCGCCGACACACCCCTGCTGCCCGGCGGCAAGTTCTTCACCAACGCGGCACGCGTGTTCGACACCATCCCGTTCTGGAAGGCGCTGGGCAACAGCGTCATCGTCTCCGGCACGGTGACGCTGTCGGTCGTGCTGCTGTCGACGCTGGCCGGGTTCGCCTTCGCCAAGCTGCGGTTCAAGGGGCGCGGCCCGCTGCTGGTGTTCGTCGTCGCCACGCTGGCGGTGCCGACCCAGCTCGGGATCATCCCGCTCTACATGGCGATGGCCGAGTTCGGCTGGTCCGGCACGCTCGGCGCGGTCATCGTCCCGAACCTGATCACCGCGTTCGGCGTGTTCTGGATGCGCCAGTACATCGTGGACGCCGTCCCCGACGAGCTGATCGAGGCCGCCCGCATGGACGGGTGCAGCCTGCTGCGGACGTTCTGGCACGTGTGCCTGCCGGCCGTGCGCCCGGCCGCCGCCATGCTCGGCGTCTTCACGTTCATGATGTCCTGGAACGACTTCCTCTGGCCGCTGGTCGCGCTCAACGCGGAGAACCCGACCATGCAGGTGGCCCTGGAGAAGCTCCAGAGCGGCTACTACGTCGACAACTCGCTCGTGCTCGCCGGGACCACGCTGGCCACGGTCCCGATCTTGCTCGTGTTCCTCGTACTCGGGCGGCAGATCGTCGCCGGGATCATGCAGGGTGCTGTGAAGGGGTAGCTGTGGAGTCGATTTCCTTTCCCGAGGGCTTCGTCTGGGGCGCCGCGACCGCGGCGTTCCAGGTCGAGGGCGCGACCACCGTGGACGGTCGCACCAAGTCCATCTGGGACACGTTCTGCGAGGTGCCGGGGGCCGTGGTCGGCGGCGACACCGGTGAGCCCGCGGCCGACCACTACTACCGCGTCGAGTCCGACGTCCAGTTGATGGCCGACCTGGGCCTGCACGCCTACCGGTTCTCCACCGCGTGGCCGCGGGTGCGGCCCGACGCCGGCCCGGTCAACCAGGCCGGCCTGGACTTCTACTCCCGGCTGGTCGACGCGCTGCTGGACAAGGGGATCACCCCCTGGCTCACGCTCTACCACTGGGACCTGCCGCAGGCCCTGGAGGACAAGGGCGGCTGGACCAACCGGGACACCGCGTACCGGTTCGCCGAGTACGCCGAGTCGGTCGTCGGCGCGCTGGGCGACCGGGTGGCCAACTGGACCACGTTGAACGAGCCGTGGTGCTCCTCGTTCCTGAGCTACGCGGCCGGCGTCCACGCGCCCGGCCGGCAGGAGCCGGAGGCCGCCGTCGCCGCGGTGCACCACCTGCTGCTCGGGCACGGGCTCGCCGTCGAAGCGATTCGCGCGCAGTCCACCGACGCCAAGGTCGGCATCACGCTCAACATGTACCCGATCATCCCGGCCGACCCCGACGACCCCGCCGACCTGGACGCGGCCCGGCGGCTGGACGGGCTGCAGAACCGGATCTTCCTGGACCCGCTGTTCAAGGGCGAGTACCCGGAGGACGTCGTGCAGGACCTGACGCCGTACGGGTTCACCAAGCACATCCGGGAGAACGACCTGGAGATCATCTCCACGCCGCTGGACCAGCTGGGCGTGAACTACTACGCCGAGCACTTCGTCAGCGGCACCCCGGCGCCGGCCGCCCCGGTCGCCGAGGGCAGGCGGGCCACCGGGTCGCCGTGGGTGGGCGCGGAGCACGTGTCCTTCCCCAGCCGGGGCCTGCCCCGCACCGACATGGACTGGGAGGTCGAGCCGGACGGGCTGAAGAAGGTGCTGGTCCGGGTCGCGCGGGAGTACACCGACATCCCGCTGTACGTGACCGAGAACGGCGCGGCCTACCCGGACGCCATCGGCGACGACGGCTCGATCGAGGACGTCGACCGGCTCAACTACATCGACGGGCACCTGCGGGCGGCGTGGGAGGCCATCCAGGAGGGCGTGGACCTGCGCGGCTACTTCGCCTGGTCGCTGATGGACAACTTCGAATGGGCGGAGGGTTACGCCAAGCGGTTCGGGATCGTGCATGTCGACTACGAGACGCAGGTGCGGACACCTAAGATGAGCGCCATGTGGTACTCGAAGGTTGCCCGGGGCAACGCGCTCGCAGCGACGGCCGCCTCGTGACCGATGCCGTTGACCCGCCCAAGGCGCGCCGACCCAACACCCGGCTCGAAGAGGTGGCCCGGGCCGCCGGGGTGTCCAAGTCCACCGTGTCACGGGTGATCAACGGCGAACCGTACGTCAGCTCGAAGGCGCGTGAGGCCGTGCACCAGGCCATCACGCGCCTCGGCTACAGCCCCAACCAGGCCGCCCGCACCCTGGCCGGCAGCCGCGCGAACTGCATCGCGCTGGTCGTGTCGGAGCAGGGCAGCCGGGTGCTCGCGGACCCGTTCTTCGCCGGCGTGCTGCGCGGCGTGCACGCCGAACTGGCGGGCAAGCGGGTCCAGCTCGTCCTCATGATGAGCAAGGAGGGCGACGAGCAGGACCTGGTGAACTACCTGTGCGGCGGCCACGTCGACGGCGTGCTGGTGATCAGCCTGCACGGCCAGGACCCGCTGCCCAGGACGCTCGCCGACGCGGGCCTGCCGACCGTCGTGGGCGGCAGGCCGCTGGGCGCCGGCGGCGTGCCCTATGTGGACTCGGACAACTTCAACGGGGCCATGGAGGCGGCGCGGTACCTGGCGTCGCTGGGCCGGCGGCGGGTGGCGACCATCGCCGGCCCGCGGGACATGGCCGTGGGCATGGACCGGCTGTCCGGGTGGAAGCGCGGGATGTCGCAGGCCCGGCTGCCGGTCGACCTGGTCGCCTACGGGGACTTCACCCCGGAGAGCGGCGCGGCGGCGATGGAGGAGCTGCTGTCGCGGTCGCCGGACATCGACGCGGTGTTCGTCGCGGCCGACATCATGGCGTTGGGTGCTCTCCAGACCCTGCACGCGCACGGGAAGCGGGTGCCCGAGGACGTCGCCGTGGTCGGGTTCGACGACCTGATGATCGCCTCGACCGCGGTGCCGCCGTTGACCACGATCCGGCAGGACGTCGAGCAGCTGGGCCGGACCATGACGTGGCGGCTGATGGCGGAACTGGCGGGCGAGGAGAACCTGCCGCCGTTCCTGCTGCTGCCCACGTCGATGGTGAAGCGCGGCAGCGCCTGACCCGACCTGCGGCTTCCAGCGGGCCGTAGCAGGCCGCGCGGGTCGGGTCAAGCGCGCCGAGGTCGTGGTCAGGCCGAGGTGGGCCGCGCGGGTCGGGTCGAGCGCGCCCAAGTCGTCGTCAGGCCGAAGTAGGGCCGCCGCGCGCCTGTTGACGTTGCGCGACGGGGGCGTTACCGTTCGGCTGTGTGGTTCTGGGAGCGCTCCCAGAACGTCCGGCTCCCGCACCGACCCCTGTGGACCTGACCGCCATCGTGGTCCGCTTCGGCTGATCCCCGCGCAAAGGAGCGCTTGAGGAGATGGCACCCCGACTCGTGGTGAAGCGGCTCGTGGCCGTGGCCGCCGCGGTGTGCGCGGCGGTGGGGCTGGTGCTGGTGTCCACCCAGGCCAGGCCCGCCACCGCCGCCCCGGAGCAGCGGTACGACTGGAAGAACGTCGAGATCGCCGGCGGCGGGTTCGTGCCCGGCATCGTGTTCTCCCCGGCGGAGAAGGACCTCGTCTACGCCCGCACCGACATCGGCGGCGCGTACCGGTGGGACAAGGCGTCCGGGCGCTGGATCCCGCTGTTGGACTGGGTCGGCTGGGACCGGTGGGGGTGGAACGGCGTCGCGTCGATCGCCCCCGACCCCCGTGACGCGAACAAGGTCTACGCCGCCGTCGGCATGTACACCAACAGCTGGGACCCGGGCAACGGGGCGATCCTGCGGTCGGGCGACCGCGGGGCCACGTGGCAGGTCGCCGAGCTGCCGTTCAAGGTCGGCGGCAACATGCCCGGCCGCGGCATGGGGGAGCGGCTCGCGGTCGACCCCAACGACGGGCGGGTGCTGTACTTCGGCGCGCCCAGCGGCAAGGGGTTGTGGCGCAGCGCCGACGGCGGGGCGACCTGGGCGCGGGTGGACTCCTTCCCCAACCCGGGCGACTACGTCGCCGACCCCGCCGACCCGAACGGCTACCTCAACGACATCCAGGGCGTCGTGTGGGTGACGTTCGACCCGCGGTCCTCCACGGGCGGCGCCAGCCGGACGATCTACGTGGGCGTGGCGGACAAGCAGAACACCGTCTACCGCAGCGTGGACGGCGGGGCCACGTGGAGCCGGCTGCCCGGCCAGCCCACCGGGTTCATCGCGCACAAGGGCGTCCTCGCCGGGTCGAACCTGGTCATCGCCACCAGCGACACCGGCGGGCCGTACGACGGCGGCAAGGGCGACGTGTGGAAGTTCGACACGGTCGGCGGGACGTGGACCCGCATCAGCCCGGTCCCCTCGGACAGCCCCGACGCCTACTACGGGTACTCCGGCCTGACCGTGGACCGGCAGAACCCGAACGTGCTCATGGTCGCCTCGCAGATCTCGTGGTGGCCGGACGTGATCCTGTTCCGGTCCACCGACGGCGGCGCGACGTGGACCCGGGCGTGGGACTTCACGTCCTACCCGAACCGGAGCTTCCGCTACGAGCTGGACGTCTCCGCCGCGCCGTGGCTGACGTGGGGCGCCAACCCGCAGCCGCCCGAGGTCACGCCCAAGCTGGGGTGGATGGTCGAGTCCATGGAGATCGACCCGTTCGACTCCGACCGGATGCTCTACGGCACCGGGGCCACCATCTACGGCACCACGGACCTGACCAAGTGGGACGCCGGCGGGAAGATCACCATCAAGCCGGTGGTGGGCGGTCTGGAGGAAACGGCCGTGCTGGACCTGGTCAGCCCGCCGAGCGGCGCGCCGCTGGTGAGCGGGCTGGGTGACATCGGCGGGTTCCGGCACACGGACCTGACCAAGGTGCCGGCCATGATGTTCCAGCAGCCCAACTTCACCTCGACGACGTCGTTGGACTACGCGGAGACCTCGCCGGCGGTGATGGTCCGGTCGGGCAACGTGGACGGCGCCGCGCACGTGGCGTTCTCGACCGACGGCGGCGCGAACTGGTTCGCCGGTTCCGAACCGGGCGGGGTCACCGGTGGCGGGACCGTCGCGGCGGCTGCGGACGGCTCGCGGTTCGTGTGGAGCCCGGCCGGGGCCGCGGTGCACCACGCGGTCGGGTTCGGGAACTCGTGGACGCCGTCCGCGGGGGTGCCGACCGGTGCGGTCGTGGAGTCGGACCGGGTGAACCCGCGGCGGTTCTACGCGTTGGCCGGCGGCCGGGTGTACTCCAGTGTGGACGGTGGGGCGTCGTTCACGGCCGGGGCGGCGGTGTCGGCGGCGAAGCTGCACGCCGTGCCGGGCCGGGAAGGCGAGCTGTGGCTGGCCGGCGAAGGCGGCTTGTTCCGGTCGGTCGACGGCGGCGCGACCGTGACCAAGGTGAGCGGGGTCGCCTCGGCGGTCAACATCGGGTTCGGCAAGGCCGCTCCCGGTCGCGCGTACCCGGCGTTGTTCGCGGTGCTGAGCCTGGGTGGCGCTACCGGCGTCTACCGCTCGGACGACGTGGGCGCCAACTGGGTCCGGATCAACGACGACCGGCACCAGTACGGGAACATGGGCGAGGCGATCACCGGTGACCCGAGGGTGTACGGGCGGGTCTACCTGGGCACGAACGGGCGCGGCGTCCTCTACGCCGACCCGGTCGGAGCGCCGCCCACGACGTCCACCACGACGACCACGACCACTACTACGACGACCACGACGACGACCACCACGACGACTGGTGTGCCGGTCGGGTGTCACGTCGAGTACAAGGTCTCCAGCCAGTGGGCTGGCGGGTTCACGGCCTCGGTCAAGATCACGAACCGGGGCGTGGGCGCGGTGCAGGGCTGGGCGTTGCGGTTCACCTTCCCCAGCGGGCAGGTGATCTCCAACGCCTGGAACGGCAAGGCGTCGCAGAGCGGCGCTGTCGCCACGGTGACCAACGAGGGCTGGAACGGGACCATCGCGGCGGGTGGTTCGGTGGAGTTCGGATTCCAGGCGAGCTGGCAGGGCAGCAACGTCACACCCACCGGCTTCACGCTCAACGGTGCGTCCTGTTCGGCTTAGCGATCAGGAGCGCGTGAGCCCTCGTTTGGCCTGGCGGCGCAGCTGGAGGATTCTGGCTGCGCCGACCAGGGCCACCATCACCGCGCCGCCGATGGCGGCGAACAGCAGCGCCACGCCCAGCGGCAGCGTGGTCGCGATGCCCAGGAAGTGGATGGTGGCGTCGGTCCCGTTCTGCAGGATGAAGATCAGCAGGAAGACCAGGACGACGATCGAGGCCAGGACGGCGACCCACGTGCCGCTGATCCGGGTCGACTTGATCTTCACGCGCTTGCCGGGCGCGGGTTCCGGGGCGCGCCTGGTGTCCGGGTCGAGCCGGCTCTCCGGGTGGCGGTCCACGGACGTCGGACCGACCGGTGGCGGCGCGCCGGTGATCGGGGAGGTGGGGATCGCGTCGGTGCGGTCCTCGTCACGGGGAGTGGTCACACGGTGATTATCGGACCGGCGCGCGGGGGCCGCCAGTCAGGCGAGCGGGTGAGGTCCCGCTAGGAGCAGGGCGGGCTGTAGGGGATGCCGTTGAAGTTGCGGCGCCACTCGTCCGGGGTCAGCGGCTGGCCGACGGTCTCGCACATGTTGGCGATCGCCAGGTCCAGGTTGAACTCCCACGAACGGCTGGTGCCGTCGGCGCTCGCCGTGATCACCCAGTCCGGCGCGTCGCCGAAGCCGACCGCGTAGATGCTGTCGGTGTTGCCGCTGATCCGGCCCCGCTGGGTGGGGTGCTGCCGGGACGCGAGGTCCCACATTCGGACCGTGCCGTCCTTGCCTGCGCTGGCCAGGGCCGCGCCGTCGCGGCGGAAGCCCATGGCGGTGACGCGGTCCCGATGGGCGTCGAAGTCGGCGAGCCGGGTCGGGTTCCACGGGTTGGCCCGCAGGTCCCACAGGCGGATCGTGCCCGAGCGGCCGGCGACCGCGATGGTGGTCGAGTCCCGGTCGAGGGCGGCGGTGGTGACGTCCTGGCCGTCGTCCAGCTCGCCGACCTGGCGCGGTTCGGCGGGGTTGGCGATGTCCCAGAGGCGGACCGTGCTCTGGTTGTCGATGGTGGCCAGGGTGGTGCCCCCGACCGGGGAGAACACGATGGCGTTGACGGCCCGCGGGTGGGTGGTGATGGTGCCGCGCAGGACCGGCTGGTACGGGTTGGAGGCGTCCCACAGGCGCACCAGGGCCGGGCTCTCGACGGTGACCAGGGTCTGGCCGTCGGGGGAGAACGCGGCGTGGATCAGCGGCTGCTTGAACGTGTGCGCCAGGACCGGGGACCGGGCGTCGGTGATGTCCCAGATCTGGGCGTCGGGGGACTCCGCCGTGGTGGCGAACGCCTGTTGGCTGTCGGTGACCACCAGGCTGGTCACGGTGTTGCGCGGGGTCAGGAAGCCGCCCAGGCGGCGGAAGACGTGGTCGTCGGCCGGGACGGGGACGCGGGCGTTGGGCAGCGCCGTGCCGTCCGGGCCCGTGGCCGGGCCGGTCGGGAAGACCGACCGGCTGACCAGGTCGGCGCTGGTCGAGGCGTGGAAGCTCAGCACCTGGTCGCGCAGGTCGTCGGTGTGGCTGAGCTGGTAGGCCGCGATGATGAGCTGGTTGGCCGTGCGGCGGTCGGTGGCGCGCTTGCTCTGGGCCTCGTTGGCCACCAGCCGGGCCACGGACAGGTTGCGCTCCTGGGCGGCCTGCTTCTGGGCGCGGATGGCCAGCACCACCGCGCTGCCCGCGAACAGCAGCAGCACCAGCAGCAGCGCCACCAGTTGGCGCAGCCGGCGGGTCTGGCGGTGGTCGCGGCGGCGTTGCTCGTTGCGGGCGTCCTGGCTGGCCTTGAGGAAGTCGCGCTCGGTGGTGCTGGTGCGCACGCCGTCGCGGGTGGTCCACTCCAGGGCGGTGTCCAGGCGGGAGCCCCGGTAGAGCGCGTCCGGGTCGCGGTCCAGGGAGTCCCAGGTGGCCGCCGCCTCGGTCAGCTGGCGCATGGTGCGCAGGCCGTCCCGGTCGGTGCTCAGCCAGTTGCGCAGCCGCGGCCAGGAGCGGATCAGGGCCTCGTGGGAGATCTCCACGGTGTCGCGGTCGAGGGTCAGCAGGCGGGCGTGGGCCAGGCGGTCCAGCACGACGTCCACGTCCACGTCGTCGTCCAGCTCCGCGCGGGGCAGGCGGCGCTTGGTGTCCTCGGTGCCGTCGCCCAGGGCGGTCAGCCGCAGGAAGACCTGGCGGGCCAGGGCGCGTTGCTGCTTCTCCAGCGAGGTGAACGTGCGTTCGGCCGTCTGGGCGATGGCGTGCTGGATGCCGCCCGCCGCCTCGTAGCCGGCGAGGGTGAGCGTCGTGCCGCGGCGGCGGCGCCAGGTCTCCAGCAGGGCGTGGGAGAGCAGCGGCAGCACGCCGGCCTGGCCGGTGGCGTCGGCGATCAGGCGGGAGACCAGCGCGGTCTCCACCGTGCAGTTCGCCTTCACGGCGGGCTGCATGATGACCTGCCGCAGCTCCTCCGGACCCATCGGGCCGAGCAGGAGCTGGCCGTCGGTGATGGCCTTGACCAGGGCCGGGTGCTGGGCGCAGTGGCCGTAGAAGTCGGCGCGGACGCCCACGACCACGCGGCACTCGGCGGTGAGCAGGGCGTCGATGAAGGCGGCGCGCTGGTCGGGGTCCGGGCAGAGGGTGAACAGCTCCTCGAACTGGTCGACGATCAGCAGGTCCTGGTCGAGGTCGGTGACGGTGAAGCCGCGCTCCGACGGGGTGGTGACGGTGGTCCGGTCCGCTCGCCTGGGCACCAGGCCCGCGCGCAGCAGCGAGGACTTTCCCGCGCCCGAGGCGCCGAACACCGCGACGAACCGGCGGGCGGCGATGCGCTTCTCCAGGTCCTCCAGGACGTGGTCGCGGCCGAAGAACCACTCGGCGTCCTCGGTGCCGTAGGCGGCCAGGCCCGCGTAGGGCGGGTGGCCCTCGTCGGCGGCCGGCTGCGGGGTGGGCAGCACCTCGGCGGCGACCCTGTGCCAGCGGTCCTCCCACTCGGCGACGTCGCCCTCGCAGGCGCGCACGTAGGCGAGGGTGACGGCGAGGGTGGGCAGCTTCCGGCCGCCCGCCGCGTCGGACAGCGTGGTGGCCGAGTAGTGGGCGCGGGCCCCCAGCTGGCGGTAGCTGTACCCGCCCGCCTTGTCCCGCAGCGACCTCAGGTCCGCCGCAAACTTGAGCAGCGGGCTGTCACCCACGTCCAGCGGACGTTCTCCACGCGGCACCGGTTCACCCCCTGACCAAGGTCCCCGAGACGACGGGGCGCCGTCCAGGCTTTCAGATCAACACCCTGGACGAGTCCGCTTCGGGCGCGCGCATCCGGGTGAACCGGTCCAGGACACCTTCCAGTGTGCCCGTGCGCGAGACCTGCTCGCGTTTGGTCGGGTGGTGTTCGGGTTCGGCGGGCGGCTCGCGCGGTGGTCGCGCGGTTCAGGACCGCGCGGTGGTCGCGCGGCGCAGGCCTGAACGGCGGGGGGCTCAGGCCTGCGCGGCGGTGATGTACGGGTCGGGGTCGGCGAGGATCGCCCGGACGGCGGTGCTCGCCGCGCCCCGGACCGCCGCTTCCGGGCCGAGGGTCGAGGTCAGGACGGTGGTGGGGGACCAGCGCGCCCCCAGGACGCGGTCGCGCAGGGTGGTCCGCAGGGTCTCGGTGAGCCAGGGGGCCAGGCGGGCGTAGGTGCCGCCCAGGACGACCGTGGGCAGGTCCAGCAGGTTCACCGCGCCGGTCAGGGCCGTGGCCAGCCAGCGCGCCGCTTCGGACACCGCTTCGGTGGCCGACGGGTCGCCGGCGTCGAGGGCGGCGAGGAGGTCGTCGAAGGTGGGGCAGCCCGCGGCCTTGAGGATCTCGTCCTGGCCCGCCAGGCGTTCCAGGCAGCCGCGCGCGCCGCACGGGCAGGGCGGGCCGTTCGGGTCCACCTGGAGGTGGCCGATCTCGCCGCCGAACCCGCGCACCCCGTCGAACAGCGCGCCCGCCACGACGATGCCCGCGCCGATGCCGATCTCGCCCGAGACGTGCACGAAGTCCTGGTCGCCGTGGCCGTGCCACAGCTCCGCGAGCGCGGCCAGGTTCGCCTCGTTGCCCACTTGGACCGGCACGTCGAGGGCCACCCGCGAGCGCAGCTCGCCCCGCACGTCCACCTCCTCCCAACCCAGGTTGGGGGCCACGCGGAGGATGCCGGTCGCGGTCTCCACCAGGCCCGGCACGGCCACGCCCACCCCGCCGATGGGCACGTTGCGCTTGAGCGCGGCCTTGATCGCCGTGGCGGCCTTGGTCAGCACCCGGGCCGGGGACGACGTGCGGTTGTCGCTCGGGCGCAGCGCCCGGTGGCGGACCCGGCCGGTCAGGTCGACCAGGCAGGTGGCCACGTAGTCCACCCCGATCTCCACGCCCAGGCCGTGCGGGCCGTCCGGGGAGGGGTGCAGCGCGGTGCCCCGCCGACCCGGGCCCGGGCGGGCCTGCGCCTCGCCCTCGACCACCAGGCCGGCCGCGATCATGCGGTCCACCAGGCTGGACACGGTCGCCTTGGTCAGGCCCGTCCGGGTCGCGACGGCCGCGCGGGACGAGCCCGGGTGCGTGGTGATCGCGTCCAGCACCAGAGCGGAGTTGTGCCGTCGCACGGTGTGCTGGCTCGCGGGTTGCGGTCGGGACACCACTGGAGGATAGCGGCATCGTGCGATAAGTTCAGGCATCAAACTTATTGGAGGTGCCCTCGTGGACAAGTTCAGCTTCGGCCTGTGGACCGTCGGGTGGCAGGGTCGCGACCCGTTCGGCCACGCGAGCCGCCCCCCGCTGGACGCGCCGGTGACCGTGCGCAAGCTGGCGGAGTTGGGTGCGTGGGGCGTCACGTTCCACGACGACGACCTGATCCCGTTCGGCGCGGACGCGGTGGAGCGCGACCGGCGCGTCGCCGCGTTCCGCGCGGCCCTGGACGAGACCGGCCTGGTCGTGCCGATGGTGACCACGGACCTGTTCACCCACCCGGTGTTCAAGGACGGCGGCTTCACCAGCAACGACCGCACCGTGCGGCGGTTCGCGCTGCGCAAGGTGCTGCGCAACCTGGAGCTGGCGGCCGAGCTGGGTGCGCAGACCATCGTGCTGTGGGGCGGCCGGGAGGGCTCGGAGGTGGACGCGGGCAAGGACGTCCGCGCCGCCCTCGACCGGTACCGGGAGGCCCTGGACACCATCGCCGCGCACTCGGAGAGCCAGGGCTACGGCTTCCGCTTCGCCCTGGAGCCCAAGCCGAACGAGCCGCGCGGCGACATCCTGCTGCCCACCATCGGGCACGCGCTGGCGTTCATCTCCACGCTGGAGCACGAGTCGCTGTTCGGCGTGAACCCCGAGGTCGGGCACGAGCAGATGGCGGGCCTGAACTTCGTGCACGGCATCGCGCAGGCGTTGTGGCAGGGCAAGCTGTTCCACATCGACCTCAACGGGCAGAAGGGTCCGCGCTACGACCAGGACTTCGTGTTCGGCCACGGCGACCTGCTGTCCGCGTTCTTCCTGGTGGACCTGCTGGAGCACGGCGGCTACGAAGGCCCGCGGCACTTCGACTACAAGCCGTTGCGCACCGAGGACGTCGACGGCGTGTGGGCCAGCGCGGCGGCCAACATGCGCACCTACAAGCTGCTGCGCGAGCGGGCGACGGCGTTCCGGGCGGACCCGGAGGTGCAGGAGGCGTTGCGCGCCAGCGGGGTCCTGGAGCTGTCCGAGCCGACGCTGGGCGAGGGCGAGTCCATCGTGGACTTCATCAAGGGCGACGACGACATCACGCCGGCGGTGGAGAGGGGTTACGGGTTCGTGCACCTCGGTCAGCTCGCCTTGGAGCACCTGTTGGGCGCTCGCGGATGACGCTCGTCGCGGGCGTCGACTCGTCCACCCAGTCCTGCAAGGTGGTCGTGCGCGACGCCGAGACCGGTGCGCTGGTGCGGGAGGGCCGGGCGGCCCACCCGGCCGGCACGGAGGTGGACCCGGCGGCGTGGTGGGACGCGCTCCAGGAGGCGTTCCGGGCGGCCGGCGGGATCGACGACGTGGCGGCGGTGTCCGTCGCGGCGCAGCAGCACGGGATGGTCTGCCTGGACTCGGCCGGGGAGGTCGTGCGGCCGGCGCTGCTGTGGAACGACACGCGGTCGGCGGGCGCGGCGGCGGACCTGGTCGAGGAGCTGGGCGGGCGCGCGGAGTGGGCGTCGGCGGTGGGCAACGTGCCCGTCGCCTCGCTCACCGTGACCAAGCTGCGGTGGCTGGCGCGCAACGAGCCTGCCAACGCGGCTCGGACGGCCGCGGTGTGCCTGCCGCACGACTGGCTGACCTGGCGGTTGGCCGGCGGGTCCGCTCCGGCCGGCGCGTCCTTGGAAACGTTGACCACGGACCGCAGCGACGTCAGCGGCACCGGGTACTGGTCACCGTCCACAGAGGACTACCGGGCGGACCTGCTGGAGCTGGCGCTCGGGAAGGTGCCGGTGCTGCCGTCGGTGCTGGGTCCGGCGGAGCTGGTCGCGGGCCGGTTCGGCGTCGGCGCGGGGGACAACGCGTCCGCCGCGCTGGGCGTGCAGGCCCGGCCCGGTGACGTGGTGGTGTCGGTCGGCACCTCCGGGACGGCGTTCGCGCGGGCCGTCGCGCCGGTGGCCGACGGCAGCGGGACGGTGAACGGGTTCGCCGACGCCGAGGGCGGGTTCCTGCCGCTGGTGTGCACGCTGAACGCGTCGCGGGTGCTGGACGCCACCGCGGCGTTGCTCGGGGTGTCGCTGGACGAGCTGTCGCGGCTGGCGTTGAGCGTGCCGGCCGGGGCGGGCGGGCTCGTGCTGGTGCCCTACCTGGAGGGCGAGCGGACGCCGAACAAGCCCGACTCGACCGGCGCGGTGCACGGGTTGCGCCTGGACACCGCCACGCCGGCCCACCTGGCGCGGGCGGCGGTGGAGGGGTTGCTGTGCAGCCTGGCGGACGCGATCGACGCGCTGCGGGCGCTGGGGACGCCGGTCGAGCGGGTGCTGCTGATCGGCGGCGGCGCCCAGTCGGCGGCGGTGCGGGCGATCGCGCCGGCGGTGTTCGGGTGCCCCGTGGTGCTGCCCGCCACGAGTGAGTACGTGGCCGACGGGGCCGCCCGGCAGGCGGCTTGGGCGGTGAGCGGGGCGGACTCGCCGCCGGTGTGGTCGGAGCTGACCTCGGAGCTGTTCGAGGCCGACCCGACGCCGGTGGTGCGCGAGCAGTACGCCGCGGCGCGGGAGCTGACCGTGCACCGGTGAGCGTCGCCGTTCCAGGTGAGCGGCGTTTGCGGGTGGGCGGCGTTGCGGGAGGACGGCGTTTGCGGGTGGGCGGCGTTGCGGGTGGGCGGCGTCTGCGGGTGAGCGGCGTTGCGGTGGGCGGCCGGTGTCCTTCGGGGTGCCGGCCGTCGCCGGTTCGGTGGTGCGTTCGTGGGTAACCCACCGTGCATGAACGACCAAGAAGACGTGATCGCACTGCTCGTCCGCCAGCACGGCGAGATCCGCGCCCTGTTCGACGAGGTCGAGACCGCCCACGGGGACAAGCGCAAGGACGCGTTCCGCCGGCTGGTCCGGCTGCTCGCGGTGCACGAGACGGCGGAGGAGGAGATCGTGCACCCCGCCGCCCGGCGCGGCGAGGGCGGCGACGCCGTCGTGGACGCCCGCGTGGCCGAGGAGCGGCGGGCCAAGGAGCTGCTCACCACGCTGGACGAGATCGGACCGGACGCCGAGGGCTTCGACACCCTGCTCGCCCAGCTGCGCGACGACGTGCTCGCGCACGCCAACCACGAGGAGCAGGAGGAGTTCCCGCGCCTGCGCGCCGAGTACGACGGCGACCGGCTGCGGGCGCTGGCCAAGGCCGTGCGGGCGGCGGAGAAGATCGCACCGACCCGGCCGCACCCCGGCATCGAGTCCCCCGCGGCGAACATGCTGCTCGGCCCGCCCGTGGCGCTGATGGACCGGGCGCGCGACCTGATCCGCGCGGCGCTCGGGAGGTCGTGATGCGGGCGGTCGTGCTGCACTGCACGTTGAAGAAGTCGCCCGAGCGGTCGAACACCGAGCTGCTGTCGGCGGTGGTGGAGAACGCCCTGCGGGAGCGCGGGGTGGACGTTCACCCGATCCGGGTAGTGGACCGGAACGTGCCACCGGGGGTTGTCACCGACCTGGGTGACGGCGACGAGTGGCCCGCGATCCACGAGGAGCTGCTGCGGTCGGAGATCCTGGTCGTGGCGACGCCGACGTGGGTGGGCCGGCCGTCGTCGGTGGCGCAGCGCGTGCTGGAGCGGATGGACGCCATGATCTCGGAGAAGGACGACGAGGGCCGGCCGGTGGCGTACAACAGGGTGGCGGGCGTGGTGGTGACCGGGAACGAGGACGGGGCGCACCACGTGATCAGCGAGGTGTCGGGGGCGTTGCTCGACATCGGGTACACGGTGCCGGGGCAGGCTTGGACGTATTGGAACATGGGGCCTGGGCCGGGGCCTTCCTTTGCGGACACCGATCACGGGCATGAGTGGTCGGTGTCTACGGGGAAGGCTATGGCGTCGAATCTGTATGCGGCGGCTGAGGCGTTGGCGAAGAATCCGATTCCGGCTCCGGCTGGGGGATGAGCGCTGGGGTGGGGCGCGTTCTCAAGCGCGGAGCGCGTTCGAGCTTGCGAGCGCGGAGCGCGTTGCGTTTGGACCCGCGAAGCGGGGGCTTGAGCGGTGAAGCGTGAGTTCAAAGCTTAAAAGAGCCTCGCCGGCGGGCGAGCCACCGAAGATGGACACAACTGCCAAGGCGGGGGCTTCTTGCTTGTGTCATCTCCGCATGGCCCGGCAAAGCCGACCACATTTTTGACCGGGTGCCGCTAAAATTTTGCTCGTTCCTCACAAAATTTCGGCCGCACCCGGTCAAAAATGTGGTAGCCCTTCGGGCGGGCCATACGGAGATGACACAAGCAAGAAGCCCGGGTCGGGGTGTGTCCCCTCCGGTGGACTGCCGCGCTTGGCGGGTGGTCATGTGTGGGAGAGGGCGAAGGCGGTTAGGAAGCCGGCTACGGTGGACAGGCCTACCAGTAGGTGTGCGTCTTCGAAGGCTTCCGGGATCATGGTGTCGGCGATCATGGACAGGATTGCCCCGCCGGCGAACGCCGTGATGCCGGCCAGCCAGGTTGGGTCGGCCTGCGTTAGCAGTGCGTTTCCCAGGAGGGCCGACAGGCCGCTGATCAATGCGATTGCGGTCCACAGGCCGAATACGTATGTTTTGCTGCGGTGAGCCTGGCGCATGCCGGCTGCGCTGGAGAGGCCTTCTGGGACGTTGCTGATGAAGACCGCCGCTACCGTCACCGCGCTTACTCCGCCGCCGCCGATCATGCTTGCGCCGATGACTACCGATTCGGGGATTCCGTCCAGCAGTGCGCCGATGGCGATTGCTGTGCCTGAACCGGCTTGTTCGGATTCGCTGGGCTGCTTTCCCGAGCGTTTGCGGTGGCGGGCGCCTCGGCTTGCCAGGTAGGCGTTCGCGGCGGTGTAGACGGCCGCGCCGGCTGCCGCGCCGCCCGCGGTGGGGAGCAGGCCGCCCAGGTTGTGGGCCTCGGCTATCAGGTCGAACGCCACCGCCGACATCAGCACGCCGCTGCCGAAGCCCATCACGGTCGCGATGACCCCGCGCGGCACCCTTGCCAGGTAGCCGACCAGTGCCCCGACCAGCAACGCCGAACCGGCCACCAGTCCCCACCCCGCCGCTGCGAACACCCGTGCCCTCCCGTGGGTTGCGCCCGGCTCCCGCGTGGGTAACCGGTCCGGCATGAGGATCGTCGTCACGGGCGCCACCGGCAACGTGGGCACCGCCCTGCTGCGCAGGCTCGCCGAAGAACCGGACACGACCGTGCACGGCGTCTCCCGCCGGCCGCCGGACCCCGAGCCGCCCTACGACATCGACTGGACCCCGGTGGACCTGTCCAAGCCGGGAGCCGAGGAGCCGATGGCCGAGGTGCTGCGCGGGGCGGACGCGGTGGTGCACCTGGCGTGGAAGATCCAGCCCAGTCACGACGAGCCGGAGATGTTCCGGACGAACGTCGCCGGGAGTGACCGGGTGTTCCGGGCCGCTGTGAAGGCCGGTGTGCCGCACCTGGTGCACATGTCGTCGGTTGGCGCTTATTCGCCGGCGGTCAAGGACGGGCTGAAGGACGAGAGTTGGCCTACCGATGGCGTTTCGTCGTCTTACTACAGTCGGCACAAGGCGGCTGTGGAGCACCAGTTGGACCGGATCGAGCGTGAGCATCCGACGTTGACGGTCACCCGGGTGCGGCCGGCGTTGATCCTCCAGCCGGATGCGGCTACCGAGATCAAGCGCTATTTCCTGGGGCCGTTCGTGCCGCGCGTGCTGTTCAGAGCCGGGGTGCCGGTCCTGCCGTTGCCCAGGAATTTCGTGCTCCAGTTCGTGCACAGCGACGACGTGGCGGACGCGTTGGCGCTGGTGTTGCGGAAGAAGCTGCCGGGGGCGGTGAACCTCGCGTCCGAGCCTGTGGTGACACCTCAGGTGTTGGCGGAGGTCATGAAGGCGAAGCACGTGCCGATCCCGCCTGTGGTCCTGCGCACGGCGGCTCGGGTCAGTTGGCTGGCCCGGTTGCAGCCGACCTCGCACGGGTGGGTGGACCTGGCGCTGACCGCGCCCCTGTTGGACGTGAGCCGGGCCCGCGACGAGCTGGGGTGGACGCCCCGGCACAACGCCCGCACCGTGCTGGCCGAGCTGTTCGGCGGGTTGGGCCGGGGCGAGGGCGTGCCGGCCAGCCCGCCGCTCAAGCCCTAGAACAGGTTCGCCCAGCCCATGATCTGGCCGACGATGAACCCCACCACCATCACCGTCATGATCAACACGATGACCAGGGCGATGATGTTGCGGGCGCGCGAGGGCTGGGGCTCGTGGTGGGTCAGGCCCGAGGTGGTCGAACCGGAGTCCGGAGGGGTGTCGCCCGGCGCCACGCCGCCGCCCGGTTCGAGGCCGGGGGTGGTGGCCGGGTCTGGGTCGGGAGGGGTCGCAGTCATGCGCCTCGGGTACCCGTGCGGAGCCGTGTGAAGCCTTGTCGCTCGGGGTAGTCAGGACCATGAGCGGCGTTCAGGACGAGTTGTTGCGCACTTTGACCAAGGTGGCGAAGGTGCTGCGCGAGCAGCAGATCCCGTTCGCGTTGTCCGGTGGTTGCGCGGTGTACGCGCGGGGCGGGCCGGCGACTGAGCACGATGTGGACATCCTGGTGCGGGAGGAGGACGCCAAGCCCGCCGTGAGCGCGTTGGTCGCCGCCGGGATGAGAGCGGCCGACGCCCCGGAGGACTGGCTGCTCAAGGTCTACGACGGCGACTCGCTGGTGGACCTGCTCTTCCGCCCGAACGAGGTGCCGGTCACCGACGACACGCTGGGGCGGGCCGAGGAGCTGGCCGTCGGCTCGGTGACGTTGCCGGTGATGCCCGCGACCGAAGTGATGATCAGCAAGCTGCTCGTGCTGGACGGCCACCGCTGCGACTTCAGCGAGCTGCTGCCGTTCGCGCGGGCGCTGCGCGAGCAGATCGACTGGCGGCGCGTCCGCGAGGCCACCGCCCATTCCCCGTACGCGGAGGCGTTCCTCGTGCTGATCGAGCGCCTCGGGATCACAGGAGCCCCTGATGACCGCTGAGCAGTACCTCGCGGCCCGGCTGCGCCGGGCGTTGGCCGAAGACCCGCGGACCACCGAGCTGGGCGTGCGGGTGACCGTGCGCGGCGACCACGTGCTGCTGTCCGGCGACGTGGCGTGCGCCGAGCGGCGCGCCGAGCTGGAGGCGGTGATCCACGACGTCGCGCCGGAGCTGACCGTGCTGGACGACGTGAAGGTCACGCCGGTCGGTGAACCCGAGGGCAGGGAGGAGTTGCGATGATCCGCGTCGCCGCGGTCGGGGACGTGCACCTCGGCGAGGACGCGCGCGGGCGGTTGCGGCCCGCGCTGGAGAAGGTCGGCGAGCACGCCGACGTGCTGCTGCTCGCGGGCGACCTGACCCGGCACGGGACCGTGTCGGAGGCCCGGGTCGTGGCCGACGAGTTCCAGGACCTCCCGGTGCCGGTGGTGGCGGTGCTGGGCAACCACGACCACCACGACGACAAGCCCGTGGAGGTCACGCAGGTGCTGCGCGACGCCGGGCTCATCGTGCTGGAGGGCGACTCCGTGACCATTCCCGTCGACGGGCACACCCTCGGCGTGGCCGGGGTGAAGGGCTTCGGCGGCGGGTTCGCGGGCAAGTGCGGCAGCGCCTTCGGCGAGCGGGAGATGAAGGCGTTCATCCAGCACACCAGCGAGATCGCCGCGTCGCTGGAGCACGCGCTCGGCGAGTTGGACACGGACGTGAAGGTGGCGTTGACGCACTACGCGCCGGTGCCGGACACGTTGCGCGGCGAGCCGCCGGAGATCTACCCGTTCCTCGGCTCCTACCTGCTGGGCGAGGCCATCGACAACACCGGCACCCACCTCGCGGTGCACGGGCACGCCCACTTCGGCGTCGAGCACGGCATGACCCCGGGCGGGGTGCGGGTGCGCAACGTGGCGCAGCCGATCATCCGCTCCGCCTTCACCGTCTACTGCGTGGAACCGGCCGCGCTGGAGGTGTCGCATGGGTGAGACCAGGACCAAGGGGCCGTCCGCGGTGTGGGCGGGTCCCGTCGACGCGCCCGCCGTGGTCGTGCTGGACCCGTCGGGGGCCGCGCCGCACGGCGAGCTGCCCGCGACGTGGCGCCCGCTGACCGACCACCTCCAGGTGATGTGGTGCCGGCTGCCCGCGGCCGACGAGCCCTGGCAGGAGGTGGACGAGGTCCTGGCGGAGTTCCGCGACCGGGACGTGCCCGTGCACCTGGTGGCGGGCGCGGCGGCCGGCGCGCGGGTCGGTGACCTGGCCAACCGGCACGAGGGCGTGGTCAAGTCGGTGCAGACCTTCGCCGCGCCCCTGCCCCTGGGTCACCCGGACGTGGTGCTCGCGGTGGTCGGGCGGCTGCTGGCGCAGGACGTGCACCCCAGGGAGGAGGACGACGCCGGCATCGACATCGCGCGCGGCAGCGGGCCGTCGCTGCTGGGTGACGCGGCGTCGGCGCTGTGGCAGTCGGTGAACCAGGTGTTCGAGCGCCTCAAGAGGGGCTGAAACCCGCACGAAGAAGGGGCGACCTCCGAGGAGGTCGCCCCTTTCGCGGGGAGCCTGTGGTTTCAAGCTCCGCGGTGGTGTTCGGCGGGCGGACGGGGGGCGGGGGATGGGCGGGTGCGCCCAGCTCCGTCTCCGCGGCCCCCGCGCCGCCCGCGTGCTCATCGGATCGGGTCGCCCGGCAACCCGCCGTCGGGCAGGTCGTGGCGCGTCTCCCCGGCCTGCGGCGGCCGGCTCACGTCGCCCCGCCACGCACCGGTCTCGGTGCCGCGGCGCTCGATGAACTCCTTGAACCGCTTCAGGTCACCGGAGATGCGCGTCTGCACGACCCCGATGGCCGTGCCCGCCTTCTCGGTGAGCGTCTGCGGGTCGTACTCCATCTGCAGGTGCACCCGGGTGTGCCGGTCGTCGAGCCGGTGGAAGGTCACCACGCCGCCCTGCGGGGGGCCGTCGACGGTGTGCCAGGCCACGCGCTCGTCGGGGTGCTGCTCGGTGATCTCGGCGTCGAACTCCCGTTGCACACCACCGATCTTGGTCACCCAGTGGGTGCGGGTGGCGGTCACCTGGTCGATGCGCTCGACACCTTCCATGAACTCCGGGAACGACTCGAACTGGGTCCACTGGTTGTACGCGGTCTGCACTGGTACCTCGACGTCCACGGACTTCTCGATCGTCGTCACAGGAAACAACCTCTCCTCTGGTCGACTGCCCTCCTGGGCTACCCACGGGGGCCGCGCCCCACACATGGGTGACAGTGAGTAGCGCTTCTCCGAGAAGTGTTTGCGAGCCGGCTCACCGGCTAACTCTCCTCTGTGGACCAGTACCCCCAGGCCGTGCTGTTCGACCGCGACGGCACGCTAGTTCGAGATGTGCCGTACAACGGTGACCCGGCACGCGTTTCGCTCATGCCGGGAGCCGTGGAAACGGTGCGTGAGCTGCGCGCACGCGGTGTGAAGACGGGCGTGGTGAGCAACCAGTCCGGCATCGGCCGCGGGCTGCTCACCCGCGAGCAGGTGGCCTCGGTCAACGCGCGGGTGGAGGAGCTGCTGGGCCGTTTCGGCACGTGGCAGATCTGCCCGCACCACCCGGACGAGGGGTGCGAGTGCCGCAAACCCAAACCCGGCCTGGTGATCGCCGCGTGCGCCGCGCTGGACGTCGATCCGTCACGGACGGTGGTCATCGGCGACATCGGCGCGGACGTGGACGCGGCGCGGGCGGCGGGCGCGCGGTCGGTGCTGGTCCCGACGGAACGGACGTTGCGGGAGGAAGTCGATCGTGCTCCTTGCACGGCAACGGATCTGGTCTCGGCGCTGGCGGTGATCCGATGAACGGTCCACAGAGGACGTTGGTGGCCCGGTTGGACAGCGACGGGGACGTGCTGCTGGCCGGCCCGGCGATCCGCGCGGCGGCGGCGTCCGGCGAGGTCGTCCTGCTGTGCGGGCACAAGGGCGGGCAGGCGGCGGAGTTGCTGCCGGGGGTTCGTCGGATCATCCGCTGGGACTGCCCGTGGATCGCCGCGCCCGCGCCCGAGGTGCGCGCGCCGGACATCGAAGGTCTGGTGGCGTTGTTGAAGGGCGTGCGCGCGGACGTCGCCCTGATCCTGACTTCGTTCCACCAGAGCCCGTTGCCGCTGGCGTTGCTGCTGCGGCTGGCGGGCGTGCCGCGGATCGTGGCGCGGTCGGTGGACTACCCGGGGTCGCTGCTGGACGTCCGGCTGCGCGACGACCCGGACATCCCGGAGGCGAGCCGGGCGCTGGGCGTGGCGCGCGCGGCCGGGTTCGAGCTGCCGCCCGGCGACGACGGCCGGCTCGCGGTGCTGCCGCCGCCGGAGTCGCCGTTCCCGCCGCCGTACGTCGTGGTGCACCCCGGCGCGTCGGTGCCCGCGCGGGCCTGGTCGCCGGAGCGGTGCAGGGCGGCGGTGGAGGCGTTGTGCGAGGCGGGCCACCGGGTCGTGGTGACCGGCGGTCCCGCCGAGACCGAGCTGACCGCGCACGTCGCCGGCGCGCACGGCCTGGACCTGGGCGGGCGCACGACGTTCGCCGAGCTGTCCGGGGTGCTCGCCGCGGCGGACGCGGTGGTGGTGGGCAACACCGGTCCGGCGCACCTCGCGGTCGCCGTCGGCACGCCGGTGGTGTCGTTGTTCGCGCCCGTCGTGCCCGCCGCCCGGTGGGCGCCGCACGGGCCGCATGTCCTGTTGGGCGACCAACGCGCGGCGTGCGCGGGGACGCGGGCGCGGGAGTGCCCGGTGCCCGGCCACCCGTGCCTGGACCGGGTGACGCCCGGCCACGTGGTCGCCGCCGTGCAGCAACTGGTGGGGGTGCGGGCGTGAAGGTCCTGGTGTGGCACGTGCACGGGTCGTGGGCGAACGCGTTCGTCCGGGGCGGCCACGAGTACCTGGTCCCCGGGCCGCCGCACGGCAAGGGCCTGCTGGGGCGGGACTGGCCGGCGGCGCGCGAGGTGGACCTGTCCGAAGTGGACGCCGATGTCGCGGTCGTGCAGGAGGTCGAGCAACTGGCGTTGGTGCCCAAGGGGATCCCGGTGATCTACCTGGAGCACAACACGCCCGCCAAGCCCAACCTGAAGCACCCCATGGCCGACTGGCCGGGCCTTCTGGTCCACGTCACCCATTTCAACGACCTCATGTGGGACTGCGGCACCACGCGGACCACGGTGGTCGAGCACGGCGTGGTGGACCCCGGCCACCTCTACACCGGTGAACTGCCGCACTCCGCCGTTGTGGTGAACGACCCGGTTCGGCGGGGCCGCGTGGTGGGTACCGACCTGTTGGCGCGGTTCGCGGCGGTGGCGCCGCTGGACGTGTTCGGCATGGGCACCGAGGAACTCGGCGAGTGGGGACGCGGTGACCACCCGCTGGACGTGTTGCACCGCGAGGTGGCCAGGCGCCGGCTCTACCTGCACCCGGTGCGGTGGACGTCGCTGGGCCTGTCGTTGATCGAGGCGATGCACCTGGGCATGCCCGTCGTGGCGCTCGCGTGCACCGAGGTGGTCCGCGCCGTGCCGCCCGAGGCGGGCGTGGTGTCCACCGACGTCGCGGAACTCGAACGCGGCGTGGCCGAGCTGGTGGCCGATCCGGCGTTGGCCCGCGAGAAGGGCAAGCAGGCCAGGGAGTTCGCCCTGGCCAGGTACGGCCTCGACGCGTTCCTGCGTGGTTGGGACCGGTTGTTGGCGGAGGTGAGTCGATGAAGATCGCGATGGTGTCCGAGCACGCCGGCCCGTTGGCGGCGTTGGGCGGGGTGGACGCGGGCGGGCAGAACGTGCACGTGGCGTCGCTGTCCGCCGCGTTGGTCGCCCAGGGGCACGAGGTGGCCGTCTACACCCGCCGCGACAGCCCCGACCTGCCCGAGGTCGTGCGCACCGAACAGGGCTACGACGTGGTCCACGTGCCGGCCGGACCGCCCGGTCAGGTGCCCAAGGACGAGCTCCTGCCGCACATGGGCGAGTTCGCCAGGTACCTGCGGGCGCGCTGGGAGTTCGACGCGCCCGACGTCGTGCACGGGCACTTCTGGATGTCCGGCCTGGCCTCCGTGCTGGCCACCCGCGGCCTGGGCGTCCCGGTCGTGCAGACCTTCCACGCCCTGGGCACGGTCAAGCGCCGCCACCAGGGCGGCGCCGACACCAGCCCGGTGGAGCGGATCGCCACCGAGCGGCTCGTCGGCCGCGAGGTGACGCGGATCGCGGCCACCTGCGGGGACGAGGTGTTCGAGCTGCTGCGGATGGGCGTTCCCCGGTCCCGGATCACCGTCGTGCCCTGCGGCGTGGACCCGAAGCTGTTCCGGCCCGAGGGTCCGCGCGACCGGCGGGCGCTGCCGCACCGGATCGTCACCGTCGGCCGGCTGGTGCCGCGCAAGGGCTTCGCGGACGTGATCACCGCGCTGCGGTCGCTGCCCGACACCGAGCTGGTCGTGGCGGGCGGGTCGGCGGACATGGCGGCCGACCCGGAGGCGCTGCGGCTGCTGGAGCACGCCCGCGAGATGGGCGTGCGGGACCGGGTGCGGTTCATCGGCCAGGTGTCGCGCACGGCGATGCCGTCGCTGCTGCGCTCGGCCGACCTGGTGGTGTGCGTGCCGTGGTACGAGCCGTTCGGGATCGTGCCGCTGGAGGCGATGGCGTGCGGCGTGCCGGTCGTGGCCTCCGCGGTGGGCGGGCTGACCGACACCGTCGTGGACGACGTGACCGGGTGCCTGGTGCCGCCGCGCGACCCGGTGGCGCTGGCGCGGGCCGTGCGGTCGCTGCTGGCCGACCAGGGCCGGCGGGAGGCGTTCGGCCTGGCCGGCACCGACCGGGTGCACGCCCGCTACACGTGGGACCGCGTCGCGGCGGACACCGCGCGCGTCTACGAACGGGCGGGCGCCGGGGTGCCGGCCGACATCGCCGTGGGAGGTGGCGCGAAGTGAGCGTCGAGCAGCACTTGCGCGGGCTGGCGGAGACGCTGGCCGGGTTGGAGGCACAGGCCTCGCGGGTCACCCGCTGGGGTTCGCTGCTGGCCCGGCGGCTGACCGCCGGCGGGCGGCTGCTCGCGGCGGGCAACGGCGGGTCCGCGGCCGAGGCGCAGCACCTGACCGCCGAGCTGGTCGGGCGCTTCCGCGACGACCGGCAGCCGTTCTCGGCGATCGCGCTGTGCGCGGAGTCCTCCAGCGTGACCGCGATCGGCAACGACTACGGCTACGACCAGGTGTTCGCCCGCCAGGTGACCGCCCACGCCCGCCCCGGCGACGTGGTGGTGCTGCTGTCCACCAGCGGCAAGAGCCCGAACCTGCTGGAGGCGGCGCACGCCGGCCGGCGCGCGGGAGCGGTGGTGTGGGCGCTGACCGGTCCCGCCCCCAACCCGCTCGCGGCGGTGGCCGACGAGGTGCTGGCGCTGCCGGGCGTCCCCGCCAACGTGCAGGAAGCCCAGCTGGTCGCGGTGCACGCGCTGTGCGAGGCGTTCGAGGCCGCGTTGCCGCTGTCCTCCCGGAGGGTGTCGTGAAGCTGGTCGTGGTCGGTGACAGCCTGCTGGACGTGGACGTGGAGGGCACGGCCGACCGGTTGTGCCCGGACGCCCCCGCGCCCGTGCTGGACGTGCGCGAGGAGCGCGTGCGGCCCGGCGGCGCGGGCCTGGCGGCGTCGCTGGCGCGGCGCGACGGCGTGGACGTCACGCTGGTGACGGCGGTGGCCGACGACGCCGACGGGTGGCGGCTGCGCGACGCGCTGGCCGACGTGCCCGCGGTGTTCGGGCACTCGCCCGCCGCCACCTCGGTCAAGACCCGGCTGCGCTGCGGCGGGCACTCGATCGCCCGCATGGACCGGGGCGGCGGGCGCGGCCGGCCCACCGCCACCGACGAGATGCTGGACGCGGTGCGCGCCGCGGACATGGTGCTGGTGTCGGACTACGGGCGCGGGCTGGCCTTCGACGGGCGGCTGCGCGAGGCGTTGGCGGGCAGGCCCGTCGTGTGGGACCCGCACCCGCGCGGGCCCGAGCCGACGCCGGGCGCGTGGCTGGTGACGCCCAACCACAGCGAGGCCTCGCGGTTCAGCGGCTGCGACGACCCCGAGGAGGCGGCCGACGCGCTGCGCCGGCGCTGGGGCGCCAAGGCGGTCGTGGTGACGCTGGGCGCGGACGGCGCGTTGCTGCACTTCGGCGGCACGCCCGTGGCCGTGCCCGCGCCGCCGGTGGCCGTGCTGGACCCGTGCGGAGCGGGGGACCGGTTCGCGGTGACCGCGGCGGCCCGGTTGATGCGCGGCGACGCGACCGACGACGCCGTGGCCGCCGCCGTGGCGTCCGCGGCTGACTTCCTGGCCGCCGGCGGCGCCTCCGGGTTCCACACCGTGCGCAGGTCCTCGGTGGACGCGACGCGGGCGCGGGGCGGCGTGGTGGTGGCCACCGGCGGGTGCTTCGACCTGCTGCACGCGGGCCACGTGCGGACCCTGGAGGCGGCGCGCGCGTTGGGCGACTGCCTGGTGGTGTGCCTGAACTCCGACGAGTCCGTGCGGCGGCTCAAGGGCCCGGACCGGCCGGTGACCAGGCAGCACGACCGCGCGGAGATCCTGCGCGCGCTGGAGTGCGTGGACGACGTGGTGATCTTCGACGAGGACACCCCGGAACGGGTGCTGGACCGGCTGCGGCCCGACATCTGGGTCAAGGGCGGCGACTACCGCGCCGAATCCCTGCCCGAGGCCGCGCTGGTGCGGTCCTGGGGCGGGCGGACCGTGGTGGTGCCGTACCACCAGGGGCGGTCCACGACCCGGCTACTGGCGAGGAGGGGCTAGGACATGGTGGGGCAGGTGTTGGTGACCGGCGGCGCGTCCGGGTTGGGCGCGGCCGTCGTGCACGCGGTGCGCGAAGCGGGCGGGCAGCCGCTCGTGCTGGACAAGGCGGCGCCCGCGTCGGACGAGGCGGTGGACTTCGAGTCGGTCGACCTGTCCGACACGCGGGCCGCCGAACGGGCGGTGCGCGACATCGCCGAGCGCAACGGCGGGCTGCGGGCCGTGGTGACCGCGGCGGGCACGGACGCGTGCGGCAAGCTCGTCGACGTGCCCGCGGCCGACTGGGAACGGGTGGTGCTGGTCAACCTGCTGGGCACCGCCGCGGTGGTGCGGGCGGCGTTGCCGTACCTGGAGGGCGGCCGGGTGGTGACGGTGGCCTCCACGCTGGGCATCAAGGCCGTCAGCGACGCGACCGCCTACTGCGCCTCGAAGTTCGGCGTGGTCGGGTTCACCCGGGCGCTGGCGGCCGAGACCGCCGGGCGCACCGGGGTGACGCTGGTCATCCCCGGTGGCATGAAGACCAGGTTCTTCGACGGCCGGGCCGAGCAGTACCGGCCGCCGGACGACGCCAAGCTCAACCCGCCCGAGCACGTGGCCGACGCGATCATGTTCGCGCTGCGCCAGCCCGCCGGGTGCGAGGTCCGGGAACTGGTCGTGGCGCACGAGGAGGAGGGGTCATGGCCGTAGCCTCCCGGTTGGACACCGGCAAGGCGTTCGCGAACGTCCTGCTGCCCACCCTGGCCAAGGGGGTGATCGTGCGGCGGCCGTCGAGCATGGCGCTGGCGGAGAAGGTGCAGGCCGACGCGATGGCCGTGCGCACGATGAAGGCGTTGCGGGACAAGTACGGGCCCGAGCCGCTGCGGCTGCGGGTGACCGGGCGCAGCGTCGCGCTGGTGCTCGACCCGGAGGACGTGGCCCGGCTGCTGGCCGACACGCCCGAGCCGTTCCACCCGGCCACCACCGAGAAGCGCGCGGCGCTCAACCACTTCCAGCCGCACGGGTCGCTGGCCACGCGCGGGCCGGAGCGGGAGAAGCGCAGGCGGTTCAACGACGTCGTGCTGCGGCCGGAGAAGCTCGACGTCGAGGCCGTGGTGCGCGACGAGGCGGACCTGTTGGTGCGGCACGTGATGAACACCGGCGTGCTGACGTGGGACGACTTCGCGCGGGTGTGGTGGCGGGTGGCGCGGCGCATCGTCCTCGGGGCCGGCGCGCGCGAGGACTCGGCGTTGACCGACGACCTGAAGACGTTGCGCGGCAACGCGAACTGGGCGTTCCTGCACCCGAAGCGCCGCGGGCTGCGCCGGCGGTTCGAGCGGCGGCTGCACGAGCACCTGGAGCGGTCCGAGCCCAACAGCCTGGCGTCGCTCGCGCCGGCCGACGACGTGGCCTCGCAGGCCCCGCACTGGCTGTTCGCCTTCGACGCGGCCGGGATCGTGACGATGCGGGCGCTGGCGATCGGCGCGTCGGGTCCGGCGGGCATCCTGGAGTCGGCGCGGCTGTGGCCGACCACTCCGGTGATCCTGCGGGAGAGCACCATCGCGACCCGCTGGCACGGGACGTGGCTGCCGGAGAACACGACGTTCATCGTGTTCGCGCCGTACTTCCACCGGTTCTACGGCGACACCTGCCGGCCCGAGCTGTGGCCGAACGAGGAGCCCGCGCTGGTGCCGTTCAGCGCCGGTCCGGGCGTGTGCCCGGGACGGGACCTGGTGCTGGTCAGCGCCGGGACCATGCTGGACACCCTGCGCGAGCACCTGGAGTTCGAGACGCTCGACCCGCCGTTCCCGGCGACGCTCAACCACTTCGCCCTGCGGCTGCGCGCGACCCGCAAGGGGGATGGCGGTTTGGAGGTGGTGTGACCGTGGCACACGGGCGTATGGACCACTCGAAAGCACCCGTGCTGGACGCCATCGCCGACTACCACCGGCGCGGACACGTCCCGTTCATCCCGCCGGGCCACAAGCAGGGCCGCGGCGTGGACCCGCGGGTGCTGGAGGTGCTGGGCAAGGACGTGTTCCGGTCGGACATCATCATGATGAACGGCCTGGACGACCGCATGATGAGCGGCGGCGTCCTGGCCGAGGCCGAGGAGCTGATGGCCGACGCCGTGGACGCGGACAAGGCGTTCTTCTCCACGTGCGGCAGCTCGCTGTCGGTGAAGACGTGCATCATCACCGTGGCCCGCCCGGGGCAGAAGCTGCTGGTGTCGCGCAACGCCCACAAGTCCGTCATCGCCGGGCTGATCATCAGCGGGGTGCAGCCGGTGTGGGTGCACCCGCGGTGGGACGCGTTCTGGGAGTGGTCCTACCCGCCCGCGCCCGACGACGTGGCGGAGGCGTTCTCGCGCGCGCCGGACGCGCAGGGGATGCTGCTCATCACGCCCACCGACTACGGGACGTGCGCGGCCATCAAGGAGACGGCCGCCGTGTGCCACTCCCACGACAAGCCGCTCATCGTGGACGAGGCGTGGGGCGCGCACCTGCCGTTCCACCCCGGTCTTCCGTCGTGGGCGATGGACGCCGACGCCGACCTGTGCGTGACCAGCGTGCACAAGATGGGCGCGGGTCTGGAGCAGGGCTCGGTGTACCACCTGCGGGGTGACCGGGTGGACCCGGACGTGCTGTCGCTGCGCGCGGACATCCTGGACACCACCAGCCCGTCCGCGCTGGTCTACGCGGGGCTGGACGGGTGGCGGCGGCAGATGGTCGAACACGGCGAGGAACTGCTGGACCGCACCCTGAAGCGGTGCGCCGAGGTGCGGGACCGGTTGCGCGGGTTGGTGACCGTGGTGGAGCGCGAGCACGTGGTCAGCCCGGACCGCGCCGACGACCACGACCCGTTGAAGATCGTGATGGACCTGTCCGAGCTGGGCATCTCCGGGTACACGGCCAACGAGTGGCTGCGCTCGGAGTGCGCCGTGGACGTGGGCCTGTCCGACCACCGGCGCATCGCGGCCCAGATCACCGTGGCCGACGACGACGAGACGGTGGAACGGCTGGTGACCGCCATCTCGGCGCTGGTGGAGCACTCGGGCGAGCTGCCGCGGGCCAAGCGGGTGGAGATCCCCGACCCGGGCGAGCTGGAGCTGGAACAGGCCGTGCTGCCCCGCGAGGCCCACTTCGCGACGGCCTCCCACGTGCCGGCCCGCGAGGCGGTCGGCCGGATCTGCGCGGAGACGCTGAGCCCGTACCCGCCGGGCGTGCCCGCCGCGCTGCCCGGCGAGGTGATCACCGAGGCGGTCGTGGACTACCTGCTCAGCGGCCACGAGGCGGGCATGTACCTGCCGGACCCCACCGACGCGTCGCTGACGACCATCAGGGTGGTTGACCAGCACTGATGCCGGGTATTCGGGGCGGGTGAGCGAAGCCGAACTCTCCGATCAGCGCAGATTGGCCCGCAACCTCAACGAGTTGCTGCAGGAACTGCGCGTGGCCCAGGCCGGCGTGCAGATCCTGTTCGGTTTCCTGCTGTCCATCGCGTTCACGGAACGCTACGCGTCAGCCGACCTCTACATCCGTTCGACGCACCTGATCACGGTGCTGTTCGCGGCGGGCGCGGTGGCGTTGCTGACCGCGCCCGCCGCGTGGCACCGGATCCTGTTCCGGCGCGGCCGGCGCGAGGACATCATCGAGGTGGCGAACCGCTTCGCCGTGAGCGGCCTGGCGTGCCTGGCGGTGGCGATGACCGGCACGATCCTGCTGCTGGCCGAGGTCATCGTGGGCGGCTGGCTGTCGATCGTGATGGGCGTGCTGGCGGCGGCGTTCTTCGGCACCCTGTGGTTCCTGCTGCCGTGGCGCGAACGCGGCCAGGACGACATCGAAGCCGCCGACGACGCCGACCTGGACTAGGCGACCCGGACCGGGCGGCCCGGACCGGTTGCGCCGTTCGGGGCCGTCCGGCGATCGGCCGGCCTGGTTCCGCCGCGCTCCCGTGATCGTTTCGCTACCGTCGGGGTGGCGTTGCGAAGGGGGCTTCGGGTGCGCGAGGGGATCGGGTTCCACCAGGCGGTGTTGGAGCGCGGGGACGCGGCGGTGCTGGTGCTCGGCGCGGACGACCTGGCCGTGCGGTGGGCCTCGCCCGCCGCGACGCGGTTGTTCGGGACGGCGTCCGGGGTGTTCCCCGACCTCGTGGCCCCGGAGGACGCCGCGTCCGTGGCGACGTTCCTCCAGGCCGCGTCGACCGGGGCGTCCCGCGGCACGTGCACGGTCCCCGTGGCGGGTTCGGCGGCGCGCAGCGTGGACCTGGTGGTCCGCGACCTGCGCGAGGACCCCGCGGTCGGCGGGCTGCTGGTCGTCGCCCTGGACGTGACCGGCTGGGCGGAACGGGCCGCGCGGCTGGGCGCGGCGCTGGACACCGACGCCCTCACCGGCCTGACCAGCCGGGCGGGCCTGCTGCCCCGGTTGGAGCAGGCGGTGCGCGGCGGACCGGGGCCGGCGCTGATGTTCCTCGACCTCGACGGGTTCAAGGACGTCAACAACCGCCTCGGCCACGGGGCCGGGGACCAGGTGCTGCGCCGGGTCGGCGAGCGCCTGGCGGAGGTGGTCACCGGGCGCGGGACGGCGGCCCGGTTCGGCGGTGACGAGTTCGTGGTGCTGCTGGACGGGACCGGTGAACCGGAGGCGCGCGCCGTGGCCGAGGAGGTCCTGGCGGCGATCGGGTCACCGTTCGAGGTCGCGGGCGAGCCGGTGCGCGTGACCGGGTCCGTGGGCGTCGTGGCGGTGCGCCGGGGGCACCGGGTGGAGGAACTGCTGCGCGACGCGGACGTCGCCATGTACCGGGCCAAGGCCGCCGGCCGGTCGCGCGCCGTGGTCTACCACGACGACCTGCGCGACTGGGCGCTCGCGCACAAGCTGGACCTGGACGGCCTGGCCGATGAGCTGGAACGGCTGCGCCGCGAGCGGGAGGCCCTGGTCGAGGCGGCGACCACCGACCAGCGGACCGGCCTGCCCAACGCGGCCACCTTCGACGCCGACCACGCCCGGCTCCACGGGTCCCCGCGACCGTACTGCCTGCTGATCGCCGACATCGACCTCTTCCACAGCTACAACACCCACTACCGCTACCTGGCCGGCCACGAGGCGCTGCGCCGGGTCGGCGCGGCCATCGCCGCCACCGTGCCGGGCCGGACCTACCGCTACGGCGGCGAGGAGTTCGCCGTCCTGCTGCCCCGAACCCGGCTCGCCGAGGCGACGGCGCTCGCCGAACGGGTCCGGGCGGCCGTGCGGGGGCTCGGCATCGAACACCGGGGCGACCCGAGCGGGGTGGTGACGGTGTCCGTGGGCGCGGTCGAGGTGGGCGAGGGCGCGACGGTCACCGACGCGGTGGAGGAGGCGAGCATCGCCCTCCTGGCGGCCAAGGACGCCGGCCGCGACCGCGTGGTCGCCCGGACCACCCCGTCGCGGTGACCGCCCCGTGCCCCCTGACTGCCTCGTCGCGGTGACCGCCCCGCCCCCTGACCGCCCCGGGCCCGGTGACCGCCGCTCAACCGGACTCGTCGGTCTTGTCGTGCGGCGCGCCGACCGGCTTGGACTCCGACGAACCGCGCTGCCGCAGGTACACGCTGAAGATCGCCATCGACCCGATCGCCAGGAACTCCGACTGCCAGTTCTGCAGCGACCGGTTCCAGAAGTCGGCCGACAGCACGTACTCCCACCAGCTCACCGGGTCCTGGAAGTCGATCAGCTGCTCGTTGTTGTAGGCGCTGCGCCCCGCGACCGACTGCGCGAGCCACGAGCCCAGGAACAGCACCAGCATCAGCAGGCCCAGCGAGTTGGAGTACAGGCGCGTCCGCCAGCCGCCGGCCCGCGCCCACGGTGGGGAACTCGGCTTCGCGTGCTCGCCCAGGTACTGCTGCTCGTCGGACTCCGGACCCAGCCGGTGGGCGGGCTTGGACTCGTTGGAACCGCGCTGCATCAGCCACACCGTGGCCAGGATGAACAGGAAGAACTGGAGGTACTCGGACTGCCAGTTCTCCGCCACGTCCACCGCGAAGTCCGACGAGAACACGTACTGCCACAGCCCGATCGGGTCGCCGCCGTCGACCAGCCGCCGGTTGTTCAGGTCCGCGTTGCCCGCGAACGCCTGCCCGGTCAGCGACCCGAGGAAGAGCAGGCCGAACGTGAGCGCCAGGCCGTTGTCGCGCAAGAACCTCTTCACAGCCCCATCACCCCGATGACGATGAAGCACGCCAACCCGGCCAGGACGCCGAGCAGGTAGGCGTAGAACATCCCGCGCTGCGTCACGGCCCACCCACCTCGCAGTCGTAGGGCCGGTCGGGCACGGTCTCGCACCCCGCGCCCGAAACGCGCCAGCCGGAGGACATCTCGCGCAGGAACAACGTGTCGCCGGAGGACGTGCGGACCTGTGCCGCGTCGCCCCACACGGCGATCTCCTCGACCGTCCCACCGGGAATGTCCACACTGGAACAATCCGCTCGCGCCCGTTCGGTGAGCAGGGAGCAGGCGCGCTCGCCGTCACCGGAAGACGCCGCGGCCAGGAACTCCTCGGCCGCGCCGCGCACCACGTCCGCGCTGCTGGAACCGCACCCGCTCACCACGACGGCCGTGGCCAGCACGCCCAACCACCGCACCATGCGCGGACGATAGCGCCTCATGGCGTGAGCAGCACTTTGACGGCGTTGTCCCGCTTCTGCTGGAAGATCTCGTACCCGTGCGGCGCTTGTTCGAGCGGCAGGTGGTGGGTGGCGAAGTCCTCGGTGCCCAGCGGGTCGCCGTCGGTCAGCAACGGCAGGATCTCCGGCACCCAGCGCCACACGTTCGCCTGGCCCATCCGCAGCTGGACCTGCTTGTCGAACAGGGTCAGCATCGGCATCGGGTCGGCCATGCCGCCGTACACGCCGACGACGGAGATCGTCCCGCCGCGCCGGACCAGGTCGATCGCCAGGCGCAGCGCGTGCAGCCGGTCGACGCCCGCGGTCTTCATGAACCGGGCCGCGATGGCGTCCGGCAGGAGCCCCACCGCCTGGTGGGCGAGCTTCGCGACGGGCGCGCCGTGCGCCTCCATGCCGACCGCGTCGATGACGGCGTCCGGGCCGCGCCCGTCGGTCAGGTCCTTGACGTGGTCGACCAGGTGGCTGTCGCGGACGTTCATCACGGTCACGCCGCGCTGCCGCGCCCGCGCCATCCGCTCGGGGACCAGGTCGATGCCGATGACGTTGGCGACGCCCATCTGCCGCGCCACCCGGCACGCCATGTCGCCGATCGGCCCGAGCCCGAGCACGACGAGGCTGCCGCCCTCCTTGACGTCGGCGTACTCGACCGCCTGCCACGCCGTGGGCAGCACGTCGGACAGGTACACGAACCGGTCGTCCGGCGGGCCCTCCGGCACCTTGATGGGCAGCGTGTTGCCGAACGGCACCCGCAGGTACTCGGCCTGCCCGCCGGGCACCTGCCCGTAGAGCTTGGTGTAGCCGAACAGCGCCGCGCCGGTGCCCTGCTCGCGGACCTGGGTGGTCTCGCACTGCGACTGGAGGCCCTGCCCGCACATGAAGCACGAGCCGCAGGAGATGTTGAACGGGACCACCACCCGGTCGCCCGGTTTCACCGCGGTGACCTGCGCGCCGACCTCCTCGACCACACCCATCGGCTCGTGCCCGAGGATGTCGCCTTCGTCGATGAACGGACCCATCACCTCGTAAAGGTGCAGGTCAGAGCCGCAGATGCCGCTGGAGGTGACGCGGACGATGACGTCGGTCGGCTCTTTGAGGATGGGGTCGGGGACTTCGTCCACGCGCACGTCCCGCTTGCCGTGCCAGGTGACGGCCTTCATGGTTGGTCTCTCCCTTCGACCTGCCTTGTCCCCTGCTGCGTTCCCGTCACGGTGTGTCGCAAACCCGGGCGCGGGTACCCGCCGGACATGGGCACACCACTCCCGCAGGACCGCAGGGGCGCGCCGCTGCGCGCCATCGTGACCGGGTCGGACTCGGGTATCGGCGAGGCGATCGCCGTGGCCCTGGCCGGCGGCGGCGCCGACGTGGGCATCACCTGGCACACCGACGAGCAGGGCGCCTCCGACACCGCCGCGAAGGTCCGCGACCTGGGGGTCCGGGCCGCCGTCCGGCGCCTGGACCTGTCCGACCTGCCGGCCGCCGCGTCGGTGGTGGACGAGCTGGCCGAGGAGCTGGGCGGCGTGGACGTGCTGGTGAACAACGCCGGCACCGGTTCCGCGACCAAGGCGATGGACATGGATTTCGCCACCTGGCGGCACGTGCTGTCGGTGGACCTGGACGGCGCGTTCCTGTGCTCGCAGCGCGCGGCGCGGCACATGATCGAGGCGGGCAAGGGCGGGCGGATCATCAACATCACGTCGGTGCACGAGCACGCGCCCCGGGTCGGTTCGGCCCCTTATTGCGCGGCGAAGGCCGGTTTGGGCGCGTTGACGAAGGTGCTGGCGATGGAGCTGGCCGAGCACGACATCACGGTGAACTCGGTGGCGCCGGGCGAGATCTCGACCCCGATGACGGGCCAGGAGGACGTGGACCCGCGCACCCAGTCCAGGCCGGGCGTGCCGCTGGGCCGTCCGGGGCACGCGAAGGAGGTCGCGGCGGTGGTGGCGTTCCTGGCGACCCCGGCGGCCTCGTACGTGACCGGGGCGTCGTTCGTGGTGGACGGCGGCATGCTCCTCATGGGCCCGCAGGCGTCGGGCATGCTCACCGACACGAAGTGGCGCGAACCCTGACCCCGGCCGCCTGAGCCACTCCCACCCACCCAGCGGCCCCGCTGCCCCGCCCAACGGCCCCGCTGCGCACGCGAACCCGGCCACACCCGCTCCGCGCCCCCTCCTCATACACGGGACGCGCGAAGAGCCGAAAAGTGCCGGATCCTGCATGTCACTCGATCGGGTGACACCCAGAACCCGGCCGGCCCGCCCTCAGGAACGGGCCTTCGCGGTCTTGCGGTTGTTCGCCTTTCGGATCGCCTCCACCAGCTCCTGCTTCGTCATGCTCGACCGGCCGGGCACGTCCAGGCGCTTGGCCACGTCGTACAGGTGCTGCTTGCTCGCGTTCGCGTCGACGCCGCCGGCCGTCTTGCCCTGCCGCGGCGTGCTGCGCGCGGCCTGCTTGTCCGACGGGCCCTTGTGGTCCTTGGGTTCCCAGTGGTCGCCTACCTTCTCGAAGGAGTGCTTCAGCGCCGAGAACGCGGTCCGGTGGGCGCGTTCGCCCTCGCCGTAGGTCTCCACCGCCGAGTCGTGCGCCTTGATCCACGTCCGCTGCGCCTTCTTCGGCGAACGGGCGACCGTGCTGGGCAGTTCCTTGCGTCCGGGCATGGGTCCTCCCTGGGTGTTTCCCCGTGGTCGGTCGGGTACCCGGTCGCCATGACGGACATGCGTGACCTCGACATCCGCAGCCCCCGCGACGGCCGGTCGATCGGCCACCTCCCCACCGCCACCGAGGAGGAGGTCGCGGGCGCAGTCCTCACCGCCCGCCAGGTCCAGCCGGGCTGGGCCGCCACGCCGGCCGCCGAGCGCGGGGCGGCCCTGCGCCAGGGGGCGGGGGTGTTGCGCACGCACGCGGACGAGCTGGCGAAGGTCCTGGAGCAGGAGACCGGCCGGCCGGTCGAGTCGGCGCGCGAAGGGGTGCTCGCCGGCGTGTCCACGCTGGAGCAGTACGCCGAGCTGGGACCGGTCCACCGTGGACGGTCGCTGCTCGGCTCCTGGGACGCCACCGACTTCATGGTGCCCGAACCGCGCGGCGTGGTCGTGGCGCTCACCCCGTGGAACGACCCGGTCGCCGTCGCCTGCGGACTGCTCGGCGCGGCGCTGGTCACCGGCAACGCCGTGGTCCACAAGCCCAGCGAACGCTGCCCCCACACGGGCCTGCTCATGGGCACCCTGATGGCCGAGGCCTTCCCGGACGGCGTCCTGCAGACCCTGACCGGCGACGGCGCGGTGGGCGCACGCCTGGCCGCCGACCACCACGTGGACGTCGTCGCCCACGTCGGCGGCACCGCCACCGGCCGGTCGATCCTCGCCGCCACCGCCCGCACCGGAGCCAAGGCGCTGCTGGAGAACGGCGGCAACGACGCGCTCGTCGTGGACGCCGACGTGGACCCCGGGTGGGCGGCGGCGCAGGCCGCGCTGGGCGCGTTCACCAACGCCGGCCAGCTGTGCACGTCCGTCGAACGGATCTTCGTCCACGAGGCGATCGCCGACGAGTTCCTCCACGCCCTCGTGGGCGAGGCGCGCAACTGGGTGGCGCAGCCGCTGGTGGACGTCGAGCACCGCGGGCTCGTGCACGCCCACGTCGCCGAAGCGGTCGCCGACGGGGCCGAGGTGCTGATCGGCGGCGAGGTGCCGGACGGGCCGGGCGCGTACTACCCGGCGACCGTCCTCACCCGCTGCACCCCGAGCATGCGCGTCATGCGCCAGGAGACGTTCGGCCCGGTCGCCCCGGTCCGCGTGGTCGGCTCGTTCGAGGAAGGGCTCGCCGAAGCCGTCGTGGACGAGCACGGCCTGGCCGCGACCGTCCTCACCGGCTCGATGGCGCACGCGCAACAGGCCTGGCGGACGCTGCCCGTCGGCACGGTCAAGGTCAACGCGGTGTTCGGCGGCGCGCCCGGCGGCGCGGCGCAGCCCCGGCGCATGTCCGGCACCGGCTTCGGGTACGGCCCGGAGCTGCTGGACGAGATGACGTCGATGAAGGTCGTGCACCTGGGCCAGTTCCAGCCCCGTCGCAAGGTGTCCACCGGCTCGTAAATCCGCGTGCGCACGACCGCCGCGGTGGTGTGTGATCACCGCCGTGGCGATCGTGATGAGCACGCCGGACGTCAACGGCCTGGACGAGGCCGTGGACGCGCTGGGGGAGTGGCAGGTCGAGGGCGCGCCCATGCAACTGCACCCGGGCGACCTGGGCTGGTACCGGCGGTTCGGCGCGGAGGCGACGGCCGCCGCGGTCCGGACGTGGCGCCGGGACGGGCGCGTCCTCGCCGTCGGCCTGCTCGACGGCCCCGACCTGCTGCGCGTCACCACCGCGCCGGACGTGCGGCGGGACGCGGAACTGGCCGACCGCCTGGTGGAAGACCTCACCGACGCCGGGCGCGGCGTGCTGCCGGACGGCCGGGTGAGCGTCGAAGCGCCGGTGGACGCGCTGCTCCAAGACCTCCTGCCCGACCACGGCTGGGTCGCCGGCGAGCCGTGGACGCCCCTGCGCCGCGACCTGTCCGCGCCCGTCGAGGACCCCGGCGTGCGGATCGAGGTGGTCGGGCCGGAGCGGGCCCCGCTGTGGGCCGCCGTGATCCGGGCGTCGTTCGACCGCTCGACCTTCACCGAGCAGCGCTGGCACGCGATGGCGCAAGGCTCGCCCTACCGCGATGCCCGGTGCCTGCTGGCCCACGACACCCGGGACAACGCCGTGGCGGCCGTGCTGGTGTGGTCGGCCGGTCCCGGCAAGCCCGGCCTGCTCGAACCGATGGGCACGCACCGGGACCACCGCGGGCACGGCCACGGCAAGGCGGTCAACCTCGCCGCCGCGGCCGCGCTCCAGCGGATGGGCTCGTCCAGCGCGCTCGTCTGCACCCCCAGCTCCAACGTCGGCGCGGTCGCCACCTACCGGTCGGCCGGCTTCCGCCCGCGCCCGGAGGTGCGCGACCTGACCAGGCCCGCCTGACGGCCCGGCGTCAACGGCCCGGTGTCAACGGCCCGGCGTCAACGGCCCAGGGCCACGAGCTGGAACCCGCTCTCGGTGACCTTGTCCGCGGGCAACAGGTTGCGCGTGTCCACGATGACCGGCCGGGACATGCCGGCGGCCAGCGCGGGCCAGTCCAGCTCGGCGAACTCCGGCCACTCGGTCAGCACCACCAGCGCGGCGGCGTTCCGGGCGGCCGACAGCGGCGAGTCGGTGACGCGCACCGGCCCGGCGTCGTGGTCCACGCACGGGTCGTAGCCGGTCAGCACCGCGCCCTCCGCCGCGAGCAGTGCGGCCACCGCCAGCGCGGGGGAGTCCCGCAGGTCGTCGGTGCCGGCCTTGAACGTCAGGCCCAGCAACCCGATCCGCGCGCCGCGCAACGGGCCCGCCGCCGCGCGGACCTTCTCCACCACGCGGTGCGCCTGGCGCTCGTTGGTGTCGATCGTCGCGCGCAGCAACGAGAAGTCCACGTGCTTCTCGTCCGAAGTGGACAGCAACGCCTTGGTGTCCTTGGGGAAGCACGAGCCGCCCCACCCCGGTCCGGGCCGCAGGAACGCCGACCCGATCCGCTCGTCCAGCCGCATGCCCTCGGTGACGTCCTCGATGTCCGCGCCCGCCTGCTCGCACAGCTCGGCCAGGCTGTTGACGTAGGACAGCTTCATGGCCAGGAAGCAGTTGCTGGCGTACTTCACCAGCTCGGCGCTGGCCCGGTCGGTCACCAGGGCGGGCGCGTTGGGGTAGAGGGCGACGACGCGGCGCGCCGGTTCCTCCTCACCGCCCACGACGATCCGCTGCGGGCGCAGGAAGTCGTCCACCGCGTGGCCCTCGCGCAGGAACTCCGGGTTGGACACCACGGGCACCCGCACGTCGGCGGCGATCCGGTCGGCCGTGCCGGGCGGCACGGTGGACTTCACCACCAGCACGCAGTCGCTCAGCTCGGTCTCGGCGAGCACCGCGTCCACCGCGCTCAGGTCGGCCGCGCCGTCCTCGCCGGTGGGCGTGGGCACGCACAGGAACACGAAGTCCACCCCGGTCAGCGCGGGGCCGTTGCCCAGCACGAAGTCCAGGGTCCCGTCCGCCACGCCGTCGGCGACCAGCTCCGCCAGGCGCGGCTCGTGCGCGGTCACCTCGGCCCGCCGCAGCGCCGCCACCTTGCCCGCGTCCACGTCCGCGCACACCACCTCGTGACCGAGGTGGGCGAAGCAGGCGGCGGTGGTCAGACCGACATAGCCCGCGCCGATGACACCGATCCGGGCCACGACACACCTCCCAACGCCGTCAGGACTTCCTCGACGGTGATCTCCAGCAGGCCGGGGTCGGGTTCGTCGGCGAAGGTGTCGCCGGTCCGACCGCGCCACAGGACCTTGTGGGGCCCGGACCGCGGGCCCCAGTGCTCGGGCGACACCGGGCCGAACAGCAGGACCGACGGCGTGCCGTAGGCGGTGGCGACGTGCGCGACACCCGTGTCGCCGCACACCACCGCCCGCGCGCCCGCCACCAGGTCCAGCAGCTCGCCGAGCGAACCGATCTGGACGCGCCCCGCGCCGGCCGACGCCACGGCCCGCACCAGCCCGGCCTCGCCGGGGCTGCCGGTGACCACGACGTCGGACCCGATCGCCCGCACCACGGCGGCGAACCGCTCCACCGGCCACCGCCGCGCGCCGTGCGAGGCTCCGGGGTGCACGACCACCGGCCCCTTCGCGGGCGCCCGCTCCGGGACGGCCCGCGGGGTCAGGTGCAGGTTCTCCGGGTCGGCGGGGATGCCGTAGCGGGCCAGCAGCCGGCACCAGCGGTCGACTTCGTGCTGGTCGTCGCGCCACGGCACGTGCGTCCCGTGCGTGATGAGCCGCTTGGGGCCGGTCACCCGCAGCAGGTCCACGCTGCGCGGCCCGCGGCCGTGCAGGTTCACCGCCAGGTCGGGCTCGCGGTAGTCGATCGGCGCCAGGCCCTCGGTGGGCAGCAGCCGGTCCACCGCCTCGACGCGGTCCACCGCGTCGGACAGCCACGCCGGCGCGGCGAGCGTGATCTCCGCGTCCGGGTACGCCCGCCGCAGCCCGCGCAACGCGGGTATCGCGGTCAACAGGTCGCCCAACCCCAAGGCGCGCAACACCAACACCCTCATGGGCGCACCGCCCGGTGCCTCAGCTCGCCGCGCACCCGGTGGGCGCACGCGGCAGGGGGGATGGCGACGCTGGTCACCACCATGCGCACGACCTCGTCCGGTGTCTTCGGCCCGGGGGCGATGCGTTCCAAGGCGAACTTCGCGGTCAACCCGGCCCACACCGCACCGGTGACCAGCGCCAGCCGCGACCGGAACAGTCCCAACAGGACGGTCAGGCCGAACGTCGCCGTGGTCATCGCGTGGAGGCGCAACCGGCCGGGGTGCCCGCCGATCCGCTCCCGCCAGCCCTCGCCCAGCAACCGGCGCATCAACGCGTCGTCGGCGTTGCCCCGTTGCTGGCGGAGGCTGGCGAAGAAGTCCGACTCCCGCACCGGGTGCGTGGTCCGCCGCGACCCGCGCACGATCCGGTACCCGTGCTCCTGCACCCGCAGCGCCAGCTCCGCGTCCTCCCGGTACGCGCGGGGGAACCGCTCGTCGAACCCGCCCGCGTGCACCAGCGCCGCCCGCCGGTAGGCCATGTCCGCCGTGATCCACTTGGCGTCGGCCAGGCCCGCGGTGCCGCGTTCCCAGTCCGTCGGCGGCCGGTCCTGCGGCAGCGGCACGGTGATGCCGGCCTGCGAGGCGCCCACGTCCAGGTCCGCCGCCTCCAGGTCCGCGGCGAGCTGCTTCTTCCAGTCGTGCGGCGGGACGACGTCGTCGTCCAGGAACGCGATCCACTCGCAGCACGCCGCCCGCCAGCCGACGTTGCGCGCCGCCGCCGGGCCGCGCCCGCCGCTGCGCAGCACGCGCGCCCCGTGCGTGGGCGGCAGGGGACCGGGGTCGCGCCGGTCGTCCACGACGATCACCTCGCGCGGCGGCGGCCCGGAGCCGTGCTCCAAGGCGTCGAGCACCACGCTCAGGCTCGCCCGGCCGACGGTCGGGATCACCACGGCGTAATCGGGACTCATCGCCGCACCACGAACTTCCCGATCGCCAACAGGTCCACCGGCGAGGAGCCGAAGCACTCCAGCGCGTCGCGCGGGTCGTCCACCATCGGCCGCCCCGCGGTGTTCAGGCTGGTGTTGACGATCACCGGCACGCCCGTGCGCGCCGCGAAACCCTCCAGCACCCGCGCCACCAGCGGTTCGGTGGCCGGGTCCACGGTCTGCACCCGCGCGGTGCCGTCCACGTGGACGACCGCGGGGATGCGGTCCCGCCACTCCGGGCGCACGTCGTGCACGAAGAGCATGTAGGGACTGGGCAACGGGCCTCGGGTGAACAGCTCGGACGCGCGGTCCGCGAGCACCATCGGCGCGATCGGCCGGAACTGCTCACGGCCCTTCACGTCGTTCATGCGCTCCAGGTTCTCGGCGTAGCAGGGGTTCGCTAGCAGCGAGCGGCGGCCCAACGCGCGCGGGCCGTACTCGCTGCGACCCTGGAACCACGCCACGACCCGGTTCTCCGCCAACGCCCGCGCGACCTCCTCGGCCACGTCCGCGGGCTCCTCGTAGGAGATCTTGGCCCGCTTCAGGTACTCCTCGATCTCGTCGTCGGTCCAGCCGCGCCCGAGGTCCGCGCCCGGCATCGCGGCGGCGGGCTCACCGGCCTCCGCCACCACGTGCAGCGCCGCGCCCAGCGCGGTGCCCGAGTCACCGGCCGCCGGCTGCACCCACACCTCGTCGAACGGCCCCTCGGCGAAGATCCGCGTGTTCGCCACGCAGTTCAGCGCCACACCGCCGGCCATCGTCAGCCGCCGCTGCCCGGTGCGGTCGTGCAGCCAGCGCACCAGGTCAAGCAGCACCTCCTCCAGCCGCACCTGCACGCTGGCGGCCAGTTCGGCGTGCTCACGGGTCATCTCGTCGTCGGCCCCGCGCCGCTTGGCCAGCGTCGCCCAGTCCACCGGCGTGATGTGGAAACCGCCGTCCTCGGTGGCCTTGATGTGCTCGCGCATCAGGTCCAGGTGCACGGGCTTGGCGTAGGAGGCCAGCGCCATCACCTTGTACTCGTCGCTGGAGCGCAGGAAACCCAGGTGCTCGGTCAGGTCCTCGTAGAGCAGGCCCAGCGAGTGCGGCAGCTTCTGCGCGGCCAGCGTCTCCAGCCGGTGCCCGCGGTAGCTGCCCGCCAGGTGCGACCCGCACTCACCGCGCCCGTCGGACACCAGCACCGCGCAGTCGCCGTCGAACGGCGCGGCCAGGCCCGTGGAACCGGCGTGGGCCGCGTGGTGCGGCACGAACCGCACGATGCCCGGGTCCAGGCCCGGCAGCGCGGTGGCCAGGAACTGGGGCGCGCGGCGGGCGTACTCCGTGCGCAGGTCCTCCCACGGCACGTCGTTCGGCTCGACCAGCGACGGGTCGTACGAGTACGCGACGGCGTCCAGGTCGCCCGGCGACAGGCCCGCGTGCGCGAGGCACCAGCGGGCCGCCTGCTCCGGCAGCTCCCACGCCGAGAACGGCACCGGTCGCTTGCCGTGTTTGCGCCGGGAGAACCGTTCCTCCTCGGCGGCGGCCACGATGCGTCCGTCCACGACGAGCGCCGCGGCGGGGTCGTGGAAGATCGCGTTGATCCCGAGCACGCGCACGGTCGTCCCCTTTCCTGTGGTTGGCTGGCGACTACCCGACGAGATGTCGGTCAAACGAGCGGCGGAGGCCCTCGGCGAGGTCGATCCGGGGTTCCCAGCCCAGGACCTCGCGGGCCAGGGAGATGTCCGGGCGGCGGCGGCGCGGGTCGTCCTGCATGGGCTCGACGTGCCGGATCTCCGACTCGCTGCCGCACACCTCGACGACCCGGCGCGCGACCTCCAGGACGGTGACCTCCTCGGGGTTGCCCAGGTTGACCGGGCCGGGGTGGTCGCTGTGGGCCATGGCGACCAGACCGCGGACCAGGTCGTCCACGTGGCACAGCGACCTGGTCTGGCTGCCGTCGCCGTGGACGGTGAGCGGTTCGCCGGCCAGGGCCTGGCTGAAGAACGTGGGGATCATCCGACCGTCGTCGGTGCGCATGCGCGGGCCGTAGGTGTTGAAGATCCGCACGATGCCGGTGTCCGTGCCGTACTCCCGGCGAAACGCGCAGGTCAGGGCTTCACCGAAGCGCTTGGCCTCGTCGTAGACGCTGCGCGGGCCGATGGGGTTGACGTTGCCCCAGTAGGTTTCCCTCTGCGGGTGTTCGAGGGGGTCGCCGTAGACCTCGCTGGTGGAGGCGATGACGATGCGCGCGTTCTTGCGCTTGGCCAGCTCCAGCGCGTGCAACGTGCCCAGGCCGCCTGATTTCATGGTGCCGACGGGGTCGCGCAGGTAGTCGACGGGCGAGGCCGGGCAGGCCAGGTGCATCACCAGGTCGACCGGTCCGAGCAGGTCCAGCGGCTTCGACACGTCCGCCACGACCAGCCCGACGCCCTCGGGCACGTTGTCCGGCGACCCGGTGCGGAAGTCGTCCACGCAGGTGACCGCCGTGCCGCGCTTGAGCAGCGCTGCGCAGACGTGCGAACCCAGGAACCCGGCGCCACCGGTCACGACCGCTCGTTCGAAGCCCATGTCGAGGAGCTACCCGTGGATCGGGGGTGTAACCACTTGTCGCCCGGGTAGTACCCGGCGGTGGAGGGGACAACGGTGGTGATCGCCACGCGCGACCGCGTGGCGGACTTGACGCGCACCCTGGAGCGGTTGGCCGGGCTGGAGGTGCCGATCGTCGTCGTGGACAACGGCTCGTCCGACGACACCGCGCGCCGGGCCGCTCGATTCCCGAACGTGCGCGTTCTGCCATTGGGCCGCAATTTCGGCGCGATCGCCCGCAACCACGGCGTTCAGGCCGCCCGTACACCGTACGTGGCTTTCTGCGACGACGACTCGTGGTGGTCCCCGGACGCTCTCCACCACGCGGAGAAGCTGTTCGAGGCCCACCCGCGCCTGGGCTTGATCGCCGCCCGCACCGTCATCGAACCGGATGGCCGCGAGGACCCCATCTGCTCCGAAATGGCGTCCTCGCCCCTGGGGCGCGCCCACGACCTGCCCGGCCCGAGCGTCTTCGGCTTCCTGTGCTGCGCGGCGGTGGTCAGGCGCCGGGCCTTCCTGGACGTGGGCGGCTTCCACCCCCTGCTGTTCTTCCGGGGCGAGGAGCGGCTGTTCTCGTGGGACCTGGCGGCGGCGGGCTGGGCCTGCGCGTACGTGGACTCGGTCACCGCCCACCACCAGCCGTCCCCGTCCCGGGCGTCGCCGGCGGCCGGCCGGACCCGGGAACTGCGCAACGACCTGCTGACCACCTGGCTGCGCCGCCCACCCGGCGTGGCGCTGCGGGCGACCCTGGCCCTGGGCCGCCAGGCCCTGACCACCCCACCCGCTCGCCGGGCCTTCGCGGAGGCCCTGCACCGCCTCCCCGCGGCCCTGCGCGACCGGCGCCGCCTGCCTCCGCCGGTGGAACGCGAAGTAGCCCGAATGTCGCAGTGAAGGACTCCGCGGGCCGCCTGACGAGGGCGGGTCAGCAGGCCAGGGCGGACTGTTCGACCAGGGTCGTCCATGCGGTACCACGATGCCGTGGGCCTGCGCGAACCAGCGAGGATGCGCCGCGCGGGCAGGTCCGCCACCCCCTTCGCGGCGGGCACGTCCAAGGGGTCAACGCCGTCCAGGACGTGGGAGTCGTTGACAGCGGGCATCATGGTGAGAATGACGAACACCATCACCCTCAACAACGGCGTCACCATGCCGCAACTCGGTTTCGGCGTCTTCCAGGTGTCCACAGAGGACACCGAGGCGGCCGTGCGGGAGGCGCTCCGCACCGGTTACCGCAGCATCGACACCGCCGCCATCTACGGCAACGAGGAACCCGTCGGACGGGCGATCCAGGACCACCCCCGCGACGAGCTGTTCATCACCACCAAGCTGTGGAACTCCGACCAGGGCTACGACGAGGCCCTCCGCGCGTTCGACGCGAGCCTCGCCCGCCTCGGCCTCGACCGGCTCGACCTCTACCTCATCCACTGGCCCGCCCCGGCCCGCGACCGCTACGTCGACAGCTGGCGCGCCCTGGGCAAGCTCCTCGCCGACGGCCGCGTCCGGGCGATCGGCGTCTCCAACTTCCAACCGGCCCACGTCGAACGGGTGGTCGACGCGACCGGCACCGTGCCCGCCGTCAACCAGGTCGAGCTGCACCCCCGCCTCCAGCAGGCCGAGCTGCGCGCCTTCCACGCCGAGCACGGCATCGCCACCGAGGCGTGGAGCCCGCTGGCCCAGGGCGGTGACCTGCTGCGCGACGACGTGCTCACCGCCGTCGCCGCCAAGCACGGCCGCACCCCGGCTCAGGTCGTGCTGCGCTGGCACCTCCAGCTCGGCAACGTCGTCATCCCCAAGTCGGTCACGCCCAGCCGCATCGCGGAGAACTTCGCCGTGTTCGACTTCGAACTCGACCAGTCCGACCTGGACCGGATCGCGTCCCTCGACCGGGGCGAGCGCATCGGGCCCGACCCCGACCGGTTCAACTGACCTCGACCGGGCCGCCGGAGCGCCAGTACTCGCCGTCGGCCCGGTCCAGCAGGCCCTCGTCGACCAGGTGGCGCCGCACGGCCACGTGGTCGACCTCGCCGCCTTCACACCGCTCGCGCAGCGTCTCGGTCACCTCGCGCTCGGCGTAGCGGCGACCCGGCTCGAACACCACGACGACCCGTTCCAGCACCTCGCGCCGGCGCCCGCGCTGTGCCGGCAGCTTGAGCAGCCGTCCGTCCCTCAGGAACGGATCCTCCCGCGGCCGCTCCACGCGGGCCGCGTGCGTGAAGACCTCCTCCCGCAGGACCAGCACCTCGCCGTAGGCTTCCACCAATCCCGCGGTGCGGAGTTTGCGCAGCGCCCGGTCCACCACGCGGTTGTCCAAACGGGTCGCTTCGGTGATCTCCGTAACGTTGCGGGCACCCAGGACCAGTGCGGCCACCACGCGCAACCGGTCTGGACCGGCGAGGAGTCCGATCAGCGCATCAGGGGTCACGCTTAGAGCTAACCGAAGCCGGCGCTCTGGTGCACGCGGTTTTCGGGCGGACCTTAATACCCGTGCGCACTGATCACCTCTTCCCGATGGCGTCCGTGGAGCCGGTTTTCGGCATGCCCACCGAGAACGCCCGAAAGTTCCAGCAGGTGGCCGCGGAGCAGGACCTCGTCATCGACGTGCGGGCCACCAACCCGCACGCCGTGGCGTGGCTGCGCGACGGCGCGTTGCCCAAGCCCGAGGCCGTGAAGGCCAAGACCATCGACGACCTGGACGTCCGCCTGGGCGCCCGGCACCGCTACCGGGGCCTGGTCGGCTTCTTCCGGCCCCGGTTACCCCGCTACGGGGTCACCGACCGCTTGCTGAAGCGCTTCACCCAGCGCAGCGACGAGTTCGACCACCTCGGCCCCAAGATGGCGTTGCTGGAACAGCTCGGTGAATACCTCGTGCGCGACGGCGTCGTGCACGGCTACGACCGGCGCGGGGTGCTGCGGCCCCTGACCGGCGACCACGACGTGTTCGACATCCACGCCTCCGGCGGCCTGCCGCTGACCGGCCGCCGCTACGACCGCGCCGTGGCCACGATGATCGACCTCGACATGGGCGTCACCCACGGCGCCCACATGTACTGGCGGCCCACCACCGCGGCGGACCGCGTGATGTTCGAGTCGATCGCCCACAGCAGCAGCCCCAAGCTGCGCTTCCACCCCGACGGCACGATGACCGCGGGCGACTACCGCCGGGTCACCGCCGGCACCAGCGCGATCACCAGGCCCGCGAGCGCGGACCGCCCGTTGGCGGCCGTCTCCAGCGTGGGCAGTTGAAGCCAGGTGGTGGAGGTGTCGACGCCGTCGAGGTAGAGCTTGCCGTAGACCATGAGCAGCGCGATGCCGTACAGGCGGGCGTACCGGTGCTTCCACGCCAGCGCGATCCCGACCAGCCCCGTGCACACGTGCAGGGCCTGGTGGCCCGCGCTCATCGGGAGGATCGGCACCAGTGCGAAGACGAGCTGGAGCGACCCGACGACCAGCGCGAGCAGCTGGGCGCGGGTCATCGACGGGCGCGTGGTGGTGTCGCCCTTCTCGACCTTGTCCTTCACCGGTGCCTCTTTCCGCATGCGACCCGGATACCCCGGTCGTCGCGGGGCGACGCCCGAGACCGGATACCTTGCCCTGCGCCACGCACGGATGTCCCCCCTATCGGGGGTGTCGTCGGTGAACGGTGGTCGGGCTGGTGTGAACGGCTCGGGGTCCGCGTTTTTCGGCTCCACAGACCGGTTTGCTGCACATGATCTGCAATTCGCCGCCGCCGTCAGCGCAGCAGCGGGTCGAGGCGGGGCTTGGCGTCGGCCGCCGCGTCGGCCGGCGGGCGGCCCTCGTGCAGGACCGCGCGCAGCATCGCGGACAGCTCCGCCGAGACCTCGGGGTGGCGCGGCGTGTAGGGGGAGCGGGCGGAGGCGAGCTGGGTGGTGAACGCGCCGAGGTTGGGGTCCCACTGCCACCCCGGGTCGGCGGCGGTGTCCGACCGGTTGGGCACCGCCTGCAGGGCCGCGCCGAACTCGGTGGCGTTGTCGGGCTGCTCGGCCAGCCACCGCAGCACCTCCCACGCCCGGTCGGCGTGCGGGCTGCCGGCGCCCACCACCCACGCCTCGCCGCGCACCAGGGACGCGGTGCCGGCGGGGCCCGCGGGCAGGGGCGCGGCGCCCCAGTCGAGACCGGCCGCGTTCAGCGCGGGCACGGCGCGCGGGCCGTTCACCGTCATGGCGCACCGCCCCTGGGTGAACGCCGTGGTCGCGTCGGCGCTGGACCACCGCAGGGAGTCGGGGTGGGCGCCCGTGAGCAAAGAGTCCACAAAGGACAGTGCGTCGACCGCTCCGGTGACGTCCCGCACGTCGCCGCCCGCCTGCCACAGGAACGGCAGGAACGTGCCGGTCAGGTCGTCGCCCGCCCCGGCGGCCAGGCACAGGCCCCACCGGCCCGCCCCGGTCAGCGACTGCGCGGTGACCCGCAGGTCCGCCCACGTCGCGGGCGGTCCGGCGACGCCGCCGGCGGCGAGCAGGTCCCGGTTGTAGAGCAGGACCGGGGTGTCGGTGCGCAGCGGCACGCCGTAGTAGCGGCCGGCGGAGCGGACGCTGTCCCGCGCGGGCTCGACGAACGGCAGGTCCCACCCCTGGAACCGCCCGCTCAGGTCGGTCAGGGCGGAGGCGGCGGCCAGGCGGGGCAGGGCGGCGACGTCCACGGCGGCGATGTCGGGCCGGGGTCCGCGCGCCAGGCGCTCTTCCAGCTCGGCGCGCGGCACGGCGGTCCGCTCGATCTCCACGTGCGGGTGCGCCGCGCGGTAGCGGGCGATGAGCGCCTCGACGGCCTGGTCGGCGACGGGGGAGTGGTCGAGGTGGTCCCACCAGGTCAGGGTCACCCGCTCGGGAGGCGCGGCCGTGCACGCCGCCAGCAGGAAGACCGCCGTGAGCACCGCCCGCACGCGCATGCCGCTCCACCTTCCCCACAGGCGGCGGCCCTGGTCACGTCACCAGTCGTACTACCCCCGCGCGCGGCGGGGTGTCAAGATCACGCATTCGTGCGACCGCGGGGCTGCGGCTCGGCGGGTCCGGCGGGCTCGGGAGCGACGACGGGTTCGGGCCCGGGCCGGTCCAGGGCGCTGAGGTCGAGGTCGGCGAGGTACGTCGCCGCCAGCTCGTCGTAGATCGGTGTTCCGCTCACACCCGGGGATACTGACCGGCGGACCGCCCGCGCGCTGGACATCTCACCTGTGTGGGTTACCCATTTTCAGGTGAAACCCGCAGATCTGCGGTAACGATCCCCGTCGCGCGGGATGCCACGACCCCCGGGACGAAGTGGACGGTCGCGGTGTGGTGCGATACGGCGGTCGCGCGTCCCCATTGCCATTCCGAATGGTCCCATGGGGAAATCCCCGGCACCGCGCGTAACGGGGGCGCCGGCGCGCGACGATGATGGCGTAGGCGGCCACAGCCCCCCTGGGCCGCCTGCAAGTCCCGGTCAGGGCTCCCCTCCCCCCGAGGAGCCCTGGCCGGGCGTCTTCACCGCTTCAACGGGTCGTGGCCCCAGTTCATCAGCGAGTACCGCCACGCCGAGTCCTCGACGTCCTTGGGCCGCTGCGCGAGGTGCCGGTGCACGTACCCGACCACCTTGCGCATGTGGGCGTAGTCGTCGTCGCTGAGGTCGTCCTTCTTGGTGCGCAGCAACCGCACGATGCGGCGCCCGGAGGCGTGCCCGGTGGACTCGTCGCCACCGTCCTTCTGCCCCACGGCCCGCGACTCGTCCGTGCCGAGCCAGTCCTCCAACTCCGATGCGGTGAGGTTGACCGCCTCGGAGAACTCGTCCCTGATCCGCTGGTGCTCGTCCATGACCCCTCCGTTGGTTCCCCTGGTGGAGCGGGTACCCGTGGGGCACCGGAAGATTCGGCGGAGGAGAAGTCATGGGCGAAACGTTCCGCAAGGGCGACGAAGTCGAGTGGAAGTCGCACGGCAGCACCACCCACGGCAAGGTCGAGGAGAAGATCACCGAGGACACCGAGGCCGCCGGCCGGAAGGTGAAGGCCTCCAAGGACGACCCGCAGTACCGCGTGCGCAGCGCGAAGAGCGGCCGGGACGCGGTGCACAAGCCGTCGGCGCTGCGCCCCCACAAGGGCGACTAGGGCCTCGGCTCCCGGCGCACCGGTTCGCGGCCGTGCGGCTGGCGCACCTCCGGCGGCGTGGGCGGCTCGGGGATCGGGAGGGTGAGCGGCGTGCCGGGTTCCACCACGATCGGCTTGCCGTGGTGCTCGGTGCGCAGCGCGCCGCCCGACACGATCCGGTACGTCGCCTCCTCCCGGCCGACCGTCACGCACAACCGCGTGCCCCGGTAGGACATGCGGAACGCCATCCGCGCCAGGCTCGGTGGCAGGCGGGGCGCGAAGGTCAGCCCCGAGTGGTCGCGCATGCCGCCGAACCCGGCGACCACCGCGATCCAGGCGCCCGCCAGCGACGCCATGTGCAGTCCGTTGTGGACGTTGTGGTGCAGGTCGTGCAGGTCGGTGAACGCCGCCTCGGCCAGGTAGTCCCAGGCCAGCTCCAGCGCGCCCACCTCGGCCGCCAGCACCGACTGCGTGCCCGCCGACAACGACGAGTCCCGCACGGTCCGGGCCTCGTAGTAGGCGAAGTTCGCGGCCTTCTGCTCGGGGGTGAACACGTCACCGCGCACGTGCATGGCCAGGACCAGGTCCGCCTGCTTGACCACCTGCTTGCGGTAGAGGTCGAAGTACGGCTTGGACAGCAGCAACGGGTACTCGTCCTCGGCGGTGCGCGCGAAGTCCCACTCCGCGTGGGCGGTGAACCCCTCGGCCTGCTGGTGCACGCCCAGCAGCTCGTCGAACGGCACCAGCATCTTGTCCGCCGCCAGCCGCCACGCCCGCACCTCCTCGGGCTTGACGCCCAGGTCACCGGCCTTCTCGGGGTGCCGTTCGGCCGCCAGCGCCGCCTCCCGCAGGTTCTTCTGCGCGATCAGGTTGGTGTAGACGTTGTTGTCCACGATCGCCGAGTACTCGTCCGGGCCGGTCACGCCGTCGACGCGGAACCCGTCGTGCTGGTCGTGGTGGCCCAGCGACATCCACAGCCGCGCGGTCTCCACCAGCAGTTCCGTGCCGCACTCGCGGTCGAACTCGACGTCGCCGGTGGCCGCGGTGTACTGGGCGACCGCGTGGGCCACGTCGCCGGAGACGTGGAACGCCGCCGTGCCCGCGGGCCAGTACGCCGAGCACTCCGCCCCGTTGATGGACCGCCACGGGAACGCCGCCCCGTGCTGGCCCAGCACCACGGCCCGCTCGCGCGCCTTGGGCAGCGTGGAGTGCCGCCAGCGCAGGGCGTCCCGCGCCGCGTCGGGGACCGTGTAGGTCAGCACCGGCAGCACGAACATCTCGGTGTCCCAGAACGCGTGCCCGTCGTAGCCGGGGCCGGTCAGGCCCTTGCCCGCGATCGCCCGGGTCTCGCCGCGGGCGCCGGCCTGGAGGATGTGGAACAGCGCGAACCGCAGCGCCTGCTGGATCTCCTCGTCGCCGTCCACCTCGATGTCCGCGACCTCCCAGAAGTCGTCCAGGAACGCGCGCTGCTCGCGCAGCAGGCCTTCCCAGCCGGTCTGCCGCGCGCCCGCCAGCGCCGCGTCGACCTGCGCCCGCAGCGCGGGCACCGACCGCTGCGCGGACCAGCCGTAACCGAGGTACTTGGTCAGCCGCAGCGCGCCGCCCGCCGGGACGTCCACGGCGGCGGTGAACCGGGCCAGGTCGCCCTCGGCGTGGATGCCGGTGCGCACGCCGTCGCTGACGTCCAGCTCGTGGTCCATCGCGGCGGCCATGCGCAGGCCCGAGCGCCGGGTGTGGTGCGCCAGCACGGCCCGCGCGCCCTCGGCCCACGCGAAGTCGGCCACCAGCGGCGCGTCCAGCGCGGCGGCCACGCGCGGGTCGCCGCCCCGGTGCTCGACGGGCTCGTTGGCCAGCAGGTCGGACTGCACCACCAGCTGCAGGTCGTCGTGCGGTTCGACGACGTAGTGGATCGCGGCCACGGCGCGCTGGGTGAACGACACGAGCCGCTCGCTGCGCACGGTGATCCGGCGGCCGGTCGGCGACTCCCACTCGGTGTGGCGGCGCAGCGTGCCGGACCGGAAGTCCAGGATCCGTTCGTGGTCCAGCGCGTGGCCGTAGCGCATGTCCAGCGGCTCGTCCTCGACCAGCAGCCGGACGACCTTGCCGTCGGTGACGTTGACGACGGTCTGCCCGGCCTCCGGGTAGCCGTAGCCGCCCTCGCCGTAGGGCAGCGAGTGCTCCTCGTAGAACCCGTTCAGGTAGGTGCCGGGCAGGCCGCGCGGCTCACCCTCGTCCAACGTGCCGCGCATGCCGATGTGCCCGTTGGACAGCGCGAACGTCGACTCCGTCCGCCGCAGGTCGGGCACCGACAGGCCGTGCCAGCGCAACGCCCACGGCTGGATCTCGTAACCGGTCACAGCAGCTCCGCCAAGTCCTCGACCACCACGTCCGCCCCGTTGTCCAGCAGCGCCGCGCGCTGCCCCGCGCGGTCCACGCCCACCACGTACCCGAACCCGCCCGCGCGTCCCGCCGCGACCCCGGCCAACGCGTCCTCGAACACCGCCGCCTGCTCCGGCGCCACGCCCAGCGCTTCGGCGCCGGCCAGGAAGGAGTCCGGCGCGGGCTTGCCGCGCAGCCCGTCCCGGCTGATCACCACGCCGTCCACCAGCGCCTGCACGTACTTCGACAGGTCGGCGGCGTCGAGGACCCGGGTCGCGTTCGCCGAGGAGGTCACCACGCCGACCTTCAGCCTGCCGTGGACGGCGTCGAGGTAGCGGACGGTGCCCGGGTAGGGGGCGACGCCCTCCTGCCGGATGATCGCGTCGATCAGCTCGTTCTTGCGGTTGCCGACGCCGTGGACGGTGTCGCGGTCGGGCGGGTCGTCCGGCGCCCCCTCGGGCAGCGTGATGCCGCGGGAGGCCAGGAACGTGCGCACGCCGTCGTAGCGGGGACGGCCGTCCACGTACTTGATGTAGTCCGATTCGGCGAACGGCGGTTCGCCGCGGGGGCGCAGGAAGTCGTCGAACGTGCGCCGCCACGCGCGGCGGTGCAGCACGGCGGTGCTGGTCAGCACCCCGTCGAGGTCGAAGAGGCAGGCGGTGATCCCGTCGGGCAGCCCGATGCTCATGCCCTCGTGTCTACCCCTTCCCGGCGCGGGGTACCCGGCGGAGGACGGAGGTGGTCGGATCATGGCCAAGCCACGGGTGCTGGTGGTCGGGACGGGGTTCGCGGGCTACCACTGCCTGCGCGCGTTGGAGCGGGCGCTGCCGCCGGACGCGGCCGAGCTGGTGGCGGTGAACCCGACCGACTACATGCTGTACGTCCCGCTGCTGCCGGAGGTGGCGGGCGGCACGCTGGACCCGCGCCGGGTGGCCGTGCCGCTGCGACCCAAGCTGCCCCGGACCCGGCTGGTGCAGGCGCACGCGACCGGGGTGGACCTGGACGCGCGGACCTGCACGGCGGTGGACGTCGAGGGGCGCGAGCAGGTCCTGGAGTGGGACCGGATCGTGCTGACCTCGGGCAGCGTGACCAGGCTGATGTCCATCCCGGGCGTCGCCGAGCACGCCTACGGGTTCAAGTCGGTGGCCGAGGCGGTGTTCCTGCGCGACCACGTCCTGCGCCAGGTGGAACTGGCCGAACAGGCCACCGACCCGGCCGAACGCGCCGCCCGCGCCACGATCGTGGTCGTCGGCGCGGGCTACACCGGCACAGAGCTGGTGGCCCAGGGCCAACAACTCACGGCGGCGGCTCTCAAGGGCCGCCCCGCCGCGCCACCCGTGCGCTGGGTCCTGGTCGACATGGCTCCGCGCGTCCTGCCGGGCCTGGACGAACGCCTGTCCGGGCCGGCTGTGGAGGTCCTGCGCTCGCGCGGGGTCGACGTGCGCTTGAAGACCAGCGTGGCCGAGGTGACGGCGTCGTGCGCGAAACTCACCGACGGCAGCGAGATCCCGGCCAAGACGGTGGTGTGGTGCGTGGGCGTCCGGCCCGATCCCCTGGTCGAGTCGGTGGCCCTGCCGACGGAGAAGGGCCGCCTGGTGGTCCTGGAAGACCTGACCGTGCCGGACCACCCCCACGTCTTCGCGGCAGGCGACGTGGCCGCCGTGCCGGACCTGCACAACGACGGCAAACCCACCCCCATGACCGCCCAACACGCCCAACGCCAGGGCAAACTGGCCGGCCGCAACGTGGCGGCGTCCCTGGGCCACGGCACCCCGGCCCGCTACCGCCACCGGGACCTGGGCTTCGTCGTGGACCTGTCCGGCGGCCAGGCGGTGGCCAACCCGCTGCACGTGCCGCTGACCGGCTGGCCCGCGAAGGTCGTGGCGCGGGGCTACCACCTGCTGGCGCTGCCGGGCAACCGCCTGCGCGTGGCGACCGACTGGCTGACCGAACTGCTGACCCGCCGCCAGGTGGTGCAGTTCGGCCTGGTCCCGGCGTCGGGCGTGCGCCTGGGCGACGCGGACCGCGTGGACGCCGGCCCGGCGCTGCGCTAGCGAGGCCGAATTTCTGTCGGTACCCCGTGCGATCATGGAGACGGGGGCCGGAGGCCGCGTCCGGATCAGCATGAGCTTCACCAACCACGCCCGCAGAGCGCGTGACACGACGCTGCCGTACGCCGACCGCGTCGGCGCGCTGCGCTCGTGCGCGTCGCTCTACAAGCCGTTCGGCTTCCTGGCGACGCTGGGCCACCTGCGCACCCTCGCCGGGGAGTTCGAACGCGACGAGGACGCGCTGCTGCGGGCCTTGGTGGCGGTCGAAGCCAGCCGGCGGTCAAAGCCAGCCGGCGGGCGTGGCACGCGGAGATCGAGCGTTACGCGGCCCGGCGGCGTGCGGAGAAGCGCCGGGGCGCGCGGATCCCGGCCGACCAGGGCCCGTACCGCCCGACCCGGTGGTACGCCTGACCTACCCCTGCCCGCCCTTGCCCCCTTGCCCCCCGCCTGCCCCCGCGCCTTCGCCTGCCTTCGCCTGCCCCCGCGCCTGACCTGCCTCTGCGCCTGCTCCCGCGCCTGCTGGCAGGACCGCCGTCGACGTCTCAGGCCGGCTTGAGCGGGTCGTGGCCGATGGACATCAGGCGGTGGCGCCAGTGGGCCTCGCCGGCGGTCGGTTCCAGGTCCTCGCGGCGCTGTTCGTGGACGCGTTCCACGACCTTGCGCATCACGCGCACGTCTTCAGTGGTCAGGTCGGTGCGCCGCTTGCGCAGCACCCTCAGCACCTCCTGGCCGGTCGGGGTGCCCGCCTGGTCGGGCAGTGCCTCGGAGTTCTCATCCGCCGAACGGGTGCGCAGCCAGTCCTCCAGTTCGAGCGAGGTCATGTTCACCACGCGATGGAACTCGTCCCACAGGGTGTCGGTCATGGCGCGGAGGGTTGCCGTTCCGGGCCCGGCTCAAACCCCCTTCTTTGCACAACCCGAACATGCGCCGCACCGGGCGCTCACCGCGTCCCGCGATCGTGGGCGCATGAACACATGGATCCGTCGCATCGCCGTCGCGGCCCTCGTCGCCGGCGCCGGCCTGGCCACGACCGGTGTCGCGTCCGCGCAGGACAAGACCTACGCCCCCGTCACGCTCAGCCCCGAGCAGGTCCAGAAGATCTGCGAGCAGCGCCTGCCCCGCGTCGAGGACCGGGTGACGCGCCTCACCACCCGCATCAACGGTGGCGCGGACGTCATCGGCTCCACGGCCTGGCTCAAGGCGCAGGCCCAGAAGGCCCGGGACGCCGGTGACACCGCCCGCGCCGAGCGCTTGGAGAAGCGCGCGGAGCGGCGCGGGGAGCAGCTCGCCCGGTTGGGCAAGGTGCAGGAGCGGGTGGACAAGTTCCAGGCCGACCACTGCGGTGTGAAGTGAGGGCCGCGCTGCTCGTGGCGGCCCTGCTCACGTCGCTGGTGGCGTGCCGGGGCGAGGCCGTCCCGGACCCCGGCCTGGACGAGGTCGAAGCGACCTTGAGCAGCATCGAGGCCGAGGTCGACGAGCCGTGACCCGGGGGGCGCGGCGGCGTGCTCCAGCGCCGTCGCGCCCCTCGACCCCGAAGTGCTTCACAACGCTCTGACCTGCGCATTTACTTCCTGTTTCAGGACAGTCAAGACTTGGCCCCCGGAATTGTCGTACCCCTCTGGCACTATCTCGAACAGGTGTTCGGTACGCGTTCGGAAGGGAGCTAGGGATGCGCGTACGACTCGATCCCCGGCAGTGGCCCGGCCGTGTCATCCCCGAGACCGACGACGAGATCGACACGGCCGTCGAGGCGCTGTGCCTGCGTGCGAGCTGGGGTGACGCGGACCGCGCGCTGCTGCGCGAGGTCGTGGAGCCGTGGTTCGGCGAGGGGTGGAGCGTCGACGCCCTGCTGGCGGCCGTGGACTCCAGGCCCGACGGGACCAGGCAGGGCAGACCCAGGAACCGCGACCAGGCCGCGCACGACTTCCTCCGCGTGCGGCTCTGGTCGTGGTGGCAGGGGGGCGCGCGGCGTGCGCGCCCCCCGGTCGCCGGCATGACGCTGGGGCAGTGGTGGCGGGTCAACCGCCGCAACGCCCGGCTCACCGCGCCGCGACCCCGGCGGCCGTTGGGCGAGTCGGGGGAGCAGGCCCGGGAGGAGGCGCGGTCGCGGGCCCGGCTGCGGGACCCGGTGGAGCGGTCGCGGGCCCGGGCGAAGCGGTGGCAGGAGGTGCTCGACTCGTTACTGGTGCCCGGTCAGCGCCCGCCGACGTTCGAGGATTCGCGTCGGTTGCTGGCCGAGGTGGTGGTGCGGGCGCCCGCCCACCCGGTGTGCAGCAGGTGCGGCTGCCGGACGGGGGTGCTGCCTCTCGCCGCTTGAAGGTGATGGTCGCGGGTCGGGCTTCGGCTTGACGCGGTGAGGACGGTTCACGCCGGAGCTTGAGGGGCGTGGGCGTGATGACGCATGCCTTGGGGGCGTGCGGAGGTCGAGCGACTCGACGGTCCTGGTTCGAACGGACCCGGTCGAGGCGTCACTCCGTCGTGCCCGACTTCGGTGCGCTCACAGGGACTTCGCGTCGCGCTCCGGCCGGTCTCGCCGCCGAAGATCGGTGCGACTGGGGAACCCTACCCCGTCCGATCCGGACGGTCGCGGCGGGGGTCCCGCGTGTCGCGCCGCCGCCGGATTCCTTGTGCTCGCGAATGATCGTCACCTGGACAGGTGAATTGCCGGGCGGTGTCCTGGGGGTACGGCGTGCGCTGGTGGCATCGGGACGGGCACTTCCGGTACGAACGCCCGGTGCTGAAGTCCCCAGCGTGGCGAGCATGGCTCGTCGGTGCCGTGCTGGTGCCCGCTCTCCTTGCGGCATCGGGAGTTTTCGCCCGAGCGCGGATCGCCGAGCGGGAGCCCGCCGGACGCCTCGCGGTCACCGTGTCCGGGGCCGGGGTGCTGCTCGCCGGCGCCGTCGCCGACGCCGAAGAGCGGCGCGCGCTGCTCGACGCGGTCAGGGCCGCAGCCGACTCCCACCACGCGGCAGACCCCCAGGCGACGGATCACCGGCCGGCCGATCCCCCGGCAGATCTCGCGGTGACGGACTTCCTGTCGGAGAACGGCACCCGGTCGCCGCTGAGCGCGTCCGCCGCCGCCGACGTGGTCGCCGCCGCCTTCGCCGCGTCCGCGCACGACCTCACCGCGGTCGCGACCGGCGACACGCTCGACGTCCGGGCCACCGTGCCCGACGAGCCGCGCGCGGCGGCCCTGCGCGAGGCGCTGACCGCGCTGGGCGCGCGGGACCCGCGGGTGGACGTCGTCGGCGGGGACCTCGACCTCGCGGCGTTGCGGCGGTCGGTCACGGCGATGGTCAACGGCAACGGCGGGTTCCGGTTCGAGCCGTCGTCCACGGCGTGGCAGGGCCACGGCCCGGTCCTGGTGGACCGCGTGGGCCGGCTGTTGCTGGTGGCGCCGAGGGCGACCGTCACGCTGACCGGCCACGCCTCTGCGAGCGGCCACCCGGACCCCCGTGCGCTGGCGCAGCAGCGGGCGGACGCGGTGCGGGCGCTGTTCGTCGCGCAGGGGGTGCGGCCGGAGCGGATCCGGACGGCGGTCGTCCTCGACGCCGCGCCGGAGAACACGGACCCGGCCACGCGCCAGGTCGACGTCCTGATGAGCTAGGAGCAGCGGTGTTCTGGTTGTTCGCCCAGATGTTCGTCCTGTGCGGGTTCGCGTTCCTGGCGGGCGCGGTCCTGACGTGGTTGCCGCTGCGCGCCACGATCCGCGGCCTGCGCGCCGAACTCACCCACCCGACCACCCGACCGCGCCCAGCCCTGCCCGTCGGCACGCTGACCATCCCGACCCAACCCGAGGAAGCACCGGAGAAGGCGGACGAGCCGGAACCCCCACTCGAAGCCGAAACCACGCCCGAACCCGACCACGCCCCCGCACTCGCCGCAGAGCCCACGCCCGAGGCCGCCCCGAAGCCCGAACCCGCCCCGAAGCCCAAGGCTGCCCCGAAGCCCGCGCCCGCGCCCGCGAGTGTGCTGGCGAGTGCGCCCGCCCCGGTCGCGGTGGTCGAGGTCAAGGGCAGTTCCAAGTCGATGATCTTCCACACGCCTGACTCGCCTTACTTCAAGCGCATGAAGGGCGATGTCACCTTCCGCTCGATCGCCGAGGCCGAGGAAGCGGGCTACACCCAATGGCGGCCGAAGAGCGCCGCCGCCCAGGTTCGCTGACGGGCCGCGAGCCGCAGTCTGCCGCGCCTGGGGTCTGCCGCGCCTGGTGTCGGCCGCGCCTGGTGTCGGCCGCGCCTGGTGTCGGCCGCGCCCGGGGTCGGCCGCGCTCCGGTGTCGGCCGGGTCAGTCGCGCTTCGGTGTCGGGGTGTCGTGGCGCTTGCGGTGGTTGCGGGCGATCAGGCGGCGGAGTTCGCTTTCGCCCAAGCCGCCCCACACGCCGTACGTCTCCTCCACGGCCAGTGCGTGCGCCCGGCACTCCGCCACCACCGGGCACCGCGCGCACACCGCCTTCGCCTGCGCCTCCCGGTGCTCCCGGGCGGCACCGCGTTCGTTGTGGGTGTGGAAGAACAGGGCACTGTCCATGCCCCGGCACAAACCTTGGAGTTGCCAGTCCCACGACTCGGCGACCGGCTGGGGAAGACGGGACAGCTCGGGCATGGGCTCACGTCCTGAGGTCGGAGGGACCTCTCAGAGCCTAAATTCGTTTCAAAATCGGTTCAACTCAAGCACGGCCTCCACGGCCTCGCTCAACGACCCGATCCGCCGCGCCCCCGGCGGCACGACGGTCCACCCGGGACCGGCGACCAGCACCTCGCAACCGCGTTCCAGCAGGTCGTGGACGGGCGCCAGGGACGCGTACCCGGACGCGTGCGCCCACAGCACCACCACCCGGGGCTCCAACAACTTCACCGCATCGAGTAGTGCCGCGGCGGGCACGCGGGCACCGAGGTGGCGGGACGCGCAACCCCGTTCGGCGAGGGCCGCGCCGAGGACGTGCAGCGGCAGGCTGTGCTGCTCGTCGGGCGCGCACGCGAGCAGCGCCGGCAGCCGCCCGGACACCGGCAGCACCGCGCCGCGCACCGCGTCGAGGAGGGCCGTGGTCGCGAGGTGCTCGACCTCCACCCCGGACCCCTGCGCGGACACCTTCTCGCCCAACGCCACCAGGAACGGCACCAGCACGCGCTCCCACGCGACCACGACCCCGTGCCGCGCCACCAGCCCGCCCGCCAGATCGGTCATCAACGGGAGGTCCAGCCGGTACGCCGCACGCGCGAAGCCACGAACCTCCGGAGCCCACCCGTTCCGCTCGACGGGCACCGACCGCGGCCCGCCACCCGCCCGCGAGCCGCCAGCCCGAGAACTGCCGACCGGTGAGCCGCCGGCCCGAGAACTGCCGGCCCGCGAGCCGCCGGCCGGCAGACCGCTCGCCCGCGAGCCACCCGCCCGCGACTCCTCGCCGGTGTGCGAGGTGTCATCGAGCGGCGAGTCGTCGGGCGCGGCCGAAGCCTCCTGCGGACCGCCGCCGTCCTCGACGTCCAGGGTGCGGCCCATCGCGATCGCCGCCGCGGCGGCCGGCGCCACGCCCCGCCCGGTCAGGGCCAGCATGTGCCGCAGCCGGGAGACGTCCTCCTCGCTGTACCGGCGGTGCCTGCCCTCCTCGCGCGTGCTCGGCCCCAACCCGTACCTGCGGTCCCACGTGCGCAGGGTCGTGGGGGAGACGCCCAGCATGCGCGCCACCGCGCCGGCACTCCAGAGCACCACCCCACCGCCGTCCCGTGTCGGACCACCGAAGCGTCCGTGTCGGACCCCGAAGGACCGAATCGTAACGAGTACCCTCCGAAGCAGCGGGGTATCCACGACCCGAGGTGCACCCCATGCCATCGAGGGACCTGATAGTCGTCGGCGCGTCCGCGGGAGGCGTCGAGGCGCTCCGGGCGTTCGTCGCGGGCCTGCCCGAAGACCTCGACGCGGCGGTCGCGGTCGTGTTGCACATCCCCGCTCGCGCCACCAGCGCGCTGCCCACCATCCTCGACCGCAGCGGGCCGCTGCCCGCGGTGCCCGCTCGGGCCGGGATGGCGTTGCGCCGGGGCCGCATCCACGTGGCGCCGCCCGACCACCACGTCATCGTGGTCGACGGCGTGGTCCACCTGTCGCGCGGGCCCACGGAGAACGGGCACCGGCCCTCCGTGGACGCCCTGTTCCGCTCGGCCGCCTTGGCCCGCGGTCCCGGTGTCGTCGGGGTCGTGCTGTCGGGCACGCTCGACGACGGCGCGGCGGGCATGGTCGCGATCGCCGCGCGGGGTGGGCTGACGGTGGTGCAGGATCCCGAGGAGGCCCTGTTCGCGGGCATGGTGCACGCGGTCCTGCGGCACGTCGAGGCCGACCACGTGCTGGCGGCGGGCAAGATGGGCGAACTCCTGCGCGGCGAGGTCGGCGGTCCCGTCGCGGACGCGGACGACCCGTCCGAGCTGCTGCGCCGGGAGGCCGCGTGGGCCGCGAACGGGTCGGGCGCCGGCCCCGGTGAGGTGGAGTCGGTGGGGACGCCGTCGAGCTTCTCGTGCCCCGACTGCGGTGGTGCGCTGATGGCGCTGGACGGGGAGCACACCCGGTTCCGCTGCCACGTCGGCCACGCCTGGACCGCCGAAGCCCTGCTGGAAGCCCAGGACGCCGCCCTGGAGAGGGCCCTGTGGGCGGCGTTGCGCGCGTTGGAGGAGCAGGTGTCGCTGTCGCGGCGGATGCGGTTGTCCGCCGAGGCGCGCGGCAGCCACTCGATCGTCGAGCGGTGCCGGCGGGCGGAGGCGGAGGCCGCCGGCGCGGCGGACGTGCTGCGCGCGCACCTGCTCGACGGAACGTTCACCAGACCGAACCCACCGGAGCACGCCTGATGACCTTGACGCTCGACGTCGGCACCGAGGCCGGCGCGACGATCGTCCGACCCTCGGGCCGGCTGGACCTGAGCACCTACGCGCACCTGCGCGACAGCCTCCTCAAATGCGCCTTGGAGGGACCGACCGCCGTCGTCGTGGTGCTCGACGACGGCTTCGAGGTCGCCACACCGGCGGTGATGTCGGTGTTCACGACGGTGTGGATGCGGGTGTCGGAGTGGCCCGGCGTCCCCGTCGTGCTGGTCGGCGCGGGCGCGAACCACCGGCGGGCGCTGGCCGCCGGCGGCGCGGGGCGGTCCGTCCGCTACTACCCGTCCGTCCACGACGCCGTGGTCGCCGCGGAGCAGCGCCCCGACCGGCGGCGCGACGAGACCTGGCTGCCCGAGTCCTCGGTGAGCGCGCTCATGGCGCGGCAGTTCGTGCGGGAGACGTGCGTGCGGTGGGACGTGCACGACGTGCTGGACGACGCCCTGCTCGTGGTCACCGAACTCGTGCAGAACGCGGTCGAGCACGCCCGCAGCGCGCCGCACCTGCGCCTGGAGCTGCGCGGCCCGACGCTGACCATCGCCGTCCACGACGGCGCGACCGAGCCGCCGCGGCGGCGGGACGGCGGGATCACGCCGGGGGGTCGGGGGGTCCGGCTGGTGGAGCGGGTCAGCCGGGTGTGGGGGCACACGTCGTGGCCGGGCGGCGGCAAGGTGGTCTGGGCGGTCCTGGACACCCACCGGTGACGGCTTGGCCCGCTCCGGTGCGCGACGAGTAGCGTTCTGCGGTGTGAGTGACGGCCAGGACCCCGACCGCGGCTTCGAGGACGTCCTCCGCTACCTCAAGGAGTCGCGCGGGTTCGACTTCACCGGGTACAAGCGGACGAGCCTCATGCGCCGCGTCCGGCACCGCATGAACGAGGTCGGCATCGACAACCACGTCGACTACATCGACCACCTCCAGGTCAACGCCGACGAGTTCAGCGCGCTGTTCAACACGATCCTGATCAACGTCACCGGCTTCTTCCGGGACCCCGACGCGTGGGACCACCTGCGCGCCGAGATCATCCCGACGCTGCTGGCCGAACGCGGCCCCGACGACCCGGTGCGGGTGTGGAGCGCGGGCTGCGCCTCCGGCGAGGAGGCCTACAGCCTCGCCATGGCGTTCACCGAGGCGCTGGGCGTCGAGCGGTTCCGCCAGCGGGTCAAGATCTACGCCACCGACGTGGACGAGGAGGCGCTCACCCACGCCCGCCACGCCTCCTACGGCGAACGCGAACTGCAAGGGGTGCCGCCGGAGCTGGTCGCCAAGTACTTCGAACCGCTCAACGGCCGCCACGCCTTCCGCAAGGACCTGCGCCGCTCGGTCATCTTCGGCCGCAACGACCTGGTGCAGGACGCGCCGATCTCCCGCATCGACCTGCTGGTGTGCCGCAACACGTTGATGTACTTCAACCAGGAGACGCAGGCCAAGGTGCTGCACCGGTTCCACTTCGCGCTGGTGCCGCGCGGCGTGCTGTTCCTGGGCAAGGCGGAGATGCTGCTCTCGCACGGCCGGATCTTCGACCCGATCGACCTCAAGCGGCGCGTCTTCCGCAAGAGCGCGGGCAGCGCCGCCGGCGGCGGGCACTTCGTGACGCACGCGTTCGTGCAGGACCGGCGGATCGACGTCGGCGGCCTGGACCAGCTCCGCGAGCTGGCGTTCTCCGCGAGCCCGGTGGCGCAGGTCGTCGTCACCGGCGACGACGTGCTGGCGCTGGCCAACCAGCAGGCCGAGACGCTGTTCGGCCTGGGCGCCAGGGACGTCGGCCGCCCGCTGCGCGACCTGGACCTGTCCTACCGCCCGGTGGAGCTGCGCGGGCACGTCGAGCAGGCCCGCGCCGAACGCCGGGCGCTGCGCGTCAAGGACGTCGAGTGGCTGCGCACGCCCGGCGGGTCGCTGTGGTTCGAGGTGCACCTGAACCCGTTGATCGCCTCGGACAACGCGGTCCTGGGCGTGTCCATCGTGTTCCACGACGTCACCGCGGCGCGCCGGCTGCTCGACGACCTGGAGTACGCCAACCGCCAGCTGGAATCCGCCTACGAAGAGCTCCAGTCGACCAACGAGGAGCTGGAGACCACGAACGAGGAACTCCAGTCCACTGTGGAGGAACTGGAGACGACCAACGAGGAACTCCAGTCCACCAACGAGGAACTGGAGACGATGAACGAAGAGCTCCAGTCCACCAACGACGAGTTGCAGGTCATCAACGAGACGCTGCGCGAGCGCAGCCTGGAGCTGGACCAGGTCAACGAGTTCCTGGAGTCCATCCTGACCTCGCTGCGCGCCGGCGTGATCGTGCTGGACGTCGGGATGCGCGTCATCGCGTGGAACCGCGGCGCCGAGGAGCTGTGGGGCGTGCGCCGCGACGAGGCCGAGGGCGAGCACCTGCTCGACCTGGACATCGGCCTGCCGGTGGCCGACCTGCGCCCGGTCGTGCGGCAGGCGCTGGCCGACGCGTCGTTCCTGACCGAGGTGAAGCTCGACGCGATCAACCGCAAGGGGCGCGAGGTGGTGGTGCGGGTGGTGTGCAGCTCGCTGCGGTCCAACTCGGGCGAGCCGAACGGGGCGATCCTGGTGATGGAGCCCAACGGTTAGCGCCGGCCGCGCGCTAGCCGATCTCCTCCAGCCCGGAGGTGATCGCGAAGTGCTCGCGCAGCCCCGCGACCTCCAGCGGGTGCAGGACGGCCGGGGTGGTGGCCACGACGCGCAGCGACTTGCCGACCGCCTGGCACGCCGAGCGCATGGTCAGCAGCAGGGTGATGCCGTCGGAGGCGAAGAAGGTCACGCCGCTCAGGTCGAGCACGAGTTCGCGTCGCGTGCGTCCCAGGTGGGCGTGGGCGAACGCGGTCGCGGCGGGGACGGTCGCCATGTCCAGCTCACCCGCGATCCGCAGGACCAGGGTGTTCGGCGACGACTCCACCACCGACAGCTCGACGGGGCTGTCCTCCATGCTCACCTCGGGTGCGCGGGCCGCGCCGACCGGTTCGGCCCGTCCGCGCCCACCAGCCTATGCCCGCGCACCCGGGTGACGCACGTCATCACGACGAGTGGAGCGCCTTTTCCAACTCACCCTTGCTCATCGAGGACGCGCCGCTCACGCCCTTGTTCATCGCCTGGGCCATCAGCTCCTCCTTGGTCGCCTGGCCCGGCAGCTCGCCCAGGTGCTTGGCGCGGCTGGCGGCGAACGCCTCGCCCAGCTCCTCGCGCCGCGAGTCCTCCAGCGCGCGGCGCATGCCGGGCAGCACCGTGGACTCCTCTTCCTCCACGTGGTGCGTCACGCCCTCGACCAGCTTCTCCAGCACCGTGTCGTACTCCGCCGACGTCGGGTCGCACGCGATGAGCTTCGCCAGCAGCGTCTCCGCCTCGACGTGCTCCTCCTGGCTGTGCTGGATCTCCTCCTGCTCGCCGGCCTCGTCCCGCGCCACCGGGTACACCGAGTCCTCCTCCGCCCGGCTGTGGGCGGTCAGCACCGCGGACAGCACGGGCGTGAGCAGTGGTCGCTTCTCGGGGTTGTTCTTCAGCTCGTCGAACAGGCGCTCCACCTCGCGGTGGTCCTGCATGATGAGGTCGACGACATCGGGCACTGGTGCCTCCTCGACTCGACGGTCACGGGTCGAGGGGGGAGTACCCGCGTTTCAGCCGACCACGCGCCGGATCGTGCTGATCGGCCCGATCGACTCGATGTCCTGGATCAAGACCGGCACGCCCTCGGTCGAGGCGTGCACCGCGCGGATGCCGTCGATCGCCATCGACACGTGGGTCTGGCCCGAGTAGTAGATGATCAGGTCGCCGGCCTTCACCTCGTTGAGCGACACCGGTCGTCCGATCGTGGCCTGGCCGTAGGTCGTGCGCGGGATCGCGATGCCCACCGACCGGTACGCGGCCTGCATGAGGCTGGAGCAGTCCCACGTGTCGGGGCCGTTGGCGCCGAACACGTACCGCTCGCCGCGCTGGGCCAGGGCGTACTGCACCGCGTCGCCGGCCTTGCCCGGCGGCGTCTCGACCGGACCGGTGTAGCCCTTGGCCGCGAGGCGGTCGCGCTCGTGCTCGGGCAGCGCCCGGTAGACCGCGCGCGCTTCGTCGATCTGCTCGTCCAGCGCGGCCTTGCGCTGGTCGATGTCGGCGATGGCCTTGTTGGCGGCGTCGACCGCCTCGCCGGCGCGGCGGGTGGCCTCGTTGGCCTGGTCGACCGCGGCGCTCAGGCCCGCCACCGCCTCGGCGTTCTCGCCCGCGAGCACGCCCAGCGCGGTCATCCGGTTGAGGAAGTCCTGCTGCGAGTCGCTGACCAGCAACGCCGAGAGCTGGGAGAACCGGGCGCCCTCGAAGGAGGCCTCGGTGAGCAGGTCCACCTGGCCCTGCAACCGGCCCTGCGCCTGCTGGGCGGCGGCGAGGTCGCGCTGGGCCTGCTCGATCGTGCCGTTGGCCTTTTCGAGCTCCTCCTCGGCGCGCAGGTGCTGCTCGTTGAGCCGCTCGGCCTCGTGGGCGAGTTCGAAGTACCGCTTGAGGGCCTCGGAGCCGTCGGTGGGCACCGGGTCGGCCACGGCGTGCGGCACGGACACTCCACCGGCCAGCGCGAGGACGGCGGTGGCCGCCAGAGCCGCGCGGACGGTGCGCTGAACGGGGTACGACGCCACGATCGCGCGGTCCTCCTTGAACACCGGATCCCCCGGACGAGTGAGGCCCGTCGAGGTCTCGGACAGGTTACGGAACCTGTCCGCGCGCGTCCATCACGGGGTCCGCCCGCCGCCGGTCACCGCCCCGGGGCGCGCAGCCCGCCCAGGTCGGTCCGCCCGCCGGCGTGGTCCACCGCGCGGCCCGCGGCGGCCACGGCCAGCCGCCCGGCCGCCTCCGGCCCGTCGCCCCGGACCAGGGCGACGGTCAGCGCCGCGACGAACGCGTCACCGCCGCCGGTCGTGTCCACCACGGCCACCTCGGTCAGCGGCACGACGGCCGAGCCCGACGGCCAGACCAGCACGTTCGCCTCGCCCCCGACCTCCAGCGCGACCAGCGACGGCCCGCGCTCCAGCAGGGCGCGGCCGGCGTCGAGGGCGTCGTCGGGGGAGGAGATCGACCGGCCGGTCAGCTGCTCGCACTCGTGCTGGTCGGCCCGCAGGACGTCCGCCTCGGCGAGCACGTCCGGCGCCGCCACGCCGTCGAGCACGACGAGACCGCTCGCCCGGCGCGCGGCGGCCAGCGCCGTGTCGTGCGGCTGCTGGAGCTGCACCACGACGGCGTCCGCCTCGGCCACGCACGGCCCGAGGTCGGTCGGCGCGACCAGGGACGTGTCGGGGATGTCCTGGAGGTAGCGCCACCGGCCGTCGCACACGACGTCCACGATCAGCGCCGACCGGCCCCGGCGGGCCACCGAAGTCGTGTCGACGCCGTCCGCCCGGAGGTGGTCGACCAGGCGGTCGCCGACGTCGTCGTCCCCGGCGACGCCGACCAGCGCCGCCGACGCGCCCAACTGGACGACGTTGACGGCGATGTTCGCGCCCTTGCCGCCGAGCACCTCCCGGCGTTGCCGGACCGGCGACGTGCCGCCCGCGTCGGGGACTTCGGGGACGACCAGGACGAGGTCTCGGGCGATCTGCCCGACCACGGCGATCCGCATGCCCCGAGCGGTACCCGGCGGCGACCAAATGAAACGGGTCGTTGACGCAAGGTCACCGGACTGCCACAGTGTTCTGGGAGCGCTCCCAGATCTCTTGTGCTGTTCGACCCCCCCTGCCAGATCACCGTCGATCTGAAGGAGACATCCTTTGCGACTCAAGCGCTTCGGGGCGTTGGCCCTCGCCGCCCTCGGGATCGCCGGCGTGACCACCGTGCTCGCGCAGACCGGCGTCGCGGTGGCGCACGGCTCGATGACCTTCCCGGCCAGCCGGACCTACGCGTGCTACGAGGACGGCCGGATCGGCGGCGGTGGTGGCGACCTCAACCCCACCAACCCGGCGTGCCAGGCGGCCGTGGCCATCGGCGGCAAGCAGCCGCTGTGGGACTGGTACGGCAACCTGATCTCCAACGCCGCCGGCCGCCACCGCGAGATCATCGCCGACGGCGACCTGTGCGGCCCGACCACCAAGTACGACGCCTACAACCTGGGGCGCGACGACTGGCCGACCACCACGCTGCGGGCCGGCTCGCAGATCACCATCCACTACAACGCGTGGGCCCCGCACCCGGGCACGTGGGACCAGTACGTCACCCGCGACGGGTACGACCCGCGGCAGCCGCTGCGGTGGTCGGACCTGGAGCCGGCGCCGTTCAACTCGATCACCAACCCGGTGGCGGTGGGCGGCGAGTACACGTGGAACGCCACGCTGCCCAACAAGTCCGGCCGGCACGTGATCTACTCGATCTGGCAGCGCAACGACAGCCCCGAGGCGTTCTACAGCTGCTCCGACGTGGTCTTCGAGGGCGGCAGCGGCGGCGACACCCAGGCGCCCACCACGCCCGGCGCGCCCACCGCGACGGCCGGCTCGAACTCCGTGACGCTGTCCTGGGCCGCGTCCTCCGACAACGTCGGGGTCACGAGCTACCAGGTGTTCCGCGAGGCGGGCGCGACGGACGTGCCGGTCGCGTCGGGCAGCGGCACCACGGCCACGGTCACCGGTCTGACACCCGCGACCGCGTACCAGTTCTACGTGGTGGCGCGGGACGCGGTGGGCAACACGTCCCCGCCGTCGGCGGCGGTCAGCGTGACCACCGGTCCGGGCGGCGGTGAGCCGGGGGCGTGCACGGTCACGTTCGCGACGCCCAGCGTGTGGTCCGGCGGGTTCACCGCGAACGTGACGGTGAAGAACACCGGGACCGCGCCGGTCAACGGCTGGCAGCTGGCCTGGGACGTGCCCGCGGGGCAGGGCGTCGGCCAGGCGTGGTCGGCGACCGTGACCGTGGCGGACGGCAAGGCGACGGCCAAGGGCGCGAGCTGGAACCAGAACCTCGCGGCCGGCGCGTCCACGTCGTTCGGCTTCAACGGCACGGGCCCGGCGACGGCGCCGACGGCGTTCACCCTCAACGGCGCGCGGTGCGGGTGATGTTCGCCCGCCGCGCGGTCCTGGTCGCGCTGCTGCTGGTGGGGTCGGTCGCGTGCGGCGCGCCCGACTCCACCGGCCTGGGCTCGGGTGCGCTGGGCCCGCCGCTGGGCAGCCCCGCGGAGGTCGCCGCGTGGGTGGAGGAGAAGACCGGCGAGTGCGAGGAGCCGACCGACCGGACCATCGAGGAGTTCGCCGAGTTCGTCGGTCCGCTGCGGGCGACGCTGTACGCGCCGTACGTGGACCGGTGGGCGACGTGCAAGGCCGGCCCGTACGAGCGGCTGGGCCTGGTGGTGTTCCGGCGTGACCGGTTGGCGGAGTTCCAGAAGGCGTGGCAGGAGGCCATGAAGTCCGGGCAGGTCAGCGACAACCCGGACTTCGGCTTCGGCAACGGCTTCGCCCTCAGCGGCACGATCGGCCTGGAACTGCTCGGCCTGCACCGCCTGACCTGCACCCCGACCACCCCGCCCGCCGCGGGCCACACCCTGCCCGCGGAGACGCCGGGCTGCCAGTACGTCCAGTTCGAGGGCCATCACCACCACTGACGGCTCGTCCCACCGACCTCCACGGCGAACCGACTCGGCGGTGTCCGGCTTCGCCCTCGTGACGGTGGCAGACGAGACGGGAACCCGCCCCCGACCGCGCTCCGCAAGCGGTTGCCGGAGCCCCGCGGTCCGGGGGCGGGTCCACCACACCGGCCGAAGCCGCGTCGTCCCGACGGGCGATCAGGGGGTCTTGGCCGGACGGCCGTGGATCAGGCGGCACAGCAGCAGCAGGACGACGGCCCCGACGACGGCGGCGAACAGGCTCCCCGGGTCGAAACCGAACTCCGGCTTCTCCCCGGTGATAAAGGCCAGCACCACCCAGCTCAGGCCGGCGCCGAGGGCTCCCAGCGCCGTGTTCGCGAGAACGGCCGGCCACACCGGACCCCGTTTGCGCGGACGTCCGCCGACGAGCAGGTTCGCCACCACGCCGACCACCGCGCCGGCCAGGATCTCCATGTGCCCAGGCTACTCAAGTTGCCCGTGCGACGAGGTCGCGACGGCCGCGGGAGTGCCGTGCCGCCTGTCCCGACCTAGCGCGGGGGAGCGGTGCTCTGCCGGACCACCAGCGTGGTCGCCAGTTCGATGCGCCGGTGCTCCGGCTCGTCACCCCGCGCCAACGTGATCGCCAGCCGCGTGCCCGCCGCCGCCATGTCCTGCAGCGGCTGGCGGACGGTGGTCAGCGGTGGGCCGACCCACTGGGCCACCGGCAGGTCGTCGAAGCCGACCACCGACAGGTCCTCCGGCACGCGCAGGCCCGCCGCCCGCGCCGCCTCGTACACGCCCAGCGCCTGCAGGTCGCTGCCCGCGAACACCGCCGTCGGCGGGTCCGCGAGGTCCAGCAGCGGCTCGAACTGGCGGCGGCCCGACTCGACGTGGAAGTCGCCGTAGCGGACCAGGGCCGGGTCGAAGGCCAGGCCCGCCGTCTCCAGCGCCGCGCGGTAGCCGTCCACCCGGGCCCGGCTGCACAGGACCCGTTCCGGGCCGCCGATCATGGCGATGCGCCGGTGGCCCAGCTCGATCAGGTGCCGCGTGGCGGTCAGGCCGCCGTTCCAGTTCGTCGCGCCGATCGACGGCGTCGAGTCCTGCGGCTCGCCGATCGGGTCGACCACCACGACCGGGATGTCCCGGGCCCGCAGCTTGGCCAGCTGTTGCGCGGTGAGGTCGGAGAAGACCGAGATGACGCCCAGCGGCCGGCGCGCGATCACCCCTTCGAGCCACCCGTGGCCGGGCGTCAGCCTGCCCTGCGACTCCGACAGCACCAGGGCCAGGCCCTGCTCGGCGGCGACCTGCTCGGCCCCGCGGATGATCTCCAGCGCCCACGCGCTCTCCAGCTCGTGGAACATCAGCTCCACCAGGTTGGACCGCCGGGACCGCTCGTCGGAGCGCCGCTGGTAGCCGTGCCGCCGGATGATCGCCTCGACCCGTTCCCGGGTGTGCGGGGCGACGTCGGCACGCCCGTTCATCACCTTCGAAACTGTCGGCACCGATACGCCGGCCTCGGCCGCGATGTCGGCAATGGTGATCTTGCCGGAGGTGGTGCCATCCGGCGAAGACTGCTCGGCTTTGGTCGGCATGGGGGCAGCATACGTCACCGAAACTATCGGAAGCAGTCTCATTACGGCGACTTCGCGGGTGACCCCGCTCTCAGACACGGGAAGGGGCCCGCCGCCCGGCGGGCCCCTGGTCCGGCGTCCTACTTGCCGAAGCCCGCGGTCAGACCGCTGAGCAGGAAGCGCCGCGCGAACAGGTACACGGCGAAGATCGGCAGCACCGACAGCAGCACCGCCGCCATCAGCGCGGGGATGTTCGTCCCGAACTGCCCCTGGAAGTTCCACAGGCCCAGCGTCAGCACCCGGCTCGACTCCGATTGCGTCAGCACCAACGGGAACAGGAACCCGTTCCACGCGTTCAACGCCGTGTAGACCACCACGGTCATGATCGCGGGCCGGGCCAGCGGCAGCACCAGGCTCACCAGCACCCGGAACGGGCCCGCCCCGTCGATCGCCTGCGCCTCGTACAGCTCGGGCGGCACGTCGCGCAGGCTGTTGGTCAGCACCAGCGTCGCCACCGGCAGCGCGAACGCCGCCGTCGGCAGGATGATCGCGGTCAGGCTGTCGTAGAGGTTCATCCTCGTGATCAGCAGGTACACCGGGATGATCGTCGCCTGCGCGGGGATCGCCAGGCCCATCAACAGCAGGGTGAACCCCCGCTGCACGAACCGACCGGTGCCCCGCACCACCGCGTAGGCGCAGGGCACGCCCACCAGGAGCACGATGGCGACGGTCGCGACCGTGACGATGATGTTGTTCACCAGGTACTGGCCGAACCCGCCCTCCAACACGGACACGTAGTTGTCCAAAGTGGGCTTGGTCGGGAACTCCAGCGGGTGCGAACCCAGGTACTCCTGGCGCGTGCGCAGGCTCGCCGTCACCACGTAGTACAGCGGTCCGACGACGATCACCAGCCACACCAGGGCGAAGAGCCCGGCGGGCCAGTTCGGACGTGACTTCACGAGCCCTCCTGCTGGCTGCTCATCGCGCGGAAGCCGCTCCAGCGCATGACCGCCACCGACAGCGCGGTGCCCAGCACCACCAGGACCACGGCGATCGTGCTCGCGTAGCCCATCTCGAACCCGCTGAAGCCGGTGATGTACATGTGCAGCGGCAGGATGCGGGTGGCCGTGCCGGGGCCGCCGCCGGTGAGGATCAGCACGGTGTCGAACGTCGTCAGCGAACCGACGAGCATCAGCACCGACGACGTCACCAGCGTGTACCGCAGCTGCGGCAGCGTGATGTGCAGGAACTTGCCCACCCGCGACGCGCCGTCGATGGTCGCCGCCTCGTACAGCGACGCCGGGATGGCGCGGGCCGCGCCCTGGTACATCAGCGTGTGGAACGGGATGTACTGCCAGGAGATCACGAACACCACCGTGTAGATGGCGATGTCGGGATCGCCCAGGAACTGCGTGCCGCCCGCCGCGATGCCGAAGTTCGGGTCCAGCAACGCCTGCCACAGCAGCGCGATGGCCGCCGTGGACAGCAGCAGGGGCAGGAAGAAGATCGAGCTGAGCACCGCGCGGGACCGCTGCGGCCCGGCCGCCCAGACCCCGATCAACATCGCGATCGGGGTCTGGACCAGCCAGGACACGACCATCAGCAGCACGGTCCGCCCCACGGCGGCATGCGCCTCACCGTCGTCGAGCAGGCGGGACCAGTTGACGGTCCCGTTGGGCACGGGCGTGCCCAGGCCCTGCCACGACGTGAAGCTCAGGTACACCACGAGCACCATGGGCAGCACCGCGAACAGCGCGAAGAACCCGTAGGCGGGGACGGCGTACCAGCCGGACGGTCGCTGCGTTCGCATCAGCGCGCGGCCACCGCGTCGACGAACTGCTGCGGCGAGACCTTGCCCAGGAAGAACTCCTGGAGCTGGGTCAGCATGAACGTGGCCTTCTCGGCGGGCAGGTCCTGGTCCCAGGACAGCTGGAAGTTCTTCGCGTCCTTGACCTGGCCGTAGATCCACGTCGTGTACTCGGCGTTGGGCGCCTTGGCGAGCTTCTCCTCGACCCCGACGACGGCCGGCACGTCACCGGCGTCGATCAGCGCCTGCACGTAGGAGTCCTCGTGCAGCGCGGTGGAGACGAACTTCTTCGCCGCCTCGGCCTGGGCGGAGCCCGAGGTCACCGAGTAGTAGTTGCTCGCGTTGCCGACCACGTTGCCAGGATCGCCCTTGCCGCCGGCGATCGACGGGAACGCCACCCAGCCGAGGGACCCCTTCTTGACGAAGTCGGGGCTCTGGCCGAGCTGGTTGACGTACTCCCACGAACCCATGAGGTGCATGGCGGCCTTGCCCTGCGCCAGGATGGTCGACGCGCCGCCGACGTCGTAGCCGACGGAGGCGAAGTTGGTGCCGAAGCCGCCCCGGTCGATCAGCTCCTTGAGCTTGGTCAGCGACTCCAGCACGGCCGGGTCCTTCCAGCCCTGGCCCTTGCCGTCGCGGATGTCGCGGAACACCTCCGGGCCGCCGACGCGGTCGAGGATGTACTCGATCCACATCAGCTCGGTCCACGCCTGCGAGCCGGCCAGCGAGATCGGCTGCACGCCCTTGGCCTTGAACGTGTCCACCAGGGCCAGCAGGTCGTCCCACGTCTTCGGCGGCTGCGCGCCGGCGGCGGCGAAGACCTCCTTGTTGAAGAACAGCAGGACCGGCTGCATACCGCGCATCGGGATGCCGTAGTACTTGCCGTCGATCTTGGCGCCGTCCAGCACGCTGGGCAGGAACGCGTTCTTGAGCGCGCTGTTCTGGTCGAGCACCGGGGTCAGGTCGGCGATCTTGCCGGCGTCGACGTACTCCTTGAGGTTGCCGCCGCCCCAGTTGAAGAACACGTCCGGCGCGTTCGGCGAGCCGATCGCGACCCGCAGCTTCTGCTTGTACGGGTCGTTGCCGAACGTCTCCAGCGACGCGTTGCCGCCGCCGGACTTGAAGAAGTCGATCGACTTCTGCTCGATCGGGTTGAGGACGGGGTCCTGGAGCGCCCACACCTTCACCCCGCCCGCGCCGGGGTCGGCCGGACCGGCCGTGCCACACGCGGAGACCATTGCTGCCACGGCGACGAGCCCTGTGGAAATCAGGGTTCGCATCCATGATCGGCGGGACATGCGACCGCCACCCTTCTGCCACGCTGCGGATTGTTCGCGGCGTCGAAACATTTCGAAACATCCACGACTTGCGGGAACCCTAGGCAGGTGAACAACCCGTGTCAAGGGTCACCTCCGGGTGTCGTATTGAGACGTTTCCGCTGGTTTCCGCAGGTCGTCACGACGCTATTGAGTTTCGATCTGGTTTCGATACTATCGGCCGCATGCGTCGAGCCACATTGGCCACGATCGCCGCGGCAGCCGGGGTGTCGCTCCCGACGGTGTCCAAGGTCCTCAACGGCAAGGACGACGTCGGACCCGAGACCAGGGCCCGCGTGCGTCGCCTGCTGGCCGAATACGACTACGTGCCGGTGGGCGCGCGCCGGGCCTCCGGCCAGCTCCTGGTGGACCTCGTGTTCACGGCCCTGGACAGCCCGTGGGCGGTCGAGATCATCCGCGGGGTGGTGGACAGCGGCCTGCACGTGGTCGTCTCCTCCGCCGCCGGCCAGCGCGGCCACTCCTCCTGGGCCGCGTCGCTGGTCGACGCCAAGCGCGCGGGCGCGCTGCTGGTGACCTCCCAGCTCACCGCCGCCGACCGGCGGGTGCTGGCCGGGTCGCGCATCCCCGTCGTCGTCATCGACCCGGTCGACCTGCCCAACCCGGACGTGCCCAGCGTCGGCGCGACCAACTGGGCGGGCGGCCTGGCCGCGACCGAGCACCTGATCCGGCTGGGCCACCAGCGGGTCGCGGTCATCGGCGGACCGGCCGGGATGCTGTGCAGCCGGGCCCGGGTGGACGGCTACCGCGCCGCGCTGGACCGCGCCGGCCTGCCGTTCGACCCCGCCCTGGTGCGCCACGGCGACTTCAAGCACGAGGGCGGCTTCCGGTGCGCGTCGGAGCTGCTGCGCCTGCCGGACCGGCCCACGGCCGTGTTCGCGGGCAACGACGAGCAGGCGCTGGGCGTGATCGAGGCCGCCCGCGTCGCGGGCCTGTCCGTCCCGAACGACCTCAGCGTCGTCGGGTTCGACGACTTACCCGTCGCGGTCTGGTCGTCGCCGGCGCTGACCACCGTCCGCCAGCCGCTCACCGAGATGGGGCGGCACGCGGGGCGGATGCTGGCGGACCTGATCGCGGGTCGCCCGGTGGAGACCGAACGGGTGGAACTGGCCACCGAACTCGTCGTCCGATCGTCAACGAAGGAGCCTCCGTGCACGTGAACACCTGGGCCGACCCGGGCCGACCGACCGGCGAGCGCGTCGCCGCGCTGCTGGCCGAGATGACCCTGGAGGAGAAGCTGGCCCAGCTGGTGGGCGTGTGGGTGGGGGTGACGGAGGACGACGAGGAGGTGGCGCCGGCCCAGCACGAGTTCGCCGAGCCGCTGCCGCCGTGGGACGAGTTGACCAAGCCCGGCCTCGGCCAGCTCACCCGCGTGTTCGGGACCCGGCCGGTGGACCCGCTGGTCGGCGCCCGCGTGCTGGCCGAGACGCAGCGCCGCCTGGTGGCCAACAACCGGTTCGGCATCCCGGCGATGGCGCACGAGGAGTGCCTGTCGGGGTTCACCGCGTGGCGGGCCACCGTGTTCCCCACGCCGCTGGCCTGGGGCGCGTCGTTCGACCCGGTGCTGGTGGAGCGGATGGCCCGCGAGGTCGGCCTGTCGATGCGCGATGTCGGCATCCACCAGGGCCTCGCGCCGGTGCTCGACGTGACGCGCGACCCGCGGTGGGGGCGCACCGAGGAGACCATCGGCGAGGACCCGTACCTGGTGGGGCTGCTCGGCGCGGCCTACACGCGCGGCCTGGAGTCCACCGGGATCGTCTCGACCCTCAAGCACTTCGCCGGGTACTCGGCCTCGCGCGGCGGGCGCAACCACGCGCCGGTGCACATGGGGCCGCGCGAGTTCGCCGACGTGGTGCTGCCGCCGTTCGAGATGGCGTTGCGGGAGGGCGGGGCCCGGTCGGTCATGCACTCCTACGCCGAGGTCGACGGGGTGCCGCCGGCGTCGGACACCTCCCTGCTGACCGGGCTGCTGCGCGAGGAGTGGGGCTTCACCGGGGTGGTCGTCGCGGACTACTTCGGGGTGTCGTTCCTGGAGACCGCGCACGGCGTCGCCGGGTCGCCGGGCGAGGCGGCGGCGCTGGCGCTGGCCGCCGGCGTGGACGTGGAACTGCCTTCGGTGCGCTGCTACGGGCACCCGCTGGCGGACCTGGTGCGCTCCGGGGCCGTGCCGGAGTCCCTGGTGGACCGCGCGGTGGTGCGGGTGCTGACCCAGAAGTGCGAGCTGGGGCTGCTGGACCCGGACTGGTCCCCGGACTCGCCCGCGGTGGTGCGCGGCGAGCCGGTCGACCTCGACCCGCCGGCGCTGCGCGAGCTGGCGCGGGACATGGCGGAGCGGTCGGTGGTGCTGCTGGACAACTCCAGCGGGGTGCTGCCGTTGAACGCCGCGAAGGTCGCGGTGGTCGGGCCGTGCGCGGACGACGTGCTGTCGCTGATGGGCTGCTACGCGTTCCCCAACCACGTGGGCGTGCAGCACCCCGAGGTGGCGCTGGGGATCGGGATCGCCACGTTCGTGGAGGCGTTCCGGGCGGAGTTCCCGGCGGTGGACGTGGTGACCGCGCGGGGCTGCGAGGTCTCCGGCGACGACCGCTCGGGGATCGCCGCGGCGGTGGAGGTCGCGGCCGACGCCGACGTGGTGGTGGCCGTGCTGGGCGACCGGGCGGGGCTGTTCGGGCGGGGGACGTCGGGCGAGGGGTGCGACGCGGAGGACCTGTCCCTGCCCGGTGTCCAGGGCGAGCTGCTGGAGGCGCTGCTGGCCTCCGGGAAGCCGGTGGTGCTGGTGCTGCTGGCCGGGCGGCCCTACGCGCTGGGCGGGTACTCGCCGGCGGCGGTGGTGCAGGCGTTCTTCCCCGGTGAGGAGGGCGCGGGCGCGGTCGCCGGGGTGCTGAGCGGGCGGGTCAACCCGTCGGGCAAGCTGCCGGTGAGCGTGCCGCGCGGGTCCGGCGGGCAGCCGACCACCTACCTGCGGCCGATCCTGGGCGGGCCGGGCGGCATCAGCTCGGTGGACCCGTCGCCGCTGTACGCGTTCGGGCACGGCCTGTCCTACACCTCCTTCGAGCTGTCCGGGTTCGAGGCCGGGGACTCGCTGCCCTCCGACGGCGAGGTCGTCGTCTCGGCGGTGGTGCGCAACACCGGGTCCCGGGACGGGGCCGAGGTGGTGCAGCTGTACCTGAACGACCCGGTGGCCAGCGTGACGCGGCCGGTGCGGCAGCTGGTCGGGTTCGCGCGCGTGCCGTTGGCGGCGGGCGAGGCGGCGCGGGTGTCCTTCCGGCTGCACGCCGACCGGACCTCGTTCACCGGCCGCGACGGGCGGCGGGTGGTCGAGCCGGGCGAGCTGCGGCTGCTGGTCGGGACGTCGAGCGAGGACATCCGCTGGGAGAAGTCGGTCCAGCTCACCGGGGAGCCCAGGGTCGTGGGGCACGACCGCGTGCTGGTGACCCCGGTCGACACCACGCCACACGGAGGTGGCCGATGAAGGTGTTGTCCCTGTTGTTGCCGTTGGCGTTATTAGCGCCCGCAGTGCCGACTGCGGCGGCCGAGCCGGTCGCGCAGTCGCGGACCGAGGGGTACGTGGTCGACGTCGGCGGGCCGAGCCGGTTCCCCCTGGCGTCCAAGGGGAGGGTCGCGCCGCTGGTCGTGAGCCCGGACGACTTCCCCGGTGTGGTGCGGGTCGTCGGGGACCTGCGGGACGACGTCGAGCGCGTCACCGGCGTGCGGCCGGTCGTGCGCGACGACGCCGTGGACGGCGCCGTCATCGTCGGCACGGTCGGCCGCAGCCCGCTCGTGGACGACCTGGTGCGGCGCGGCAAGCTCGACGTGTCGGGGTTGCGGGGCAAGTGGGAGACCTCGGTCCAACAGGTCGTGCAGAACCCGTTGCCGGGTGTGCGGCGCGCCTTGGTGATCGCCGGCAGCGACCAGCGGGGCACGATCTACGGCGCGTACGACGTCTCACGGGAGATCGGGGTGTCGCCCTGGTACTTCTGGGACGACGTGCAGCCGCGCAAGCGCACCGAGCTGCACGTGCTGCCCGGACGGCACAGCCAGGGCACGCCGGCGGTGAAGTACCGCGGGTTCTTCATCAACGACGAGAACCCGCAGCTGGGCCGGTGGGCGCCGAAGTTCTTCGGCAACGGGCACGCGCCCGGGTTCCCGAACGGCTTCAACCGCCACTTCTACGCCAAGGTCTTCGAGACCATGCTGCGCCTCAAGGCCAACTACCTGTGGCCGGCGGTGTGGGGGCGGGCGTTCGCCGAGGACGACCCGTTGAACCACCGGACGGCCAAGGAGTACGGCGTCGTCATGGGCACCTCGCACGAAGCGCCCATGATGCGCGGCATCGAGGAGTGGAACCGGCACGCGCGACCCGGCGTCTCCGACCCCTACGGCGGCAACGGCGACTGGAGCTTCCGCCGCAACCAGGACGCCATCAAGCAGTACTGGACCGATGGCGTCAAGCGCATGAAGGAGCAGGACTTCGAGGGCGTCGTCACGCTGGGCATGCGCGGCAACGGCGACGTCAGCCTGCCCGACGGCGACGGCATCGAGCTGATGCAGGAGATCCTGGCGTCGCAGCGGGAGATCCTCGCCCGCGAGGGCATGACGGACGTGCCGCAGGTGCAGACGCTCTACAAGGAGGTCCAGCGGTACTGGGACCAGGGGCTGCGCCCGCCGGACGACGTGACCGTGGTGTTCTGCGACGACAACTGGGGCAACATGCGCAAGCTGCCCGCGCGGGACCTGCCGCCCCGGTCCGGCGGCTACGGGTTGTACTACCACTTCGACTACGTCGGCGGTGGCCGCAACTACAAGTGGGTGGACACCAACCTGCTGCCCAACATCTGGGACCAGCTCAACCAGTCCTACCAGTACGGCGTCGACCGGCTGTGGGTCGTCAACGTCGGCGACCTGAAGAACAACGAGCTGCCGTTGCAGTTCTTCCTGGACTACGCCTGGAACCCGAACCGGTGGCCGCTGGAGAAGCTGGGCGAGTGGGAGCGGCGGTACGCGGCGCAGAACTTCGGCGCGGCGCGCGCGGCCGGCATCGCGTCGGTGCTGCGCGACTACTCCAAGCTCCAGTCCGACCGCAAGCCCGAGCTGCTCAACCGCAGGATCAGCGGCGAGGGCACGACCGTGGTCTACGACGACCAGGCCACGCCGTTCAGCCTGACCGACTACCAGGAGATCGAGCGGGTCACGGCGCAGTGGCAGGAGCTGGCCGAGCGGGCGGAGCGCATCAAGCGGTCGCTGCCGGCGTACCTCCAGGACGGCTACCACCAACTGGTCTACTACCAGGTGAAGGCGTCGGCGAACCTGTACGCGTTGCGGTTGGCGGAGTTCAAGAACCTGCTCTACGTGGCGCAGGGGCGGGCGTCGGCCAACGCGTTGGCGGCGGAGACCGAGGCCCGGTTCGCCGAGGACCAGGCCATGTCGGACTACTACAACAACGTGCTTGCGGGCGGGAAGTGGCAGGGTTTCCAGACCCAGCCCAAGATCGGGTACGGCGACATCGCCCGGTACGGGCCCAACGCGCCCTGGCAGCAGCCCGAGCTGAACCACGAGGCCCTGCCGGACGAGGTGTTCCCGGCGGTGAAGCGGATCGAGCTGCCGGCGGTGGCCGAGCTGGGCGTCGCGGTGGACGGGTCCGACCAGTGGTGGCCCGCGTCCTCGACCGCCGCGGTGCTGCCGGAGTTCAGCCGGTGGCAGTCGCAGCCGGGGCAGTTCGTGGACGTGTTCAACCGCGGGTCGGTGCCGTTCGACTACTCGGTGACCAGCGAGCCGTGGATCCGGGTCGACCGCCCGAAGGGGACCGTCACCGAGCAGACCCGCTTGCAGGTCCGCGTCGACTGGTCGAAGGCCCCGGCCGGTCGCACGACGACCCCGATCACGATCACCGGCGCCGGCCGGACCGTGCGGGTGGACGCGGTGGTGGACAACACCCCGTTGCGGCCCCGGGGTTTCGTGGAGGCCAACGGGTACGTGTCGATGGAAGCCGCGCACGCCACCCGGATGGTCGGCGGTGACGGGGTGCGGTGGCAGGTGATCCACGACCTGGGCCGCACGGGCGACGGCGTCGAGCCGTTCCCGGTCACCGCGCCGAGCCGCAACCCCGACGGGCCGCGGCTGGAGTACGAGCTGACGCTCAAGACCAGCGGACCGGTGACCGTGTGGGCCCACCTGTCGCCGCGCAACCCGGTGCTGTCCGGCAGCGGCCTGCGCTACGCGGTGTCGTTCGACGGCCAGGCGCCGCAGGTCGTGGACATCACGGCGGCCACCGGTGCCAACGACACCACGATGAACAAGCAGTGGGAGCGCAACACGTCCGACAACGTCAACCGGACCGCCACCCGCCACGAGTTGGGTGCCGGCGTCCACACCCTGAAGTTCTGGATGGTGGACCCGACGGTGGTGGTGCAGAAGCTGGTCGTGGACACCGGCGGGCTCAAGGCCAGCTACCTGGGGCCGCCGGAGAGCAAGATCGTCCACTGACCGGACAGGGCCGTGAGGGGGCTATGGCGGTGGTCCCCTCACGGCCCGTTCCTTTCACGCCAAGCCAAGCCGCGCCGCGCCACGCCCCCGCTCTTCGCGCCACGCCCCCGCTATTCGCGCCCCGCACCCGCTGCTTTCGCGCCGCAGGCGCGACGCCGTGCTGCAAGCCCACGGGAAGGGCCTCGGTCTTCCTCCGTACGGCCTGGGCGCAGCCCAACCGCGCTTTGGTCTTCTCCGCAACCAGCTTTTCCGGTTGCGGAGAAGACCAAAGGGTGGTTGCCTCCGGCAGGCCGTGCGGAGGGAGACCGACGCCCTTCCCCTCCGGGGGCCTGCCGCGCGGCGAGCGCCGCTTTTCATCTTGAGAGCGCGAAGCGCGTTCAAGAGCGCGACAGCGCGAGTTCAAAGATGAAAGAGCCTCGCCGGCGGGCAGGCCGCCAAGGAAGACACGAAGCGGGGCTGTGTATGCGCGCTTCGCGCGCACCCGGGGCTTGCGTCAGAGGTGCGCGTGCAGGTGACGCAGTTTCGTCTCGTCGTGCGTCCTCGGGGTCTGGTGGCCGCTGAACGGGAAGACCGCCAGGTCCTTCGGGGCCTGGATCTCGTTGTAGGCCGCGTAGACCGTGGACGGCGGGCAGACCTCGTCCATCAGCCCCACGCTCATCAGCGTGGTCGCGGTGATGCGGCGGGCGAGCAGCGCCGCGTCCACGTGGCGCAGGGTGTCCAGGGCGGCGGGGATCAGGGTCGTCTGGTGCGCCAGGAACTGCGAGATCTCCGCGTACGGGTCGGCCGCCGTGATGGTGATGGCGCGGTGGAAGTCGCACAGGAACGGCACGTCCGCGTGGCACACCTTGACCGCGTCGCCCTTGAGAGCCGCCGCGGCCAGCGCCAACCCGCCGCCCTGGCTGCCACCCGAGACGGCGATGCGGGTCGCGTCCACGCCGTCCACAGAGGCCGCCGCTTCCACGGCCAACGCGGCGTCGGTCATCAAACGCGTGTAGTAGTAGGTCTCCGGGCTGGCGATGCCCCTGGTCATGACGCCCGGGAACTCCGGGCCGGCCGGGCCGGAGTCGGCGGTCTGGCCCGTGGACCAGCGCCCTCCCTGGCCCCGCGTGTCCATCACGAACACCGCGTAGCCGGCGGACGGCAGGAGCACGTGGTCCGCCGGGAGGCCCCGCCCACCGCCGTAACCGATGTAGGTCACGACCGTGGGCAGGTCCGCGTCGGTCGGCGGGCGCAGGTACCAGGCCTTGACCCGGTCGCCGTTCGCGCCGGAGAACTCCGCGTCCCACACCCGCAGCGGGCCGTAGACGTCCTCGCCGTACGGGGTCAGCATCGGGGGTTGCGACAGGGCGCGGGCCGCGTCGAGGCGGTCGCGCCACCAGGCGTCCAGGTCCGCTGGCTCCGCGGTGGCGGTCCGGTAGGTCTTCAGCTCGGCTTCCGGCAGGTCGAACCAGGGCACCTCGATCTCCCTTCGGGAGCTGTTAAGCGGTTAATCACAGTAGTGGAGCATCCGGGGGTGGCGCCGGTCTAGACTCGGCGATCACCCTGGCAAGGAGGCGCGGGTGGGAGCTAAGCGTCCGACCATCTCGGACATCGCCAAGGCCGCCGGCGTGTCGACCGGAGCGGTGTCGTACGCGCTGAACAACCGGCCCGGGGTGTCCGAACCGACCCGGCGGCGGATCATGGACATCGCCGACCGGCTCGGGTGGGTGCCCAGCAGCGCGGCGCGGTCGCTGAGCGACGGGCGGGCCAACGCCATCGGGCTCGTGGTGGACCGGCCGGCCCGGGTGATCGGCGTCGAGCCGTACTTCATGCAGTTGATCGCGGGCATCCAGGGCGCGTTGGCGGGCGGCCCGACGGCGTTGTTGTTGCAGGTCACCGACAACGCCCAAGCCGAGCTGGCGGCGTACCGGCGCTGGTGGGGCGAGCGGCGGGTGGACGGGGTGCTGCTGGTCGACCTGGTCGAGGACGACCCGCGCGTGGAGCTGGTGCGCGAGCTGCGGCTGCCCGCGGTGGTGCTGGGCGAGCCCGAAGTGGCCGACCTGCCGTGCGTGTGGACCGACGACGAGGCCGCCGTCGCGGAGGTGTTGGAGTACCTGGTCGCCCTGGGGCACCGGCGCATCGTGCGGGTCGCCGGGCCGACCCGGTTCGTGCACACCCGGACCCGGTCCCGGGCGTTCACCTCGGCGGCGGCCCGGTTGGGGCTGGGCGAGGCGCGGATCGTGCACACCGACTACTCCGACGAGGCTGCGGCGCGGGTGACGCGGCGGGTGCTGACCGGCGGCGACCCGCCCACGGCGCTGGTGTTCGACAACGACGTGATGGCGGTGTCCGCGCTGGGCGTGGCGCACGAGCTGGGCCTGTCGGTGCCCGAACAGCTCTCGCTGGTGGCGTGGGACGACTCGGCGCTGTGCCGGCTGGTGCGGCCGGCGCTGTCGGCGGTGCGGCGGCCGATCGCCGAGCGCGGCGCGGCGGCGGTCCGGCTGCTGCTCGACGTGATCGCCGGCGAGGCCGTGGAGCACGTCAAGACCTCCGACCCCGAGCTGGTGCCGAGGTCGAGCACGGGGCCCGCCGCCTGATCCGAGAGACCTTCGCGTTGGTCCGCCCGTTGACACTTAAGCGGTTAATTGCTTTGGTGTGGGAGCGCTGCCCTGCGCTCGCCCGTGTCAGTGTCGACGACTACGCGAGGAACACCCATGCGCAAGCGATTCACCATGGTCGGCGCCGCCATCGCCGCCTTGGTCCTCTCCCTGCTGACCGCGGCGCCGCCCGCGTCGGCGGCCACCGGGTTCTACGTCAGCGGCGGCAAGCTGTACGAGGCCAACGGCAACGAGTTCGTCATGCGCGGCGTCAACCACGCCCACACCTGGTACACCAGCCGCACCGCCCAGGCCCTCAAGGACGTCAAGGCGCTGGGCGCGAACACCGTCCGCGTCGTGCTCTCCAGCGGCGACCGCTGGACCCGCAACGACGCCGCCGACGTGGCCAACGTCGTCAGCCAGTGCAAGGCGAACAAGCTGATCTGCGTGCTGGAGGTGCACGACACCACCGGCTACGGCGAGCAGAGCGGCGCGGTCAGCCTGGCCAGGGCGGTCGACTACTGGATCGGCATCAAGAGCGCGTTGGCCGGCCAGGAGCAGTACGTCATCCTCAACATCGGCAACGAGCCGTACGGCAACCAGGGCTACTCCACCTGGGCGGCCGACAACAAGGACGCCATCGCCCGGCTGCGCGCGGCGGGATTCGGGCACACGATCATGGTGGACGCCCCGAACTGGGGCCAGGACTGGTCGTTCACCATGCGCGACAACGCCGCCTCGGTGTTCGCCGCCGACCCGGCCAAGAACGTCGTGTTCTCCATCCACATGTACGGCGTGTTCGACACCGCCGCCGAGGTCAACGACTACCTGGGCCGGTTCGTCAGCGCCGGCCTGCCGATCGTGGTGGGCGAGTTCGGCCACGACCACTCCGACGGCAACCCCGACGAGGACACCATCTTCGCCACCACCCAGCAGCGCGGCCTGGGCTACCTGGCCTGGTCGTGGTCGGGCAACGGCGGCGGCGTCGAGTACCTCGACCTGGCCGTGAACTGGGACCCGGCGAACCTGTCGCCGTGGGGCCAGCGGGCGTTCAACGGCGCCAACGGCATCAAGGCCACCTCCAAGGAGGCCACGGTCTACGGCGGTGGCGGCGGCGACAACCAGGCCCCGACCACTCCCGGCACGCCCACGGCGTCCGGCGTGACCTCGAACTCCGTGACGCTGTCCTGGGCCGCCTCGACCGACAACGTCGGCGTGACCGGCTACGACGTGGTGCGGGTCAGCGGCGCCACCGAGTCCCCGGCGGCGTCGGCCACCGGCGCCACGGCCACGGTGACCGGGTTGTCGGCCTCGACCGCCTACACCTTCGCGGTCTACGCCCGTGACGCCGCCGGCAACCGGTCCGCCCGGTCCGGCACGGTCGCGGTGACCACGCAGCCCGGTGGCGGCGGCGGGGCGTGCGCGGTGGCGTACAAGGTCGCGGGCCAGTGGCAGGGCGGCTTCCAGGGTGACGTGAAGATCACCAACACCGGGTCGGCCGCGGTCAACGGCTGGACCCTGAAGTGGGCCTACGCCAACGGTCAGACGATCACGCAGAGCTGGGGCGCGTCGCACGCGCAGTCGGGCGGCAACGTCACCATGACCAACGCCTCTTACACGGCGGACATCCCGCCGGCGGGCTCGGTCAGCCTCGGGTTCATCGGCACGTGGAACGGCGCCAACTCCGTGCCCACGTCGTTCACCCTCAACGGCGCGACCTGCGCGACGGCGTGACGGCGATGCGGAAGAACGGTGCTCTAGCCGCGTTGTTGGGGGTGCTGGCCGCCATCGTCGCGTTGGTGGTGGCCGCGCCCGGCCAAGCCGCTCCGGTCACGGCGGCCGACCCCGTGCGGATCATGGCGTTGGGCGACTCGATCACCGGCTCGCCCGGGTGCTGGCGGGCCTTGCTCGACCGGGACCTGCGGGCGGCGGGGCACACGGACATCGACTTCGTGGGCACCTTGCCGGGGCAGGGGTGCGGTTTCCCCTACGACGGTGAGAACGAGGGGCACGGCGGGTTCCTGGCGACCAACGTGGCCGACCAGAACCAGCTCGTCGGGTGGCTCGCCCAGACCCACCCGGACGTCGTGCTGATGCACTTCGGCACCAACGACGTCTGGAACAACCGGTCACCGGCGACGATCCTGGCCGCGTTCGGCAAGCTCGTCGACCAGATGCGGGCCGACAACCCGGACGTGCAGGTGCTCGTCGCGCAGATCATCCCGATGAACCCGGCCAACTGCGCCGAGTGCGCGCAACGGGTGGTCGACCTCAACGCGGCGATCCCGGGTTGGGCGGCGGCGAAGTCCACCGCCCGGTCGCCGGTGACCGTGGTCGACCAGTGGACCGGGTTCTCGACCTCCGCCGACACCGGGGACGGCGTGCACCCCAACGCCTCCGGCGACCGGAAGATCGCCGGCCGGTGGTTCCCCGCCGTGGTGAACGCCCTCGGTTCCGCACCGCCGACCAGCACGACCACGACCACCACCACCACCACGACGCCGCCGGGTTCGACGTGCGACGCCGTGGTGAAGGTGGTCAACAAGTGGCAGGGCGCGTTCCAGGCCGAGGTCACCTTCACCAACCGGGGCACGACGCCCGTGTCCGCCTGGTGGGTCCGGTTCACGCTGGCCCAGGGCATGTCGGTGGCGCAGGTGTGGAACGGCACGGTGAGCCAGACCGCAAGCGACGCCACCGTCCGCCACGCCGGCTGGAACTCGCAGGTCGGGCCCGGCGGCTCGGCCACCGCCGGGATGATCGTCAACGGCGACCCGGCCGGCTGGACCCCGGCGCCGGTCTGCGGGTCCTGAGTGGACGCTGCCGGTCGCGCACCCCAGCGCGACCGGCAGCACCGCCTCAGAAGTCCTCGTCCAGCGCGACCGTGCCCGGCACCGCCACCTGGTAGGCCGAGGCGCGCCGTTCGAAGAAGTTGGTCAGCTCCTGCACGTCCTGCAACTCCATGAACGGGAACGGGTTCGCCGCCCCGAACACGGGGTCCAGGCCCAGCCGCACCAGCCGCTGGTCGGCCACGTACGACAGGTACTCGCGCATGTCCCGGGCGTTCATACCGGGCAGACCGCCGCCGCACACGTCCTGGGCGAACCGGAACTCCACCTCGACCGCCTCGCGCAGCATGGCGGTCACCTCGGCGCGCAACGCGTCGTCGAACAGCTCCGGCTCCTCGGCGCGGACGGTGTCCACGACGCCGAACGCGAAGTTCATGTGCATCGACTCGTCGCGGAACACCCAGTTCGTGCCGGTGGCGAGGCCTTGCAGCAGGCCGCGCGAGCGCAGCCAGTACACGTAGGCGAAGGCGCCGTAGAAGAACAGGCCCTCGATGCACGCGGCGAAGCAGATCAGGTTGAGCAGGAACGCCCGGCGGTCGGCGCGGGTGCGCAGCTCGGCCAGGCCGTTGATCGAGTCGATCCACTTGAAGCAGAACTCGCCCTTGGCGCGGATCGACGGGATGTGCTCGATCGCGGCGAACGCCCGCGCCCGCTCGTCGTGGTCGGGCAGGTAGGTGTCCAGCAGGGTCAGGTAGAACTGGACGTGGACGGCCTCCTCGAACAGCTGGCGCGAGAGGTAGAGGCGGGCCTCGGGCGCGTTGACGTGCTGGTAGAGGTTGAGCACCAGGTTGTTGGCCACGATCGAGTCGCCGGTGGCGAAGAACGCGACCAGCCGGTGCACCAGGTGGTGCTCGGCGGGGGTGAGGCGGGCCAGGTCGGCGACGTCGGCGGCGAGGTCCACCTCCTCGACCGTCCACGTGTTGCGGATGGCGGCCCGGTACTGCTCGTAGAAGTCCGGGTAGCGCATGGGGCGCAGGGTCAGGTCCATGCCGGGGTCGAGGAGCGTCACTGGCAGGCCTCGCAGGTCTCGGGGTTCTCCAGGTCGCACGTCGACTTGGCCGCGACGGTGGTCTGGTTGATGCGGGTCGCGGGCCGGGAGCGCAGGTAGTAGGTGGTCTTGAGACCGGCGCGCCAGGCGTAGGCGTACATCGAGGACAGCTTGCCGATGGTGGGGGAGGCCGAGAACAGGTTCAGCGACTGCCCCTGGTCGACGTACGGGGTGCGCGCGGCGGCGAGGTCGATCAACGCCTTCTGCGGCAGTTCCCACGCGGTCCGGTAGCGGGCCTTGAGGTCGGCCGGCAGGTCCAGGCCCTGGACCGAGCCGTCGGCCCGCTTGATGGCGTCGCGGGTGGCCTGGTCCCAGCGGCCCAGGGCCTTGAGGTCGCGCACCAGGTACGGGTTGACCTGGAGGAACTCGCCGGACAGGGTCTCGCGCTTGAACAGCGTGGAGACCACCGGCTCGATGCACTCCGAGCAGCCCGCGATGGACGCGATGGTGGCGGTGGGCGCGATGGCCACGACCAGCGAGTTGCGCAGGCCGTGCCGGGCGATCTTCTCGCGCAGTCGCCGCCAGCGCTCGGGCTGCCGCGGGTCGGCGTGCGGGAAGTGGTCGAGGTGCAGCACGCCGCGCGCGGCCCTCGTGGCGCCGAACTCGGGGTGCGGACCGTGCCGCTCGGCCAGGTCCGCCGAGGTCTCGAACGCCGTCAGCGCGATCTCTTCGGCGATCCCGGTGGACAGTTCCAGCGCTTCCGGCGCGTCGAAGGCGAGTCCGTGCTGGAAGAACACGTCCGCGAGGCCCATCACGCCCAGGCCGATCGGCCGCCAGCGCCGGTTGCCGCCGCCCGCCGCCGGGGTGGGGTAGTAGGTGAGGTCGATCGTGCGGTCGAGGAACTTCACGGCCGTGCGGACGGTCGCCCGCAGCCGGTCCCAGTCCATGCCGTCGGGGGTGGTGTGGCGGGCCAGGTTGACCGAGCCGAGGTTGCACACGGCGGTCTCGTCGTCGCCGGTGACCTCCAGGATCTCGGTGCACAGGTTGGACAGGTGGATGACGTTGCCGGGGACCGCGGTCTGGTTGGACGTGCGGTTCGCGGTGTCCTTGAAGGTCAGCCAGCCGTTGCCGGTCTGGGCGAGGGTGCGCATCATGCGGCCGTACAGGGCGCGGGCGGGCAGGGTGCGCTTGGCCAGGCCCTGCCGTTCGGCCCGCTGGTAGGCGGCGTCGAAGTCCGCGCCCCAGAGGTCGGTCAGGTGCGGGACGTCCTTGGGGTCGAACAGCGACCAGGGGTCGTCGGCCTCGACGCGCCGCATGAACTCGTCGGGCACCCACAGGGCCAGGTTGAGGTTGTGGGTGCGCTGCGCTTCGTCGCCGGTGTTGTCGCGCAGTTCGAGGAACTCCTCGACGTCGGCGTGCCAGGGTTCGAGGTAGACGCAGGCAGCGCCCTTGCGCCGGCCGCCCTGGTTGACCGCGGCGACCGAGGCGTCCAGGGTGCGCAGCCACGGCACGATGCCGTTGGAACGGCCGTTGGTGCCGCGGATGAGCGAGCCCCGGGACCGGACGCGGGTCCACGAGACGCCGATGCCCCCGGAGAACTTGGACAGCCGCGCGACCTCGGCGTAGCGGTGGTAGATCGAGTCGAGCTCGTCGCGGGGCGAGTCGAGCAGGAAGCACGACGACAACTGCGGGTGGCGGGTGCCGGCGTTGAAGAGGGTGGGGGAGCTGGGCAGGTAGTCGAGGCGGGAGAGCAGGGCGTACAGCTCCCGCGCCTCCTCGACGGTCTCCGACAGCCCGCAGGCGACGCGCAGGAAGAAGTGCTGGGGCGTTTCGATGACCGTGCGCTTTTCGGGGTGGCGCAACAGGTAGCGGTCGTAGACGGTCTTGAGCCCGAAGTACTCGAACCGGTCCGTGGCGGCTTCGTCGATCGTGTCGTCCAGGGCGTCGGCGTGCCGAGCGACGAACCCGGCCAGCCGTTCCGACAGCAGCCCCAGTCGGGATCCCAGCTCCACACTCGCGGAGAAGCGTCGATGGTCTCCGACTTCGGCCCGGATGGTCCCGGCCAGCAGCCGCGCGGCGAGCTTGGAGTACTGCGGATCAGTGGCCGTCAGGGCAGCAGCGCCCCTGACCGCCAACTCCCGAGCCACTCGCTCTTGCTCTGGCTCTTGCTCTTGCTGTTCGGCTCCTGCCCCGGCTTCAACCAACCGGAGGACCCGGTCGGTGCGAACATCGGGCAGGTCGGCGGCGAGTCGCGCCAACTCAAGACGCAGGCCGTCCAACGGCCGCGCGTCGACAACGGTCAAGGCTCTCTCCTCGTGAGCAGGACCAGACCGCACGCCGAGGTCCGGCGCGCGCACGGGTGGCAGGTCTTCGGACTCGCGGGCACCGTGCACACACCTACTGGCCGTCGCTTCCCAGGCCCGTTGGACCCAGTGCTCGTCTGACGGCGGTCGTTCCCGCTCACCGCTGCGGGGCAGTCCCGGACTCACACCGGGTTCCCTCTTGCCTCACCGGGTAGGACGGTGAACCACCAGCGCGCTGGACACTACATGTTGTGCCGGGTGGCGGGAATGGGCCCCAGGTGGTGTGTTGGTATGATCGAATCTGGTAAGGGAGGTGGGTGTACCCGATCGAGTGACATGCAGGATCGGGAACCACTCCGCCCTCCGCACGTCCCGTGATATGGAGCGGGCGGGCACGGCAGGGGGACCTTCGGAACGCGCCGAACAACGCGCAACGCCCCCACCTCACCCCAACCCCGCACCCATGCCCCAGCATCGCCCGGCCCCACCACCGCCCACCCGGCAGCCCGCCCCGCCCCGCCGCCCCACGCGCAGCCCCGCCGCCGGCCGCCCGCCGCCCGCCGCCGGCCGCCCGCGCGGCCCCGCCAGCCCGCCGCGCCGGCCCGTTGTGTCGCCTCGCCGCGCGGCCTCGCCGCCACGCCCGCCCGGCCGCCACGCCCACCCTCGCCGCACCGCCCTCGCCGCACCGCCCGCCCGGCCTGGCCGTCCGGCCACCACCGATGCCAGCCGCTCCCCGCTCGTGCCCCCTGCCGCATCGACCCCCGCCGGCACCGTCGTGGAGGCGGCCGGGCGTGGGTGGTCGCGGGTACCGTCGTGGGTATGACTCAGCGCAAGCCCGCCGGGGTCGGGTTCGAGACGTGGGTGGAGCGGCAGATTCGCGAAGCTCAGGACAAGGGCGAGTTCGACGACCTCCCCGGCGCCGGCAAGCCGCTCGCCGGCCTCTCCGAGCCGCACGACGAACTCTGGTGGGTCAAGGACAAGGTCCGCCGCGAAGAAGGCACGATGCTGCCCCCGACCCTGCAACTCCGCAAGGAAGCGGCCGAAGCGCGTGCGGCGGCGGGGGCGGCGGGCACCGAGGACGAGGTGCGGCGGATCCTCGGCGAGATCAACGCCCGCATCACCGAGGCGATCCGCAAGCCGCTGTCCGGCCCGCCGCTGAACATGATGCCGTTCGACGTCGAGCACGTCGTGCGCGAGTGGCGGCTCAGCCGTTCCTGAGCGCGTTGAGGAAACCCGCGAAATGCGCGGGAGTGAAGACCAGCTTCGGGCCGTCCGGGTTCTTGGAGTCGCGGACGAGGACCGCGGACCGGGTGTGGGCCAGTTCCACGCAATCACCGCCGGTGCCGCCGCTGCGGCTCGACTTGCGCCACGCGACCCGGCCGCTCACCGGGACTTCTCCAAGGCGTTCAACAGGGTGACGCTCCGGGTCGGGGGCAGGGCCGCCTGGCGGAGCGCGTCGAACGCCTCCTCGTAACTCGCCACGTGCGCGGGATTCTCGACGGTCGTCGCGGTGGTCAGGGCCTCCAGGTACACGACCGGGTCGCTGTCGGGGATCCGCAGCAGGACGAACGGGTAGCCGGTCAGGGCGTGGGCGGGCGCGTCCAGCGGGAGGACCTGGAGGGTCACGTTCGGCAGGCCGGACAGCTTCCGCAGGTGGCGGAGTTGCGCACGCATGGTGTCCGGGGTGCCGACCGTGGCCCGCAGGGCGGCTTCGTGCAGCACGGCGTGGAGTCGCTGCTCGCCGTCGGTGACGCGGTCCAGGCGGGACAACCGGGCCTCGACCAGGCGCTCGACCTCCTCGGCCGGACGGCCCGGGTGGGCGGTGAGCACGGCGCGGGCGTAGTCGGCGGTCTGGAGCGGGCCGGGGACCAGTTCCGCTTGGTAGCGCAGGACTTCCGTCGCGAGTTGCTCCAGGGCGTGGAACCTGCGGAAGAAACCGGGCAGGACGGTGCCGAAGTTCGTGCGGGGACGGCGTTTCCGCGCTTCCCGCGCGAGTTCCTCGATGGGCTCGCGGGCCTGGCGCGTGGCACCGTAGTGGTCCAGCAGCAGGGTCAGCTCGGCCTGCCGGACGGCCACGTCGCCGACCTCGATGCGCCGGACCTTGGCCGGTGAGCACTCCAGCACCTTGGCGGCGTGCTCCTGGCTGACGTTCGCCGCTTCACGCAACCGCGCCAACGCCTGCCCGAGCCGCCGCTTGGCCGCCGTCGGACTCGCACCGTTCCCGGGCATGGTTCACCTCTCGCCGGACCTCCGCTGTTGTTGTGAGTGTGCCGCAAAGTCCTGTGGCACAGGACTTTCTTCACTCGAAGGTGTACTCGTGCAGCCTGCACGTGCAGGTTAACGTCGCGGGTGAGGACTCCGGGGGAGGATCATCGGGGCGGCTGCCTGCCGTGCCGCGCAAGCCGTGCCGCGGAAGCCGTGTCGCGCAGAACGCGGAAGCCGCGCCGTGCCTGCTGCGCCGTGCCTGGCGTGCCGCGTCTGGTGGCCCGGTTGGCAGCGCGCGTCGTCGGGCGGGCGCGTCGTCGGCCGATCGCGGGCACGAGGGTTGTGCCTGCCCGTCACGCGCGTGCACGTGTGCAGCGTGGATCCACCACCCCACCGGGCACGCGAGCGGGCGCGTTCGTGTTGCCCGTGCACAGCCGCGCCCTGCCGAGGAGGGACTCCGCATGAACTTCACGACGACGGTCGTCAAGGGCTACGCCAAGGGCCAGACCATCCGGGCGCTGGCCGCCGCCACCGGCAAGTCCTACAGCACCGTCCGCAGCACCCTGATCGCCCAAGGGGTCCGCCTGCGCGGACGTGGCCACCGACCACCCCGCAAGCCGCTGCTGCCCGTCCGCGACGCCCGCGCGCGACGGCAGGAGCTGTCCACCGAACTGCTGCGCGCCCGCCTGGCTTCGGGGCTGACGGGCGCCGCGGCGGGGCACCTGGCCGGGATCAGCCAGTCCAAGGTGTCCAAGGTGGAGACCGGGCGGCTGGTGCCCAAGGTGGCCGACGTGGCTCGGTTGGCCGACGTCTACCGGACCGCGCCCGAGACCCGGCAGAGGCTGATCTCACTGGCCGAGGAGGTCGTCCGCGAGGCCGCGCACCGGCGGGCCGTCGTGCACCGCGGGGTCGCCGGGCGCCAGGTCGTGGTCGCGCGGGCCGAGGCGGCGGCGCGGACCGTCCGCATCCTCGCGTTGACCAGCCTCCCGCCACAGCTGCTCCGCACCCCCGACCGCGACCGGCGGCTGGTCGTCGTGCTGTCCGAGAGCGCGCTGCGCTCCGACCCGGACAACTGGCCGTGGCTGCGCGAGATCAGCCTCGCGCCGACCGTCGAGCTGGGCGTGATCCCGTGGCTCACCCGGGTGGACGTGCCGGACGCGGGGTTCCACGTCTACGACGAGTCGATGGTCGTCTTCGGCCTGCTCGCGGGCAACGTCGTGATCACCGACCCGGACGACGTGCGCGGCCACGTGCAGGCCTTCGACAAGCTCCACCGGTCCGCCATCACCGGCTCACGCCTCCGCACCCACCTCGACCACCTGTCCGCCGAGGGCCACCGCACCCACCTCGACCACCTGTCCGCCGAGGGCCACCGCACCCCGCCGGCCGGCCCCCCGACACGCCCGACCGGCGACGACACGCGAGACGCCGCCTGACCCGCCGCGTCACCCGACGCGGTAGAGGCCGCGGCTCGCCGGCGGAACCAGGTGGTTCAGGCGGTGGTGCCACATCGTGGAGAGGGTGTTGGTGCGGGTCTTCGTGATCACCGTCAACGCCTGCGTGCCCACCACCGCCGCCGCGATCGCCTCCGCCTCCCGCCGCGGGTCGAGGTCCGGGTTCAGCTCGCCCGCCGCCGCGGCCTGGCGGAGGAGGTCGCGGGCGGTGGTGGTGAGGCTGCTGAAGTGCAGGCCCGCCAACAGGTCGAACAGCTCGCTGGTGAACAGCAGCCGCACGCCCACGCGCACGGTCGGGTCCGTCCCGGTCAGCTCCGCCATGCGGTGGGTCAGGTCCACCAGCGCCTGCAGCGGACCCACCCGCGCCTCGCACTCGGCCCGCACCACGTGCCACCGGCGGAAGTACTCCTCGACCACCGCCACCGCCAACGCCTGCTTGGAGGGGAAGTGCCGGTACAACGCGCCTTTCGTCACCGACACGCTCCGGCACACCGCGTCCAACGACGTGTTGTCGTACCCGTGCCGGTCGAACAGGTCGGTGCCCGCGGCCACCAGCGCGGCGCGCGTGCGGGCACCCTGGGCGGCCACGGTCATCTCGGGGTGATCCGCAGCGTCGCGTACACCGAGGGCTGGGCGACGGCGGGCAGCCACGTCCGCCACACGTCCGCGACCTGCCGCGCACCGCCCGACGGCCCGTCCACGGCCATCGCCACCAGGTGCACGCCGACCAGCGCGGCGACCACGCCGTCGGCGCACTCCACCAGGTCGACGCCGGGGCGCAGCTCACCCCGGTTCTCGGCGTGCCGCAACAGGTCCAGCACGGTCGCCGTCCACCGGGCCACCTGCCGCTCGGCCACGTCGTCGCACAGCGGCGCCTGGAACAGCAACCGCTGCACCACGGCGCGGTCCCGGTTGACCGCGTACCCGAGGTCGATCAACACCTGCAACGGGCTGCGGTGCACGCGCTGGAGGCGCTCCCGGACCCGCGCCCACTCCCGCGCCTGCCGGTCGAGCACGGCCAGCGCCAGCGCCTTCTTGGAGCTGAAATGCCCGTACAGCGCGCCTTTCGTCACCCCCGCGCGATCGCACACGTCGTCGATGGTGGCCCGTACGTAACCGTCGCGGTCGAACGCTTCCGCCGCCGCGGCCAACAGCCCGTCCCTGGTGGTCGACACGTCGTGAATTGTCACCACACCGGGCATCGGGCGACAACCGTGTTGTGTGAACAGTTCAATGCCTCCGGCGCGCCGCGCGTTCGATTGCGGCGGCCCGTTCCAATTCCTGCTGCGACGCGTCCAGGACCTGTCCCAGCCAGGCGCGCCAGTACGGGCCCGGGATGCGTTTGCCACGTTCCCAGCGGGACACCTCTTCCCTGGTGACGCTGGTGTTCCCGGACGCGGCGTGCAGCCGTGCGGCCAGGTCGTCCTGCGTGAGGTTCCGGCCGCGCCGCAGGTGGGCGAGGATTTCGCTGATGGGACCGGACACCGGCACAGTGCCTCCCCCTTTCCGTGGTCGTCGGGATTGTGGGTCCATTCTTCCAGCGCGTCCGGGTGAATCGGGAAAGCATCACGGTGATACCGGCGGAACATCTCGCGCCAGTGCACGTGCAATTGCCAGTGTGTCGGTGTGCATCCGGAAGTCCGTGATGAGCCCGCGGTGCACGCCCACGACCAGCGCGAAGTCGAAATCCGCCGGAGCGCCCGTCGCGCGGACGCGCGCGTGCAGCCGGCCGGTGAGGACCGCGTCGGCGTCGTCCACGAGCAGGTCGCGGGTGGTGATGCCGGTCAGTTCCAGCACCGCCCGGAACGCCAGGAAGAACGATTCCACCTCGCGCGGGTTGTGGACCTCCGCGGGCCACGGCGCGCCGGGGACCGGTGCGGTCCACCAGCGCACCTCGTCGGCGAACAGCCTGCTCAGCCCGGCGGTGTCCTTCGCGGCCCACCGGGCGACGAGCCGCTCCACCAGCATCGTGACTTCAGCGCGCCCGCGTCCCATACCCCGCCCGTGCCCGCGTCGGCAGCCCCGCCGGCGTCTCGCGCTCCGCACACGGCCGGCACGGCACGATCGCCTCCCCGCCCGGCCCGACCCGCACCGCGCCCGCCGAGCGCAACATCCGCGCCACGGCCCGGTTGCCGGGCAGGTGGGTGACGCTGAACCAGCGGAAACCGTTGCGCAGCGCGGCGTCCGAGAGGTGCCGCACGAGCAGGGTGGCCAGGCCGACCCGCCGCCACCCGGTCGCCACGGCCACGGCGACCTCGGCGACCTGCGGGGTCCGGGTCGCTTCGTAGCGGCCGATGGCGACGCCCCGGCCGTCCCGGTCCCGCGCGACCAGGGCGTGCCGCCGCACGTGGTCGAGTTCCGTCAGGTGCGCCAGCAGCGCGGGCGTGACCGGCGGCGGCGCGCCGCAGAACCGTTGGAACAGCGTGTCCAGGTCGGCGGTGCGGATCGCTTCGGCCAGCTCGTCCCGGTCATCGGGACGCAGCGGTGCCATCCAGACCTCCCGTCCGTCGTGCAGGCGCAGCGCGGACGCGATTGCCTGTCCGTACATGAGTACTCCTCGTGGTGTCGACTGGAGCAGCCACACCTTCGGAGCCGCGTGAACACATGAGCAAGCCTCGTACGGCGGTGCCGGCCGGGACAGGGGCCAATGCGGGCGTCTCCAACGGACGCGTCCGGCGGGGTGGTACCGGCGGTGCACCACCTTCCGCCCGCCGCGCGCCGCGAGTTTGATCGCCACCGACGGCAGGAGGCGACTGTGAGGTGCGGCGATGGTGGAGCAGCGACGTGTCCCCGCGCGCATCGGCGTGCGTGACGTCGTGCGGTTGGAGGAGGAGACGGAGCGGCTGCGCGGTATGGACTACCGCCGGGGCGGCGGGGCGTGCCGGGACTCGGTGATCGTCGCCGCCGCCTGGAGCGACCAGCTGCTGAGCGCGAAGTCGACGACCGCGGTGCGGACCCGGCTGCTGGTCGCGCTGGCCGACCTGCACAACCTGGCGGGCTGGACGTGCTTCGACACCGGTCTGGAACAGGCCGCGGCGCGGCAGTGGGACCGGGCCCTGACCCTGGCCGCCGAGGCCGGGCACGACGAGCTGGTCGCCAACATCCACTACCGGTCCGGGCGGATGCGCCTGCACAACGCGCGGCGCCGCGAGGCGTTGGAGATCTTCGAACTGGGCGTCGCGGCGGCCAGGCGAGCCCGGTCGCGGCACGCGACGGCGATCCTGCGGGCGAACGAGGCGTGGGCGCACGCGGGGCTGGGCGACCAGGGCATGGCGATGATCCGGCTGCGGCAGGCGCACGAGGAGTTCGACCGGACGGCGGCGGAGGACGTCCCCGGCTGGGCGCGGTTCTTCGACGAGACGGACCTGTCCGCGATCACCGGTGTGGTGCACACCGAACTGGCCCGCACGGTGGACCCGGCCCACACCGCGACGGCGATCCCGGCTCTTGGGGTGGCGGTGGAGGGGTACCCGGAGCGGATGGCGCGGAGCCGGGCGCTGAGCTTGATCGCGTTGACGGCGAACCACCTGCTGGACGGCGACTTCGACCAGGCGGACGCGGTGGGGCAGCGGGCGGTGGCGTTGGCGTCCGAGGTGAGTTCGATCCGGGTGGCCGACCGGTTGCAGCCGTTGCGGCACTTGGCCGACCGGTACCGGGGGGACCCGCACGCGCGGGTTCTGGCGGCTCGCATCGCGGCTTTCACACCCGCTCTGTGAGGTGAGGTCCTGGGCGGGGGGCTGGGCTGGGGCTGGGGCGAGGGCGAGGACGGGGGCGAGGGCGAAGACGGGGGCGAGGGCTGGGGCTGGGCTGGGGCTGGGTAGTGGGTCCGCCTGGCGGCAGAAGCGGCACCGACCCCGCTCCCGGCCGTCCATCCCACCGCGGGTCGAATTCGATTCGAATTCGACCCGCGTTCGACAATCGGGATCGAACGCCCATCGAACGAAAGCATTTCGTTGACGCCGGCCACACGCCGTCGTAATACTCGGTTCGCACTTCTGGAAAGCGTTCACAAATCTGAACAAATCTTCGGTCGAGGAAGTCGCCATGCGGATTCCCGTGGTTCCCGTGGTCGCGGTCGTGCTGTGCTGCGCCCTCGCCACGCCCGTCCAGGCAGGCCATGACCTGGGCAGACAAGTCCTGTCGGCCGGTGACGGCTGGGCCAGCGCCGGGTCCGGCACCACCGGTGGCTCGAATGCGTCGAACGTGCACGTCGTGCGCACCGCGGCGCAATTGCGGGCCGCGCTCGCCGGTCCCGCGCCGCGATTGGTGAAAGTGCGCGGGGTCATCGACCTGCGGGCCGACTGCGCCGCCTACGCCACCGGCGGGTACACGCTGGAGGAATACCTGAAGGCCTACGACCCGGCGGTCTGGGGGCGGGACCGCGAGCCTGCCGGGCCGTTGGAGGACGCCCGCGCCGCCTCCGCGCGAAACCAGGCCGCCGCCATCGCGCTGAACGTCGGCGACGACACCACGATCGTCGGCGACGGTCGGGGCGCGGGCATCACCGGCGGCAACCTGCGGGTGCACGGCGCGCGCAACGTGATCATCCGCAACCTGACCTTCCGCGACACCCGCGACTGCTTCCCGCAGTGGGACCCGACCGACGGCGCCACCGGCAACTGGAACTCGTCCTACGACTCGGTCTCCCTCAACGGCGCCACCAACGTCTGGGTGGACCGCTCGACGTTCACCGACCAACCCGACACCACCGAAACCGTCCACTTCGGACGCCCCTACGAGCGGCACGACGGCCTGCTGGACATCACCAACGGCTCGGACCTGGTCACCGTCTCCCACAACCGGTTCGAAGACCACGGCAAGACCATGCTGATCGGCTCCTCGAACACCTCCACCACCGATCCCGGCAAGCTGCGCGTCTCGGTGCACCACAACGTCTTCCGCAACGTCGAGGAACGCGCCCCGCGCGTCCGGTTCGGCCAGGTCCACGTCTACGACAACCTGTTCGAGGCCGGCCCCACCTACAACTACGCGTGGGGCGTGGGCGTGCACTCCAAGATCGTCGCGGAGAACAACTACATCAAGGGCATCCCCGCCGAGGACGTCATCCGGCACTGGGGCGGCACCGCGATCACCACGCGCGGCAACCTGGTCGACGGCCGCCAGACCGACGTCGTCGCCGCCTTCAACGCCGCCCACCCGGACACGCCGCTGGCCGCCGACGCGGGCTGGACGCCGACGCTCACCCGCGGCCTGGAACCCGCGCACAAGGTCAAGCACCTGCGGGCGGGCGCTCGGTGAGGACCAAGAGGTGGGCGCCGTACGCGCTGATCGCGCCGACGCTGCTGCTGATGGCGGTGTTCCTGCTCTACCCCATCGCCAGCGTCGTGCACTACAGCCTCCAGCGCTACAACGTCACCCAGCCCTGGAAGAACGGGTTCGTCGGGCTGGAGAACTTCCGCTTCATGCTCACCGAGGACCCGCTGTTCTGGCAGAGCCTCGCGTTCAGCGCCAAGTGGGTCGTGGTGGAGGTCGGTCTCCAACTCCTGCTCGGCCTGGTCCTCGCGCTGATCGTGAACGAGACGTTCGTCGGGCGCGGCCTGGCGCGGGCGCTGGTGTTCTCCCCGTGGGCGGTGTCGGGCGTGCTCACCACGGGCATCTGGATCCTGCTCTACAACCCGTCCACCGGCATCTTCCAGGAGCTGGCCGGCTGGGGGATCGGCTCGCCGGGCACCTCGGTGCTCGGCAACCCGGCCACCGTCTTCCCCGCGACCGTGGTCACCGAGCTGTGGCGCGGTGTGCCGTTCTTCGCGATCCTGCTGCTGGCCGACCTGCAGAGCATCCCGAAGGACCTGTACGAGGCGGCGGCGGTGGACGGCGCGGGCCGGTGGCGGCGGTTCATCAGCGTGACGCTGCCGCACCTCAAGGACGCGATCATCCTGTCCACGCTGCTGCGCGCGGTGTGGGAGTTCAACAACGTCGACCTGATCTACACGCTCACCGGCGGCGGCCCGGCCAACCAGACCACCACGCTGCCCCTGTACGTGGCGCGCAAGGCGGTCGACTCGCACGACTTCGGCTACGGCTCGGCGCTGACCGTGGCCGGGTTCGTGATCCTGCTGTTCTTCTCGATCCTGTACCTGCGGTTGTCGAAGTTCGGGAGTCGCGCATGAGCCGGGTGTTGCGGCTGCACGTGCCGCTGGCGCTGTACCTGCTGTTCACGCTCGTGCCGTTCTACTGGATGCTGGTGTTCGCCGTGCGCCCCACCGGCTCCACCGCGCTCGTGCCGTGGCCGATCACGTTCGAGCACTTCGACACCGTGTGGAACGGCATCGGGTTCGGCACGTTCTTCTACAACAGCATGGTGATCGCGCTGGGCGTGCTGGTGTTCGTGTCGGTGCTGTCGCTGATGGGCGGTTACGCGTTGGCGCGGTTCAAGTTCCGCGGGCAGCGGCTGTTCCTGGTGGCGTTGCTGTGCACGCAGTTCATCCCGGGCGCGATGATGCTGATCCCGCTGTTCGTGATCTTCCGCGAGGCGGGCCTGTTGAACAGCCTCACCGGGTTGATCGTCGCCGACGTCGCCTTCCAGCTGCCGTTGGCGCTGATCCTGATGAGCGGGTTCGTGCGCAACGTCCCGGTGGAGCTGGAGGAGGCCGCGATGGTGGACGGCTGCACGCGGCTGCGCGCGTTCTTCGCGGTGATGCTGCCGCAGCTCAAACCGGCGCTGGTGGCGGTGGGGTCGTTCGCGTTCATCGGGGCGTGGAACAACTTCCTGTTCGCGCTGATGTTCGCCTCCCGGCAGGACAAGTTCACCCTGCCGGTCGGGCTGAGCTACGCGCTGGGGGAGTTCAACACCGACTTCGGCGCGCTGGCCGCCGGCGGCGTGGTCGCGGCCGTGCCGGTGGTGCTGGTGTTCGCCGTCGTGCAGCGGTACCTGGTGCAGGGCCTGAGCGCCGGGGCGGTCAAGGGATGAGGATTGCGGGAGGAACCATGCGGGCACTGCTGGTCGTGCTGGCCCTGGTGCTGTCGGCCTGCTCGTCGGGCGGCGGGGACGGCGGCAGGACGACGATCGTGTTCTGGGACAACAACGGCGGCCCCGGCCGCACGCCGATCTACGAGGAGCTGATCAAGCGGTTCGAGGCCGCGAACCCGGACATCGACGTCGAGTACGTCGGCATCCCCAGCTCGTCGGTGCAGCAGAAGTACGACACCGCCATCGCGGGCGGTTCGACGCCGGACGTCGGCGGCGTGACCACGTCGTACCTGGCGCACCTGGTGGGCCAGGACGCCCTGGTCGCGCTGGACGACCGCGTCGAGGGCAGCGGCTTGCGGGGCAAGTTGCTGCCGTCGCTGGTGGAGACGGTCCGGCAGACCGCGCCGGACGACAAGCTGTACTCGGTGCCGTCGTCGGGCAACATGGACGTCGTCTGGTACCGCACGGACTGGTTCACCCAGGCCGGCATCACGCCGCCGCGGACGTGGGACGAGCTGGTGGCGGCGGCGGAGAAGCTGACCGACCGGGCCGCGAACCGGTACGGCTACACCATCCGCGGCGGCGCGGGCTCGGTGTTCCAGCTGCTGACCGAGGCGTACTCGTACTCCGGGGTCACCGAGTTCTTCAGCGGCGGGAAGTCCACGGTCGGCGACGAGCGCAACGCCGAGCTGGTCGGCAAGGTGGCCGCGCTCTACAAGAAGGCCACGCCCGAGGCGGACGTGAACAACAGCTACACCCAGATGGTCGCGCAGTTCACCGGCGGGTCGGTCGGCATGATGCACCACAACCTGGGGTCCTACGGCGACGTCACCAAGGCCCTGGGCGACCGCGTGGCCGCGATGCCGCTGCCGGTGGGGCCGTCGGGCAAGCGGACCGTGGTGCCCAACCCGACCGACGGTTTCGCGGTGTTCAAGAACAGCGAGAACCAGGACGCGGCGTGGAAGTTCGTGGAGTTCCTGACCTCGAAGGAGTCGAACTCGTACTGGAACGAGAAGGTCGGGCAGATCCCGGCGAACACCGACGTGCGCGACGCGGCGTGGATCGCGTCCAACCAGCCGGTGAAGATGGCGCTGGGCGTCCTGGAGGACCCGGCGACGGTGACCGTGCCGGCTCCCGTCTACCTGCCGCAGTACTCCTCGATCACCAAGACCGACAGCGAGCCGCAGTACCAGAAGGTGCTGCTGGGTGAGCTCGCGCCGCAGGCGTTCCTGGACGAGATGGCGACCAAGCTGACCGCCGCCCAGAAGGAGTGGGAGGAGCGGAAGTGATCGAGACCGTCGAGGTGTCGGTGTTCACCACCACGGCGTGGACGGCGGTGGACTCCGGCGGGCACCGGCACCCCAGCGCCGAGCACGAGGTGCGCGAGGCGGTGCTGGAGATCACCGACTCCGACGGGGTCGTGGGGCGCGTGCAGGTGCACCCCGACCAGCTCCGGCCGGCCGTTCTGGAGGCGTACGTCCGGCCGGTGCTGGTGGGCGCGGACCCGTGGGACCGGGAGCGGTTGTGGCGCTTGATGGCCCGTCGCCAGCGCGGGTCGCACGGGCGGTTCACCGACCGGGCGTTGGGGTACGTGGACACGGCCCTGTGGGACCTGGTGGGCAAGCGCGCCGGGTTGCCGGTGTGGAAGCTGTTGGGCGGGGCGCGGTCATCGATCCCCGCTTACGCCAGCACGATGTGCGGCGACTCGATCCCCGGCGGGTTGAGCACGCCGGCCGACTACGCCGAGTTCGCCGAGCGGTTGGTGGACCAGGGGTACCGGGCGATCAAGCTGCACACGTGGATGCCGCCGGTGGCCGGTGCGCCGAGCGTGCGCGCGGACATCCAGGCGTGCGCGGCCGTTCGCTCCGCCGTCGGGCCCGACATCGCGTTGATGCTGGACGCGAACCACTGGTACTCGCGGACCGAAGCGCTCGAACTCGGCAAGGCGCTGGAGGAGCTGGACTTCTACTGGTTCGAGGAGCCGATGGAAGAGGCGTCGACGTCCTCCTACCGGTGGTTGGCCGACCAGCTGCGGATCCCGGTGATCGGGCCGGAGGTGGCGTGGGGCAAGCACCTGAGCCGGGCGGAGTGGGTCGGGTCCGGGGCGTGCGACATCCTGCGCGCCGGACCGACCGACGTCGGCGGCATCACGCCCACGGTCAAGGCCGTTCACCTGGCGGAGGCGTTCAACGTCGACTGCGAGATCCACGGCGACGGCAGCGCGTCGCTCGCGGTGCTCGGCGGCACCGACGCCGGCCGCTGGTACGAACGCGGGCTGCTGCACCCGCACCACGACTTCGACCGCGTGCCGCCGCACCGGCTCGCGGCCGTTGACCCGCTCGACGCGTCCGGGCACGTCACCCTGCCCACGTCGCCCGGCCTGGGGGACGCCTGGAACGTCGAGCACATCCGCGATCACACGGTGGAGAGGTGGTGATGGCCCAGCCGTAGGGAAAAACCGCCGCCGGTTCTCCTGTCATCCACAGTCGTATGGAGGAAACCCGATGTCTCGCACGATTTCCCGTGCGCTGGTCGCGGCCGTGGCGGTGGCCGCGGCTTCGGTGGCCGTCGTCGCACCGGCGCAGGCCGCTTCGTTCAACCTGGAGGGGTGGGCGACGCAGGGCGGTGGCACCACGGGTGGCGGCAGCGCCACCCCGGTGACCGTCTCGACCACCTCGGCGTTCGTCTCGGCGGTCCAGTCGTCGAGCGCGGCCGTGATCCGCGTGTCCGGCACGATCACGCTGTCGAGCATGGCGAAGGTGACGTCGAACAAGACGATCATCGGCGTCGGCTCGACCGCCACCATCGCCGGGCACGGCCTGAACATCTCCAACGCGTCCAACGTGATCGTCCGCAACCTGAACTTCCGGGGGTGGAAGGACGACGCGATCAACGTCCAGTACTCCAGCCGCGTCTGGGTGGACCACAACAGCTTCTCCAGCGGGTACGACGGCGCCGTGGACGTCAAGCGCGCGTCCGACTACGTGACCGTGTCGTGGAACAAGTTCTCCAGCCACAACAAGACCATGCTGCTGGGCCACGACGACGGCAACGGCGGCGAGGACCGCGGCAAGCTGCGCGTGAGCTACCACCACAACTGGTTCGACGGGACGCAGCAGCGCCACCCGCGGGTGCGCTTCGGCAACCCGGTGCACGTCTACAACAACTACTACGGTGGCGTGACCGACTACGGGGTGGCGTCCACGATGGAGGCGGGCGTTCTCGTGGAGGGCAACTTCTTCGAGAACACGCGGGACCCGTTCCACCGCGGCGAGGGCGACTCGCCGGCCGCGAACCTGGTGGCGCGCAACAACCACTTCGTCAACTCGGGCTCGGGTGACCAGGGCGGCAGCGTCAAGTCGATCCCGTACGGCTACACGCTCGACCCGGCGGGCAACGTGAAGTCCATCGTCACGGCCGGCGCCGGCACCGGCAAGATCTGACCCTCCGCAGGTCGGGGAACGGCCCTCGGTGACACCCGCCGAGGGCCGTTCCGCGGTGCGTCACAGGAACAGGGCGTCGGTGAGCATCAGGGCTGCCACCGCCAGCAAGACCACGGCGAACAGCCTGCGCAGGGCGACCGGGTTCAGCTTGGCCGCCAAACGCTTGCCATCCCACGCGCCCAGCAACGCCGTGGCGGCGAAAGGCCCGATCAGAGCCCAGTTCAACGCTGCCACCGTCCCGAGCCGCACCGCGAAAGCCGTGCCGGCGTTGACGCTGATCACCAACAAGCTCGTGCCCACCGCCGTCGTCATCGGGACGGCCAGGGCACCCACCAGCGCCGGCACCGTGAGGAACCCGCCGCCCACGCCCAGGAACCCCGTCAAGGCGCCCAGCCCGGCCCCGACGCCCGCCGCCCGCACCGGACGGACCCGTTCGGCCGGAGCGGGGCCGCGCAGCATGGTCAGGGCCGCAGCCGCCGCCACGGCCGCGAAAGCCCCGGTCAGGACGGCCGGCGGGACCATCGAGTGGTAAGCGCCGGCCAGGGCCGCCGGGACCACGCCGGCCGCCGCGAACAGCAAGCCCAAGCGCCAACGGACCGCGCCGGCCCTCGCGTGCGTGAACAGAGCCAACAGGGACGTCGTCAGGACGATCAGGAGGGCGGCCGTGGTGGCGTGTTCCGGGGTGAAGTCCAGGAAGTAGATCAACGCCGGGACGGTCAGCACGCTGCCGCCGGCACCCAACGCGCCCAACGACAGACCCACCACGGCGCCGGCGAGCAGAGCCAGGCAGAAAGCGGTCATGTTGTCGGCACGCCGTGCACCCGGGACCAGTCGGCGTTGAGGTGCACCACCTCGCGCCCGGCCCGCTGCAACAGGCTCGCCGCCACCCCCGCCCGGTAGCCCGACGCGCAGTGCACCCACACCGTGCCGGGCGGCACCTCGTCCAAGCGGCCCATCAGCTCGTGCAGGGGGATGTTGACGGCGCCGACGATGTGGCGGTCGGCGAACTCCTCCGGGCGGCGCACGTCGAGAACCACCGGGGAAGTGGCGGACGCCAGGGCGTCCCAACCCCGCATCGGGTACGAGACCTGCTCGCCGATGGACAGGTCGAACGACGCCGACGGCCGGTCGATGCCGATCCTCGACAAGTCCCGGATCGCCGCCGACACGTCCCGCTCCGACCCCAGCAACGTCACCGGCTCGCCCCACGGCACGACCCACCCGAGGTACGTCGCGAAGCTCGTCCCGTACTCGAAGCTCACGGCCCCGCGCACGTGACCGGCCGCGAACGCCACCCGGTTGCGCAGGTCCACCACCCACTGGCCGGCGTCCAGCCGGGCCAGCACCTCCGTCGCCGACAACGGCTCGGGCACGGTCACGTCGGCCGCGGTCGGGCCCAGGCGGTTGAGCGGGGCCATGTGCGAGTAATACGACGGGTACGCCGTCAGGCCCGCCATCAGCGTCGTCACGAAGTGCTGCTCGTCCGGGTCGGTCAACGCGTGGTTGGTGCGCAGCTGCTCACCGATCGTGGACGCCCGCGCCCCGCTCGCCGGCCCGGACGAGCAGAAGCTCCCGAAACCGTGCGTCGGGTGCAGGGTCGCCGACTCCGCGACGCCCGCGGCCAGGGCGCGGGCCGAGTGGTACTGGGCGTGGGTCAGGTCGAGGGTCCGGTCGGGGGACACCAGGTCCGTGCGGCCGACCGAGCCGAACAGCAGGCTGCCGCCGGAGAACACCGCCTGCCGGCCGTCCGCCGACACCACGTACGCCAGGTGGTGCGGGGTGTGGCCGGGGGTCGCGACGGCCGTCACGGCCAGAGCGCCGACCGGCAGCGCGTCGCCGGGCCGCACCGGGTGGCGCTCGTAGGCGACCTCCTCGGCGGCGGCGACCAGGTAGTGCGCGTCGTGCCGCCGGGCCAGGGCCAGGCCGCCGGTGACGTAGTCGTTGTGCACGTGGGTCTCGGCGACGTGCGTGATCCGCACGCCCAACCGGCCCGCCACCTCCTCCACGCGGTCCAGGTCGCGCTGCGGGTCCACGACCAGCGCCACCTCGCCGTCGTGCACCAGGTAGCTCCGGTCGCCCAGCGAGGCGGTGCCGATCGTCTCGATCTCCATCACGTGCACCTCCGTCATATGTACGTACATTATGACGGACCGCCGCGCGGAGCGTCAGCGGTGTGTCACAGACCTCGTCGGTCGCGCGCCCACCGCCGGGAACTCCGAGGTCACCGCGAACCGGTCCCCGCGCACCATCGTGTGCCGCCACTCCACCGGCCGCCCGCCGGAGGACCCCTGCCGGTGGATCGACAGGCACGCCACGTCCCGGCCGCACCCCAGCAGCGCGCGTTCGGCGTCGGTCGGCACCACGGCCTTGATCGTCTCCCGGCTCCCGTCCAGCCGGACGCCGGTCCGCTCGGCCAGCACCGCGTACAGGCTCGTGTGCGTGAAGTCGGCGGTCAGCAGCGGCTGCGCCAGGTCGGCGGGCAGCCACACCCGGTCGATCGCGAACGGCTCCCCGTCGGCCAGCCGCAGCCGCTCCAGGTGCACCAGCGGGGTCGATCCTTCGAGGTCGAGGCGGTCGGCGACGACGCCGTCGGCGCGCACGTCGAGCACCCGCACGACGCTGCGCTGCTCCATGCCCGCCGCCTCCACCGACGCGAACAGGCTGTAGAGGGTGTCCAACGGCTGCTCCACGGCGGCGGCCGGGCTCACCCGCGGCTGGCGTCCGCGTTCGGCGACCACCAACCCCTCGGCGCGCAGCCGCTGCAACGCCTGGCGCACGGTGTGCCGGCTGACGCCGTAGTCCTCCATGAGGGCCAGTTCGCCCGGGAACCCGGCGTGGAACTCGCCCGCCCGCAGCCGGGTCACGAGGTCGTCCTGGAGCTGCCGCCACAGCGGCGTGGTGGCGGACCGGTCCAGCGTGCGCGACGTCATGCCGGAAGTCTCCCTTGAAGCCCTCCCGGCTCACCCGCTAGCGTTATTGTACGGACATTTTGGGAGTGCCATGCGCCACGAGATCGTGATCATCGGCGGCGGCGCGGCCGGGATCTCCACGGCCGCCCGATTACGACGCAACGGACGGGACGTCGTCCTCGTCGAACCGTCGGACGTGCACCACTACCAACCCCTGTGGACGCTGGTCGGCGGCGGGCGCGCCCCCTCCGCCGCCTCCGGGCGGCCGATGGCGAAGGTCGTGCCGCGCGGCGTGCGGTGGCTGCGGACGGCGGCCGTCGGCGTCGACCCGTTCGACCGGCGGGTGGACCTGGACGACGGCACGTCGGTGCGCTACCACCGGCTGGTCGTGTGCCCGGGCATCCAGCTCGACTGGCACCGGCTCGACGGCCTGGTGGAAGCGCTCGGCCGCGACGGCGCGTCCAGCAACTACTCCGCCGCCTACGCGCCGCTGACCTGGGAGTTCATCCAGCGCACCAGGTCGGGGACGGCGGTGTTCTCGATGCCGTCCGGCCCCATCAAGTGCGGTGGCGCGCCGCAGAAGATCGCCTACCTGGCCGCCGACCACTGGCGCGAGCAGGGGGTGCTGAACAACATCGAGGTGCACCTGGTCCTGCCGACGCCCGCGATGTTCGGCGTGCCGGAGTACTCGGCCGTGCTGGAAGGGGTCGCGCGGCGGTACGGCATCCACGTGCACCTGGAGAGCGAGGTCGTGGCGGTGCGGTCCGGCCGGGAGGTCGTGGTGCGCGGGTCGGACGGGATGACCACGCTGCCGTACTCGTTCGCCCACCTGGTGCCGCCGCAGAGCGCGCCCGACTGGATCAAGTCCTCACCGCTGGCCGGGCCGTCCGGTTACGTCGAGGTGGACAAGAACACGCTGCGGCACAGGGACTTCCCGGACGTCTTCGCGCTCGGGGACGCCGGCTCGACGCCGAACTCCAAGACCGGCGCGGCGGTGCGCAAGCAGGTGCCCGTGGTGGTGGCCAACCTGCTGGCGTCCCTGGCCGGCCACGACCTGCCCGCCTCCTACGACGGGTACGCGTCCTGCCCCATCACCACCGGACGCCGGACCCTGCTGCTGGCCGAGTTCGACTACACCGGCCGACCACGCCCGTCGATCCCGCTGCTGGACACCATGCGGGAACGCACCGACTACACCATCTTCAAACGGCGCGTGCTGCCCTGGCTGTACTGGGGGCTGATGCTGCGAGGACTCGCCTGAACCCTCGCAGCACCACACGACCCAGCCGCGCACGGCCCGGTCGCGCACGGCCCGGTCGCGCATGGCCCAGTCGCGCTCGACCCGGTCGCGCATGGCCTGGTCGCGCACGACTCAGCCGCGACGCCACTTCTGGTTCGCGCCGCCCGTGCACTCCCACTGCTGCAACGGGGTCCCGGTGCCGCCCCACGCGGTGACGTCCACGCACTTGTTCGCCTGCGGGTTCACCAGGTCGCCGGCCGCGCTGAGCACGAACTGCTGCGCCGGGTTGCCGCTGCACGTGGCGAGCTGGATGGCCGCGCCGTTGTCCCGCGACCCCCACGCCACGTCCATGCACAGGCCGAACGCGCGGACGGTGCCGTCACCGGGGAACGTCCAGTTCTGCGCGGCGGTGCCGTTGCAGTCCCACAGTTGCAGCCGCTGGCCGTCCACGCCGTTGGAGTTCGGCACGTCGATGCACTTGTCCTGCCAGCCGATGATCCGGCTGGTGCCGCCCGTGGTGGTCAGCGTCAGGCCGTAGGCGCTCAGGATCTCGTTGAGCGGCTGGAACAACGTGGTGCCGCCGGTCGAGCAGTTGCCCGAGCCGCCCGAGGTGACGCCCTGCGCCTGGTTGCCCGCGAGCCACGCGCCGCCGGAGTCGCCGCCCTCCGCGCACGCCGTGGTGGAGGTCAGCCCGTACACCAGGCGGCCGGAGTAGTTGACGGTGACGTTCTTCGCCTGGATGGTGCCGCAGCGCCACCCGGTCGTGCGGCCGGACCGGCACACCGACGCGCCGACGCCCGCCTCCTGCGAGCCCGCGACCGTGACGTTGCCGCCCGCGTAGTTGTTCACCCACGGGCGCGGGGTCCAGTTGCTGTTGGTGCGGACCCACGCGTAGTCGTTGTCGGGGAACGAAGAGCCGGCGAACGTGCCCTGGCTGACGTTGTTGTAGCCCAGCGTCGGGCTGCCGGCGCCGCCGCAGTGCCCGGCCGTGACGAAACCGCCGTTGTTCACCGAGAAGCCCACGGAGCACAACGTGTTGCCGTTGATCACGTACTGGTCGCCGCCGCGCAGGTCGTAGAGCGGGCGCGGCGCTTCGGAGACCTTCGTGCGGGCGGTGACGCCGGCCTGCCGCGCGAAACCCTCGGCGGCGGCGGTGGACGCGGCCTCCACCACGACGGAGTTCGTGGCCGGGTCCACGTACCAGGCGTGGACGTCCGCCGGCACGGCCGTCCCGTCGAGCCGGGACTTGGCCGTGGCCAGGGACTTCTCGGTGTGCGCGACCCGGACCGGGGTCGCCCCGGCGGCGCGCACGGCCGCCGCGCCGGTCTCGTCGAGCACGCCGACCTTGAGCCCGTCGGCGAACCACGCCCCGCCGAACCGGTCGCCCAGGCGCGTGCGCAGCGCGGTCTCGACCGGGACGGACCGGGATTCCCGGTCCTGGCGGATCGCGGCCCCGGTGGGGGACAGGCCCAGGTCGCGGTGCAGGGCGGCGGCCAGGGTGGTGTCGGCGACGCGGTCGGCGGCGGTGCGACCGGTGGCCGAGGCGGGGGAGGGCAGGGTGGTCAGCGCGACGGCCAGGACCACCGCGCTGCCTTGCGCGATCAGTCTCACGACAGCTCCTAGTGCAGGGAGGAGAGGTGTGAGAGCGCTCTCGTGAGGAAGATTCGCAGCCGGTCGCGACCGCTGTCAACCGCCTGCCGGCCTTCCTGGTCTCGTCCACCTTCGCCGTGTACTCGTACGACCCCTCGGCGCGCGGTCCGGCGTTGAAGGCGACGGCGGCGGACGCGCCCGGTTGCAGCGCGCCCACCTGGGCGGTGCCGACGGCGTTGGCACCCAGGAAGAAGGTGGCGGCGGACGGGGCGTTGCCGGCGTTGTGGACGCCGGAGGGCGGAAACTTCCTCGTGAACGGCGTCGGGTGGCCGACCTACGCTCGCCGTCATGGGAGGTGGGAGGCGGTCCGGGGATCCGCGGGCGGAGTTCGCGGCGGCGGTGGCGGGCTTGCGCGACCGGCTGCCGCACCTGACCGACGAGGCCTTGGCGCGGCGGGCGGGCGGGCGGGGTGACGCTGCCGTCGGGCCGGCGGGTGGCGGTCGACGCGCGGCGGCTCGGCGAGTGGATCAGCGGCCGGTCGGTGCCGCGCGACTTCGACGCGGTGCTGGCCCTGGTGCTGGCCACCGGCGGCTCGGGCCAGGTGGCCCACCTGCACGAGCTGTGGCGGGCCGCCCGGGCCAAGCGCGCTTCCGCGGACCCGGCCCCGCCCGCAGACCCGGGCGGGCCGGCGGACCTGGGCAAGCCTTCGGCTCCGGGCAGGTTGGCGGCGGGCGTTCTTCCCGGGGCGGCGCGGGTCGTCGTCGGGCGTCCTCCCGGTGCGGCGGCTGCGTTGCGCACTCGGCCGATGCTCGCCGCCGCGGTCGATTCCGCGCTGTCGGAGTCCCGTCGCGTCGTGCTGACCGGTGGTGTCGGGGTCGGCAAGTCGCAGTTGGCCGCCGCCGCGTTCCGCCGGGCCGAGTGCGAGTTGCTGGTGTGGGTGTCGGCCGCCGACCGTCCCTCGGTGCTCGCCGGCTACGCCCGTGCCTGGCGTGCGCTGGGGGAGGCCTGCGACTGCGATGACGCGGCGGCCGACCGGTTCCTGGGGTGGCTGCGGTCGACGCGCACCCCGTGGCTGCTGGTGCTGGACGACCTCGACGATGCGACCGTGCTGTCCGGGCTGTGGCCCGAGGGCGCCGGCCGGACCCTGGTGACCACCCGCCGCCGGGACGCCGCGTTGCTGCGCCCGGACGTCCGCGTCGTCCCGGTCGGCGTGTTCACGCCCGGCGAGGCCGCCGATTACCTGGTGGACCGGCTGTCGGTCGATCCCCGGCACGACCTCCCCCACCTGGCGGCGCTCGCGGACGCCTTGGGCCACCACCCGCTGGCGGCGGCCCAGGCGGCGGCCTTCCTCATCGACTCCGGACTGGACGTGCCCGCCTACCTCGCGCGCCTGGCCGACCGCCGCCACCGGGTGGCCGACCTGTTCCCGGCGACCTCCCCGGGCGACGAGCACGACGGGACCTTCGCCGAGGCGGTGGCGTTGTCCGTCGAACGGGCGCGGACGCTGTCGCCGGGTGCTCCGGCGATGCTCGAAGCGGTGTCGTTGCTTGCACCCGACGGCATCCCGGAAGACGTCTTGTTGCACCGACGCGACCTGTCGGCCCTGCGCGCCCTGCACCGCCTCAACCTGGTCACCCACCTGGACGGCCGGGTCCACGTCCACCCGCTGGTGCAGCGGGCGGTGCGTGACCTGGTCGTCGTGTCGCCGGCGGTCGAGGTCGCGGACTCCCTCGACCACGTCTGGACCGGTGCTTCCCCTGACACGGCAGCCGACCTGCACCGCTGTGCCGAGGCCCTGATCGCCGCCGCCGGCGAGCACCTGTGGCAGGCCGGGCACCCGTTGCTGCGCCGCGTGAACCTCGGGCGGCCCGTCGCCGCGTGAGCACGTGGCGCTGTGCACACCCCTTGCGCATTATCTGACCAAAAGTGCATGATTGCGCGCAGTTGAGCGCAATCATGAACAGGCGGTGCGCGGTGGGTCTGGTGGTCGGGGTCGACGTGGGCGGGACGGTCACCAAGGCCGTGCTGGTCGACGGCGACCGGGTCCTCGCGCACGCCTCGGCGCCGACGCCGCGCCCCGGTCCGGACGTCGTCGGGCAGGTGGTCGACGTGGTGTCCGGGCTGGTCGGCGAGCTGGACCCGGCCGGGGACGCGGACATCGGCGTGGTCGTCCCGGGGATCGTGGACGAGGCGCGCGGCGTCGCGGTGTGGTCGGAGAACCTCGGCTGGCGGGACGTGCCGTTCGCCGCCCTGCTGACCGACCGGCTCGGCCGCGCCACCGCGTTCGGGCACGATGTGCGCGCGGGCGGGCTGGCGGAGTCGGCCGCCGGCGGCGGGCGCGGCGCGCGGGACGCGCTGTTCCTGCCGATCGGGACCGGCATCGCGGCGGCGCTCGTGCTGGGTGGCCGGGTGCACGACGCCGGCGGGTACGCCGGGGAGATCGGGCACGTGGACGTCGGCCACGACGAGCCGTGCGCGTGCGGCCGGCGGGGCTGCCTGGAGGCGATCGCCTCGGCGTCCGCGATCGCCCGCCGCCACACCGCCCGCACCGGCCGGGCCGTCGAAGCCGTGGACGTGGCGCGGCTGGTCGGCGCGGGCGACGCCGACGCCCGGCGCGTGTGGGAGGACGCGGTGGACGCGCTGGCGCGGGCGCTGGCGTGGACGGCGAGCGTGCTCGCGCCGGAGGTGGTGGTCGTCGGCGGCGGGCTGTCCGCGGCGGGCGCGCTGCTGCTGCGACCCCTGGACGAGGCGCTGCGCGAGCGCCTGACCTTCCAACGCCGGCCGCGCCTGGTGGCGGCCGAACTCGGCGGGCTGGCCGGCTGTCGTGGCGCGGCCCTGCTCGCGGCCAAGAGGAGTGCACTGTGCTGAGGCCTACCGCCGCCATCGTCTCCGCCGCCGTCGCCGGCGGCCACGGGGTGGGAGCGTTCAACGTCATCCAGCTCGAACACGCGTCGGCGATCGTCGCCGGCGCCGAGCGGGCGGGCACCGCCGTGCTGCTCCAGATCAGCGAGAACTGCGTGCGCTACCACCGTTCCCTCGCGCCGCTGCTGGAGGCGGCGCTGGCGGTGGCGGCGGAGTCGTCGGTGCCGGTCGCGGTGCACCTGGACCACATCGAGTCCGTGCCGCTGGTGCGCGAAGGGTCGTTGCACCGCATCGGGTCGGTGATGTTCGACGCCTCGACCGCGCCCTACGAGGAGAACGTGCGGGTGACCAAGGAGGTCGCGCGGTTCTGCCACGCTCGCGGCATCTGGGTGGAGGCCGAATTGGGCGAGGTCGGCGGCAAGGACGGCGTGCACGCGCCCGGCGTGCGCACGGACCCCGGTGAGGCCAAGGAGTACGTCGCGGCGACCGGTGTGGACGCGTTGGCCGTCGCGGTCGGCAGTTCGCACGCGATGACCACCCGGGACGCCGCCCTGGACTACGACCTGATCGCCGCGATCCGGTCCACTGTGGACGTCCCGCTGGTGTTGCACGGCTCGTCTGGCGTGTCCGACGAAGGCCTGCGGCGCGCGGTCGAGGCGGGCATCACGAAGGTGAACATCTCCACGCACCTCAACAAGGTGTTCACCGACGAGGTCCGCGACCGGCTCGGCGACGCGAAGCTCGTGGACACCCGCAAGTACCTGGGCCCGGCGCGCGACCGCATGGCGGGCGAGGTGGCGCGGCTGCTGGGCGTGCTGGGCGCGGTGCCCGCCGGGAGCGTCCGGTGATCCTCACCGTGACCCCGAACCCGGCGCTGGACGTCAGCTACCGGGTGGCGCGGCTGGCGCCGGGCACGACGCACCGGGTCCGGTCGGTGCGGGAACGGGCCGGCGGCAAGGGGTTCAACGTCAGCCGGGTGCTGCACGAGATGGGCATCGCGACGCTGGCCGTCGGGCCGGTGGGCGGCGTGCTCGGCGAGTCGCTGCGCGCGGACCTGGTCGTGTCGGAGGTGCCGCACGCGCTGCTGGTCGTGGACGCGCCGACGCGGATGACCGTGGCCGTGGTGGACGACGACGACGCGACCCTGTTCAACGAGGCCGGCGCGGCGCTGCTGGACAGCGAGTGGGACAAGCTGCTCGACCTGGTCCGCGCGCGGCTGCCCGAGGCGTCGGCGCTGGTGTGCTCCGGCAGCCTGCCGCTGGGCACGCCCGAGGACACCTGCGCCCGGGTCGTGGCGGCGGCCCGGGACGCGGGGGTGCCGGTCGTGGTGGACACCAGCGGCCCGGCGCTGCTGGCCGCCGCGTCCGCCGGGGCCGACGTGCTCAAGCCGAACGCGGCCGAGTTGCGCGAGGTCGTGGACAGCGCGGACCCCTTGGCGGGCGCGGAACGGCTGCGCGCGCTGGGTGCCGGCGCGGTGGTGCTGTCCCTGGGGCCGGAAGGGCTGGTCGCGGTGACCGGCGAGGGCCGGTGGCGGGCCGTGCCGCCGTTCCCGGTGCGCGGCAACCCGACCGGCGCGGGCGACGCGGCCGTGGCGGCGCTGGCCAACGGGCTGGTGGAGCAGTCGTCGTGGCCGATGCGGTTGCGCGCGGCGGTCGCCTGGTCGGCGGCGGCCGTGGCGGCGCCGGTGGCGGGCAGCGTGGACGTGCCGTTGTTGCGCAAGCTGCACGACGAGGTCCGGGTCGAGACGCTGTGACGGCGTGTTCAGCGGATGCACTTTTGCGCATCTGTAATGTGCATTAATGTTCATGCACAGGAGGTAGCCCGTGAATCGGTATGAGCGGTTGAACGCGCTGCTGGAGCTGCTGGCCGAGCGCGGCAAGATCGAGGTCGACGACATCGCCGAGGAACTGGCGGTCTCCGGCGCGACGATCCGCCGCGACCTCGACCACTTGGCCGAGCAGCAGCTCCTGACGCGCACCCGCGGCGGCGCGGTCGCCCACTCGGTGGCCTACGACCTGCCGTTGCGGTACAAGACCGTGCGGCGGGCGGGGGAGAAGCAGCGCATCGGGCGGGCGGCGGCGGAGCAGGTGCACCGCGGCGCGGTGGTCGGCATGAACGGCGGCACCACGACCACCGAGGTGGCGCGGGCGTTGATGACCAGCGCGGACGTGGGCGGGGCCGAGGGCGACGGGGTGATCACCGTCGTGACGAACGCGTTGAACATCGCCAACGAACTGGCCGTGCGCCCGCAGGTGAAACTGGTGGTCACCGGTGGGGTGGCGCGGCCCCAGTCCTACGAGCTGATGTCGCCGCTGGCGAGCCGGATCCTCAGTGGTCTGAGCCTGGACGTGACTTTCCTCGGGGTGGACGCGATCGACCCGGACGCGGGCGCTTCGGCGCACCACGAGGGCGAGGCGGACATCAACCGGATGCTGGCGGAACGGGCGCGCAAGGTCGTGGTGGTGGCGGACTCGTCGAAGATCGGGGCGCGGGCGTTCGCGTCGATCTGCCCGATCACGCAGGTGCACGTGCTGGTGACCGACACCGACGCGCGCGAGGAGGACGTCCGGCGGTTCCGCGAGCGGGGGGTCGAGGTGGTTCAGGTCTGAGGGTGCCGGCGGTTGTTCGGCGGGTGAGCGGTTTTGCGCTAAACTGCACACGCCATCCGCTACCGCCCGCCGCCCTGCCCTGCCACGGGCCGCCGCCGCGCCGCACACCGCCGCGCCGCCCTCACCGCGCCACCCCACCGCCGCGCCGCCCTCACCGCGCCGCCTCGCCGCCGCCCACCGCGCCACCTCACCGCGCCACCCCACCGCCTCGCCGCCGCCCACCGCGCCACCCCACCGCCGCGCCGCCCCCACCGCACCGCCTCGCCACCGCCGCCAGCGTGCACCGGCCTGCCCCTCGCGCTGCGTCGCTCGCCGCCGTGCGCGCATCACCTCGTCCGTGTTAGGCATCTGGTTGGCATGGGTGTGGTTGCGGAACAATCCTGCGTCGTGGGTGAGGACAACGCATCGCTGCTCTCCGCTGCCGCTCGGGGCGACCAAGCGGCGTGGAACGAGTTGATGGCCCGGTACACACCCCTGTTGTGGTCCGTCGCCCGGGGCTTCCGGCTCGGGACCGCAGATTGTGCCGACGTCGTGCAGAACACGTGGCTCAAGCTGGTCGAGAAGCTCGGCACGGTGAGCGACCCCGAGCGGCTCGCGGCCTGGTTGGCGACCACCGCTCGGCGGGAGTGCCTGCAACTGCTGCGCCGGGCCGAGCGTCGCCGGGCGGCCGACGAGGAGCCGCCGGACGTGGCCGACGACTCGCCTCCCCCGGACGACGGCCTGCTGCTCGCCGAGCGGGACGCCGCCCTGTGGCGGGCGGTGGACCGGTTGCCGGACGCGTGTCGGCGGTTGATCCGCCTGCTGATGGCCGACCCGCCGCCGTCCTACGCCGAGATCGCCCGCGTGTTGGACATCGCGGTCGGCAGCATCGGGCCCTCCCGCGGCCGGTGCCTGGACCGCCTGCGCAAGCTCGCCGAGGAGATGTGATGGACGACGACGAGCTGGTCGAGCGCCTGCGGTCGATCGCGGGCCGGGTGGACCCCGTGCCCGACTGGGTGGAGCGAGCCGCGCGGGCCGCCCTGTCGACCCGGCGGCTGGACGAGGAACTCGCCGAGCTGGTGCACGACTCGTGGGACGCCCCGCAGCTGGTCCGCTCCGGCGAGGACGACGTGCACCTGCTGGCCTTCGAGACCGGGGACGTGTCGGTCGACGTCCAGGCCGAGGGCGGCGGGTTGCGGGCCCTGGTCGGCGGGGTCTCCGGTGAGGTCGTGGTGGAGACGCCGGTGGGGCGGCGGCGGGTCGGGATCGGCCCGGACGGGTGGGTCGCCGTGCCCGAGCTGCCGCACCGGACCGTCCGGTTGCGGCTGACCAGGGAGGACGGGCGGGCCGTGGTCACTCCCTGGTTCACCGCCTGACACCTCAGGGCACGCGCCACTGCTGCGCGCCGGTGCCGTTGCAGTCGTAGATCTGCAACTGGACGCCGTTCGCGGTGTTGCTGTTCGGCACGTCGAGGCACTTGCCGGACGGCGGGTTCACCAGAGCGCCCGCACGGGGCCACCACTGCTGCGCGCCCGTGGCGTTGCACTCCCACAGCTGCACCTTGGTCCCGTTCGCCCGCCCGCTGCCGCTGACGTCGAGGCACCTGCCCAGAGCACGGACGGTGCCGTCGGAAGCCAGCGTCCACTGCTGCGCCGGCGTGCCGTTGCAGTCCCACAAGCGCACCGGGGCGCCGTTGCCCGCGATGCTCGGGTCCGCGTCGGCGCACTTCGACGCGAGCCCCGTGATGGCACCCGCGCGCGGCGGGTACGGGCCGACGTCGTGGGACGGCGGCGCGTCGCCCGGGGCGCTGCCCCACGACGTGGGCGTGGCGCCCAGGGTGAAGTCGACCGTGCCGCCGTCCGCGACCAGGGACGCGGGGAGCCAGGGCCGCGCCGAAGCCGCCCCGTTCACGCGCAGCGATTGCACGTATTTGGCGGTGTCGGACGCGCCGGGAGCGTTGATGGTGATCGTGCGGCCGTTGCCCCGCGTGATGCGGGCGGCCGGGAACTGCGGGCTGGCCAGCACCAGCTCGGCACGACCGGGCGTCTGCGGGTACATGCCCAGCGCCGCCCACACCGCCCACGACGACATCTGGCCGAGGTCGTCGTTGCCCACCAAGCCCTCCGGCGCCGGCCGGAAGACCGACGTCAACGCGCGGCGCACCACGTCCTGCGTCTTCGCGGGCGCACCGGCGTAGGCGTAGGCCCACGGGGTGTTGAGGGTCGGTTCGTTGCCCAGGTACGCGTACGGCTTCTTGGGTCCGGCGTTCAGCTCGGTGAAGAACGTGTCCAAACGGGACACGACGTTCGCGTTGCCGCCCATGGCGTCGAACAGCCCACGGTGGTTGTAGGGCACCATCCACGTGTACTGCACGGCGTTGCCCTCGACGTACTCGTTCTCCTGCGTCGGGCTGAACGGCGGCCACGAGAGGTCGGTGTTGCGGGGTTTGAGGTACTTCGCGCCGGATTCGAAGATGTTGCGCCAGTTCTGGGCGCGGCGCAGGAAGTTCTCGGCGGTCGCGGCGTCGCCCAGGCGTGCGGCGAACTGGGAGATGGCGAAGTCGGCGCTGGTGTACTCCAGGGTGGTGGCCGCCGAGCCCCACACGTCCGGCAGACCGGTCGGGACGTAACCGTAATTGTTGAACTGCAACCACCCCGGGCGTTGGCGGATGTCGTTGACGCCGTTGACCATGCGGGTGAGGGCTTGGGCGGTGTCGAACCCGGTGCCGCCGAACGCGTGGATGGTGGCGACGATGACGGCCATCGGGTCGCCGTTCATCACGCCCGTGCCGCCGTTGGCGACGGTCCAGCGGTCGAAGTAACCGCCCTGCGCGGCCTGGTTGACCGCGGACTGGGCGATGTCGGCGGCCTCCTGGGGCGCGAGCAGGGCGATCAGGGCTGTCTGCGACCGGTAGACGTCCCAGCCGGAGAAGTTCGCGTACTGGGTGGTGGCCGTGGTGTGGACCTGGCCGTCGAACCCGGTGTAACGGCGATCCACGTCGCTGAACACGTTCGGGTGCAACAGGGAGTGGTAGAGCGCCGTGTAGAAGGTGCGCAGCTGGGTGGTGGTGCCGCCGGTGACGTCGATGCGGCTCAACCAGCCGTTCCACGCCGCCCGGGACTGCGTGCGGACCTCGTCGAACGTCTTCGTGCCGGCCTCGGCGGCCAGGTTGGCCTTCGCGCCGTCGAGGCTGACGAACGAGATGCCGATGCGCGCGGTCACCGTCGTCGCGTCGAACGACACGAACGCGGCGGCGGCGAACGGCCGCACGTCCTGCGTGGCGGCGGGCGGTGGCGGGACGTGCTGGGTGCCGGGTGTCTTGGGCGCGGGCGGCACGCTGCCCCGGCTGCTGCCCTCGACGCTGCGGCGCGTGGTGTCCACGGTGTCGCCCTGGACCACGCCGGCCGTGCTGAACGGGCGGTCGAACGTGACGTGGAAGTGCAGCCGGTAGCGGTTGCCCGTGCCGCAGAACCCGCCGCTGTCGGTGTACCCGGACAGCGTGTCGGCGCCCACGGTGACGGAGCCGCTCGCGGCGTTGAAGGCTCGGGCGGCGTCCACGGACAGGGAGGCGCGTTGCCCGGCCGGGTAGGTGAAGCGGGCGATGCCCGAACGCTGGTTCGCGGTCAGCTCGGTGCGGATGCCGTTGTCGAACGCGACCGAGTAGTAGCCGGGGCTCGCTTGTTCGTTGGTGTGGCTGAAGGTCGAGTGCGCGACCGGGCTCGTGCCGAGGACGGGCATGAACGGCACGTTGCCGAAGTCGCTGCAACCGGGACCGGACAGGTGGGTGAGGCTGAAGCCCCGGATGCGGTTGTCGTCGTAGTGGTAGCCGCCGTGCTGGTGGGTGACCGTGTCCGGGCTCCACTGGAGCATCCCGAACGGCGCGACGGCCCCCGGGAACGTGTTGCCCGCGCCGCCGCCGTGCCCGAAGTCGGGGCCGCCGGGCCTGGTGCCGACGAACGGGTCCACGTGCTGGGCGGGATCGGTGATCGCCGTGGCGGTGCCGGACAGCGGCACGGCGAGGGCCGCGATGGTCAGGAACGCGACCGCTGCGGAGTGCAGGCGCATGTGGTTCCTCCCGCAGGGTGAGGAGGGGTGACAACGTTGTCACCTGCGATTTTCCCACCCGGGCGGCCGGTGGCGGTACCCGCCGCCCGGGTCAACCGGCTAGAGCGGCGCGGGGGAGTTCGCCTCGGGGACGAGCACCGCGGGGGTTCCGGTCCCGTCGGTCGGCACCGACCAGACGTCGTTCACGCCGTCGGCGCGCTGCATCCCGTACGCGACGGTGTTCCCGTCGAGCCACGCCGGTTGGTCGTCCACCGATCGCGTCTCGGCGAGCGGCGTGATCGTGCGGGTCGCCAGGTCCATCACCGAGATCCGCCACCCTTGCTGCGGATCGCCGTTGACCGCGGCCTTGTAGGCGATCCGGGTGCCGTCGGGCGACAGCGACGGGCATTCCACGTTGTCCGCCAACGGTTTCACCGTCCGGCGCGCGAAGTCGCCCTCCACCAGGTAGCGGTGGCCGCCGGTGGACATGGTCGCGTAGAAGCGGTTGTCGTCGGAGGTGAAGGTGACGCCCCAGAAGTTGCGGTCCGCCCCGGCTCCACCGTCCACGCTGAACTCTTCGAGGTTTCGCACCAGGGTCCCGGTCTTCACGTCCAGGATGCCCGTGCTGGTGGAGAACCCGTTGGCCGCGTAGGAGTGGCCGTCCACGAACAGGGTCCAGCCGACCATCCGGCCGCTGGCCGACACGCGAGTCCGGTTGGGGAACCCGGTCAGCGGGACCGTGCGGACGACGTTCAGCGACGAGTCGAGCACCGCCAACTCGCCCGCTTTCAACGCGCCCGCCGGGCGCAGGCACGAGATCGTGCCGCCGGCGGCGTAGGCGCGGTCGCAGCGCTGCTCGGTCACCTCGCGCGGACCGGCCGGGTCGGTGCGGGACACCGTGGACAGCGCGCCGTTGCTCAACACCTGGAGCTTCGGGCCCGTCACGGGACCCGACGACACCGTGCTGGACGGCGCGGCGGACAGGGCGGTGTAGCCGACCGCGACGCCACCGAGCACGAGGGCGGCGACGGCGGTCACGGCGATGCGGGTGCGGGTGGTGGTCATGAGCGGCGTCCGAGGAGTCCCAACGTGGTGAGCAGGGTGAGGGCGACGCCGATCGCGGCGGCACGGGTGGCGGTCTCCGGGCCCCAGTAGTGCCAGGCCAGGCCGAACAGCACCGACGAACCCAGGTAGGCAAGCGCCTGCCCGGTCTGGACGAGCGCGATGCCGGTGGTGCGCAGGTGTTCGGGCAGCAGCGGCCCGGCCAACGCCATCAACACCCCGTCCGTGGCGGCGTAGAACACGCCGTACAGCACCACGACGGTCACGACCAGCGGCCACCCGCCGAGCGGGCCGAACAGCAGCAGGTACGCGGCGGCCAGGCAGGCGTACCCGCCGAGCATGACCGGCAGGCGGCCGACGCGGTCGGCCAGCGCGCCCAGCGGCGCGGCCAGCAGCAGGTAGACCAGGCTGGTGCCGACGGCCAGCAGCGGGAACCAGCCGATGGCGAGGTTCTCCCGCTTCTGCAGCAACAGGTACACGAAACCGTCGCCGATGGTCGCCAGGCCCAGCACCACGGCCGCCAGCACCACACGCCGGATCTTGTTGTCCCGCAACAGGTCCACGAACGCGGACGGGCGGACCGGCGTGGACGGCACGGGGGAGCGGTGGTCGCGGACGAACACCACCAGCACCACCACGCCCATCGCGGCGACGCAGAAACTGGTGACGAACACGGAGTCGAACGAGTTGCCGGCCACGGCGAGCACCGCCAGCGCCACCAGCGGGCCGAGGAACGCGCCGACCCCGTCCATCGCGCGGTGCACCCCGAACGCCCGCCCGAGGTCCTTCTCCGGGGTGGCCAACGTGATCAGCGCGTCGCGGGGCGCGGTCCGCAGCCCCTTGCCCGCGCGGTCGGCGGTGATCACCGCGCCGAGCAGGGCGGGGGACGTGCCGGCGAACAGCAGGCCGAGCTTGGCCACGGCCGACAGCCCGTACCCGAAGCCCGCCACGGCCTTGCGCTTGGTGGTGCGGTCGGCGAGGTAGCCGCCGACCAGGCGCAGCAGGACCGTCGCCCCGGTGTAGAGGCCGTCGATCGCGCCGTACGCGGCGGGGCTGAGCTGGAGACCGATGACCAGGTAGAGCGGCAGGACGGCGGTGACCATCTCCGAGGACACGTCGGTGACCAGGCTGACCGCGCCCAGCGCGAACACGGTGCCGCTCAAGCCCTTCCAGCCGGCGGTCTTCGGGCGGTCGATCGTGGACAGGTACACGGCGAGGCCTCCAACCCGAGGGGGTGCCGCACCCGGCCCGAGGGTGACCGGGTGCGGCGGGGTGCGACTAGTGGCAGGACTGCGTGCCGCTGTCGGAGTAGGTCTTGCCCGACTGCGGCACGAACTGCCAGTCGAAGCTGTTGCTGCGCAGGGTCAGCTTCAACACGCCGTAGGTGTCGCTGTTGCGCGCCTCGCTGTTCGGCTTGATCGTGCCGAACCCGTAGTGGCTGGCGCCGCCCATGCCCGCGACGAACGTGCGGATGCCGCGCGCGGTGTCCAGCCCGCCGCTGGGGTTCTGCGGCGCGAACCGCTCGTACTGGTGGTTGTGGCCGAAGATCACCACGTCGGCGTTGTGGTCGTACAGCGCCTGGAACAGCGGGCGCGTCGCCGTGGACGGGGCGTGGTTGGCGCCCGAGGTGAACAGCGGGTGGTGCCAGTAGGCGGCCGTGCACGGCTTGGTGTTGTTCGCCAGGTCGTTGCGCAGCCAGGTTTCCTGGGCCGAACCCGCGGACATGCTGATGTTGGAGTTCAGCGACACGATGTGCCAGTTGCCCAGGTCGTAGGAGTAGTAGCCCTGGCCCGACGGACCGGCCTGGGCGCCGAAGTAGTTGTAGTACCCCGCTGCGCCCGAGGTGTGGTAGTCGTGGTTGCCCGGCGACGGGCGGGTGCGCGCCTTGTGGCGGCCCCACGTCGGGTCGTAGTAGTTCGCGAACTCCGCGGCGGTGCCGTCGTTGTAGACGTTGTCGCCGGTGGTGAAGACCGTGCCCGGGATGTTGTCCAGGAGCGCGGCGGTGGCGCTGTCACCCGAACCGGAGTTCGAGATGTCGCCCGCGCCCACGAGCACGGGGTCACCGCTGGGCGGCGTGGTGGTGGTGGTCGTGGTGGTGCCGGTGGTGACCACGAGTTGCGGAGCGGTGGTCGAGCCGGACTCGCGGGAGTCGTAGTCCGCGCCGTCGCTGCTGGCGGACGTGACGCCGATGCTGAAGGTCCCGTTGCCGTTGACGTAGGAGGTCACGTCGACCTCGTACCAGGCGTTCTGGGCGACCGAGCCGAGCGAGCCCAGGGTGGCGCCGTCGATGGCGGGCTGGTTGGCGTAGGTCACCCCGGTCTCCGACCAGGTGGTGTTGGTCATCGACCGGAACGTGCCGCCGTTGGGGCTCGCGGCCCCGGACACGTTGTCGGTGTGGAGGCGCAGCTTCGCGCTGGTCACCGTGCCGGAGACGTTCGACACCACGAACTTGAGGAACATCCGCTTGATCGGCGAGTTGTCCACGCCGAGCTGGCCGGAGGTGCCGTGGTTGGTGCCGGTGGCCGTGCTGTCCACGTACGTGTCCGCCGTCGGGGCGAACGTGGCCGTGGCCGCCGAGGCGGTCGGGAGGTGGTCGGAGGTGGCGACGACGGTGAGGGTGGCAGCGGTGACGACGCCGACGGCGACGACCGCTAGGGGGAGCCTGGCCTTGCGACCCTGCATACCGAAACCCTTCGCTTGCTGATGTGCCGGACAAGGGCCCGGCGAACGGTAGGGACGCGCGGGCACGGTGCGGTGATCACCCGGCGGCGGGATGGTGAACTGCGCGATAACGGCGTCACCCGGGGAAGATGACGTCGTTGTCGTTGTGAACGACCCTCAGGAGGGCTTGCGCATGTACGACGTCGTGCTGTTCGGCGCCACCGGCTTCACCGGCCGCCTCACCGCCGAGTACCTGGCACGCCACCTGCCCCCGGGCGCGAGCTGGGCACTGGCAGGCCGCGACCGCGCCCGCCTGGACGCCGTCCGCGCGGCCCTGCCCGGCCCGGATGGCGGCCCGGATGGCGGCTCGGTCGGCGAACCGGACGTCCTGATCGCCGACGTCGGCGACCCGGCGTCCCTGCGCGCCGTCGCCGAGTCCACCCGGGTCGTGATCACGACCGTCGGCCCGTACATCCACTACGGCGACGGCCTGGTCGCCGCGTGCGCGCGGGCCGGGACCGACTACGTGGACCTGACCGGCGAACCCGAGTTCGTGGACCGGACCTACCTGCGCCACCACGAGACGGCCCGGGAGACCGGCGCGCGGCTGGTGCACGCGTGCGGGTTCGACTCGGTGCCCTACGACCTGGGCGTGCACTTCACGGTCGGCCGGTTGCCGGAGGGCGTGCCGCTGACCGTGGAGGGTTTCGTCACCGCGTCCGGCACGTTCTCGGGCGGCACGTTCCACTCGGCGGTGACCGCGTTCTCCCGGTGGCGGTCGATGGCCGGCGTGGCGAAGCGGCGACGCGCGGTGGAGGGCAGGCCGGCCGGCCGGGTCGTGCGGGGCAAGTTCGACGCGCCGCGGTTCGACCGACGGGTGGGCGCGTGGGTGCTGCCCGCGCCGACCATCGACCCACAGGTGGTGCTGCGCTCGGCCGCGGCGCTGGACCGCTACGGGCCCGCGTTCACCTACAGCCACCACATCGCGGTTCGCCGGCTGCCGATGGCGGTGGGCCTGGTAGGCGGGGTGGGCGCTCTGATGGGACTGGCACAGGTGCCGCCCGTGCGGCGCTGGTTGCTGGACCGGCGCAAGCCGGGTTCGGGACCGAGCGAGGCGCAGCGGGCGCGGTCCTGGTTCAAGGTGCTGTTCTACGGCGAGGGCGGCGGGCAGCGGGTCGTGACCGAGGTGTCCGGCGGCGATCCCGGGTACGGTGAGACCGCGAAGATGCTCAGCGAGTCGGCGATGTGCCTCGCTTTCGACGAGTTGCCGATGACCTCCGGGCAGGTGACCACCGCTGTGGCCATGGGCGACGCTTTGACCGCCCGGCTCCTCAACGCCGGCATCTCTTTCCGTTCTCTTTGAGCTTCACTTTCGCGCTTCGCTTCTTTCGGACGCGCTTCGCGCTCTCAAGCCTGACGCGCTTCGCGCCGTCAAGCCTGACGCGCTTCGCGCTCTCGGGCGTTGCGCGCTGACGCGCTCTCAAGATCAAAAGCGCCTCGCCGGCGGGCAGGCCCCCGGGGGTGGGAAGGGCGTCGGTCTGTCCCCGTACGGCCTGCCGGAGGCAACCACCCTTTGGTCTTCTCCGCAACCGGTAAAGCTGGTTGCGGAGAAGACCAAAGCGCGGTTGGGCTGCGCCCAGGCCGTACGGGGACAGACCGAGGCCCTTCCTTGGCTAAATAGCCCAAAGGAAGCCCCGCGCTGCGCGCGGAGCGCCTGGTTGTGGAGGGTGGGCGCGCAGGGCCGGCGGCGCGAGGTGGGGCGGCAGACCGCACAACCGCTGGCGGCACGGGTAGGGCGGCCGGGCGCACTGCCGGTTGCCGACGAGCCGGCCGGGCGCACTGCCGGTTGCCGACGAGCCGGCCCGGCTCTTGGCGCCGAAGGCGCCACCGTTTTGGCTATCAGCCACAGGAAGGGCCTCGGTTCGTTCCCCGTACGGCCTGGGCGAAGCCCAACCGCGCTTCAGCCTTCTCCGCAACCACGCTTCACCGGTTGCGGAGAAGGCTGAAGGGTGGTTGCCTCCGGCAGGCCGTACGGGGAACGAACCGACGCCCTTCCACCCCGGGGGCCTGCCCGCCGGCGAGGCGCTTTTGATCTTGAGAGCGCGTCAGCGCGGCCAAGCTCGAAGAGCGCGAAGCGCGTCGAAGAAAGCGAAGCGCTAATGAAGCTGAAACCGCGAAGCGTCAAAAACAAGAGAAGCGACGCGCTGCAACAAGGAAGAATCAAGCTTCCATTGCTGCCAATAGAGAGGTACGTCGACAGGAGAATCAGGATACAAACGTACCAAAGACCGGTGCCTTGCAAGCTGGTGCTCACTCAACAAAGCCCACCCGGCCCCAGCGGTCACGGCGTCCTCGAACACGGGGCCATCGGGCAGCAGGTAGCGACGGGAAGAAGCGGGTTTCCCGGTGATCCGACGGCAGAACGCGTCCTGCAGGTCGTCCTTCTCGTCGAACACCACCACCGGCACCTCGTCCAACTCCACACCCCGCCACCGCCGCGTGAACGACCGGCTCGCGACAGCGTGGTACCTCATGCTCCCCAGTGGACGGACGCTGCACCCCTGCACGGGCTCGGGCATGGAAGTGACCGCTGCCACGACCAAACCCTGCCGCAACGCCTCGGCCGTGTGGTCCTGGTCGTCGCGCAGCACGCTCAGAGTGATCTCGTCATCCCCCGCCAACTCCTGAACCACCTTGCGGAACCACGTGTTCAACGAGTCGGCGTTCACGGCCACCTGGATGGCCGTCGGAGTCTCGGCCAACCCCAAAGCACCGGCGGTGTCCTGCTCCAGCAAAGCGAGCTGCCTGCCATACCGGGCGATGGCCGCGCCGGACTCCGTCAGCCGCGCCGGCTTCGCCCGGACCAGCAGCACCCGGCCGGTCCGCTGCTCCAAAGCCTTGATGCGCTGGCTCACCGCGCTCGGCGTGACGTGCAGGGCCTTGGCGGCGGCGTCGAAGGTGCCCTCGTCGACCACGGCCAACAAGGTCCGCACGGCTTCCGGATCCAGCATCACGCCCGCTAACGATACTTTAGAAAGTTTAGCTGGCCTTACCTCTGACGCGTTCTTAGCGTCTCCACCGTGATGCACGCGTTGCTGGCCGGGCTCGGCATGGGGTTGTCGTTGATCGTCGTCATCGGGGCGCAGAACGCGCTCGTGCTCCGGCAAGGGGTTCTGCGGCAACGGGTTCCGGCGATCGTGGCGATCTGCGCGCTCTCCGACGCGGCGCTGATCGCGGTCGGGGTGGGTGGCGTGGGGACGGTGTTGACCGCGTGGCCGACCGTGCTGGAGGTGGTGCGCTGGTTCGGGGCGGCCTTCCTCATCGGGTACGGCGTGCTGGCCGTGCGCCGGATGCTGCGGCCGGGGGTGCTGGTCGGGGGCGCGGGCGGGTCGATCCTCACCTGTCTGGCGTTGACCTGGCTCAACCCGCACGTCTACCTGGACACCGTGCTGCTTCTGGGCACCGCCTCGACCGGGTTCGGCGAGCAGCGCTGGTGGTTCGCGCTGGGAGCGATGGCGGCCAGCGTCCTGTGGTTCTGCTCGTTGGGGTTCGGGGCACGGTGGCTCTCCGGGGTGTTCGCGCGCCCCTCGGCGTGGCGGGTGCTGGACGGCGCGGTCGCCGTCGTGGTGACGGCGACCGGGGTCTCCCTCCTGGTTTAGAGCTCGGCGAAGAAGGACCGCACCTCCTCGACGTACAGCTCCGGCACCTCCATCGCGGGGAAGTGGCCGCCGCGCTCGTACTCGGCCCACCGCCGCACGTCGTACTGCCGCTCCACCACCCCGCGCACGGCCAGGATGATGTCCTGCGCGAACACCGCCACACCGAGCGGCGCGGGGCACGGCGGCCCGCCGGGAGCGGTCTCCTTCGCCAGGCGCAGGGCGGAGCCGGCCGTGCCGGTGAGCCAGTACAGGGTCACCACCTCCAGCAACCGGTCGTCGGACACGTCCGAGCGCGGGTCGAGCCACTCGTCGAACTTGTCGGCGACCCAGCCGAGCAGGCCGACCGGCGAGTCGGTGACGCCGTAGGCGACGACCTGCGGCTTGGTCATGTGCATGACCTGGTAGCCGGGGCGCTGGGCGAGGAACCGCTTGATCGCCTCGACCCGCTCCAGGTCGGTCGCCGACAGGCCCTCGCCGCTGGCGGGCGGGGGTGTGGGCAGGTAGTTGACGTGCACGCCGACGACCTTGTCCGGCGCGGCCACCGCGACCGCTTGCGAGATGCCCGAGCCGAAGTCGCCGCCCTGCGCGCCGTAGCGGTCGTAGCCGAGCCGGTCCATCAGCTCCGCCCACGCCCGCCCCACCCGCTGCACGCTCCAGCCGCGCTCCCGCGTCGGACCGGACGGGCCGAAACCGGGAACGGACGGGACGACCAGGTGGAAGTCGCGGCGCAACGGCTCGATGACGTCGAGGAAGTCCAGGACCGAGCTGGGCCACCCGTGGGTGATCAGCAGCGGCAGGGCGTCGTCGCGGTCGGAGCGGACGTGCAGGAAGTGCACGTCCTGGCCGTCGATGCGGGTGGTGAACTGCGGGAACGCGTTGAGCTTGGCCTCGACGGCACGCCAGTCGAAGGACTTCCAGCGCTCCACCAGACCCCGGACGCGGGCGAGCGGCACGCCGTAGTCCGTGCCGGCGTCGGGCAGCTCGTCGGGCCAGCGGGTGCGGGCGAGGCGGTCCACGAGGTCGTCGAGGTCGGCTTGGGGGACGTCCAGCTTGAAGGGCTCGATCACCGGTGACTCCGTTGGTCTGACCAATGTTGGTGAGGCCAACGATAGCGCACGTCGTTGGTCGTGCCAACGATCCGCCCGTGAGCCGGGACTAGGGTGCGCGTATGGCCACTTGGGAGGACGTGCGCCGGCTCGCTCTGGCGTTGCCGGAGACGACCGAACGACCCTCGTACGACGGGCTGCCCGCGTGGCGGGTGAAGGACAAGCTGTTCGTCTGGGACCGTCCACTGCGCAAACGCGACCGCGAGGACCTCGGCGAGTCCGCTCCCGACGGGCCGATCCTGGGCGCGAGCGTGCCCGACCTGGGCGTGAAGGAGGCGCTGATCGCCGACGCCCGGCCGTCTACTTCACGATCCCGCACCTGGACGGCTACCCGGCGGTCCTGGTTCGCCTGGACCGCATCCCGGTGGACGAGCTGGCGGAGCTGGTCACCGAGGCGTGGCTGTGCAAAGCGCCCAAACGCCTGGCGAAGGAGCACCGCGGCGCGCTCCCGTGAGCGGGAACGCGCCGCGGGCTCACCAGGTCACCAGTCGCTGTTCTGCCAGCCGGTGCCCAGGTAGACCTGGTCGAAGCCGTTGCCGTCGTTGTCGTCGGTGTAGGCGATGGTGATCAGGCCCCACGCGTCGACGCCCAGGGCGGGCTCGTCCTGGCGCCCGGTCACGGTCTGGTTGGTGGCCTGCCGGGCCAGGCGGCCGTCCGTGGAGCCGTCGGGGTTGAAGCCCTGGGTCCACACGTCCGCGGCGACCACGGACGTGACGACCACCCCGCGCTGGTCGTCGATGCCCACCTGCGGGTCGGCGCCGGCCACCAAAGTATCCACAGTGGACGATGCGGTGCCGGCGGCGAGGAACGAGCGGACCGCCACCTGGGCCGTGCCGGTGTGGTCGGTCTCCCACGCCACCGCGAAGTCGCCGTTGAAGTTGGCCGCCACCACGGGTTTGCGCTGCTGACCGCCGCCGGACGCGTTCGCCACGCCCTGCGCCAGCTTCACCCCGCCCGACGGCGTGAGGATCTTGCGGCCCACGTTGAAGAACCCGTTGCCGTCCCCGTCTTCTTCCCACACGACGACGGCGTTGCCCGCCGCGCCCACGGCCACGTCCGGCCGCTGGTGGGTGCCGCCGGCGTTGTGCACCTGCGCCTCGTAGGTCTTGGACGTCACCGAGGCGAACCCGGCCACGCGCACGGTCGGGTTGGTCGTGGCCTGCTTGTCCTCCCACACCACGGCGAACCCGGCGGTGTCCGGGTCGGCGGCCACGGCCGGGTTGAGCTGCTGGCCGTCGGAGTTGGCGTTCGCGGTGGCGGAGCCGGCGATGGTGCCGTCGACCCGCACCGCGCGCACGGCGATGTTGTAGAACCCGTTGCCGTCCGGGTCCTCCGCCCACACCACGACCGCGCTGCCGTCGTCGTGCACGGCCACGTCCGGCTGCACGTGCCGCCAGTCGCCGGTGCCGCCGGCGGACAGCTTCTTCTCGTAGCGGGACACGCCGTCCTTGAACAGCCTGATCCACACGTCGCTGTGCACGGGGTCGGCGGGCGTGGCGGAGTCGCGGTCGTCCTCCCACACCACGGCGGTCCAGCCGTTGCGCACCGCCGACACGGCCGCGTTGTCCTGGTCGCCGGTGGCGGTGCTGTTGGCGGTGGTCCACGTGACGGCGGCGGACGCGGTTCCGGTCACCGCGAGCATGAGGGCCGCGGTCAAAGCGAGGATCTTCTTCATGGCGCCTGCAATCCGGGGTTGCCCGCTTGGACGACGTAGCTCTTGACGGTCTTGACCGGGTAGTCGCGCACGGTCACCCGGTCCACGCAACGGAAGTCCACGGCCACTTGGGTCGAGGTGGTGACGGTGCGGACGTAGCCGCGCAGGTTCTTGTAGAACTTGACGTGCGGGTTGAGGCTGGACAGGGCGTTGTCCGCCGCGTTGCCGTCACCGCCGGACGTCACGGACGTGGTCACCAGCTCCGTGCCGATGACCTTGTCCTGGGTGTTGTAGTTCAACATCAGGTTGCTCGCCCACGACCGGTGCACGTCTCCGGTGAGCACTACGGTGTTCCGCAACCCCGCCGCGTCCCACCCGCGTTGCAGCCGGTCGCGGTTGGCGGTGTAGCCGTCCCAGGAGTCCATCGACTTCGCGCCGTCGGCCGAGGCGAGCTTCTGCGCGAAGAACACCTGCTGGCCCAGGAAGTCCCACGTGCCCAGCTTCTGCCGCATGCCGTCGAGCAGCCACGACTCCTGCGCCGAACCGGTCAGCGAACGGGTCGGGTCGTCGGCCTCCGGGCACACCTTGGTGCCGTCGCCGCACGCCTGGTCGTCGCGGTACTGGCGGGTGTCGAGCATGTGGAAGGTGGCCAGGCTGCCCCACCGGACCCGCCGGTAGAGCTGCATGTTCTCGGCCACCGGCGCCTGCGCCGGCCGCAACGGCATGTGCTCGTAGTAGGCCTTGTACGCCGCCGCCCGCCGCGCCCGGAAGTCACCCGCGGGCGAGGAGTCGTTGCGGATCAGGTCGGCGTAGTTGTTCTCCACCTCGTGGTCGTCCCACACGACCAGCCACGGCGCGGCGGCGTGCGCGGCCTGGAGGTCCGGGTCGCCCTTGTACTGCGCGTGCCGCACGCGGTAGTCGGCGAGGTCGTCGATCTCAACGGTGGGCGCGTGCTTGCGGACGTTCGTGGTGGACGCCGCGCCCTCGTAGATGTAGTCGCCCAGGTGCAGGATGAGGTGCGGGTTCTCCTCGGCCATCCGCCGGTAGGCGGTGAAGTACCCGGCCTCGTAGTGCGAGCACGAGGTGAACAGCATGGTCAGCGCGGGCGAGGTGCCGACGGCGGGCGCGGTGACGGCCCGCCCGACCGGCGAGATGTAGCCCAGCGCGCGGAACCGGTAGTGGTACTCGCGGCCGGCTTCCAGCCCGGTGACCTCGACGTGCACGCTGTGCGCCCACGCCTGGACGGCGGTGACCGTGCCGGACCGGACCACCTGGGAGAACCGCTGGTCGGTGGCGACCTGCCACTCCACGGCCACGTTGGCGCTGGTCATGCCGCCCAGGCCGTCCACGTTGAGCGGGCTGGGCGCGAGCCTGGTCCAGATGACGAAGCCGTCCGGCGCGGGCTCTCCGGAGGCGACTCCGAGGGTGAACGGGTAGGCGATGGCGTTGGCGGGGGAGGGGGCGAGGACCGTGACGCCGGCACTGGCGATGCCGCCGGCGATCAGGGTTCGCCGTGTCAGTGGGGACATACACAGTGCGTACACCCGGAACGCGCGCGAGGACACTCCTTGACAACTACGGGCAGATGTCTGTGAGATGTCCACGAAGCGAACGCCGTCAGCGCTCCCTTCGGGCTCCCGCAGCGGCCGTCGCGGTGAAGCACCCGGGAGCGATGAAACCGTTGCGCGCGAAGGCTTCCCGCACCGCCGCCGCGCACCGCTCGACCTCCGCCGCCGCCACCAGGGCGATCACGCAGCCGCCGAAACCGCCGCCGGTCATGCGCGCGCCGAGCGCGCCCGCCGCCAGCAGCGCCTCGACGGCCACGTCCAGCTCGGGCACGGTCACCTCGTAGTCGTCGCGCAGGGACTCGTGCGACGCGGTCAGCAGCGGGCCGATGGCGGGCAGGTCCCCGGCGCGCAACAACTCCGCCGTCTCCAGCACCCGGCGGTTCTCCGTGACGACGTGCCGAACCCGGCGCAACAGCTCGTCCGGCAGGTCGGTGGGGACGTCGGTCAGGTCGCGCAGAGCCGGGACGCCCAGCACCTCCGCGGCCTTGTGGCAGGCGGCGCGGCGGGCGGCGTACTCGCCGTCGACCAGGCGGTGCGGGGCGCGGGTGTCCACGACCAGCAGCGTCAGGCCGGCCGGCGCGAGGTCGAACGGGATGTGCGCCGTGTCCAGGGTGCGGGTGTCCAGCAGCAGGGCATGGCCTTCGCGGGACAGCAGGGACGCCGACTGGTCCATGATCCCGCACGGCATGCCGACGAAGTCGTTCTCGGCGCGTTGTGCCAAGCGGGCCAGGGCGAAGCGGTCGACGTCCAGGCCGGACAACTCCGTGACGGCCAGGGCCGTGGCGCTCTCCAAGGCGGCCGACGACGACAGGCCCGCGCCCAGCGGCACGTCGCCGTCCACCACCAGGTCGAACCCGCCGACGTCGTGCCCGGCCTCGCGCAGCACCCACACCACGCCCGCCACGTACGCCGCCCAGCCCGTCACCGCGCCCGGCGCCAGGTCGCGGACGGGCACCTCCGTCACGCCGGGTTGCTGGCGGGACCGCACCCGCAGCACGCCGTCGTCCCGGCGGGCCGCCGCGACGCGCACCGCGTGCGGCAGGGCGATCGGCAGCACGAACCCGTCGTTGTAGTCGGTGTGCTCGCCGATCAGGTTGATCCGGCCCGGCGCGACCCACACATCAGCCAACGGTGCTCTCCCCGATCTCCAGCGTGAACTGGTCTCCAGCCTGAACTGGTCTCCAGCGTTGAACGGTGTCCGGCCCCGGCCGGGATCGCCGGAAGCGTAGATGGCCGACGGCACTTTTACAACGTTGTACCGACGAAGCGCTACGAGCCCGCCGGCACCGCGTCCGAGGAAGGGCTCGCCGCGGACGACACCGCCTTCGGGTGGACCGACACCGCCAACCACACCAGGGCGCCGCCGACCAGCACGTGCAACGCGCTGGTCAGCGGCGTGTCCGGCAGGCGGGCGGCGAGCGTGAACACCGGCAGCGCCACCAGGTACGTCCACACCGGCACCTTCGGGTGCACACCGGCGCGCACCATGCCGATCGCGAACCACACGCACCCCACCGCGAACACCACCGCACTGGCCAGCAGCACCACCCGGGTCGGCGCGGCGGGCGCGACGCCGAGCGGGAACAACACGATGTTCAACGCGTACGCCGCCGCGCCGAACAAGCCGAGGCCGACGAAGTTCACCGCGTACCCGGCGGTGGCCAGGCGGCCGACGGCGTGCCGCTGCTTGAGGTGCAGGGCGGTGAGCAGGGGCGCGGCCAACGCCGGCGACACCCCGATCACGAGGCTGGTCAGCAGGGTCTCGCCGGTGAACGCCTCCAGCGCACCGGGGACCGCGATCAACAATCCGGACAGCACGCCGCAGACGGCGCCGAAACGCAACAGGAAGGTCATGGCCGGCGACGCTAGGTGCGCGCCCGGCACGGTAGTGAGTGCCGACCGGGCGCGGCCGATGGTGCGGACCGAGTGCGTCCGGGGTGTCGACCGGGTGCGGTGACAGGTGCCGATCGGCACTATCGGCGCGGTGGCGTCGCCGAAGTAGCCTGCGGTCGTGCGTCCGGTCGCGTGGTTGTCGCCCCTGCTCTACGGCGCCGTGCTGCTCGCCGGCGGGTACGCGGGGCTGACCGGCCTGGGGGAGACGCGGTTCGGCTGGTTCGTCGGCGGTCTGGTGGCGCTGGTCGTGCTGGACCTGGCCGAACCGCGTCTGGGCGGGCCGGTTGCGTTCCTGGTGGCGCGGGCGGCGCTGGTGGTGCTGGTGGCGGGGGCCGACGGGTCGGGCATGGCCCGGGTGTTGTTGCTGTTGCTGCCCTTCGGCGCGTACTTCGCGTTCGGCCGGGCGGTGGCCGTCGTGCTCGGGCTCGGGTGCGCCGGGCTGGTGGTGGTGTCGTTCAGCGTGACCGCGCCGGGCTGGACGCACGACGTCGAACGCGTGTCGGACCTGCTGATGTTCGCCGTGGGCCTGGTGCTGACGTTGGCGATGGCGGCGGTGGCGGTGGAGGAGCAGCGGGGTCGTGCGCGGCTGGCCGAACTGTCCGCCGCCGCCGAGCGCAACCGGCTGGCGCGCGACATCCACGACGGGTTGGGCCACCACCTGACGGCCGTGTCCGTGCTGCTGGAGAAGGCGTCGGCGTTCCGCGACCGGGACCCGTCGGTGGCGGACAAGGCGCTGGACGAGGCCCGCGAGTCGGCGCGGCGGGCGTTGGCGGACGTGCGTCGGTCGGTGCGGGCGCTGCGCGAACCGTTCCGGCTGTCGGCGGCGTTGACGGAGTTGACCAAAGGGCTCAAGGTCGAGGTGGAGTGCGCCGGCGACGAGGACGGCTACGACCCGGCCGTGCTGCTGGCGGTGTACCGGGCGGCGCAGGAGGGCATCACCAACGCCCTGCGCCACGCCGACGCCGACACCGTGTCCGTCAAAGTCCACTGTGGACGCTCCGGTGCGGAACTGGTCGTGGCCGACGACGGCCGGGGCTTCTCCGCGGCGGACGAGGGGTTCGGCCTGTCCGGCATGCGCGAGCGCGTCGCGGCCGTGGGCGGCGCGGTGGACGTGCGCAGCGCACCCGGCGCGGGCACCCGGCTGACGGTCCGGATCCCGCGGTGACCGACGTGCGCGTGCTGGTCGTGGACGACCAGCGCCTGATCCGGGAGAGCATCGCCTCCCTGCTCGACATCCAGGACGGCATAGCCGTCGTCGGCACGGCGGGCGACGGCCGCGAGGCAGTGGACCAGGCAGTGTCCTTGGCTCCGGACGTGGTCCTGATGGACGTCCGGATGCCCGTCATGGACGGCATCGACGCGTTGGCCGCGCTGCGCGTCCGCGTGCCGTCGTGCCGGGTGGTGATGCTGACGACGTTCGACGACGAGGACTACGTGGTGCGAGCACTGCAAGGCGGCGCGAGCGGCTACCTCCTCAAAGACCGCCCCGCCCGCGAACTGGCCGCGGCGGTGCGGCTGGCGCACGACGGCATCGCCCAGTTCGACCCGGCGGCCACAACCCGCCTCGCCAACGCCGTCCGCCCCCAAACTCCGCGTGACCATTCACTTACACAGCGCGAAATCGAGGTCCTGCGCCTAGTCGCCGCCGGCCGCACGAACCGCGAGATCGGCCGCCGCCTCCACCTGGCCGAAGGCACCGTCAAGAACCACATCTCCCGGGTCCTGACCCGACTCGGCCTGCGCGACCGCACCCAGGCCGTCCTGTACGCCCGCGATCACGGACTCCTTTAGCTGCCTTAGGATCTTGCGCCACCGCCCGTTCGCCCAACGGTCATCTCCGGTGGGCACAGTGGAAGGTGGAGACGTTCGGCGGTGCCGGCTGGGCTGAACGGGTGAACGCGCCGCCAGGCGGCTAACAAGGGGCAGGAGCACGTCGACAGCAAGGCACCGACGTGCGCACACAGGGGGTCGCGCTCATGGCCAAGAAGAAGAACGACGCGCTCATGGCGTCACTACGGCAGTTCGTGCGCACAAAGGGCGCGGACTTCCTGCGGGACGGCAACGTGTCCTCGATCGGCATCGGCTACAAGGTCGAGGACGGCAAGCCGACCGACGAGATCGCCATCCAGTTCACCGTCAAGGAGAAGGCCGAGGAGTCGGCGCTGGAGGCGCTGGGCACCGAACTGCTGCCCAAGTGCATCGTCGTGGACGGCGTCGAGGTGCCCACGGACGTCGTGCAGCGCGACTACAAGGCCAACTTCCAGGTCGTCGCGGAACGCGCCTCGGGGGAGCGCAAGTCCCGCATCGACCCGGTGGCGCCCGGCGTCAGCGTCGCGCACCCGTCGGTGCCCGCCGGGACCGTCGGCTGCATCGTCTACGACCGCGTCGACGGAACGCCTTACGTGCTCTCGAACTGGCACGTCCTGCACGGCCCGAAAGGCGCGTTGGGGGACGCGATCGTCCAGCCGGGCCCGCACGACGACAACCGCACCGACCTCAACCGCCTCGGCACCCTGGTGAGGTCCCACCTCGGCGCGGCCGGCGACTGCGCGATCGCCACCATCGAGGACCGCGCGTTCGCCACCGACATCGTCGAACTGGGCCTGACCGTCGAGAAGATCGGCGAGCCGGAACTGGGCGACAAGGTCGTCAAGAGCGGCCGGACCACCGGCGTCACCCACGGCATCGTTCGCCGCGTCGACGCCATCGTGAAGATCAACTACGGCGGGGACGTCGGCGAGAAGGAGATCGGCTGCTTCGAGATCGGCCCCGACCCGGCCAAACCCGGCCCCGGCGGCGAGATCAGCATGCCCGGCGACTCCGGCGCCGCCTGGATGTTCAAGGCCGCCAACGGCAAGGTCACCCGCACCATGGCCGGCCTGCACTTCGGCGGCGAGACCAACGGCAGCACCGACGAGCACGCCCTCGCCTGCCTGCCGCAGTCGGTCTTCGAGAAGCTCGGCGTCACCATCAAGCCGCCGAAGAAGCCGGTGCGCGCCGCCAAGGGCTTCGCCGCGGACTTCCTGGGCGTGCCCGCGGGCGTGCCGGTCCTGGGCGCGACGGCCAAGGCGGACGCGGTGGTCCTCGACGGCACCGAGGTCGTCGACTACACCCACTTCTCGCTGGCCCAGAGCAAGTCGCGGCGGTTCGCGTTCTGGGTGGCGTGGAACATCGACGGCAAGACGCTGAAGACGTTGAACCGCAGCGGCATCCCGTTCATCCTCGACTCCCGCATCCCGCCGGAGTTCCAGGTCGGCGACGACCTCTACAAGGGCAACCGCCTCGACCGCGGCCACATCGCCCGCCGCGCCGACCTGCTGTGGGGGCCGGTGGCGGAGGCGGAGCAGGCCAACGTCGACTCGTTCTTCTTCACCAACATCACGCCCCAGATGGACGACTTCAACCAGAGCGCGAAACGCGGCCTCTGGGGGAGGCTGGAGGACGCGGTCCTCGCGGACGTGGACGTGGACAACCTCCGCGTCAGCGTCTACGGGGGGCCGGTGTTCCAGCCCGACGACCGGGTCTTCCGCGGCGTGCGCCTGCCGCGCGAGTACTGGAAGGTGATCGCGTTCGTCGAGCAGGGCGTCCTGAAGGCCAGGGCGTTCATCCTCACCCAGAACCTGAACCAGCTCGAAGCCCTGGAGCTGGACGAGTTCCGCGTCTTCCAGGTCCGCCTGGCCGACATCGAGACCCGCTGCGGCTTCACCTTCCCAGCCACCCTGCAAGCGGCGGACACCCTGGCGATGCCCGAATCCCTGGACGACCGCCCACCCCTGGACTCGCTGGAATCCATCCAGTGGTAGCCCGGTGGGCTCCCTTGGTTTTCGGGGCCAGGGGAGCCCGCTGTCTTTCAGGCCGACTTCGTCGGGGCGGGATAAGCCTTGACCCGAACCTCGTCGTGCAACCGAACCCCGTTGCGATTGAGCCTCGCCGCGGCCCGCCCCACCGACACGGGCAGGCGAGAGACGAGCCGAGCCCCGTTGCGCAGCAGCCAGAGATCCAGCCGACTGTCAGGCAGCAGCCGCTTGGCCGCCGTCAATGCGAACGCCCGACTACGCCGCACGTAGTCCCCCATTTCCCGCTCATACGCGGCAAACCCGGCAGCGTGATCACGATGCGCAGCCAGCTCATGAGCCAGCACATACGCCCCCACCACCGCCAAGCTGGTACTACCCCCCACCGCCGGCCCAGGGCAGTACCCGGCATCACCGACCAACGCCACCCGCCCCCGAGACCAGGTGTCCACCCGCAGCTGAGTGATGGAGTCGAAGTAGAAACTGCCGTCCTCCACCAACCAGGCGGACACCTCAGGCATCCCCGCAAACGCCTCCCGCAGCAACCGCCGCTGCCGGTCAACGTCCCGGTAGTGGTACTCCAACTCCCCACTCCGAAACAGGAAGACGGCCCGAGCATCCGGCAGGTGGTCCGCCGTATACACACCCGCCATCCGCCCCGCCCCCACCCGCAGAAAAGTATGGTTCGGCTTACTAAAATTTTTAGGCAGGGAAAGCACCGCCAGGTACCCGCCGATGAAGTGGTGTGGGACCTCGCCGAAGACCAGGCGGCGGACGTTCGAGTGCAGGCCGTCCGCGCCGATCACCAGGTCGAAGCGGCGGGGTGCGCCGTGCTCGAAGGTGACCTCGCCGTCGGCGGAGATCGACGTGATCGAGTCGCCGAAGACGTACTCCACGTCGTCGCGCGTGGCGTTGTAGAAGACCTCGCTCAGGTCGTCGCGCATGATCTCGAGGTGCCGGTCCGACATCGCGCTGAACAGGCGGCGCAGGTCGATGTCGACCGGGCGTGCGCCGGGCGTCTGCACGGTCAACCGGTCGGTGCCGGTCTCGCGCGCGAGCACCTCGGGTAGCAGACCCATCCGCTCGACGATGTCCATCGCGGGCCGGAACAGGTCCACGGCGTGGCCCCCGGTCTTCCGCAACGCCGGCGCCCGCTCGACCACCGTCACCTCGAACCCGTGACGAGTCAGCCAGAACGCCAACACCGGCCCGGCGATGCTCGCGCCGGAGATCAGAACCCCCATGTGACTTACCTCCTTACTTAACGGATGGTAAGTCAATGGATGCGACCGCGCCAAGGCTTACCGACCGTTAAGTCAAGCAGTGCGCGTGTGGCTCGGCGGGCGGGTGGCGGTGAGGCGGCGGGGGAGAGGCGCCGGGTCGGCAAAAGGGAGAGGCTGCGGGTCGGCGGGTGGAAGAGGCGGCGGGTCGGCGAGTGGGTGAGGCGGTGGGGAGAGGCGGCGGGTGGGTTGCGCGGGTGGAGCGGCCGGCCGTGGGTGGACGAGGTGCGGGAGGGCGGGTGGCCAGGCGGGGTGGCGGCCGGGGGCAGGTGGAGCGATGACCTGCGGGGCGGGTGACTTGCCGGGCGGTCGGGTGGCGGCTTACCGAACGTTAAGTCGGTATGCTGCCGCCATGGTCAGGGGGCGGTCGGACACGCGGGAGCGCGCGCAGGCGGTGGCGCGGGAGTTGTTTCTGAGGCAGGGGTTGCAGCGCACCAGTCTTCAGGAGATCGCCGACCGGCTTGGGGTCACTAAGCCTGCGCTCTACTACCACTTCGCCTCGCGCGAGGACCTGGTTCGCAGCATCGTGGAGCCGTTGTTCGCCGACGGCGACGCCTTTGTGGCCGCCGCTGAGCACCACCAGCCCGACCCACGCACCTTGTTGGAGCAGTACTTCGCGCTGCACTACAAGCACCGCGACGTCGTGGCGTTGATCGTCCAGGAACTGACCGCGCTGCACGAGCTGGGGCTGGTGGGCAAGATCTTCGACTGGCGGCACCGGTTGGCGCACCTGCTGGTCGGCGGCGAACCCTCGTTCGGGGACGCGGTTCGGGCGGCGGTGGCGTTGGGTGGGGTTGCGGACATCGTGATGTTGTTCCCCGACGCGCCCTTCGAGGAGTTGCAGGAAGCGGCCGTGGATGCCGGGTGTGCCGCGTTGGGGTTCTGACCCGGCGATCACCATGGGGTTACCTGCGGGACTGGCCGATTCCCACGTCGTGCGGGTCGTGTACGAGGCGCTGCGCGCGTGCTCTGGTCCCAGGTGTCCGAGCGGCGATCAGAGCGTCAAGGCCGAGGAGGACACCTTCGGCGACCGCAGCCGTGCCCGCCCTCGCGCGCCGGGGTGTCGGGGCGCACGACGAGCGGGCACGGTTGGGCGGCTACTGGTGGGCGGGTTGCTCCATCACTTCGTCGAACCGGCCAGCACGCCCTGGACGAAGTAGCGCTGGAACGCCAGGAACACCGCCAGCGGCACGATCATCGACAGGAACGCGCCGGTCGACAACAGGTCGATGTTGGTGCCGAACTGGCGCAGCTGTGCGCGCAGCGCGACGGTGATCGGCGCGGAGTCCTGGTCGGCGAACACCAGCGCCACCAGCAGGTCGTTCCACACCCACAGGAACTGGAAGATCGTCAGCGACGCGATCGCGGGCTTCGCGATCGGCAGCACCACCCGCTTGAAGATCACCCACTCCCGCGCGCCGTCCATCCGCGCCGCCTCCACCAGGTCCTTCGGGATGCCCACGAAGAAGTTGCGCAGCAGGAAAATCGCGAACGGCAGGCCGAAGGCCACGTGGAACAGCACCACGCCCGCGATCGTGCCGAACAGGCCCAGCGAACCGAACAGCTTCGCGACCGGGATCAGCGCCACCTGGATCGGCATCACCAGCAGGCCCACCACCAGCGTGGTCAGCCAGATCCGGCCCGGGAACTCGATCCACGCCAGGCCGTAGGCGGCCAGCGCCGAGATCACCACGACCAGCACCGTGGACGGCACGGCGATGTAGACGGTGTTCAGGAACGACCGCAGCACCGTGGAGTTGCCCACCAGGTCGGCGTAGTTCTCCAGGGTCAGCTCGGACGGCTTGGTGAAGATGGTCCACCAGCCCGAGGCGGTGTTCGCCGACTCCGGCCGCAGCGACGCCACCAGCAGCCCGAACACCGGCACCAGCCAGAAGATCGCCACCAGCGCCAGCAGCACCTGCACCACGCCGCTGCCCAGCCGCGCCACCACCCGCGACGCGAGACCCCGCCGGGGCGCCCCGCTCACCGACACCTCGACCACGGTCACGACTGCTCCCGCCTGAATCGCCTGATGTTGAACAGCATCGCCGGGGCAACCAGCAGGAACAGCACCACGGCCAGCGCGCTGCCCACGCCCTGGTCGCCGCCCGCGCCGAACGACACCTGCCACATCTGCAGCGCCAGCACGTTCGCCTCCTCCTGCACGGAGCCGGGCGCGATGACGAACACCAGCTCGAAGATCTTCAACACGTTGATCACCAGCGTCACGAACACGACCAGCAGCACCGGCGAAAGCAGCGGCACGGTCACCCGCTTGAACACCTGCCACTCCGTCGCGCCGTCCACCCGCGCCGCCTCCAGCGCGTCGCGCGGGATCGCGGACAGGCCGGCGGCGATGAACGTGATCGCGAACCCGGTCATGATCCAGATCCAGGAGGAGATGATCACCGGGGTGATCAGCGACGGCCCCAGCCAGGTCAGGCCGCGGAACGGCAGGGCGAAGTTGGTCGGCGGCAGTCGCAGCGTGTAGTCGCCGGAGGTGAGGTCGGGGAAGGTGAACCGGCCGTCGTTGCCGGTCGTGGTCCGCCCGACGACCTGCCCGTCGCGCACCGCCTCCACCACCAGCCCCGGCATGCCGCGCTCACCCTGGTCGAGCTGCCCGGCCTTGCCGCCCACCGACACGTCCAGCCACACCACGCCGCGCAGCTCGCGCGCGTCGGAGGAAGGCTGCGACGCCGGCGAGGCCTCCTTGGGGATCTGCCCGGGCTGGAACCCGACCAGCGGCACGGACACCGCCGTGCCCGGCCCGAACGTCCTGGTCGAGGTGAAACCCTCTTCCACCGGGGTGAACGGCTGCCCGTCGCGGGGCCGCGCGCCGGGGTAGGGCGACGGGTCGGAGAACAGGTCGTGCACGCCGACCGTCACCGCGTTCACCACGCCCTGCTTCGGGTCCTCCTCGTAGACCAGGCGGAAGATGATGCCGGAGGCGAACAGCGAGATCGCCATCGGCATGAACAGCACCAGCCGGAACGCGGTGGCCCACTTGATGCGCTCGGTCAGCACGGCGAAGATCAGGCCCAGTCCGGTGACCACGGCCGGCGCGACCACCACCCAGATCACGTTGTTCTTGAACGCGGTCAGCGTGCGCGGGTCGGTGAACAGGTTCACGTAGTTCGACACGCCCACGAACGCCGAGCCGGACCGGTCGAAGAAGCTGCGCACCAGCGAGTACACCAACGGGTACAGCACCAGCGCGGACAGCACGAGCAGCGCGGGCAGCAGGAACGGCACCGCCTGGCGCGGCGAACGCCCGGGGGTGGGGTCGACGGCGAGCTTGCGGCGACCCCCGCCGGCCCGGGAGCCGGCGGGGGACCGCTGTGCGGTGACGGTCACTTCTGGTACGCCTTCGCGGCCTCGGACTCCAGCCGCTGGAGCGTCCCGTCGATGTCGGCCGGGTTGGCCAGGAAGTCCTGCAGCGCCTTCCACTCGCCCGCGCCCTTCGTGCCGCCGAACGCCGCCGGCGCCAGGTCGGACATGTCGAACCGGACGTTGTCGCCCGCGTCGACCAGCTGCTTGGCCAGCTCGCGGGTCACGTCGTCGGGGTAGTTGTCCTCGGGGATGTCCTTGTTCGGCGACAGGAACCCGCCCAGCTGCGCCCACACCTTGCCCGCGTCGGGCGAGGCGAGGAACTTCATCAGCTCGTTGGTCGCCTCGTCGTCCTTGAGCTGCACGGCCACGTCACCACCGGCGACCACGGCGTCCTTGCTGCCCTCGATGGACGGGAACTTGAAGAACTTCGCGTCCTCGCCGACCTTCGCCTTGGTGTTGGTGCTGATCACCGACGCCACGAAGTCCGCCTCGTACACCATCGCGGCCTTCGGCGGCTCGCCGAACACGTTGATCACGGACTTGGGGAACTCGGTCTGCAACGCGCCCGCGCCGCCGCCGTCCACCAGCCGCGGGTCGCCCCACAGCTGCGCCAGGACCTCCAGCGCCTTGCGCACCGACGGGTCGGTCCACGGGATCTCGTGCTTGGCCAGCTTGTCGTAGTTCTCCGGGCCGGCCGTGCGCAGGTAGACGTTCTCGAACCAGTCGGTCAGCGTCCAGCCGTCCGCGCCGCCCACCGACACGGCGGCCTGACCGGTGTCCACCACCGCGCGACCGACCTTGAGGAAGTCCTCCCACGTCTTCGGCGGCTCCGCGCCGACCTGCCCGAACGCCTTCTCGCTGTACCAGACGGTGGACTTGTTGGCGGCCTTGAAGTAGACGCCGTACAGCTTGCCCTCGAACGTGCCCAGCTTCTTCCACACCGCCGCGTTGTGCTGGGTGACCAGCTTCTCCACGTCCGCCGACAGCGGCTTGACCGACCCGGCCTTGGCCAGCTGCTCCACCAGGCCCGGCTGGGCGACCAGCGCGACGTTCGGCGGTGTCCCGCCCTGCACGCGGGTCTGCAGCACGGTCGGCAGCTCGTCACCGGCCGGTGTGTAGCGCACCTCCGCGCCGGTCTTCTCCTTGAACGCGCTGAGCACCTGCTCGAACCGGAGCTGCTCGTCGCCGGACCAGGTGCCGACCACCTCGACGGTCTGCCCGCTCAGGGACTTGCCGTCCCCTCCGCCGGCGGTCGTACCGCCGTCCCCGCACGCGCTCAGCGTCGCGATCGCCGCGACCAGCGCGGCGGTCACCTTCAAGCGGCTCATTCTTCAGTCTCCTGACGTGTCGGTCCACAGCGACAACCCGGTGGCCGGGTCGAAGAAGTGCAGTCGGGACGTGTCCACCCACGTGGCCACCGGCTGGCCCTCGTAGATGTGCGTGCGGGGCGAGAAGCGGCCCACCAGGACCACCCCGCCCGCCTTGGGCAGGTCGGCGGTGCCGTCGTCCTCGGCGAGCGCCCGGGTGTCGTCGGTGACCACGGGCGCGGCGTCGACCGGGAAGTGCACCAGCACGTCCGAGCCCATCGCCTCGACCAGGTCGGCCACCGAGTGCAGGATCGACCCCTCCTGCGCGTCGGCCAGGGCCGCGTCCTCCATGTCCTCGGGCCGGATGCCGAGGACCACGTCCCGGCCCGCGTACCGCGCCAGCACCGGGCGGGCCAGCAGCACGGACTCGGGCAGCAGCAACGCGTCCGAGCCGACGGTCACCCAGTAGTGCCCGTCGTCGTCGCGGTCCAGCCGCGCGGTCACCAGGTTCATGCCCGGCGACCCGATGAACCCGGCGACGAACAGGTTCACCGGCCGGTCGTACAGCTCCTGCGGCGGGCCGACCTGTTGCAGGACGCCCCGCTTCATCACCGCCACCCGGTCGCCCAGCGTCATCGCCTCGGTCTGGTCGTGGGTGACGTAGACCGTGGTGACGCCCAGGTCGCGCTGGATGCGCGCGATCTGCGCCCGCATCTGCACGCGCAGTTTGGCGTCCAGGTTGGACAGCGGTTCGTCCATCAGGAACGCCTGCGGCGCGCGCACGATCGCCCGGCCCATCGCGACCCGCTGGCGTTGTCCGCCGGACAGGTTGCGCGGTTTCCGGTCGAGGTGTTCGTGCAATTCCAACACCTCGGCCACCTCGCGGACCCGCTTGTCGATCTCCTTCTTGGGCAGCTTCCGCAGGGTGAGTCCGAACGCGATGTTGTCGTACACGTTCAGGTGCGGGTAGAGCGCGTAGGACTGGAAGACCATCGCCACGTCCCGGTCCCGCGAGGGCACCTCGTTGACGACCTTCTCCCCGATCCGGATGGCCCCCTCGCTCACGCTTTCCAGGCCCGCGATCATCCGCAACGCCGTGGTCTTGCCGCACCCCGAGGGGCCGACCAGCACCAGGAATTCCCCGTCGCGGATTTCCAGGTTGAGGTCGTCGACCGCGCGGGTGCCGTCGACGTACACTTTCCCGAGACCGCTCAGAACGACTTCCGCCACGCCCGCTCCTCGTGCGCGGCCCCGCAGGACCGCACAATTGCATTTCCCACCGCGGTGTGATCCGCGGCACCCTGCATTTCGGTGGAGCAGACAGTAGCCGGAGCTTCCCTAAGGGATCGTTAAGGGCCAGGCACGGTTGCGATAAGTCGCAACAACCCGCTAACGCCCCGGCAACCCGGCATCCCCAGGCCTTACCCTCCCTCCATGTCCAAGGTGCTGCTGGTCGAGGACGACCCGGTGGTCCAGGCGGCGCTGGTCCACGCGCTGACCGACCTCGGGCACGACGTGCGCGCCGTCGGCACGGCGGTGGCCGCCCTGCGCGAGGCGGGCACCCGCGAGCCGGACCTGGTGATCCTGGACCTGGGCCTGCCCGACCTCGACGGGGTCGCCGCGCTGCGCATGCTGCGCGGGGTGAGCGACGTGCCGGTCATCATCGCCACCGCGCGCGGCGCGGAGAGCTCCGTCGTGGGCTCGCTGAACGCGGGCGCGGACGACTACATCGTCAAGCCGTTCTCCGCCGAGCACCTCAACGCCCGCATCAACGCCCTGCTCCGCCGCACCACGGCCGGGGCCCGCCCGGAGAAGCGGGACGTGCTGGCCGTGGGGGACCTGCGCGTGGACGTGGCCCAACGCCAGGCCTTCCGCGCCGAGCAGCCCCTGTCCCTGAGCCGCCGGGAGTTCGACCTCCTCTCCTACCTGGCGGAACGCCCGGGTCGGGTCGTGCCGCGCCGTGAGCTGTTCCAGGCGGTGTGGGGGCAGCCGTACCTGGGCGACGACAAGACCATCGACGTCCACGTGTCGTGGCTGCGCAGCAAGCTGGGGGAGACCGCCGCGAAGCCGCGCTACCTGCACACCGTGCGCGGTGTCGGGTTCAAGCTGGTGGCGCCGGAATGAGGGGTCTGCTCACCCGTGCGCTGGGGTGGTCGGCGACGCTGGTGGGTGTCCTCCTGGTGCTGGGTGCGGGTGTGCTGTTGGTGGAGTCGGCCCGGTCACGGGCCGCCGCGGCCGACCGGCACGAGGTGACGACGGTCGCCGCCGTGCTGTCGGTGACCACCGACCCGGACGCGGTGCGCAGCGCGCTGGCCCGGACGGACGCCGGCGCGCAGGGCCGGTTGGCCGTGCACCTGCCCGACGGCACCACCATCGGCTCCGGCCGCGGCTCGGTGTCTTCGGCGGGCGAAGGCCTGACCTCGGTGTCTACTGTGGACGGTCGGCGGGCGGTCGTGGAGGTCTCGACGCCCGCTCCCGTCGTCACGGTGGGGTTGGTGGCGCGGTTGGCCGCGCTGCTCGCGTTGGCGGCCGTGGCGGTGGTGTGCGCGGTCGTGGTGGGGCGGCGGGTGCTGGCTCCGGTGATGCGGGCCGTGCGCACGCTGGCCGACACCGCCGAGGAGATCGCCCACGGCGACGGCAAGGTGCGCATCAAGGCCGACGGCCCGCCCGAGCTGACCGCCCTGGCGACCGCCATCAACGCCGCCGCCGACCGCACGGAACGCCTGCTGGCCAAGGAGAGGGAGATGATCGCCGACGTCTCCCACCGCCTGCGCACCCCGCTGACCGCCCTGCGGCTGGACGCCGACGCCATCGGCGCGGGCCCGGTGGCCGACCGCATCCGCAGCGCCGTGACCGCGCTGGAGCACGACGTGGACCGGATCATCGAGTCGCTGCACCCGGTGGCGACGGCGGCCGAACCCGGCAGTTGCGACGTGGCCGAGGTGGTCAAGGCCCGCATGGGCTTCTGGTCCGCGCACGCCGAGGACCAGGGGCGGCCCTGCGAGGTGGACCTGCCGTTCGAGCCCACGCCCGTGCTGCTGTCGGCGGACGCGCTGGGCGCGGTGGTGGACGCGCTGCTGGAGAACGTCTTCCACCACACCCCGCCGCGCACGCCGGTGACCGTGGCCGTGGTGAAGCACGCCGGGTGGGTGACCCTCGTGGTCGAGGACGGTGGTCCGGGCATCGCCGACCCGGAACGCGCGCTGCACCGGGGTGCCTCGGGCGGTGGGTCGACCGGGCTGGGATTGGACATCGCTCGCGCGGCGGCGGAGGTGACCGGCGGCACGATCCACGTCGAGCGCGGAAGGCTCGGCGGGGCGCGCATCCGGCTGCGGTTCGGCGAGGCGCACAGCCACCACGCGCCCGCGAGCCCGCGGGCCTGGCGGTTGTGGCGCGGCCGGGCTTGACGTTGGCCCGGCGAGCCGTGGCGTGGTCGGACTCGGCCCGAGGCCTGGGGGTTGCGGCGTGTGGTGCCGGCCGGGGTGACACCGGTCGGGCAGACGGCCGCGCTGGCGTTGTGTCATGGCCCCGCCGCGGTGCGGCTGCGGGCGGGCGACGAGGGTGGCGGCGGGGTGGCGGAACATGGTTGACTACTCCTTGGTTCGTGGGACGCGCCCAACGTCTGTTCTGGGCACGCACCAAGAGTAGCGCGGATCCGCCACACCCGGCCGTCGCTGGATCGGGTGATCTTGTTCCAGCCGGGTTGACGGCTACTCCACGGTCACGCTCTTCGCGAGGTTGCGGGGCCGGTCGATGTCGCGGTCCAGGGCTCGGGCCAGGTGGTAGGCGAACAGCTGGAGCGGCACGGACAGCGTGATCGGCGCGAGGGCGTCGTGCGCCTTGGGGATGCGGATCACGTCGGTGGCCAGGCCGGGCGGCAGGTCGGCGTCGGTGACCGCGATGACCGGGCCGCCGCGCGCCTTGATCTCCTCGATCGTGGAGATGTTCTTGCTCAGCAGCTCGTCGTCCGGGACGACCACGACCGACGGCATCTCCGGGTTGATCAGCGCCAGCGGACCGTGCTTGAGCTCGGCCGACTGGTAGGCCTCGGCGTGCAGGTAGGAGATCTCCTTGAGCTTCTGCGCGCCTTCCCGCGCGACAGGCCACCCGCGCACCCGGCCGAGGAAGAACATGTGCTGCGCCCGCGCGTACTTCCGGGCGATGTCGGCGATCTCCTGCTCAGCGCCCAGGATCTTCGCGATCGTCGCGGGCAGTTCGGCCAGCCCGGCGACCACGCGGCGGCCCTCGGTGATGGACAGGTCGCGGACGCGGCCCAGGTCCAGGGCGAGCATCGCCAGCGCCACCGCCATCGTCGTGAACGACTTGGTCGCCGCCACCGACACCTCCGGCCCGGCGTGCAGGAAGATCCCGCTGCCGCACTCGCGGGCGATGGTGCTGCCGACCGCGTTGACCACGCCGATCACGTGGCCGCCCTTGCGCTTGAGCTCCTGCACGGCGGCGAGCGTGTCGAGGGTCTCACCGGACTGGCTGATGGCGACGTACAGGGTGTCCGGGTCGACCACGGGGTTGCGGTAGCGGAACTCCGAGGCCGGCTCGGCGTCGGCGGGGATGCGCGCCAGCTCCTCGACCAGGCCCGCGCCGACCTGCCCCGCGTAGTACGCCGAGCCGCAGCCGAGCAGCTTGACGCGGCGGATGCGCTGGTAGTCCTGCGGGCTGAGGTTCACCCCGCCGAGGCGGGCGGACTGGAACCGGTGGTCCAGGCGTCCGCGCAGGCAGCGGTCCACGGCCTCGGGCTGCTCGGACATCTCCTTGTACATGAAGTCGGGGTGCTCGCCCAGCTCGTACTCGGCGGTCGCGACGTCGATCGACGTGGGGGACTTGGTGGTGGACCGGGCGTCCATCGTGCTGGTGCGGTAGCCGTCGGCGGTGACGGTGGCCAGCTCGTCGTCGTCCAGGTAGATGACCTGCTGGGTGAACCTGACCAGGGCGGAGACGTCCGAGGCGACCAGCATCTCGTGCTCGCCGACGCCCAGCACGACCGGGCTGCCGCGGCGGGCGGCGACCAGTTCACCGGGCCGGTCCGCGTCCATGACGATCACGCCGTAGGTGCCTTCGACCTGGCTCAACGCCTCGCGGACGGCGTCTTCGAGGGTGGCCTTGTCGCTGCGCGCGACCAGGTGGGCGAGGACCTCGCTGTCGGTGTCCGAGGTGAGGGTGACGCCCTGGGCGAGTAGCTGGGCGCGGAGGCGGTCGGAGTTCTCGAAGACGCCGTTGTGGACGATGGCGATGCCGCCCGAGGTGTGCGGGTGGGCGTTGCGGTCGTTGGGCTCGCCGTGGGTGGCCCAGCGGGTGTGGGCGATGCCGACCGTGCCGGCCATGTCCGCCGGGACGACCCTGCGCAGGTCGGCGACCCGGCCGGCGGTCTTGGCGACCCGGAGGCCGGCGCCGGCCACGGCCACGCCCGCCGAGTCGTAGCCCCGGTACTCAAGGCGGTGCAGGCCCTCAAGGAGGAGGGGCACCGCGTCCCGGGAGCCGACGTACCCGACGATTCCGCACATGTGGTTCTCCTTCTAGCCGTAGACGATGCGGCGGAGCTGGCGCTCGGTGAACTTCGGGGCGGCCACCGGGCGGGTGTCCAGCTCCTGGCGGAGGCGGTCCCAGATGGTGGCGTTCTTGAGTCCTTGTGCTCGCAGCTCCGCGTGGCGGCGTTGCACGTATTCGGTGGCGGTTTCGACGAAGTAGCCCATGACGTCGGAGACGAGGCGGTGGGCGAGGGACGGGGGGATCCCGGTCGTGCGCACCACGTGCCGCAGGAGGTCGTCCGGCACTTCGTCGTCCACGGCGTCCAGCATGGTCACCAGCCAACCACCCGGCCAAACGGCGTGCCCGATTTCGGGCAGGGGTGGCCTCGACCGGGTGGGGGCGGTGGCGGGGGTGGGTGTGGTGGGGGCGGCGCGGGATGGCGGGCGGCCGGGCACGGCGAGTGCGGCCTGGGTGGCGGGTGCGGTGGTGGGTGCAGCGGCGGCGAGGCTGGCGCGCGGCGGCGGGTGTGGCAGGGCGTGGTAGGCGGCTGTGTGGAGGCGGTTGGTTCGCGGGCGTGGCCTCCGGCCCCCGGTTCCATTGTCTCATCTGGGTACGACAGTGGGGGTGGCTCGGGTGGGCTGGGCGTCGGCGAGCGGGGGTGGGGTGGGGCGCTTATCGTCGCCGTGGGAGGTCGCCGTGGTCGAACGGGTGGAGGTCGGGCGGCGGGCACGGAGTGCGGTCATCGCCGTGATCATGTTGGGGATGTTGTTGGCGGCGCTGGACCAGACGATCGTCGCCACCGCTCTTCCCACCATCGTCAGCGACCTCGGGGGCGCGGGGCACCTGTCGTGGGTGGTCACCGCCTACCTGCTGGCCGAGACGATCATGACCGCCTTGATCGGCAAGTTCGGGGACCTGTTCGGGCGCAAGCCCGCGTTCCTGGCCAGTGTGGCGCTTTTCATGATCGGGTCGTTCCTTTGTGGCTGGTCCGAGTCGATGACCTGGTTGATCGTGTCGCGCGCCATTCAGGGGCTGGGCGCGGGCGGGTTGTTGGTGACGTCGTCCGCTGTCATCGCCGACGTTGTTCCCTTGTCCGAGCGCGGGAAGTACCAAGGGCTCATCGGGGCGTTGTTCGGCGTGTCCACTGTGGTGGGTCCGTTGCTGGGCGGGCTGTTCGTGGACCACCTGAGTTGGCGGTGGGCGTTCTACGTGAACCTGCCGTTGGGTGTCGTGGTCCTGATCGTGGGAGCGCTGGCGTTGCCGGGGGCTCGGGCTGCGGGGAAGCCGCGGATCGATTACCTGGGGATCCTGCTCATAGCCTTGGCGGCCACCGGGTTGACGCTGGTCACCAGTTGGGGTGGTGTGGAGTACCCGTGGGCGTCGCCGACGATCCTGTGGATGGTCGCCGGGTCGCTGGTGGCGTTGGTGTTGTTCGTGCTGGTCGAACGGCGGGCCGCCGAGCCGATGCTGCCCATGCGGTTGTTCCGCGACCCCGTGTTCACGGTGTGCAGCGTGCTCAGTTTCGTGGTCGGGTTCGCGATGCTGGGCGGGGTCACGTTCCTGCCGACCTACCTGCAATACGTGCACGGGGCTTCGGCCACGCAGTCCGGGCTGGAGATGCTGCCCCTGGTCATCGGCATCCTGATCGCGTCGATCACCACCGGCAACGTGATAGGCAAGACCGGTCGGTATCGGGTGTTTCCCATAGTGGGCAGCATTCTGATGGTGTGCGGGATGTTGTTGTTGTCGCTGTTGGACACTGACACGGCGTTCTGGCAAGCGTCTTCGTACATGTTGGTGCTGGGGCTGGGTGTGGGCATGTGCATGCCGGTGCCTGTGGTGGTCGTGCAGAGCACCAGCAGTTACGAAGACCTCGGGGTGGCGACCTCGGGGGTGACGTTCCTGCGCACCATGGGCAGTTCGTTCGGTGTGGCGGTGTTCGGCACGATCTACGCCAGCCGCCTGCCCGAACACCTGGCCGCCGCCATCCCGCCGGGCGTGGACCCGCGGGCCGCGACCAACGTCCAAGCCCTGCACGCCCTTCCCGACGCGGTGAAAGCGCCGATCACGGCTGCCTACGCCGACACCCTCCAAGGCGTGTTCCTGGCCGCCGCGCCGGTGGCCGCGGTGGCGTTCCTGGTCGCGTTCTTCCTGCGCGAAGTCCCGTTGCGCGACACCGCCCGGGTCGCCGCGTCCGGCAACAACGGCGTGGGGGAGAGCTTCGCCGTGCCGCAGTCCACCGGGTCCGACCAGGAACTGGAGAAGCTCGTCGCGCTGATCGTCGGCAAGGAGGACCGCGACCCGACACCCGACGTGCTGTCCCGCGGCGGTGTTCCGCTGAGCCACGCGCAGGCCTGGCTGCTGGTCAAGGTGTTCCGGCAGAGCGTCCACCACGGCGACGCGGACCTGGACCGGCTGGCCCGCGACACCGGCGTCCCCGCGGGCATTTTCGAACCCACCACCCGGCAACTCATGGCCAAGGGCCTGCTCACCGAAGACCGCGACCGGTACCGGCTCACCCCGGAGGGCACCGAGACGTTCACCCGTCTGGTCGGAGCGTGGCGGAACTGGCTGCACGACAAGCTCGTGGACTGGCGGTGCGACGCCCCGGAGTTCACCGAGGCGGTGGACCGCGTCGCGACCGACCTGATCACGACCGGCCGCGCGTTGAGCGAACGCCAACCCGCCGGCGTCTAGGCGGGCAGCCGCAGCCGGAACGCGCACAGCCGCAACACCCCCGCGTCGGCCTGCGCCAGGTCGTGCGGGTCGTCCACCAGACCCACCTCGCCCCGGGCCGGACCGTCGACGCGCGCCGACCGGTCGCCCGCGCCCACCCGCGTCGCCGCCGCCGACGACAGGTCCACGCCCGGCCGCCCGCCGCCGGTCGGGGCGGTCAGGATCAGCAGCGCGGGCTCCACGGTCCGCTCGGTGATGAACCCGTCGACGCCGTAGGACTCCTGCGGCAGTTGCGCCCAGGTGAACACGCGGCCCGCCGGCATGGGGCAGCCGGCGGGCCGTCGGGGTCTAGTGCCGGCGGCGCAGCCCCAGCAGGAGCAGCACCGCGCAGACCAGCACCAGGTTCTTCAGCACGAACTCACCGGTCGCGGTCAGCAGCAGCGGGTTGCCGTCCGACCACGCCAGCGACGGCGCCTGCACGAACACCAGGAAGGTGCCGACCAGGTGCGCCGCCGTCACCACCAGGGTGGTCCGGTGCGGTTTGCCGAGCAGCAGCGCGATGCCGAGCACGACCTCCACCGCGCCCAGCGCCGGCAGCAGGAAGCCCCGGGACACCCAGGGCAGCGTGGCGTGCACCAGATCGGCCACCGGCGACCGGCCGACCACCTTGAGCAGGCCGAACCAGACGAACAGCAGCCCGATCGACAGCCGCAGCGCGGTCGGAGCGACCTGGCGGAGGAACGCCTCGAAGCGGTCCCACCGCTGCGGTGGGACCGATCCGACCTCCTCGACCTCGAAGTCCTTGGTCGTGGACATCTCAGTCGCCCAACGGGTTGAGCAGGTCGGCCTTGCCCTCGAAGGCGAACAGCAGCAGGTCGGTCATCCGGAAGGTGTTCGAGTCCGGCCCGAACACCGGCCGCCACGACGGCTCCCGCACGATCGAGGTGCGCGAACCCTCCATCGCCCGGTGGAACACCTCCGCGACGATCCGGCCGCCGACCGGCCCGAGCAGGCCGTTGCCGAACTCCGCCTCCCGCAGGATGTAGAACCACAGCGGCGTGTTCGCCACGACCGCCGCCTTCTGCTCCTCGGTCAGCGAGTCCAGCGTGACGCCACCGCTGCCGTTCAGGATCTGCTCCGCGGTCAGCGGCGCCACCCCGAACAGCTCGGCGAGCTGCTGCCCGGTCGCGAGCTTGACCATCATGGCCCGCGTCAGGTTGCGGAACGCCAGGTTGCGGTGGATCGGCGGGAACTGCGTCCCCCGCCCGTCGAACGTGCCCGCCGGCAACCGGGTCAGCGGGTCGACCAGCAACGTGTCGATCTTCTTGGTCACGTTGCCGCCGGTGCCGGTCGGCGCCAGGTCGGGCCGGCCCGCCTCGGTGAAGTCGTAGAGCCTGCGGAAGTCCGCGATCCAGTTGGTGGGCAGCGTGTCCACCCCGGCGACCGTCGGGTCGTCGAGGTCGGTGCCCGGCTGGAAGTTGCCGCTGGTCCCGGTGAAGGTGAACAGCAGCAGCAGCGACGCCACCGGACCCGGCCCGCCGCTGTTGAACACGCGGTTCCACTCGTACGCGGCCCGGATCTGGCTGTGCCCGAGCCGGTACGCCGCCACCGAGAACTCCAGCGGCATGGTCGGCGGCTGCATCGCGCCGGTGTACCCGCGGCCGGGCGCCTCGAAGAAGCGGCGGCCGTTGGTGAACACGTCGTCCACGATCGCCGGGTCGATGATGCGCGGCAGGTGGTCGTGGCGCAGCATCCACTGGTAGTGCCGCACGACCTGGGCGCGGGCCTGGCGGAACAGCCGCTGCCCGCTCAGGCCGGTCAGCGCCAGCTCGTCCACGACCCGGTTGTGGAACCGGATGAACGCCAGGTGCGTCTGGGCGATCACCAGGTTCTCGTCGTTGCGCTCGTCCGGGATCAGCGGGCGGCGCCGCTCCGCGCCGGTCGCCCCGGACCCGGCCCGGGGCAGGTCGAAGCCCTCCAGCTCCACGTTGGTCCGCTCGTCCGGGAACGTGGTGGCGGAGGTCTTGCCCATCTTGAGCTTGACCTGGTCGTCGGCGTAGAACCGGCGGTCGGCGGGGTCGAGGGGACCCCGGCCGTAGACCGAGTCGAGGTCCAGTGCGGGCGAGCGGCCCTGGACCAGGTCGTCCAGGTTGACGTCCCCGCCCAGCTGGGACTCGGTGCGGTCCATGGTCAGGTCGTGGTCGACGAACTGACCGAGGTAGGTGAACCCGGCCGGGATGGCGGGGTTCTCCGAATCGGGCTGCGGGACGTCGGCGGTCATCGCGGTCGCCAAGGCGGTACGCGTGGCCTCGTCCAGCTGGACCCCCTCCGGCCCCAGTCGCGAGAACCGGAACCGGCGCAGCTCCTCGACCGTGAGGGGCCGCCGGGCAGTGGGCTCCCCAGCCCCACTGAACTCCAGCACGCCCTCGCCGACCACGAAGAAGCTGTCACTCCCGTGATGTTTCATTGATTTGTCTCCCCCGTTCGCCCGGGATCGCCGGGCTAAGGCACCGCACCCCCTGCGCGATGCCTTCACCAACACAAGTGTCGACCGCCGTTCGGTGGATACACGGAACTTGCGCGTGTGGGGTGTTCAGCCCAACGTGCTCGCGGAGGCGAGCGCTCCGACCAGTGGCAACGTGCCGACCGTGACGAGCGTCGCGGTCCGGTTCGGGCGTGGTCCGTAGCGCAGGAGTCCGCGCGGATCGGCCCGTGGTCCCACCCCCGGCGTGGGACCACGGGCCGACATCGGTCACAGGTGCGTGCGGAACCAGTCCACGATCAGGGCGATCGTGTCGGCCAGGCCCTCGCGGTGCACCTCGTGCCCGACACCCGGGTGCAGCTCCAGCCGCACGGGCTTGCCCAGCTCCTTCAACCGCGCGTACATCCGCTCGGACTCCTCCGGGTTGACGCGCGTGTCGTTCTCGCCGTGCAGCATGAGCACGGGCGCCTGCACGCGTTCGGCGTGCGTGATCGGGCTGCGCTCCACCATGCTCGCCAGCTGCGCCGGGTCGTCCGGGTCGCCGATCCACTCCTTGGTGCGCCTGCGCCACGTCGGCGGGCAGTTCTCGATGTCGGTCAGCAGGTCCGACGTCCCGCACTCGCTGACCGCCGCCTTCCACAGGTCCGGCAGCCGCGCGGCGCACGACAGCGCGGCGAACCCGCCGTAGGACGCGCCGTGCACCCCCAGCCGCGTTTCGTCGGCCCACTCCACGTCCGCGAGCAGCGCCGCGGCAGCCGCCAGGTCCTCCAGGTCACCGCCGCCCCAGTCGCCGTACACCATCCGCTGGAAGGCCAGGCCGTAGCCGGAGGAGCCGCGGAAGTTCGGCGCGAGCACGCCGATCCCGTCGGCCAGCAACGCCTGCACCAGCGGGTCGAAGGACGGGTACGCCTGGGACTCGGGTCCGCCGTGCACGGACAGCACCACCGGGGCGTTGGTCGCGCCGACGGGTTTGTAGAGCAGGCATGGGATGCGCAGGCCGTCGCGGCTCGTCGCGTGCACGACGGTCGGGGCGACCAGGGCGGGCAGGTCCCGGCCGAAGTCGGTGACGCGCTCGGCGGTCCCGGCGTCGAGGTCGGCCAGGTACAGCTCGGTGGCCGCGTCCGGGCGGGCCAGCTGCACCAGCAACCTGCCGTCCGGGGTGAACCGCAGCACGTGGCCGTCGTAGCCGAACTCGCACACCGCGAGCCCGTCGGGCAGCCCTTCCACCGGGCGGACCTGCGCGCCGTCGGACCAGAACAGGCGGGTCCAGCCGTGCTCGTTGCGGCCCCACGCCAGGCGCGAACCGGAGATCGCGCCACCCTCCACACTGGACTCCGGCGTGTCGATCCAGGTCAGCTCCCCGGCCAGGGACAGCGTCGCCAGCCCCAGGTGGTCCCGGCCCTGCGTGGTGCACACGACGATCTCCGACGAGTCGGGCAGCCACCCCACCGGCACGTACTTCGCCGGACCGGGGAAGTCGGTGATCCGCCGCGCGGAGTCGTCGGCCAGGTCCACCACGAACAGCTCGTGGTCGGCGTTCTGGTGGAACTTCAGCACCAGCAACAGCCGCGAGTCGGGGGAGAAGCCCATCGGCAGGTAACGGTCGTCACCGCGCAGCACGGTCCGCGACCCGCGCTCGTCGCGCACCAGCACGTCGAACACCTCGGGGTCACGGGCGTTGCTCGCGTACGCCAACAGCGTCCCGTCGGCGCTGTAAGGGTTCCCGCCCGTCGCGTAAGGCACGCCCACCTCGCAGCGCACGCCATCCTCGGCGACCAGCCAGTCGACCTCCCCGCTCGCCACGTCCACTTCGGCCAGCCGGTGCGCCTCGCCGCCGTCGGGATCGACCAGCACCAACACCTTCGTGCCGGACGGGTGCCACGAGCACCGCCGCACGGTCCCCGGCACCGGCACGTGCCGCCCGTCCACGTACGGCTGGACCTTGCCGGTCGCGTCGCTGAGCCACGCGATCCGCCCGTCCGGCCCGGGTTCCGCGCCGCACACCCACGCGAAGTCGGTCAGGCTCACCGCCCCACCTCCGCGATCGCGTGCTGCACGGTCGCCGCCGCCACGATCCCGCGCCGGAACCAGTCCAGCACCAGGTTCTCGTTGGGCGCGTGGTTGCGCTCGTCCACGTTGGCCAGCGGCACCCCGTAGCACGGCACGCCCAGCTCGTCGGTGAACGCGGCGATCGGCAGGCTCCCGCCCAGCGCGGGCACCAGCAGCGGCTCCTCGCCCAGGCCCTCCCGCGCGCCCCGCAGGACCGCGTCGGTCCACGGCGTCTCGGGCAGCGTCCGGGACGGCTCCATCGCCGCGCCCGGCACGAACTCGACGTCCGGCGCGTGCCGGGCCAGGTGGGCCCCGATCGCGGCGGACACCTCGGCCACCCGCTGCCCGCCGACCAGCCGCATGTCGCACTTCGCGACCGCCACGTTCGGGATGACCGTCCGGTGCTCGCCGCCGTCCTCGCAGGTCAGCGAGTTGACGGTGAAGGTCGGCCCGGTCAGGCGCTCGTAGAACCCGAGGTCGGCGGGCGGTTCCATGGCGGTCACGCCGATCTCCGCGAGCACCTGCGGCACGTCCACCGGCAGCGCGGCCAGCGCCGCCCGCTCACCCGGGCTCAACCCCTCCACGGCGTCGGCGAAGCCCTCGACCAGCACCCGGCCGTCCGGTGAACGCATGGTGCCCAGCGCGTGCACCAGCCGCCAGGCCGGGTTCGGCGCGACCCCGCCCCAGTTCCCCGAGTGCAGCACGCCCGACGCGCCGCGCGCCCGCAGTTCGAACGCCAGCACCCCGCGCACCCCGAGGACGACCGCCGCCCGCCCCGACTCGTGCACCGGCCCGTCGCTCCACACCACGAGATCCGGCTCCCCGATCTGCCGCAACGCTCTCGCCAGGTTGGGGCTGCCGATCTCCTCCTCGCCGTCCAGCAGCACGGTGACCCGGCACGGCAGCCCGCCCAGGTCCCGCAACGCGCGCAGCCCGAGCAGTTGGGCGAGGTGCTGGCCCTTGTTGTCGCCCGTGCCGCGCCCGTACATGCGGCCGTCGCGGACGTCCGGTTGGAACGGCGGCGTCACCCACTCGTGCAGCGGCCCGGCGGGCTGGACGTCGTAGTGGCCGTACACCAGCACGTGCGGCGCGCCCGGCGGTCCCGGCGCGGTGCCCACCAGCGCGGGCCAGCCGCCGGTCTCCACCACCCGCGCGGACAGCCCGCTGCGGCGCAACAGCTCCACGCCGTGCGCCGCCGCCTCGGGCATGCCCTCGCCGGTCCGGCTCACGCTGGGCTGCGCGATCCACGCGGCCAGCTCCGCCACCAGGTCCGGCTCCCGCTCGCGCACCCACTCGCCGACTCGCCGCGCCAACTCCATGCCACCCCTCCGATTTCATGAAGTGCAATCGATGGCAGTGAACCAAATCACTGGTGCGCGCGGCAAGGCCCGCTCGGCTAACCTTCGACGCGTGCCCGCCGACCAGCCCCCGCGCACCGCGTCCGTCGAGGAGTTGAAAGCGCTGGCGCACCCCCTGCGGTGGCGCATCCTCCGACTCTGCTTCGACCGCGCGTGGACCAACCAGGAGCTGGCCGAACGCCTCGAAGTCGCGCCCGCGACCGTGCTGCGGCACGTCCGCGCCCTGGTCGGCACCGGGTTCCTGGCCGCCGAACCGGTGCGCACGGGCGCGAAAGGCGCGCTGGAACGCCCCTACCGCGCGACCGGCCGCACCTGGCGGCTGGGGCTGGTGGACGACGGCGACGGCCTGGTGCAGCAGGTGGACCTGGCCATGCTGGGCGCGCACCGCGCGGAGATCATCGAGGCCGGCCCCGACGCGAACCGGGACGTGCGGCGCGGCATCCTGCGGCTGGGCAAGCGGTCCCAGGCCGAGCTGCACGAGCGCCTGGTGGAGCTGATCACCGAGTTCGTCGAGCGCGACGAGCCCGACGGCGAGCCGCTGAGCTACCTCTGGTCGCTGGTGGCCCGGCCGGACCGGTAGCGCGGGCCGGCCGGCGCCGGGTCCGGCCTGCTCGCGGTCGGCCGGTGCGACCGCGGCCGGGGTGGCGCCGCCCAGCACGCGGAAGTCGGAACCCTAAGCTTCCCTCAAATCCTTCGACGGGTGTGACGCGGGTCCCTAGCCTTGCTGCATGAGGCTGCTGCTTTGGACCGTCCTGGTCTGCGCATGCGCAGTCCACGGCGGTGAAACGCTGGTCCTGGTGTCGGGCGCGCTGCTCGCCGGCTGCGCGGCCGACCACTCCTTCGTGCGGCGCAGGCGGGTGCGCGGGCCCCGGGTCCGCGTCGCCCGCTAGTCGCGCGCGGTTCGGGGACCGGGTCGTCCACACTGGACTTCACCGGCTGTTCCACGGTCGTCCGGCCACCGGGGTATGAGGGCCGGGGAGCCCCGTGGACGGACTCCCCGGCCTCCGCAGGCGTCAAGCGGGACTGGGGGACCTCGCCTGACGCGAAGACCTGCGATTCGCCCGGGACGGGAGAAGGCGCGAAGCGTGCCACGTGGGAACTTCAATTGAAGATCCGGCTGATTCCCCGCCCCCGTCCCCCGGAGTGACCGCGCGCTGTCCAGGTCGGCGGTCCGGACAGGACCGTATTCGGCGCGGCACCAATGTCGGAAGCGGCTGAACGGGTGAATTGCGCGTTGGTGTGCGCACTCGGTCAGGTCGGTCGTTCTGATTGGGCACGTAACCGTCCAAGGGTTGCCTAAATTGTGGAAAGTGATAGGCGGAACAAAGATATTCCACGTGGCCGCAGATGTCCGTGCGCCCCGGGGCCCTGACCCGGCCGGGAGGGCCGTCGGTGGGACCGGGCGGACGCGCGGGGGCTCGCCCGAACGCCGCCGGGGTTCCGCCGAGTGGACGCCGCCAGGGTGAGTGACGGCCCCGCGCCGCCGCCGGCCGCGGTGGATGCGGGAATCCGGAGGGGGGTCGCGGGTCCCCGCGTTCGCGGTCCCGCAGCCCTCCGAGGGCGGCGCGCGACGAGCCCGCGGGCTATCGCGCGCCGCCGATTCCGGGTGAATTCGCCTGACCGCCGGCGGCTATTCCGCACGCCGCCGGCGGTTTCCCGCACAACGCGGAAAACTGTTTCAGGCCCGGGCGACGGTGGCCACGAGTTGTTCCAGCGCGCGCAGGTGGCCGGCGCGGATGCGGGCGTGCTCGGCGTCGGTCGCGCCGGTCATCGTCGTGGTGATGGTGATGTCCAGCGGCTCGGGCAGCTCGGGCAGGTTGATCAGGGTCCGGCCGCGGCCGTGGGCGACCTTCGCGTAGTGCCCCGCCACGGTGCGCTGCTCGTGCGGCGGGTAGGCGGCCCGCAGGTCGTCGAACGCGCTGCCGCCGTCCGGGCCGCGGTCGGCGAACACCGCGATCTCCACGGACTCCACGTGCGGCGTGCCGCGCCCGGACGGCGGGAAGGACCACTTGCCGTACGCGCGCAGCGGGCGGGCGTCGGCCGGTTCGGCGGTGCAGCGGGCCTCGGCGACGGGCAGGCCGTCGGCGCGCATCCACTCCGCCAGGTCGCCGGGGGCGTCGCACAGGCTCACCCGCAGCGGTTGCGGCGCGCCGGTGGTCGACCGGGCGGGACCGGCCGGGGCGGGCTGCTGCGCACAGCCGGTCAGGGACAGCGCGGCGACGAGGGCGGCGGCGGTGCCACGTGATCTCACCATGTCCGTCTACATCGCCGGACGGGCGCCGGACGTGACACTGAATTGATCACGTCCGGCGCTCGCGCCTACTTGGTGCGGAACAGCTTCACCTTCATCGACGTGCCGGATTGCGTCAACACCCGTAGACCGACGCCCACGGCCGGCAGCTTCACGCCCGTCGTGGGCGTTTCCGGGTACCAGAACTGCTTGGTGTCGTCGAACACCGGCCGCGCCGGCTGACCGCGCACATAGGACGCCTTGCCGTTGATGTGCAGCGTGAACGAGTCCGACTTCTGCAACCCGAACGGCGCGTCGTAGCCCGCGACCGTCGGCGACCACGGCCGCCCTTCCAGGTGGTAGATCGGCGCGGGGTTGGCGTCGATCGGCAGGATCAGGCCCTCACCGGGGTGCTCGCTGGTGTTGTTGTCCAGGAAGCTCGTGTCCCACAACGACACCAGCAGGCCGTCCTGGTAGGGGAAGTGCTCCACCCAGTCCGGCTTGTCCGGGAAGCTGTAGCGGTACGGCCCGGTCCGGTTGTACGCGCCGTAGGACTCGTACGTGCGGTGCGAGGCGATGTAGAACTGGTCGAACGTCTTGGTCTCGGTGCCCGCCGTGGTCCGGAAGCCCTTGAGCGCCCAGCCGGAACCGGTTTCGGCCCCGTCCTCCAGCACCGGCGCGCCGTCCGCGGTCACCGTGACGGCGTCGGTGAAGAACCCTTGCAGCGCAAGGCCGCCGTCGGTGCGGTAGGCGAAGCGCAGCTTGGTGTTCCGGCCCGCGTACGCGGTCAGCGGGACTCGCACGTCCACCCAGCGGCCACCGGACGTGCCGCTGATCGAGGGCGCGTCGCCGGAGTCGCGGACGAACGGCCTGCCGTCCACGGTGCCGTCGAGCTGGGTCCAGCTGCCGTCGGCGTTGGCGGCCTCGACGTAGAGGTAGTCGAAGTCCTCCTCGATGTCGAAGCGCGCCTTGAGGGTCAGCTCCGCGGTGGACTTCCCGGTCAGGTCCAGCGGCCGGGTCATCGAGTGGTCGAGGTCGTTGCCCTTGTCGCTCCACCACATCTTCGAGCCCGCGAACGGGTCGCCGTGGTCGAACGTCTTGGACACGTCCGGCAGCACGACCACCAGGCCCTGGGCCTTGGCGCTGTTGTACTCGTGCGGGCCGAGGTCGAACACCCGCTCCTGGCCGGCGACGGCGACCTCGTAGTCCAGCCAGCCGAGCTGGAGCTTGTCCCACGCGGACAGCTCGTTGGCGCGGGTGCCGGGCGGCTCGTTCCCGACGCCGACGCGGGTCTGGCCCATCAGCGACCACCAGTTGACGCCGTTGGTGCCGCCGCCGCTGGTGTCGTAGTGGTCGGGCAGGCCCAGGTCGTGGCCGTACTCGTGGGCGAACACGCTCACGCCGCCGTTCTCCGGCTGCATCGTGTAGTCGCCGACCCACAGGCCCGTGTCCCCGATGGGCGCGCCGCCCAGCTTGTTGCCGCCCGGACCGGAGTTGTAGTTCTTGAACGCGTAGCCGCGGTGGCTCCAGATCGCGTCCTCGCCCTGCCACGGGTCGCCGTCGGCCTGGTCGCCGCCCGCGTGCACGACCTGGAAGTGGTCGAGGTAGCCGTCGGGCTCGGAGAACTCGCCGTCGGCGTCGAAGTCGTAGCGGTCCCAGGTGTCGTACTCGGCGAGCTGGGCGCGGATGTCGTCGGTGGAGCGGCCGGCGGCCCGCTGGTCGGCGAACCACTGCGCGACGGCGTCGCGGACCAGGTCGTAGGAGTTGTTGCAGACGTTGCCGCCGCACGGGTAGCCGTTGGACCGGCCGTAACGGGCCTCGTTGTAGCGGACCTTCACCCAGTCGGTGACGGTGCCCTCGACGGTGTAGCGGCCGGAGGACTGCTGGTCGAAGTAGTTGGCGACCGAGTTCGCGCCGGGCTCGGTCGCGAAGTACAGGTCCTCGAAGTGCTCGCGGCTGAAGTCCGGGTGCCAGATGGTGGTGTTGTCCACCGAGCGGTCGGGCTCGGGGATCGCGTTGTGCGCCGGGCCGTCGAAGCGCCGCGGGCCGGGCGTGGCGGGCGCGGTGTCCTGGTCGGGGTACTGCGGGTGCCGCTCGTCGCCGAACTCGGCGAGCACGACGAAGACCTTGTCGGTCTTCTGGCGCTCCAGCTCGACGTACTGGTCCACCTTGCCGTTCTTGCCGCCGAGCCGGACGACCCGGCTGCCGTCGCGCTGCTCGGCGGTGGCCTCGCCGGTCAGCACCTTGGCCAGCGCCTCCCGCTTCAACGCCCGCCGCTTGTCCTCCAGCGGGTGCGGCAGCTCGTCGGTGACCCGCTGCGGCTGCTCGGCGGTGGCCCGCGGGGCGGCCTGGGCGACGGCGGCGGGGGTCAGACCTGCGGTCAGCAGGGCCAGCGTGGCGGCGCCGGCTAAGAGTCTTCGCACGAGTCCTCCTCACTCGGGGATTGCGTGCGGTGACGTTGCCGCAGTCCCCGGGCCGCGTGGCACGGCCGGAAGTCGGGTTCGGGCCGGGCGAACGGTGATCACGCAGCGTGGGTTGCTGCTACACTCCGCTGCTGTGTGGGTCATCTTCGGTTCCGCCGACGACGCCGTGCGTCGGGTCGTGGCCGAGTGTCGGGCGTCGGTGAATTCCTAAAACCGATTCCCAACACCCGAGGAGATTCTGCGGTGTCCGTTCGCCTTTTCAACACGCTGACCAAACGCGTGGAACCGTTCGAACCGATGACGCCCGGCGAAGTGCGGATGTTCGTCTGCGGCCCCACGGTCTACGATTTCAGCCACATCGGCCACGCCAAGACCTACACGCATTTCGACTTCGTCGCGCGGTACCTGAAAAAGCGCGGCTACCGGGTCACCTACGCGCAGAACATCACCGACGTCGACGACAAGATCATCAAGCGGGCGGCGGAACTCGGTGTCGCGCCGCGCGAGCTGTCGGCGCGGTTCGAGGCGCGGTACCTGGAGGACATGGCGGCGCTGCGCAACACGTCCGTCGACACCTATGAGCGCGCGCACGACCACATCGAGGACATCGTCGCCCAGGTCCAGGCGCTGATCGACCGCGGCCACGCCTACCGGCTCGACGACGGCTGGTACTTCGACCTGTCCACGTTCCCCTCCTACGGCAAGCTGTCCGGCCGCACGCACGTCGAGGCGGAGGACTCCGTCGCCCGCATCGACGAGCACGCCGGCAAGCGCAACCCGGGCGACTTCGCCCTGTGGAAGGCGCGCAAGCCCGGCGAGCCGTACTGGGACACGCCGCTGGGGCCGGGCCGGCCCGGCTGGCACATCGAGGACACGGCGATCACCGAGGCCGTGTTCGGCCCGCAGTACGACCTGCACGGCGGGGCGGTGGACCTGATCTTCCCGCACCACGAGGCGGAGATCGCGCAGCAGGAGGCGGCCTCGGGCAAGGTCCCGCTGGTCCGGCACTGGATGCACGCCGGGCTGCTGCGGGTGGACGGCGCGAAGATGGCCAAGAGCGCGGGCAACTTCCTCACCATCCGCCAGGCGCTGGAGCTGGCCGACTTCCGGACGCTGCGCTACGCGTTCCTCAGCCGGCACTACCGGTCGTCCATGGAGTTCAACGACGTGACGCTGGCGCACGCCCGCGCGGCGCGGCGGCGGGTGGAGAACTTCGCGCGGCTGGCGGACCCGCGCCACACCGAGTCGCCGGCGGCGCTGGAGTTGGTGGCGCGGACGCGGGAGCGGTTCTTCGAGCACCTGGACGACGACCTGGACACCCCCGCGGCGGTCACGGTGCTGTTCGAGTGGGTGCGGGAGCGCAACCGCACCGGTGAGCCGCCGGGTCCGGCCGCGCTGGATTTCCTGCGCGAGGTGGACGGCCTGTTCGACGCGTTCGACCTGGAGGTGTCCCACGACGACGCGTACGTGGAGGCGGAGCTGGCGCGGCGGCGGGAGTTGCGGGCGGCGCGCGAGTTCGCCGAGGCCGACAAGATCCGCGACGCGTTGCGCGAACGCGGGATCACCATCGAGGACACCGCCGACGGAACCCGGTGGTGGTACCACAACGGGTGATTTCGCGGGAGGGTGAGGTGTTTCTCCCCGCGATCCACATTTGTGCGACTTTCGTAGGGAGAACACTCTGCTAACGTGCGCCGGGTAGGAATCGGTCGCCGACCCATCCGGAAAGGCATCGGGCTGTGAAGCGTCTCCTCCCTCTCATCGGCGCGGCTCTCATGGTCACCGCCGGGACCGCGACGGCCGAGGAATCCGGCGGCGGTGGCGGTGTCGCGGTGACGCTCGCGCGGTTCGCGACCCCCGACGTGGCCACTAAGGCGTTCACCTACGACACGGCGTTGATCGCGCCGGGCGCCAAGGTGCTCGTGGTCGCCACGCCGAAGCGCGACTCGACGAAGGTCCTGCTCAGCGTCTACGGGCTCGTGCCGAACCGGACCTACGGCTCGCACGCGCACCAGAAGCCGTGCGGCCCGGCCCCGGCCGACTCCGGCGCGCACCACCAGCACGTGGTGGACCCGAACCAGCCGTCGGTGGACCCGGACTACGCCAACCCCACCAACGAGATCTGGCTGGACTTCACCACCGACGAGCGCGGCCACGCCGTGGTCAAGACGACCGTGCCGTGGCAGTTCTCCGACCGCCGCGCCGGCTCGGTCGTGATCCACGCGCAGAAGACCGCGACGGAACCGGGCAAGGCGGGCACCGCCGGCCCGCGCGTGGGCTGCGCGACGGTCAAGTTCTGAGGTGATGGGCGGGCCGCCGCCCGCCGGATCACCGCCGGCGGTGGATCCGCGCGCGGACGACCAGCGTGCGGACCACCGGGACCGTCAAGCCCACCAGGAACAGCAGCACGCCGTTGCGGCCCTGCGCGGCGGTGTACTCGTGGCCGCTCACGGGCGTGAACACCGAGGCCACCAGGAGCGCGCCGAGCACCACGGCGACGATGGCGAGAACCGGCGTGGAGGTCATGGCCACGCAGCGCGGCACGCACCGCGCGAGCACCCGACCGACGTAGGCCGCGAACGACAGATCGCGCGCCACGAGCCGCCACCGCAACGCCAGCACACCCACGGCCACCGCGAGCAGCACCCCGTCGGCGGCGAGGTTCGCGGTGAGCGAACCGTGGCCGACCGACACGTTGAGCAGGTACGAGCCGAACCCGGCCACGAGGAAGACCAGCAGTACGACGGCCAGCCACGCCCGCGCCAGGCGTCGGTCACGCACCGGTCGCGGTGCCGGTGTCGCCGGCGGGGGCGCGTGGAAGTGGATGCCGCCTGCCACGTACCCCGCCTGGACGGACGGGCCGTGGACGCTGCCGACGTGGTTGGCGACGTGCGGCGGTAAGTCGGGCTCGCCGTCGGGCCTGGGCACTGCGCCGGTCATGCCCGCTTGATCGTTTCCGGTGGGTGTCGCGTTACGCACGTAAGCTGGGACGCGTGCGCACGCGGCCCACCTTGAGCTGGACGGACACCGGTGCGCCGCTGCCGCGCACCACGAGCCTGGACGAGGTCGTCCCCGTCGTCGCCGGGGGTGGTGCGCTGGTGCTCAGCGGCGCCGGGCTGTCCACCGAGTCCGGCATCCCCGACTACCGGGGCGCGTCCGGCAGCCTGCGCAAGCACACGCCGATGACCTACGAGGAGTTCGTCGGCAGCCCCGACGGGCGGCGGCGGTACTGGGCGCGCAGCCACCTCGGCTGGCGCACCATCGCCCGCGCCCACCCCAACGCCGGCCACCGCGCCGTCACCGAGCTGCGCGACGCGGGGTTCGTGTCCGGCGTCATCACCCAGAACGTCGACGGCCTGCACCACGCGGCGGGCACCCACGACGCCGTCGAGCTGCACGGCAACCTCGACCGCGTCCTGTGCCTGGACTGCCGGCGCGTCTCGCCCCGCGAGGAGTTGGACCGCCGCCTGCGCGCGGCCAACCCCGACTTCCAGGCCACCGCCACCCGGATCAACCCCGACGGCGACGTGGACCTGGCCGCCGAGGACGTGGCGGGCTTCGAGGTCGTCCCGTGCGCGGACTGCGGCGGCGTGCTCAAGCCGGACGTGGTGTTCTTCGGCGAGAACGTGCCCAAGCAGCGCGTGGACGAGTGCTTCGGGCTGGTCGACGCCGCCCGGTCCCTGCTGGTGCTCGGCTCGTCCCTCACGGTCATGTCCGGGCTGCGGTTCGTGCGGCACGCGGCGAGGGCGGGCAAACCGGTCGTGATCGTCAACCAGGGCCGCACCCGCGGCGATGTCCACGCGACGGTCCGGGTGGACCTGCCGTTGGGTGGCGCCCTGACCGACTTGTGCGGGATCTTGCGGCGGACCTGAACGTCGTTGTGGCGCAGGCGATCCCGGCCGCCGCGCGTCCGGTGGACGACACATCGGCACGTGACTTCACCCTGATGCAGCAACGGAAACCCGCTTGTCATCGCGTGGAAACGGGTAATTGACGGACATCCACCGTCGGCCCCGCCCACCGCGGCGGGCCACCCACCCCCGTGAGGAGGTCGTGATGGCGCACGTCCGGGATCTGATCGACATCCGCAGCGGTGACGAGTTCGACCAGCCCGTGCCGTTCGGGCTGGTGTACCCGATGCGCACCGCGGACGGCTCCGCCCCGCCCAGCCAGCGCGGCCGGACCTGGGAGCACCTCACCGCCGCCGGTCGCGAGCTGCGCCCCGCCCGGTGATCCTCAGCGGTCGCGCACCAGCGGGAGGTAGACCTCGTCGACGATCTCGACCAGCACGCGGTCGGGCACCGTCGGCGTCCCGCTGGTGAGGAACTCGTTGCGCAGCAATGCGATCGGCACCGTCGCCACCCTGGGGCGCAGCGCTTCCGGCCGCGCTTCGCCCCGGGCCACGGCCCGCTGCACCACGGTCAGCCACCACGCGCTGCCGGCGTCGGCCACCTCGTCGCGGGCCTGGGCGAGCAACTCCGGCAGACCGATGCTCCCCATGAGGTCCCGCAGCACCGCTCCCTGCGGCGACGACCAGTAGGAGTTGGCGCGGCGCAACAGCTCCAGCGCGTCACCGCGCAGCTCGCCGGTGTCGGGCACCGGGGTCTCGGCCGACACCAGGTGCTTGTAGGCGGCGATGGCCAGCGCGGCCCGGTTGGGCCAGCGGCGGTAGAGCGCGTTCTTGTTGGTGCCGGCCCTCTTCGCGACCTTGTCCATGGTCAGCGCGGCGTACCCGTGCTCGGTGAGTTCCGCCGCGGCGGCGTCGAGGATCGCCTCCTCCAGGTCGGCTCCGCGCCGTCGCGTCTTCCGCTCCACCCACACCTCCGGTACTCGGTGTACCCTAACATAGGGTACGTCACGTACCTTAAACGAGAGGGGCGGGCATGCGCGGCAAGGGCATCAGCTACGACACGGGCTTCATCAACAAGTACGGGGACACCACGCACGAGCCGTGGGATCTCGATGTGGTGGCGCGCGACCTCCGCGTCATCCGCGACGAGTTGCACTGCACGGCGGTGCGGCTGACCGGTGGCCACCCCGAGCGGTTGGAAGCCGCCGCGCGGTCGGCGGCCGAGCTGGGGCTGGAGGTGTGGTTCTCGCCGTTCACCGGGGAGTTGACGCCGGAGCAGGTGCTGGCGGTGCTGGTCGACTGCGCCGAGCGGGCGGAGGGGGTGCGGCGGCGGGGCGCGGAGGTCGTGTTCGTCACCGGGGCCGAACTGAGCCTGTTCACCACCGGGTTCCTGCCGGGCGCCGACGGGCACGAGCGGACGCGGTGGCTGCTGTCCGCGCCGCGCGACCAGGTCGGCGCCGCGCTGGCGGCGGTCCCCGGGCGGGTCAACGAGTTCCTGGCGCGGGCGGTGGCGGTGGTGCGGGAGCGGTTCGGCGGGAAGGTCACCTACGCCTCGATCCCGTTCGAGGGCGTGGACTGGACGCCGTTCGACTTCGTCGCCGTCGACGCCTACCGGTCCGCGGAGGTCGCCGACCGCTACCGCGAGTCGATCCGGTCCCTGGTGGCGGCCGGGAAACCCCTCGCCGTCACGGAGTTCGGGTCGGCGACGTTCCGGGGCGCGGGCGACCTCGGCGCGCGCGGCGGCCTGGTCGTGCGGTGGGACGGCCCCACGCCGGTCGGGCTGGACGGGCCGTACGAGCGCGACGAGGCCGAGCAGGCGCGGTACCTGGACGAGGTGCTGTCGCTGTTCGAGGAGGTCGGCGTGGACACGGCGTTCGTCTACACGTTCGCCAACCACTTCCTGCCGCACCGGGACGACCTCGACCTGGACATGGCATCCTACGGCGTGGTGAAGGTGTGCGAGGACGGGACTTGGCGGCGCAAGGCGGCGTTCGAGGTCGTCGCGGCCCACTACCGCTGACCGTTGTACTCCCGCACGGCGTCGAGGTACTCGGAGATCGCGTCGCGGTTGCGGGTCAGGCAGGCGACCCGTTCGGTCATGCGGTCGCGTTCCCGTTCCAGGGTGGCGATCATCTCCGGGGTGGCGTCGGGGAAGTAGATGACGCGCGGCTTGTCCAGGCAGGGCAGGATCTGCTTGATGATCCGCGTCGGCAGGCCCGCGTCGAGCAGGCCGCGGATCTGCAGGACGCGGTCCACCAGGCGCTCGTCGTAGTCCCGGTAGCCGTTGGCGCAGCGGGTGGACACGATCAGGCCGCGTTCCTCGTAGTAGCGCAGGAGGCGGCGGGACGTGCCCGTGCGTTCCGACAGCTCCCCGATCCTCATGTGCGCCCCCTCACTTTGACCTTCACACATGTGTGATGGTTTGAGCATACGGCTCATGGTGATGACATCGGTGCGGCTCCCGCTGGGCGCCCTGCTGGCCCTGACGACGGCGGCGTTCGTGACCGTGCTGACCGAGGCGCTGCCCGCCGGCGTCCTGCCCGCGCTGAGCGCGGACCTGGGCGTCGGCGAGTCGGCGGCGGGCCAACTGGTGACGGTGTACGCGGTCGGCACGGCGGTCACCGCGATCCCGCTGGTGGCGGCGACCGCGTCCTGGCGGCGCAAGCGGTTGCTGCTGATCGCGGTGGTCGGGTTCGCGGTGGCCAACACGGTCACGGCCGTCTCGTCGTGGTTCCCGGTGGCGCTGGCGGCGCGGTTCGTGGCCGGGGTCGCGGCGGGCGTGGTGTGGGCGCTGCTGGCCGGTTACGCGCGGCGGCTGGTGCCCGCGGAGTCGGCGGGTCGGGCGATCGCGGTGGTGATGGCCGGCATCCCGGTGGCGTTGTCGCTGGGCATCCCGGCGGGGACGTTCCTGGGCGGCGCGGTCGGCTGGCGGGCGGCGTTCTGGGTGATGACGGGGATCGCCGTGGTCCTGGTCGGGTGGGTCCTGCTCGCCGTGCCGGACTTCCCGGGCGAGCCGTCGGGCCGGCCGCGGGTCGCGGCGGCGGTGCGGATGCCCGGTGTGGTGGCGGTGCTGGTGGTGACGGCGGCGTTCGTGCTGGGGCACAACATCCTCTACACCTACATCGCGACGTTCCTGGGCGCGGTGGGCATGGGCGGTTCGGTGGACGTCGTGCTGCTGGTGTTCGGGGTCGCGTCGATCGCGGGCATCTGGCTGGTGGGGGCGTTGATCGACCGGCGGCTGCGGGCGCTGACCGTGGCGGCGACGGTCCTGGTGGCCGTCGCGGCGGGGGCGTTGGGGGTGCCGGCGGACAGTCCGGTGGTGGTCTACGCGGCGGTCGCGTTGTGGGGCTTGGGTTGGGGCGGCGTGCCGACGCTGCTGCAGACCGCCGTGGCGCACGCCGGCGGTCCGGCCGCCGACACCGCGCAGGCCATGCTGGTGACCCTGTGGAACGCGGCCATGGCCGGCGGCGGGGTGGTCGGCGGTGTCCTGCTCGCGGCGGCCGGTCCGGGGTCGCTCCCGTGGAGCGTCCTGCTCCTGCTGGTCCCGGTGCTCGTCGCGGTCCGGCGGTTCCCGGTCAGGTGACCAGGGCGTCGGCGAGGCGGAGCGCGGCTTGACGCACGCGGTCCGGCCCGAGTCGGGGCAGGACCGCGTGCACGTGCTCGGCGGACAGGGCGGCGAGCAGCGTGTGCGCGTCGGCCTCCGGGTCCGGGCCGGGGAGCAGGAGGGTGAGGTGGCGGTGCCAGAACCGGTAGGAGCCGATCCGGTACCGCGCGCCCGGCGAGGCCGTCTCCGACATGCGGATCAGCGCCAGGTGGGGCAGCAGGTAGTCGAGGTAGGCGGCGACGAACGCCCGCACCCGGCTTCCTCGATCGACCCCCGGCCCCAACGGCGGCGGCCCGGTCAGCACGGCCTCTTGGAGCGTGCGCTCCTGCTCGTCCAGCAGGGCGGCGGCCAACCCGGCCTTGTCCCCGAACCGCCGGAACAACGTGCCCTTGCCCACGCCGGCGGCGGCGGCGATGGCGTCCATGGACACGGCATCGACCCCGTGCTCACGGAACAGCGCCGCGGCGGCATCCAGCACGGCAGCCCGGTTGCGCGCGGCATCGGCCCGTTCCTTCGGCCGCGCGCCGCGCAGGTCGAGCAGTTCGTGATCCGGTTCGAGCACGAACCGGACTGTAGTCCAATCCGAGGCCGTGGGCGGGTTCGGTGCAGGCCGGAGCCCGCCCACGGCTTTGTTCAGCAAGCAGCCGCCACCGGTTCGTTGGAACCCGTGTCCACGAACCCGTCGCTGATCCACTTGCCGTCTTCGAGGCGGTTCCACAGGTCGGTCGCGCCCCACACGCCCTGCACCGTCTCACCGCGTGCCGTGCAGGCGATGGAGACGACGGTGCCGTTCGCGACCGTGCCCACGGCGTCGTGGCTCAAGCCGGGGCCGGAGCGCAGGGTGACCGAGCTGTTCGAGCCGCCGTTCACCGTGCCGGTCGGCAGGGTCGTGCCGGCGCCGTAGTTGGTGACCCGGCCGCCGACGTTCACGCGGGTGCTGCCGCGCTGCGCGTAACCACCGTAGGCCTGGGCGCCCTCGTAGAACGTCCAGCCGCCGATGGTCATGCCGTTGACGCTGATGTGCGTGTTGCCCTTCAACAGCGAGAAGTGCACGTGCGCACCGGTGCTCGACCCGCCGCACGGCAGTTCGTTGCCGATGTGCCCGAGGTAGGTGCCGGTGCGCACCGCGCTGCCGTCGGCCAACGTGGTCAGGTCGTACATGTGGTAGTACGTGGTGCTGTAACCGTTGTCGTGCACGACCTTCACCAGCGCACTACGGCCCCGGATGCAGCTCTTGTAGACGCGCCCGGGTCCCGCGGACAGAACACGGCCGTCGCCGCCGTTGAAGTCGATCGAGCTGAACGGCCGGGTGCTGCCGCTGTTGCCGTGCGGACCGCCGCCCATCCACCACGCCACGCCCTGCGGCCACGGCAGGCCGAGGCCGGTGTCGGCGAGGGTCTGGACGCCGGAGGCGTTGTTGCGGAAGGTCTCCTTCTCGCCGTCGCTGAGCACCGGCGCGTGCTGGGCCAGCGAGGCGAACCCCGGAGTGCCGTCGAACTCGACCTTCCAGGTCTTGCCGGTGCGCTTGGCGAGGAACAGGGCCATCAGCGGAGACCCGTGCTCCTGGCCGTAGGCCATGGGGACGGTGGTGCTGCCGAACACCCAGTCGCCGGAGGTCCGGGTTGGTTCGAACAGCGGCTCGCGCAGCGACCGGGCGCCCCACTGCTCTTGCAGCGCGGCGCCGTGCCGGTCGAGCACGGCGGAGCGGACGGTCGTCGCCAGGTCCGGCTGCGCGGTGGCGGTCGACGGCACGACCAGCACCGCCACACCGGCGGCCAGCGACGCCCCGGTGGCGAGGATTCGCCGCAGGGAAAGGGACATGTGCCCTCCAGGACACTTGCAGGGAACCGGCAGCCCGGTGCAGGGAGGGCTGCCGCGCGCCGATGACATACCGGTGGCCGGAAACTGGTCAAGACCACTCGCGGCGGGCCGCGGCTTACTGTGGAAACCGGGGCAAAACTGTGAACGGCTACCGTCGTCGGTCGGTCATGCCGGGAGCTACCGGGCTCCTAGACTGTTTTCTTCCACAGTCGAGGGGGCAGGCCGTGTCCGTCCGACCCGACGTCGACGTCCTGCTGCGCACGGGTCCGTTCCACGAGGCGCTGCGCGCGGCGATCGACCGCAGCGGGCTGACCCTGGAACGCCTGCGGGAACGCCTCGCGCGGCGCGGCATCCACGTCAGCCTGGCGACGCTGAGTTACTGGCGCCTGGGGCGCAGCCGTCCGGAGCGGGCGGACTCGTTGCGCGCCGTGCAGGCCATCGAGGCGATCCTGGGGCTGCCCAGGCACTCCCTGGAGTCCCTGCTGGGCCCGCCGCGCCCGCGTGGCCGGTGGGCGGCGCGACGCCGGGCGACCGGCCGGTACGGCAGCATGCTGCAACCCGCGCAGTCGCTGGCCGAGACGGTGGACGAGCTGGTCGGACCGTCGGACGGCAACCTGCGGCTGTGGTGCCAGGACGACGCGGTGACCGTGGGCGGCGAGGGCGCGATCCGGCGCATCCACACCAGACAGGTGCTGCTGGCCGTCGACGGCCACCCCGACCGGCACCTGGCCGTGTACTGCGCCGACCCCGGCACGGACCCGGACGCGATCGTGCCGGAGGCGGTGGAGAACTGCCGCCTGGGCCGCGTGCGCCGCCACCCGGCCGCGCCGGTGATCGCGGTGGAACTGCTGTTCGACCACGCGTTGCCCGCGGGTCAGACGCACTTGCTGGAGTACGCGTTCACCGTGGAGGGCGGCACGGAGGCCGTGGACTACCGCCGCGCGTTCCGCTACCCCGTGGGCAACTACGTGATGAGCGTCCGGTTCACCGAGCCGCGCCTGCCGGTGCGCTGCTTCGCGCTGTCCCAGCACGACGACGGCCCGGTGGAGCGGGGCGCGGACCTGGTCCTCGCCCCCGGTCGCCTGGTGCACTTGACGGCGAAGGACGTGCCGCGCGGCGTGCTGGGGATAGGGTGGGAATGGACATGACCCCCTGTGCCCGATGCGCCGGAACAGTCGCCCCCGACGGCCACTGCTGGGACTGCGGCCTGAACCAGACGGACTTCCGCGCCCACGTCGAGTCCACTGTGGATGGTTCGGCCTTCGTCACCGACCGGGGCCTGCGGCGCGCGGTCAACGCGGACGCGGTGGTGCTCACGACGGTGGGGGAGTGGACGGTCGGGGTGGTGTGCGACGGCGTGTCCCTGTCCGCCCGACCCGAACGCGCGGCGCAGGTCGCCGCCGAAGCAGGCGCCTCGACCTTGGTCAGAGCGCTTGCGGTGAACGCGCTGCCGGAAACCGCCCTCACCGACTCCGTCGCGCACGCGGCCCGCGCCGTGGCCGCGCTCGCCGGCGGCCCGTCCACCCTCGGCGTCGCCCCGGCCACCACCTACGTCGCCGCGGTCGTCGGTCCGCAGGGGCTGTGGGCGGCGGGCGTCGGCGACAGTCGCGCGTACTGGCTGCCGGACGAAGGCCCGGGGTTGTTGCTGACCCAGGACGACACGGGCGAGCACGACGCCCTCACCGCCTGGCTCGGCGCGGACGCCCCCGACCCTCGGCCACGCCTGCGCAGCCACCGCCCGTCCAGCGCCGGTCGTGTCCTGCTGTGCACCGACGGCTTGACGCGCTACCTGGCCGCCCCCGCGGAACTGCGTGCGGCGGCCGGGCCGGGCGACAGCCTGCACGCCGCCCGTGCCCTGGTCGGCCACGCCCTCGCCGCCGGCGGCCACGACAACGTCACCGCCGCGCTCATCCCCGTTCCGCCTCTTCGGCCCGCCGCGCCAGGAATCGCCGCTCCGCCTCGGTAGGCGCGAGCCCCGCGGCCGTCCGGTAGGCCTCCGCCGCACCCGGCCGCCCCAGCCGACGCAGCAGGTCGGCCCGGGTCGCGTGCCACAGGTGGTGTCCGGCCAACTCGCCCGCCAACCCGTCGACCAGCGCCAACCCCGCCGCCGGCCCGCTCGCCTCACCGACCGCCACCGCCCGGTTCAACGCCACGACCGGCGACGGCGCCAGCTCGACCAGCCGCCCGTACAGCAGCGCGATCTGCGGCCAGTCCGGACCGTCCGCCGCCACGTGGCACGCCGCGATCGCCGCCTGCACCTGGTACGGACCCGGCCGGCCGCGCCGCAGCGCCCGGTCCAGCAGGGCCGTGCCCTCGGCGATGCGGCCCGCGTCCCACGACGACCGGTCCTGTTCGGCGAAGGGCACCAGGTCGTCGCCGGACAGGCGGGCCGCGCGGCGCGAGTCGTGCAGGAGCATCAGCGCCAGCAGGCCCACGGCCTCCGGTTCGTCGGGCATCAACGCCACCAGCGTGCGGGTCAGGCTGATCGCCTCCGCGCACAGCTCCCACCGTTCCACCGCCGAGTACCCCTGGTTGAACAGCAGGTACAGCACGGCCAGCACGCCGCCGGTCCGCTCGGGCAGTTGGTGCGCGGGCGGCACGCGGTACGGGATGCGGGCGGCCCGGATCTTGGCCCGCGCCCGCACCAGCCGTTTCGCCATGGTCGACTCGGTCACCAGGAACGCCCGCGCGATGTCGGAGACCGACAGGCCAGCCACCGTGTGCAGGGTGAGCGCGACCCGGGCCTCCAGCGACAGCGCCGGGTGGCAGCACGTGAAGACCAGCCGCAGCACGTCGTCGCCGAACCCGTCCTCGACCGGGTCGTCCAGGGTCAGCGGCAGCTTGGCCGCCTCCACCGCCGAGCGGCGCAGCCGGTCCACGGCCCGGTTGCGGGCGGTCGTGGTCAGCCACGCGCCGGGGCTGCGCGGGACGCCTTCGCGCGGCCACCGCTCCAGCGCCTGCGCGAAGGCGTCCTGCACGCAGTCCTGCGCCAGGTCCCAGTCGCCGGTGACCCGGATCAGCGTCGCCACGATCCGGGTGCGCTCGGCGCGGAAGACCTCCTCGACGGCGGCCTCCGGCCCCCGGCTCCATCCTCCCACCGGGGTACGACAGTCCGCGCTGCGGCGGTCCGGGGTCGGGCGGTCCGGGATGCGGCGGTCCGGGGCGTGGCGGTCCGGGGACGGGTGGTCTGGGGACGGGTGGTCCGGGGTGTGGCGGTTCCCGAGGTCGTCAGGCATCGGCGAACGGCCGGATCTCCACCGCGCCGAACCGGGCCACCGGGTGCCGGGCCGCGATGAGCACCGCCTCGTCCAGGTTGGCGCACTCGACCACGTCGTAGCCGACGATGTGCTCCTTGGTCTCGGCGAACGGCCCGTCGGACAGCAGCACCTCGTCCCCGCGGGTCCGCACGGTGGTCGCGCTGCGCCGTGACGCCAGCTCCGACCCGTCCAGCCGCTTGCCGTCGACCTCGGCGAGCCACTGGTCGATCGTGATGCCGCCGCCGTCCGGCTCGACGTCCGGCGAGGCGCAGATCAGCAGCATGTACTTCATGGGGCAACTCCCGTCGTCGGTGGCATTCCACCACTACGACGAACGGCGCCCCGCCCAAGAGGACACCACCGGTTCTCGACACACCACCCGATACGGTGTTGAACCTGACGCCACGTGAGGTTTTATGGTCAGTGGTGTGACCGGAACGGAGCATGTGAAGCAGCCACGCTGGAGCGTCGGCGCCCTGGCCAAGGTCACCGGTCTCACCGTCCGCACGCTGCACCACTACGACGAACTGGGTCTCCTGCGCCCCAGCGAGCGCACCGCCTCCGGGCACCGCCGCTACACCGAACCGGACCTGCAACGGCTCTACCGCATCCGGTTGCTGCGGCAGCTGGGCATGTCCCTGGACGAGATCGGTGAGGCCCTGGCCGACCCGGCGGGACTGCGCGAGGTCCTGACCGCCCACCTGGAGCAGCTCGACGACCAGGTGTGGCGGCTGGAGACCCTGCGCCGGCAGACCCGCGGCCTGCTCGACCAGCTCGACGGGCCGCGCCCCGACCCGGCCGACCTGCTCGCCCTGTTCGGCTGCACGAGCGTGTTCGACGACTCGCTCAGCCGCGACCAGCGGCAGGCCCTGTTCGACCTGGCCGACCGCCTGACCGACGACGAGCGCCGCCACCTGGACGCCGAGTGGCCCAAGGTGCTGTCGGCGATCATCGCGCACTACCGCGCCGCCACCCCCGTGGACCACCCGGAGGTGCAGGCCGAGGGGCGGCGGCTGGCCAAGATCGGCCGCATGTTCGCGGGTGACGACCCCGACCTCCTGCGGTCGATGCGCACCTTCTTCAGGCAGCACGGCCACGGCGTGCTGCGCGACGTCCTGCCCGACCAGCCGCTGAGCGACCTGGGCGACGGGCTCTGGGACTACGTGAGCCGCATGTACGCGGCTGCGCGTTAAGGCCGGTGACCGGCGGACAGGGGGTGCCCGCCGGCCACCGTCGCAGTTCGACACACGAGGGGGAATTCCGTGTTCCGAAAAACCATAGGGTTGACGGCTGCGCTGCTCGTCCTGAGCGGCGCGCCGGCGGTGGCCGCCGAAACGGTGCGGCTGCCCGAACCGGACGGACCGCACAAGGTGGGCGTCACGACGCTGCACCTGGTCGACCACCAGCGCACCGACCCGTGGCCCGACGCCCTGGGCAAGCCGCGTGAGGTCATGGTGACCGTGCACTACCCGGCGCGCACCGTGCGCGGCTACCCGGTCGCGCCGCAGATGACGCCGCGCGCGGCCGAGGTGTTCGCGCAGCTCGACGCGGTGCACGGGCACCCGGAGCTGCCCGATTCCGGTGTGGACTGGGCCGCCACCAAGACCCACTCGCACGTCGGCGCGCCCGCGTCGCCGACGCGGCGGCCGGTGCTGCTCTACAGCACCGGCGGCGGCGACCCGCGCGCGATCAACACCGGCCTGGCCGAGCACCTGGCCAGTCGCGGCTTCGTCGTGGTCTCGATGGACCACCCCGGCGAGACCAGCGAGGTCGAGTTCCCGGACGGCCGCCTGCGCACCATCGCCCTGCCCGAGGACCCGCGCGTCAAGCCCGCGATCTTCCGGGACATGATCGCCGTCCGACTGCTGGACGCCAAGTTCGTCCTCGACCAGTTGGAGGTGCTCGCCGCCGGCGGCAACCCGGACGCGGCGGGCCGCGCACTGCCCCGGGACCTGCACAAGGCCCTGGACCTGCGGCGCGTCGGCGCGTACGGGCACTCGGCGGGCGGCACCACGGCGTCCCAGGCGATGTACGAGGACCGGCGCATCGACGCGGCGGTGAACCTGGAGGGCTACCTGGACTACGCGGTGGAACCGGGCAAACCGGGCGAACTGCTGCCCGTCGCCCGGGACGGCGTGGACCGGCCGCTGTTCCTCGTCGGCACCGACGGCTACCTGGACGACCGGTACCGCACCTCGTGGGCGGCCATGCTCTCCCACGGCCCGCGCACCAGGCACCACGAGATCGCCGACGCCACGCACTGGGTGTTCACCGACTTCGCGCCGATGTCCGCCCAGCTCGTCGACGCCCGCCTGATGACCGAACAGGACCGGGTGCACCTGGTCGGCGAGATCCCCGCCGCCCGGTCCGTTCCGCTGGTCCGCGACCTGGTCGGCTCGTTCTTCCACCGCACCCTGCGCCGCTGAACCGAGGTTGTCAGACCTGGGGCTGATCCCGGCTCAACCGACGGGCGGACGGCGGCGGGCCGTTCGTCCGATGCGCGGGAGGGCGGGTCGCGGGTGGACTGGACGCATCGCGCCGACGATGTGACGGGAAGCCCGGGGTGCTCGACCTTTCGCTGATCAACGGACCCATGCCGGCGGCGGTCACCGTGGTGGCCGTCGCCGGCATGGTGTTGCTCGCCATCGGTGTCCGTCCTTTCCGGATCGTCCTGTTCGCGGCGCTCGCCGGCACGGCCTTCGCGGCTCTGGTCGGACTGGTCGTCAACGTGGTGTGGCGGCCGTTCCCCGAGCCGCTGCCGCTGAAAGTGCTGGTGTGCCTGGGCGCTGTGGTGCTCGCTCTCGTCCTGGCGGTGGTGCGCCGGCGAGGACACCGCCTGTTGACCGTGCTCGCCGTCGTGGTCGTTCTGGTGGGCGCGTTGTCCGGGGTGAACACCTTCTATGGGCAGTACCCGACCTTGCGTGCGGTGTTGGGGCCGTTGTTGGCCGAGACCGTGGACCTGGACGAGGTCACCCGGCCCGCCGCCGAACTCACCGTGCCGGACGGGTCCGTGCTCGCCGACGTGTGGCGGCCGTCCACTGTGCCGGACAAGGGCACGGTGTCGTCGGCGTCGATCCCGGCGAGCACCGACTACCGGCCGCGTGGCGCCTGGGTGTACCTGCCGCCCGCGTACGCGGTGTCGCCCCGGCCCCGGCTGCCCGTGGTGGTGTTGCTGGCGGGCCAGCCGGGCACGCCTCGCGACTGGCTGGACGCGGGCCGGCTCACGACCCACCTCGACGCGTTCGCCCGCCGGCACGGAGGACTCGCGCCCATCGTCGTCATGGTCGACCAACTCGGGTCCCTGATGGCGAATCCGCTCTGCGTGGACTCACCGCGCGGCGCCTTGGAGACGTACCTGGCCAAAGATGTACCCGACTGGGTGAAGCGGCGGCTCGTGGTGGACGAGCGGCGCACCTCGTGGACCATCGCCGGGTTCTCTCAAGGCGGCACATGCGCGCTGCAACTCGCTGTGCGCGCACCTTCGGTGTACGGGAAGTTCATCGACATCGCCGGTCAGGCCGAACCCACGTTGGGGAACCGCGCGGACACCGTGCGCCAGGTGTTCGGCGGTGACGCGGAGGCGTTCCGGCGGGTGAACCCGCTCGACATCCTGGCGGACCGGCGGTTCCCCGACACCGAGGGCGTGGTGGTCGCGGGCGCGCAGGACGTCTATTACCGCGACGAGGACAGAAAGGTGTTCGAAGCGTGTCAACGGGCGGGGATGGACGTGCGGTGGGCGGAACTGCCCGGCGGCCACGACTGGAACGTGTGGCGTCCCGGGTTGTACGACTCGCTGCCGTGGCTCGCGCGGCGCACCGGCTTGGCCCGCTGATCCGCCGGGCGCCCGTCACGTCCGCGGTGCTGGTGGCGCTGTGGGGCGTCGGGGCGGTCAGCGGGTCGTTGTGGTCCGGTCCGCCGGAGGAGCTGCTGGAGCGGGTCGGGTTCGGGGTGTCGTCTCCACTGTGGACGGCGTTCGGCTCGGCGTTGTGGTGCGCCAACCTGGCCGGGTACCTGGGGACCAGCGCGTTGCTGCTGGTGTTCGGGCCGGTCGCGGAACGGGAGTTCGGGCGGGTGCGTACGCTCGTGGTCCTGCTCGGCTGCCAGGTCCTGGCGGTGTTCGCGGGGGCTGGGCTGGTGCGGCTGGGCGCGTCGACGGGGTGGAGTTGGCCGACCTCGCTGGAGTACGACCTGGCGGTGGGGCCGTCGCCGGGGGTGGCCGGGTTGGCGTTGGCGTTGAGCTTCCGGCTGCCGCCGCTGTGGCGTCGGCGGGTGCGGTTGCTGCTGGTCCTGGGATTGCTGGTGCCGGCGTTGTACTCCGGGTACCTGGAGGACGTGCTGCGGCTGTGCGGCGGTCTCATCGGTCTGGCGGTGGTGGTGGTGCGGCGGCGTCCGGTGGCGGTGCTCGCGTCGGAGACCCGGGTGTTGGTGGCGTTGCTGTTGGCGGCTTCGGCGTTGGGGCCGATCGTGGTGTGGCTGTCGCCTTACGCCAACGGGCCGTTGTCGTGGTTCACCGACGTGGTGGCGGTGACACAGCCGGACGCGGAGACCGTGGCGGCGTTGTGCGCGGACCCGGAGCTGTGGTCGCAGTGCCGGACCGCGCAGGCCCAGGCGGCTTACGACCGGGTGCCCGCGTTGCTGATGTCGGTGGTGCCGGCGTTGTTGTTGCTGGTGCTGGCGGAGGGGTTGCGGCGGGGGCGGCGGTTCGCGTGGTGGGCGGCGCTGGCGCTCAACCTCGGGATGGCGGTGCTGTTCGGCTGGTACGTGGTGGACCTGGGAGAGCCGTTCACGCCTTCGCTGCTCGTCGAGTTCGCGTTGCCCTTGTTGCTGCCGTTGGCGATCGTGGTGGTGTTGCTGTGCACTCGGCGGCACTTCCCGCTGCCCACACCGGTTCGGCCGTTCTGGGCGGTGACCGGTGGCGGTCTCGTGGCGTTGAGCGCGGTGTACGTGCTGGGCGGGTACGTTGTGCGCGAGCAGTTCACGCCCGTGCCGAAGTTCGCGGACCTGGTGGCGGACCTGCCGGCGCGCTTCCTGCCGCCCGGCTACCTGGGGCTGGTGCCGCTGTCGTTCCGGCCGGACGACCTGGTGGCGGCGGTGCTGTTCGAGTACACCGGCGTGGTGTTTTGGCTGGTCGTGCTGGGTGGGCTGTTGCAGGCGCTGTGGCACGCGCGGCGCGTCGGGCAGGAGGACGCGGCGGTGCGGGCGCGGGAGTTGGTGCTGCTGCACGGCGGAACTTCGCTGTCGTACATGGCGACGTGGCGCGGCAACCGGTACTGGTTCACGCCCGACGGTCAGGCTGTGGTCGCTTATCGGGTGGTGGCGACGATCGCGTTGACGGTGGGGGACCCGATCGGGCCACCGGGGGCTCGGCGGGCGGCCGTGCGCGGGTTCGCGTCCTTCTGTGCGCACGAGGGGTGGACGCCTTGCCTTTACAGCATCAGCGAGGAGTTGCGGGACGAGGTGGCGTCGTCCGGGTGGCACGCGGTCCAGGTCGCCGAGGACACCGTGGTTCCGTTGCGCGACTTGGCTTTTACTGGGCGCAAGTGGCAGGACGTGCGGACGGCGTTGAACAAGGCGGGCAAGCGGGGCATCACCGCCGAGTGGGTGCGCTACGCCGACGCGCCGCCGGCGCTGACCGACCAGGTGCGGTCGATCTCGGCGGAGTGGGTGGCGGACAAGGGGCTGCCGGAGATGGGGTTCACGCTGGGCGGGCTGGCGGAGCTGTCCGGGGACGGCGTGCGGTGCCTGGTGGCCGTGGACGAGGACCGGACCGTGCACGCGGTGACCAGTTGGCTGCCGGTGCACGGGGACGGCCGGGTGGTCGGGTGGACGCTGGACTTCATGCGGCGGCGGGGGAGCGCCTTCCCGGGGGCGATGGAGTTCCTGATCGCGTCGGCGGCGCTGGCGTTGCGGGAGGAGGGTTTTTCGTTCCTGAGCCTGTCGGGGGCGCCGTTGGCGCGCTTGGACCGGGGCGCGCGGCCGTGCGCGGTGCAGCGGGTGCTGGACTTCACCGGGCGGGTGCTGGAGCCGGTGTACGGGTTCCGGTCGCTGTTGGCGTTCAAGGCGAAGTTCCAGCCGGTGTACCGGCCGCTGTACATGGCCTACCCGGACCCGGCGGCGTTGCCGCGCATCGCGAACGCGGTCGGGCGGGCCTACCTGCCGGGGATGAGCGTGCGGCAGGGGGTGCGGCTGGCCGGGCGGGTGCTGCGGTCAGTTGGACGCGAGCCGGTGCAGCCAGTCGCGTAGCAGGGCGGCTTCCGCGGGGCTGAGCGGGTGGGTCTGGCGGTTGAGCGTGGAGTCCAGGGCGAGGGCGCGGGCGGACAGCGTGGTGTCCTCCTGCGGGAGTTCGTCGGTGGTGATGGAGGCGAGCACCATGTCGCGGGTGCGCGTGGACACGTCCGGGTCCTTCTCCTGAGCGGAGATCAGGCTGAGCGTCACGCCGGTGTTGGTGGCGTGGACGATGCTGGCGGCGGTCTCGACGGGCACTTTCAGCCGGCCGGTCTCCGCGACCCGTTCCAGGATGCCGACCAGCAGGCGGTAGGCGTCGTCGGCGGCGGTCGGGCGGCGGCCGGGCTGGGGGACGCCGTACATGAGCACGTAGAACGCCGGGTGGGTGAGGCCGAACTCGACGTGCAGGTCCCAGCCCCGCCGCAGGTCCTCGACCGGGTCGTCGCTGGGCGCGACGGTCTTCTTGGCCGCCAGGTAGCGCTCGAAGCCGTGTGCGGTGACCGCGTCCAGCAGCCCCTGCTTGTCGCCGAACAGCCGGTAGAGGGCGGGGGCCTGCACCCCGGCGGCGGCGGCCACCGCGCGCGTGGACACCGCGTCGATCCCGCCGTCGGCCAGCAGTTCGGCGGCGGCCTGGATGATCCGCTCGCGCGTGGTCGGGGTGCGCTCGTCGCCCATGGATCGATGTTAACCCAATCGTGGTTAGCACTGATACCGGAATCGGTGCTACCTTTTTGTCGGTAGCGCTGATACTCACGTCAGGAGAGCCCCGATGACCACGTCGTTCCGCACCCTCGGCAAGACCGGGCCCACCGTGTCGTCCCCCGGCCTGGGGCTGATGGGGATGTCCGACCTGTACGGCCCGGCCGACGAGGCCGAGAGCACCGCGACCGTCCACGCCGCCCTGGAGGCCGGCGTCACCCTGTTCGACACCGGCGACTTCTACGGCATGGGCCACAACGAGCTGCTCCTGCGCGACGCCCTGCGCACCCGCCCCGGCTCCCGGGACAACGCGGTGATCAGCGTCAAGTTCGGCGCCCTGCGCGACCCGGACGGCGGCTGGTGGGGCTACGACGGCCGCCCGGCGGCGGTCAAGAACTTCGCCGCCTACAGCCTGCGCCGCCTCGGCACGGACCACATCGACGTCTACCGCCCGGCCCGCCTGGACCCGTCCGTGCCGATCGAGGACACGGTCGGGGCCATCGCGGAACTGGTGGAAGCGGGCCACGTGCGCCACATCGGCCTGTCGGAGGTCGGCGCGGAGACGATCCGGCGAGCGGCGTCGGTGGCGCCGATCGCCGACCTCCAGATCGAGTACTCGTTGCTGTCGCGCGGCATCGAGGCGGAAATCCTGCCGACGGTCCGCGAACTGGGCATCGGCGTGACGGCCTACGGCGTCCTGTCGCGGGGCCTGCTCTCCGGCCACTGGCAGGCGGACCGTTCCCTCACGGGCGACTTCCGGGCCATCAGCCCGCGCTTCCAGGCGGGCAACGTGGAACGCAACCTGGCCCTGGTGGAGGCCCTGCGCACAGTCGCTCAGTCCAAGGGCGCGACAGTCGCACAGGTGGCCATCGCGTGGGTAGCGGCTCAGGGCGAGGACATCGTCCCGCTGGTAGGCGCCCGCACGCGCACCCGCCTCACCGAAGCCCTGGCCGCGACAACCCTGACCCTGACCGAGGCCGACCTGACGGCCATCACCGCCGCGATCCCCGCCGACGCCGCCGCCGGCTCCCGCTACGCCACACCCCTGATGGCCGACCTGGACAGCGAGCGCTGACCCACACCGGCCGCACCACTAGAGGCGCGGTCGCGCCGGGTCGGCGGCGAGGTCCTCCTCGATCGCGGCACAGGCGGCCAACAGCGGCGGCACGATGTCCTTGCGGATGCGGTCCAGGGTGGTCCGGCTGGCGTGCGTGGACACGTTCACCGCCGCCACGACCCGGCCGTTGCGGTCACGCACCGGGGCCGCCACCGACCGCAGCCCTTCCTCCAACTCCTGGTCCACCAGGGCCCAGCCCTGGGCCCGCACCTTGTCCAGCTCGTCCCGAAGCCGCTCCACGGAGGTGATCGTGTGCGACGTCAACGGCTCCAACCGCACGGAAGCCAGGTGGTGCTCCAGCTCGCCGGAGGACAGCCCGGCCAGCAGCACGTGCCCCATGGAGGTGGCGTACGCGGGGAACCGCGTGCCGACGGTGATCGACACGGCCATGATCCGCGACACGGCGAACCGCGCCACGTACACGACGTCCGCCCCGTCCAGCACCGAGGCGGAGGTGGACTCGCGCACCTCTCCCGACAGCCGCTCCAGGTGGGGCTGGGCGATCTCGGGCAGCGAGAGGCTGGACAGGTACGCATACCCGAGTTCCAGCACGCGGGCGGTCAACGAGAACAGCTTGCCGTCGGTCCGCACGTACCCGAGGTCGGCCAGCGTCAACAGGAACCGCCGCGCCGCCGCGCGGGTCAGGCCGGTGGCCTTGGCGACGTCGGTCAACGTGAGCGCGGGCGCGGTGGCGCCGAACGCGCGGATCACGGCCAGCCCGCGCTCCAGCGACTGCACGTGATGCGCGCCCCGCTCCACCGACTCACCCATGATCCGCCCACCCTAACCACCGACCACACCCCGACAACCACCCACGTTCCGACCGGCCACCCACGTTCCGACCGGCCACCCACGTTCCGACCGGCCACCCGCGTTCCGGCCGCCAGCACCCCGACCGCCAGCACCCGGCCGCCAGCCACACCTCGGCGATCACCCACACTCTGACCACCGCCGGCCACGCCTCCCTCTCCCGCTACGCCTCCACGACCACGGCCAGCCCCTGCCCGACACCGATGCACAGCGCGGCCAGCCCCCAACCACCCCCGCGCCGGCGCAGCTCGTGGGCGAGTTGCAGCACGACCCGCCCACCGGACGCGCCCAGCGGGTGACCGATGGCGATCGCGCCACCGTTGACGTTGACGATCTCGGGGTCCAGCTCCGGCCACGACCGCAGGCACGCCAGCGACTGCGCCGCGAACGCCTCGTTCAGCTCCACCGCCGCCAGGTCGCCCCACCCGATCCCGGCGCGGCGCAGGGCGATCTCGGCCGCCTCGACGGGGCCGATGCCGAACACGTCCGGGTCCACGCCCGCCGCACCGCGTCCGGCGATGCGCGCCAACGGGGTCACGCCCAGGCGGTCGGCGGCCTCCCGCGAACCCAGCAGGAGGGCGGACGCGCCGTCGTTCAGCGGCGAGGCGTTGCCCGCTGTCACCGTCCCCTGTGGACGGAACGCGGGCTTCAACCCGGCCAGCTTCTCCAGGCTGGTGTCGGCGCGGATGCCCTCGTCGCGGGACAGGTCGGCACCCGGCACGGGCACCACGTGGCCGTCGTAGAAGCCGTTGTCCCAGGCCTTGGCGGCGAGCTGGTGGCTGCGCAGCGCGAACGCGTCCTGCTCCTCGCGGCCGATCCCGAAGCGTTCGGCGAGCGCTTCGGTGCTCTCGCCGAGCGACACCGTCCACTCGGTGGGCATCTTCGGGTTGGTCATGCGCCACCCGAGGGTGGTCGAGTGCAGGGTCTCGTGCCCGGCCGGGAAACCCTTGCCCGGCTTGAGCAGCACCCACGGCGCCCGGCTCATCGACTCCACACCGCCCGCGACCACCAAGGAGGCATCACCGACCGCGATGGTGCGCGACGCCTGCATCACGGCGTCCATCCCCGAGCCGCACAGCCGGTTCACCGTCGTCCCCGGCACGGACGTCGGCCACCCGGCCAGCAGCGCCGCCATCCGGGCCACGTTCCGGTTGTCCTCGCCAGCCTGGTTGGCGTCGCCGAACACGACCTCGTCCACCTGCGCGGGGTCGAGGTCGGTGCGCTGGGCGAGCGTCCCCACGACGTGGGCGGCCAGGTCGTCGGGCCGCACCCCGGACAGGGCGCCGCCGTAGCGGCCGAACGGGGTGCGCACACCGTCGAGCACGAACACGTCGGTCACTTCGAAGCCTCCTTGAGCGCCCGCAGCGCGGCCAGCTCGTCAGCGGTGGGTGGGGGAGTGCGGCCGAGGTCGGGCGCGACCTTGAGGTCCCACCCCGTCGCGGTGCGCACGTCGTCCAGGGATACACCTTCGTGCAAGGCGGTGAGCACCAGTTCGGCGGTCGCGGCGTCCGGCCGGAACACACCCAGGTCGGTGATCACCAACGTCGGGCCCGCCCCTCGAAGGCCCAACCGTTCCCGATCACCACGGCCCGTGCCGTGCCCGAAGGAGGTCACGAAGTCGACCCGTTCCACGAAACTGCGCCTGGTCTGCCGCACGACGACGTACACCTCGCGGCACGACGCGGCGATCTCCGGCGCGCCACCCGCGCCGGGCAGCCGCACCTTGGGCCGTCCGTAGTCGCCGACCACGGTGGTGTTGATGTTGCCGAACCGGTCGAGCTGGGCCGCGCCGAGGAACCCGATGTCGATGCGTCCCGGCTGGAGCCAGTAGTTGAACACCTCGGGGACGCTGATCACGGCGTCCGCGGTCTCGGCGAGGATCCCGTCGCCGATGGACGCGGGCAACCGGTCCGGCTTGGACCCGAGCGTCCCGGACTCGTACACCAGCACGAGGTCGGGTGCGTGCGTCCGCCGGGCGAGGTTCGCGGCCGTGGACGGCAACCCGATCCCGACGAACACCCGCTGCCGCCCCGACAACGCCCGAGCCGCCGCCACCGCCATCATCTCGTCAGCCGAATAACTCACACCACACCTCCCCGCCCACTGCCCAGCGCGCGCTCCGCCACACCCTGCCCAACCCCACCGCGCCCGGCCCCGCCACTGCCGCCGCGCTCGCCATCGCGGCCGGCCTCGCCGCGCTCGCCCTCGTGCCCGCGCCCGCCATCGCGCTCGGCCTCGCCGCGCTCGCCCTCGTGCCCGCGCCCGCCATCGCGCTCGGCCTCGCCGCGCTCGCCCTCGTGCCCGCGCCCGCCATCGCGCTCGGCCCGGCCATCCACACCGCGCCCAGGCTCGCCGCGCTCGACCGCGCCACCCTTGATGCGCTCAACCCAGGCGGTGAACTCGTCACGGTCGCGGCTGATGGCGTCCCAGGCCGCGTAGTAGGCGTTGTCGCGTTCCGAATAGCCCTGCGCGTAGGAGGGGTGCGCGCCGCCCGGCACCTCCGCCACCGCGGTCACCGCCCACGACGGCAGCACGACCGCGCCCGGCACGGGGGTCAGCTCGTCCACGACCTCCTCGACCGTGACCAGGCTGCGCCGCGCCGCCAGCACGGCCTCCTTCTGCACGCCGAGCAGCCCCCACAACTGCACGTTGCCCCGCCGGTCGGCGCGCTGGGCGTGCACGACCGTCACGTCCGGGTTCAACGCCGGCACCGCGGTCAGCACCTCGCCGGTGAACGGGCAGGTGATCGGTTTGATCGTCGGCGTGACCGTCGCCAGGTCGGTGCCGACGTACCCGCGCAGCACCGCGAACGGCAGCCCGGACGCGCCGGCGACGTACCGGTTGGCCATGCCGGCGTGGCTGTGCTCCTCGATCTCCAACGCCCGCGGCCACGCGTTCTCCACCGCGTCCCGGAAGCGGTGCAGTGAGCCGACCCCGGGGTTGCCGCCCCACGAGAAGACCAGCTTCCGCGCGCAGCCGGCCCCGATGAGCTGGTCGTAGACGATGTCGGGCGTCATCCGCACCAGCGTCAGGTCCCGGCGGCCCTGGCGGATGATCTCGTGCCCCGCCGCCGTGGGGATCAGGTGGGTGAAGCCCTCCAGTGCCACCACGTCGCCGTCGGCCACCAGTTCACCGACCGCGTCCGCCAACGTCGCTATCTCGGCCACGTCACCTCGCGTTGTTCGCATACCGAACACAAGTTCTTCATACGAACACTACGAGCGCGGCGCTGCACCGGTCAACCCTTGGTGCGGCCCCGGCGGTCCTCTAGATTTCGGAACGTGAGCGATCCGGATGCACGGGCGAGCGTCGACGTGGCCGCCCCGGCCGCGCGGGTGTACGAGCTGGTCAGCGACCTGGCGGGGATGGCGCGCCTGGCGCAGGAGTACTCGGGCGGGCGGTGGCTGGGCGGTGCGACCGGGCCGGAGGTCGGCGCGCGGTTCCGTGGCACCAACCGGCGCGGGGCGCGGCTGTGGACGACGGTCGCGACGGTGACCGACGCGCGGCCGGACCGCTTCGCGTTCGTGGTGCGGTCGTTGGGGATGCCGGTGTCGCGCTGGCAGTACGACATCGAACCGGTGGACGGCGGCTGCCGCGTCACGGAGAGCACGTGGGACCTGCGCCCGGCGTGGTTCGTCCCGCTGACCGCGCTGGCGACCGGCGTCCGCGACCGGGGCACGCAGAACCAGGCGAACATCGAGGCCACGCTGGCCCGGCTGAAGCAGGCGGCGGAGCGGTCGGCCGACCGGGCTTGACCCGCCGGTGGGCGGACGGGTCGGACGCGGGACGCGGGATGCGGGGCTGGCCGGGCGGGACGCGGGGCCGGCCGGGCGGGATGCGGGGCTGGCCGGGCGGGACGCGGGGCCGGCCGGGTGGGTGCGCGATGGATGACGGGCGGCGCGGAAGCCGCCGGCCGGTCCGCGGGGGACCGGCCGGCGTGGCTTGATCGGGAATCGCCCGTCGGGGGTGCTCAGCCCGCCAGGCGCTTGAGGCGGCGGCGGAGTTCGGCGACCAGTTCGTCGTCGGTCAGGTCGGCCGGATCCGGTCGGGTGTGCTTGAGTTGCGCCTCATCGGCGGTGATCAGCTCGGCCGCGACCATCACCTCCAGCGGGCTCACCTCGAACAGCTTCGCGATGGCCCGGGCGGTGTCGATGTTGATGGACTTGCCCCGCCGCCAGTCGGTGAACCGGCTGCGGTGAACGCCGGTCGCTCGGGAGAGGTCCCCGGTGCTCAGGCCGCGGTTCTCCAGGTTGGTCTCGATGTAGGTCCACAAGGGCGACGGGGTGACGGAATCTTCGCTCACCCCGCCGATTGTAGTTGTGAGCGCGCAACCGACGTCAGGTGCGTCCGTTCGCGGCGTGTCGCGCTCGTCCCGGTGCGGTCACCGCCGCGGTCAGACCGCGCCGCGTCGCCCGATCCGGGACGACTTGCCCAGGGTGAACCCCAGCGCCACCATGCCGAGGCCCAGGCCGAGGTGCAACCAGTTGTCGGCGGTGTTCACCGGAACGAAGTTCGCGGCGCTGTCGTGGTCGATGAGCAGCCCGTAGAGCCACAGCACGAGGTACACGACACCGCCGCCCACCAGGTACGTCACCGCGCCGCTGACGGTGCGGGCCATCAGGAAGCCCACCACGCCGAACGCGAGGTGCACGAGGTTGTGCAGGATGGAGACGTTGAAGACCCCGAGCAGCTGCGCCTGTGACTCATGCCCGGCGAACTGCATGGTGTCGTAATCGGTGGTGAGGCCCGGGATGAAGCCGGCGATCCCGACCAGCGCGAACACCACACTCACCGCGAGTGCGGCCGACTGCACCGGCGTCCGGGTGAGCGCTCCGCTTGTGCTCATGTCAAGCTCCCTGTCACGAGGGGAATGTCGAGCCTGACCACCCGACTACCCAGCGCGACCCCCGCAAAACACCCGCCCGGCGCTGCGGTCAGTGGCGGTGGGTGCAGTCGGGTTGGGACGGGTCACCCGGGTGCTCGAAACCGGGTGCGGTGACGACCGTCGTCGCCCGGCGGTGGTCCAACCATCGGCTGAATTCGCGCAGGCGGGCACCTCTCCGGCGGCGGTCCGGTGAGTCCGCGTCCACCGGGCGGTCCTCGTGCTCGTCCGCGACCGCCCGGTGCTCGCCGTGCCCGACCACGGTGCCCGGCGGGGACGTTCGCAGGGCGTCCGCCACGGCGGCGGGCAGGTCGTCCAGCGTGGTCCACCCGATCGGGGTCAACGACGCGCCGTACCGGACGCGCCACCACCGACGCACCACCGGTTCCCCGGCCTCGCCCGACGCCGCCGGCACGACGGCCGCGAACACCGCACCCACCTCCGCGCACGACTGCCACGCCGCCGCGCTGATCGACCCCAGGTGGACCGCCGCCACCGGGTCCAGCGGCACGTGCGACGTCACCCGCAACGCCCGCGCCGCCGCCTCCCGCCGGCACAGCTCCTCGGTCAGCAGCACGTGCGCGGTCCACCGCGCCAGCTGGCGGTCCTCGCTGGTGCCCGGCTTGGGCAGCGCCCCCGGCCGGGCGCGCAACGCCGCCAGCCGCGCGTCCAACGCCTCCCGCGGCACGGGCACGCCCTCGACCCACCCGACCACGGTCGCCTCACGCTGGGCGCGCGCGGCCGACGCCTTGTCCGAGGGGTGGTGATGGTGGTGGTTCACCGCACCTCCACCGGGATCGCCGGCGTGTACTGCACGCGCCCGAACCACATGAGCTTCACCATCACCCACCACGTGCCCGGTTCCGCGCCCTCCGGCACGTCCACCTCGAACTCCACCCGACCGGTGCCCCGGCCGGCACGCTGAACCCCTTCGCGTAGGGCCCGACGAACCCCCACGTCCCCCACGGACTCACCGGCATCGCCTCGCCGTCCACGGCGGAGGAGGCGTCGTTGGCCAGCGACACCGCCACCACCGCCCGCCCTCCGGGAGCGACCACGACCGCGTCGCTCACGTCGGTCACCCGCAGCCCGGTCGCCCGGCCGGACGTGGCGGTCGTGCCCTCGATCTGCTTGCCGTGGTCGATCTCCGGGCCGGGCGGCGGCGGCACGACGTCGTCCAGCGGGCCACCGGGGACGAGCACGCTCACGACGTCCTCGACCAGGTCGCCGCCGACCGGGATCTGCACCCGGACGAAGTACAGGCCCGGCCCACCCGACGGCACCACCTCCACCGGGAACGACGTGTGGCCACCGGCGGCCAGGGTGATGGGCCGCTCGGCGGGGGTCACGACCCAGCCCTCCGGCGCGACCACCCGGAGCGTCCCGCCGAACTCCGCCGCGACCTGGCTCGCGACGGTGACGGAGGTGGACAGCGGACCGCCGGCGGCGGTCAGCACGGTCGGCGCGGCGGTGACGCTGACCGGGAAGAACCCCATCGGCGCGGGCCCGCGGTTGTGCAGCCAGTACCGCGCGTACACCGGCTGCGCCACCTCGGCCGACGCCCCGAGCACACCGCCAACCGCCGAACCCGAGCTTCCACCGGCCGCGGCCCACCCGGTGTCGGCCCACCCGGTCTCGGCGCGCGCGGTGTCGGCGGGCGCGGTGTCGGCGGGCGCGGTGTCGGCGGGCGCGGTGTCGGCCACGACCGTGGCGATCTGCGACCCGTCGAGCGCCACGACCACCCGACCGTCGGCCAGCACCGGCTCGCGTCGCTCCCGCTCCAGCAGATCGGCGGTGTGCGCGGCCGTCCACGGCACCACCGAGGACACCGTCGCCGTCACCGGCCGGCCCGTCGTCTCGACCAAGCGGAGAGTCATGCCGGTCGGCTGCTCAGGCGACCCCGATGCCGCCGCCGAGCCGACCGCGCTGGGGTTGCCGGCCCGTTTCACCGTCTGCACCTGCACCCGCCGCTCCGGCGACACGGTCAGCAACGCGTGCCGCGCCGGCAGCACCCCGGAGTGTGCGTCTACCACCCGACCGTGCAGCGGGGCCGAGAAGCCCTGACCCTGCGCCACCAGGTCCGTCGCCCGCCAGTCACCGGCACCACTCACCAGGGCGTAATCGAAGTCGTGCGTCCAGTGCTGCAACTGGAACGCCGACCCGTCCGGCGCCCGCCGCACCGGCGGGTCCAGCCAGATCCCCGACGGCCACCCCGTGCACGACCGCATCAGCGACAGGTGCAGCGCGCCCTCCGGGTCCACGGCGAACCCGGGGATGCCGTACGACAGCAACCCGACGGTGTGCTCGTCCACCAACCGCGTCGGCCCGACCGCCACGGCGGTCACCTCGGCGTCGCCCACGGCGAACTCCCCGGCCACCAGCGCGATCTCGGCGGCCAGCGCCTCGGCGTCCACCCCGTCGACCACCACGACCGGCAACGACCGCGGCGAACGCAGGTCCGCGTCGGGCCGCCACGCCTCCTCCACGGCCGACGCCCCCGGCACGAACACCCGCGCCGCGCCCCGGTCCGCCAGTTGCCGCTTCAGCTCGTCCCGCCACGCGTCGCCGGCCGCGTCCAGGACTTCCGCCGCGATCGGGTTGCGGTCCGAACCGCCCAGCACGATCCGCACGTCCGGCAGGTTCGAGTCCACCCGCAGCCACCCGTACCGGGCGCCTTCGGCGGTCGACGTGGTCGCCGTGACGCCCACCCGCGCCAACGCCACCACCAGCTCACGCGCCAGCGGCGCGGCGTCGGGCAGGGTCGGCACGACCACCTCGGCCACCGCGATCGCCGCCCGCCCGAGCACCGCGCCCTCCGGCGACACCAGGCGCAGCGCCGCCGTCGTGCTCAGCCCGAAGAACGTGTTGGCCGGGTTGTCCAGGGTCCACGGCGCGACGGCGGTGTCGGAGTCCGGCAGCGCGAACCCCCGCGCGATCACCGCCCCGCCGACCTCGCTCACCGGCCGCGCCCCCGGCACGTCCACCGGGAACTTCACCCGCAGCAACTGGTCGGACCCGGTGAACGCGGGCACTCGGGTGCGCAGGTCGAGCCGGTCCACGCCGTGCCACAACGTGATCCGCTGCTCGTACCGCACGTCGCCGACCCGCCCGGACACCTCCAGCCGGCTGCCCACGGGGCTGTGCGCCACCCGCACCTGCGCGGGCGACGAGGCCGACGACACCACGGTCCCGGTGGGCAGCAGGTGCCACGGCCCTTCGCCGAACTCGGGGTGCTGCGGGTACTCGTCGTAGAGCCGCAGCTCGTTGCCGACCTCGCCTTCCCGCACCAGCTCCCGCCCGGACGCCACCTCGCGGATGCTGCGCAACCCGCCGCCCCGCGCCGGGTCGGCCTCGACGGCGAAGCACGAGTTGGCGATCGCCACCCCGTCCGCGGCCTCCCACAGCGGCAGGGCGTCGTCGGACTCCACCAGCCGCCAGGTCCGCCACCCCGTCCCCGGCACGTCCGCGGCGACGAACGCCAGCACCGTCGACTCGCCGACCGCCTCGACCACGAACGGCACCGGCGCGCCCGAGGCGTCGAGCAACCGCAGCCCCGACGACCCGGGCACGGTCACCCGCACGACGTCGGTCCGCGCGAACGCCAGGGTGTTGACCACCGTCACCGCCCGGCCCGCGCCGGAGGTGTCCACCTGCCCGAGGATCGCCGCCAGCGACCGGTCCCGCACGTCCACCGCCAGGTCGTGCGCCTCCCGCCACCCCGACACCAGGTCGATGTAGACCTGGTCGGACTCGGACCCGGTGATGGCGTCGTGGTGCGCGCCGTACGCGAGCTGCCGCCACACCTTGTCCAGCGCCGCCTCCGGGTACCCGCCCAACCCCAACGCGGACGCGAACACGGCGAGCTTCTCCGCGTCGGTGGCGGCCACCTCGGCGGCCCGCTGCGCCTGCTTGGTGTCGATGTAGGACACGTCCTTGCCGGTGTAGACCGGGTTCATGTCCCGCGTCTGCGGACTGGGCGCGACCCCGCGCGCGCTCAGCTCCTCGTGCACGGCGGCGAAGAAGTCGCGCGGCGTGCCGCACACGAACTTCGGCCACACGTACCGCGACGCCCACTCGCGGTGGATCAGCGTCACCCACTTGTTCGGCGGCGTGTAGTCCGTGCCGACGGGCAGCAACGTGTTCCGGGTGGCCGCGGCCGGTTTCACCGCCCGGTACAGGTCGTAGACCTTGCCGCACGCCTCCTCCAGCGTGGCGGACGAGTCCATCCACCAGCCCGCCGAGTAGTGGTTGGGCATGTAGTGCGTGAGCACCCCGCGCCCCGACGGCGAGATCCACTCGAACTCGGCGGGGAACTGCATGTTCGCCGCGTCCCCGCCGGCCTCGTCGAACTTCGTCAGCAGCGGACCCCACTGGTGGAACGGCCCGCGCGCCCACGACGTGCTGGTCAGCCCGGCCTCGGCGACCAGCCCGGGGAACTGCGGGTCGTGCCCGAACACGTCGAGCTGCCACGCCGTGCGCGGGTCCGCGCCCATGATCGACCGCTGGTAGCCCACGCCGTAGACCAGGTTGCGGATGGTCGTCTCGGACCCGGTGAGGTTGGTGTTGGGCTCGTTGTACGTCCCGCCCATCACCTCGACCCGGCCTTCGGCGATCAGGTCCCGCAACACCTGCCGGTACTCGGGGTGCACGTCCCAGAACGGCTTGAGGTAGTCCACCTCGGCCAGGACGAACGCGTAATCGGGGTCGGACAGGGCCATGTCGAGGTGCGCACGGACCAGGTTGAACCCGTTGTGCTCCCACACCGGGCGGGTGGTGCCGTCGTTGCCCTGGAGTTCCCACGTCTGCGTGTAGGCGGCCTGGGTGTTCCACCAGACGGGGTCGTAGTGGAAGTGGGAGACCAGGAACATGCGCCACCCGGTCTCCTCCACCGTCACCACTGCGTCCAGAGTGGACTCGCCAAGGGAGGCCTTGACCGGGATTTCCGTGCCGACCGGAGCGGAGGTGGTGACGGGGACTTCCGCCACCACCTCGCCCTCGCCGGGTTCGGTGAGGGCCGAGCCGGTCAGTCCCGGCCCGGACACCTCGACGGGCAGGGCCGCGGACCCCGCGCCCCGGTCGACGGTGACGCGCACCACCTGCCGGGGCCGGTCCTCGGTGCCGATGAACAGGTCGGTCGAGACGACCGACAGGATCCGCGCTGCCACTGCACTCCTTCGTCAGGCGTAGGCTTCGAACTCGTAGATCCGGGCCGCCGGGTCACCGGTCTGGGTCGGCGTGGTGACGTTCAGCCGCAGGTAGCGGGCGCTCGCGGGGCTGATCGGGTGCGTGGTCACGCTCGCCGTGTTGGCCGTGACCGTGACCCGGGTCGTCCAGTTCGTGCCGTCGGTGGACGTCTGGATGGTGAACGCCTTCGTGTTGTACGAGGTCGACTCGCCGCCCGCGCCGGCGTGGCGGACGGTGAAGCTGCCCACCGTCTGCGCCGAGCCCAGGTCCACCCGCAGCCACCTCGACGACGCCGGCGAGCAGAACTTGTCGCTGTTCCCGCCGCTCACGCTGCCGTTGACCGCCTTCGCCGGACCCTCGGCGGAGTTGCAGGACGCCGAACCGGTGGCGGCCTTGTTCAGGGCCAGGTTCGCCGGCGGGGGAGTGGTGCCCTTCTGGTAGGACGTGATCAGCCCCGCCCACTCCCACGGCCGCGCCGTGCCGCCCGGGTTGGACGTGAAGTACTCCCACCCGGCCACGCCGCCGAAGTTCGGGTACTTCTGCACCAGCGACTGGATGGTGGACTTCAACGTCGTCGTGACGTCCACGTACCCGCCGCACAACGACGGGTGGGTCAGGGAACTCGCCACCACCTTGTTCGGCGGGAACAGCCCCCGGCGAATGATGTTGTCGTAGGCGGTGGTGTTCGACAGGGACGCCCAGCCGCAGTAGAACTGCGCGTTGTACCAGTCGATCTGCGCGCCCCGGTCGCGTTCCAGCTGGTCGTAGTCGAAGCCGGACAGGTTGCCGCCGCCCGCCAGCGCCGGCGCGACCGGAGCGAGGGTGATGATGAAGTCGGAGCCGAAGTCCGCGCGCAGGGCGTCGATGACCCGCTTGATGCCGGTCAGGGACATGTTCTCCTCGACGTCCAGGTCCACGCCGTCGAGCTTGTAGGTGCTGATGACGTTGCGCAGCCTCGGGTAGTAGGTGTCGAACTCGGTGTCCAGGCGGGTGAAGGTGCCCGGCGCCGCGCCGCCGACCATCATGGAGACGTTGACGCCGCGCGCCTGCATGGCGGCCAGGTCCGCCCACATCTGGGTGTAGCGCGGGTCGGCGGGCGGGTGGTCGTTGAGGTGGACGGTGCCGTCGCCGTTCAGGTGCAGGGCGGCGACCAGCACGTCCGTGATGCCGGTGTTGTTGTCCAGCAACGGTTTGGGGGAGACGTACGTCCCGTTGAGGTACTGCGTCTGGTAGTAGACGACGGTCCGCTTCGACATCGCCTCCTGGGCCTGGGCGGGGGTGGTGAGCAGGGTGGAGGCCAGCAGCGCCAACGCTGTGGCGGTGCGGAGAATCGTTGTTTTCACAGGGAACAACCTCCGTTGTGTGTTACCCCTTGATGGCGCCTTCCTCGACGCCGCGGAAGAAGAAGCGCTGGAGGGTGGCGAAGACGACCACGATCGGGATGAACGCGATCATCGTCCCGGCCGCCACCACCCGCGGGTTGGAGGTGAACGACGAGTTCAGGTACTGGAGCCCCACGGTGAGCGTGTAGTTCTCCGGGTCGGTCAGCACGATCAGCGGCCACAGGAAGTCGTCCCACGCCCCGATGAACGCGAAGATCACCACCACGCTGAGCATCCCGCGCACGCTGGGCAGCCCGATCCGGACGAACCGCTGCCACGCGTCGGCCCCGTCGATGTAGGCGGCCTCGTCCAGCTCGCGCGGGATCGCCAGGAACGCCGCGCGCATCAGCAGGATGTTCAGCATGCCGATCGCGCCCGGCAGGGCCACGCCGACCAGGGTGTCGGCCAGGCCCAGTTCGCGGACCGTGACGTACTGCGAGACGATCGTGACCTCGCCGGGCAGCACCAGCGTGCCCAGGACCAGGCCGAGCACGAGCCTGCCGCCCCGGAACCGCAGCCGCGCCAGCGCGTACCCGGCCAGCGTCGCGCCCACCGCGTTGCCGGTGATCGTCAGGGCCGCGACGACCAGCGAGTTGCCGATGTAGTCCCACACCGGGATCGCGCGGGCGACCTCGGCGTAGTTGCCCAGGGTGGGCTGTTCGGGCAGGAACCTCGGCGTGGCGGTGTAGATGTCCTCGCCGGGCCCCTTGAACGACGTCGAGAGCTGCCACAGGAACGGGCCGACGGTGATCAGCAGGACGAACACCAGCAGCGCGTACCGCAGGACCTTCTCGCGCGGGCTGGTGCTGTTGAAACCCCGGCTCACGCGTCGGCCCCCTTCCGGCTCAGGCGCAGCAACAACAACATCGGGCCCAGCGTGACGAGGAACAGCAGGATGCTCAGCGCGGAGGCGTAGCCCAGGTGGCCGGTGAAGCCCCGGCTGTACATCTGGATCAGCATCACCACCGACATGTCCCGCCCGCCCGGGCCGCCGGTGCCGTTGGTCAGCACGTACAGCTCGGAGAACACCCGCAGCGCCGACACCGTGATCAGCACGCTGACCAGCAACATCGTGTTGCGCACACCGGGAACGGTGATGTTCAGGAAGCGGCGGACGGGTCCCGCGCCGTCCACCGCCGCCGCCTCGTGCAGGTCCCGGCTGACGTTCCCCAGCGCCGACAGGTAGATCACCATGTAGTACCCGAGGCCCTTCCACACCGTCAGCCCGATCGCGCTGAAGATCAGCAGCCAGCGGTCGGTCAGGAACGGCACCGGCCCGGACACCACGCCCAGCTGTCGCGCCAGCCCGTTGACCGCGCCCCGGTCCTCCAGCAGCCAGTTCCAGATCAGGGCGACGACCACCGCGGAGGCGATCACCGGCGAGTAGAACGACGTGCGGAAGAACGTGATGCCCGGCAGCCGCTTCTCCACCAGCACCGCCAGCAGCAGCGGCGCCACCGTCAGCACCGGCAGGCACACCAGCATGTAGACGATGCTGTTGAGCAGCGCGTCGGCCAGTTGGTCGTCGGACAGCAGCCGTTCGAAGTTCGCGGCGCCCACGAACGTGCCGCCGCCCAGCGGTTTGGCGTTGGTGAACGACAGCACGACCGTGTTCAGCGACGGCCAGAGGTTGAACACCGCCAGCCACACCAGGGCGGGCAGCACGAGCAGCCAGGGGGTGAACCAGCGGTGCGTGGGCATCGGCTCAGCTCTTCAGCAACTCGTCACACTTGGCCACGGCCCGGTCCAGCGCCTCCTTCGAGGAGATCTCCCCGTTGACCGCCAACGAGATCTGTTGCTTGATGTAGTCGCCCATCGCCTCGCTGACCACCGGCGGCTGGAGCAGCTTGGCCCCGCCCAGCGCCTGGAACGCAAGGACCTTCGCGTCACCGGCGTTGGTGCCGTCGCTCTGGCTGAACGCCGGGTCGCTCGCCGACGCCGTGGTGGACGGGAAGATGCCGGGCACCAGCTTGGCGAACGCGGCCTGGTTCTCCGGGCTGGTCACGAACCGGGCCAGCGCCAGCGCGGCGGGCAGGTTCTTGCTCTTCCGCGACACCGACAGGCCCTGCACGTACAGCGGGGGCGTGCCGAACGCCGCCGACGGCACGATCTTCGTGGCCAGCGTCGGGTTGTCCACCTTGATGCTGTTGATCGTGTTGCCGCCGCCGGTGGTCCACGCGACCTGCTGCTTCTTGAACAGCTCGCTGTTGCCCAGGTACTTGTCGGTCAGCACGTCGCGCGGCATCAGGCCCTCGGCGAACGCGGCGCGGTACTTGTCCAGCACGGCCGCCGCCTCCGGCGTGTTGAACGTGAACCTGCTGCCGTCGTCGGAGAGCAGCTTGACACCCGCGTTGGCCAGGTCGCCCAGTTCGGGCTTGCGGCTCATCAGGTACATCTGCCCGCCCGAGCGCTCCTTCATCACCCGGGCCTGCGCGATGAGGTCGTCCACGGACGCGGGCAGCTTCTTCGGGTCCAGACCGTTCCGCGTCAACAGGTCGGCGTTCCAGTAGTTGACGTCGGTGTTGAGGTACCAGGGGTAGGCGTAGGCACCTTGACGGCCCGCGAACTCGTACGCGCTCACCCCACCGGGCACGTAGTCCGCGCGCAGCTTGTCGTCGTTGGCGGCGATGTCGAGCAACATGTCCTGCTTGGCCAACGGCAGCGCCATGTCCGGCGGCAGGTTCACCACGTCCGGCAGCTCGCCCGACGCCGCCTGGCTGAGCACCTTGTCGGCGTAGCCGTCGCCGGGCTGGTCGAGCCACTTCACCGTGGTGCCGGGGTACTTCTTCTGGAACGCGTCGATCACGCCCTGCACGTAGTCGGTGAACTTCGGTTTCAGCGCCCAGGTCTGGAGGCTCACCTCGCCCTTGACCTCGCCCGTGGCCCCGACCTCGCCACCGCTCGTGCCGCCGCCCAGACCGCACCCGGCGAGCACCGCCGCGGTGGCCGCGAGCACGGCCGACCGGGCCAGAAGCGTGCGCATACGCCCTCCCGTCCACTCTGACGCAGGAACCGGATAAACCGGTATAGTACCGGACTATCCTTCGCGTCGACGGGCACTGTCAAGGGCCGCGCGGCGGTGGACCCGGACAGAAAACAGGACATCGGAGGCGGGCGATGAGCAGACCCACGATCGCCGACATCGCGCGCCGGGCGGGCGTGTCCAAGGGCGCGGTCTCCTTCGCGCTCAACGGGCGCCCCGGCGTCAGCGAGGACACCCGGGCGCGCATCCTCGCCGTGGCCGAGGAGATGAACTGGCGCCCGCACAGCGTGGCCCGCGCCTTGGGCGGCGCGCGCGCCGACTCGGTGGGCCTGGTGATCGCGCGGCCGGCGCGGACGCTGGGCGTCGAGCCGTTCTTCGCCAAGCTGCTCTCCGGCTTGCAAGCCGGGCTGTCCGCGCACTCGGTCACGTTGCAGCTGATGATCGTCGAGGACGTGCAGGAGGAGATCCGCGTCTACCGGCGGTGGGCCTCCGAGCAGCGCGTGGACGGCCTGGTCCTGGTCGACCTGCGCACCCGCGACCCGCGCATCGACGTGGTGGACGAGCTGCTGCTGCCCGCCGTCGTGATCGGCGGGCCGGGTCGGCACGGCTCGCTGTGCAGCGTGTGGGCCGACGACCGCGAGGCCATGACGTCGATCGTGGAGTACCTGGCCGCGCTGGGGCACCGGCGGATCGCGCACGTCGCCGGCACCCCCGAGTTCCGGCACACCCGGCGCCGCGCCCGCGCGCTGCGCGACGCGGCCGACCGGTTGGGCCTGGCGGGCGTCGAGTCGCTGCACACCGATTTCAGCGACACCGAGGGCGCGGCGACCACCCGCACCCTGCTGAGCAGGCGCGAACGGCCGTCGGCGATCGTCTACGACAGCGACCTGATGGCCGTGGCCGGGCTGGGCGTGGCCACGGAGATGGGCGTGTCCGTGCCGGGCGAGGTGTCCATCGCGTCGTTCGACGACTCGGTGCTCACCGAGCTGACCCACCCGGCGATCACGGCGTTGACCCGCGACACCTACGCGTTCGGCGAGCGCGCCGCGCTGGCGCTGCTGGACCTGCTGGCCGACCCGAACGCGCCGCGCGAGGTGAAGACCGAGACGCCCCGGCTGACCGTCCGCGAGAGCACCGCCCCTTGGAGTGGCCGCTAAAACGGTTTAGCTTGAAGGCGTGACCGACTCCCTGCGCCTCGGGGCGAACTACGTGCCGTCCGCCGGCTGGTTCTACAGCTGGCTCGACTTCTCCGCCGACGCGGTCCGCCGCGACTTCGCCGACCTGGCGGAGCTGGGCCTGGACCACGTGCGGGTGTTCCCGATCTGGCCGTGGATCCAGCCCAACCGGGGGCTGCTGCGCCCGGTGGACGACCTGCTGACCACCCTCGACGTCGCCGCCGAGTTCGGCCTGGAGGTCGCGGTCGACCTGCTCCAGGGGCACCTGTCGAGTTTCGACTTCCTGCCCTCCTGGGTGCTGACCTGGCACCGCCGCAGCGTGTTCACCGACCGCGACGTGCGCGACGGCATCGCCGCCTACGTCGCGTACGTGTCCGAGGCCGCCGCGAGCCGCGCGAACGTCTTCGCGATCACCCTGGGCAACGAGGTCGACAACCTGTGGCCCGCCAACCCGACCACGCCGGAGGCGTCCCGGGCGTGGGCCGCCGAACTGGTGGAGGTGGTGCGGGAGGCCGCGCCGGGCGTCGCCGCGCTGTTCTCGGTGTACGACGACGCCTGGTACGCGCCGGACCACCCGTTCCACCCGGCCGACGCGGTGGAGCTGGGTGACCTGACCACCGTGCACTCGTGGGTGTTCAACGGGACCTCGCGCCTGGACGGCCCGTTGGGGCCGGCGACCGTGACCCACGCCGACTACCTGGTGTCGCTGGCCGCCTCCGTCGCGCCGGGCCGGCCGGTGTGGTTGCAGGAGGTGGGCGTGCCGCGCCCGGACGTGCCGGCGGGCGACGCGGCGGCGTTCGTGCGCGCGACCCTGGACGCCGTCGCCGAGAACCCCGCGCTGTGGGGCGTGACCTGGTGGTCCTCGCACGACATCGACCGCGCGCTGCTGGACTTCCCCGACCGCGAGTACGACCTGGGCCTGTTCACCACCGACCACCGCCGCAAGCCCGCCGCCGAGGCGCTGGCCGGGTTCGCGGCGGCGCCCCGCGCGCGACGGACCCCGGATCGCAGCGTGCCGTGCCCGGTCGACCTGCTGGCCGAACCGCACCGCCGGGCCGAGGTCGCGCCGGGCAGCGCGTTCCACCGGGACTGGGTGCGCCGCCGGCAGGAGGGTCCGGTGGCGATCGAATGAGAGGAGGCGATGTCACCCACCCGGTTGCGCGGTGCCCTGTCCCGTGTGGAGGGCGTGGTCACCGGTCGCGGTTGACCACCAGGTCGGCCAGCGCGGCCAGTTCGGCGGCGGGGCGGGGCGCGGGAGCGGTGTCGGCCAACCGGTCCAGCGCCTCCTCCAGCAGCCGGCGGGACTCGTCGCGGCTCCACGACCGCCCGCCGGCCCGCTCGACCAACTCGGCCATCCGCGCGACCTCCTCGTGGCCGGGCGGGGCGGAACGCCGGTAGAGGGTGGACAGTTCGCGGGCGAAGGGCGTGCCCGAGGCCAGCGCGGCCACCACCGGCAGGGACTTCTTGCGGCTGAGCAGGTCGGTGTGCGCGGGCTTGCCGGTTCGGTCCGGGTCGCCCCAGATGCCCAGCAGGTCGTCCACGTGCTGGTAGGCGATGCCCAGCAGCCGGCCGAACTCGTGCAGCCGCGCGACGGTGGCGGGCGGCGCGCCGGCGAACGTCGCCCCCAACGCGCAGGCGGCGGCGAGCAGGGCGGCGGTCTTGTGCTCCACCATGTCCAGGCACTCGCCCAGCCCGACCTCCGGCCGCCGCTCGAACGCCAGGTCGGCGTACTCGCCGTCGACCAGGTCCAGCAGGGCCGTGGTGAGGACCCGCCCGGCGGCCGGGTGCTCGGACGCGGCCAGCACCTCGGCCGCCAGCGCCAGCAACGCGTCCCCGGTGAGGATGGCGGCGCTCGTCCCGAACACCGCCCACGCCGTGGGCCGGTGGCGGCGGGTGCGGTCTCGGTCGAGGACGTCGTCGTGCAGCAACGTGAAGTTGTGCGCGAGTTCGACCGCCACGGCGGCGGGCACGGCGGTGTCGGCGCGAGCCCCCGACGCCTCGGCGGCGAGCAGCACCAGCGCGGGCCGGACCGCCTTGCCCCCGGCCGCCTCGACCGGCCGGCCCCGGCGGTCCCACCACCCGAGGTGGTACCCGGCGACCAGCCGGACCGGCGCGGGCAACCGGTCGACGGCGGCCCGGAGGGCGGGTTGGACGAGTTCGCGACTCCAGGCCAACACGGCGGACGCCGGTCGAACCGGGGCGATGGACATCGCTCCTCCTCGACTACTCCGAAGGTGGCGGCACTCGCCGCACGGAGACCACGCCGTCATCCCTCGGCCCGTCCCATGCTTCCGCGCCCGAGCGACCGTGTCTGTCCACCACTCCGACTACGCGGCTGCTCTCCGCGCGCGGCTATCCGTCGAGGAAGTCGGACAGCGCGGTGAGGAGCCGGGCCACCTCGTCGTCGGTCGAGTACGCGGCCAGGCCGACCCGCAGGCCGCCCCGGTCGCCCAGACCGAGGTGGCGGGAGGTCTCGATGGCGTAGAACGAGCCGGCGGGCGCGTTGATGTTCCGCGTCGCCAGGAATCGGTACGCGTCGGCCGGGTCGTGGTCGGCGAACGTGAGCAGCAGGGTCGGCGTGCGCAGCGCGGCCCGCGAGTGGACGGTGACACCGGGCAGGTCCCGCAGGCCTTCCTCCAGGACCGCGCGCAGGCGGCCTTCGTGCTCGGCCACGGCGTCCATCGACCGCTTGACGCGGGCGCGCCGGTCGCCGTCGCCGGGCACCAGGTCCGCGATGAAGTCGACCGCCGCCGTCGTGCCCGCCAACAGCTCGTAGGGCAGGGTGCCCAGCTCGAAGCGCTCCGGCACCGCGTCCGTGGACGGCAGCAGCTTGTCCGGGCGCAGCGCCTCCAGCAGGGCGGGGTCGGCGGCCAGGACGCCGAGGTGGGGGCCGAAGAACTTGTAGGGCGAGCACACGAAGAAGTCCGCGCCCAGCTCCGCCACGTCCACCGCGTGGTGGGCGGCGAAGTGGACGCCGTCCACGTACAGCAGCGCGCCGGCCTCGTGGGTCGCGCGCGCGATGTCGGCCAGCGGGGGACGGGTGCCGATCAGGTTCGACGCGGCGGTCACCGCCACCAGGCGCGTCCGGTCGGTCGGCGCCACCGGGTCCAGTTCGCCGGTCGCGGGGTCGAAGTCGACCCACCGGACCACCGCGCCCACCGCCTCCGCCACCTGCACCCACGGGCGCACGTTCGCGTCGTGGTCGAGCCTGGTCACCACCACCTCGTCGCCCGGCTCCCAGGACTTGGCCAGGGTCCGGGCGAAGTCGTAGGTCAACTGGGTCGCGCTGCGCCCGAGGACGATTCCGCCGGGGGTCGCGTCCAGCAGGTCCGCCAGGGCGTGGCGGGCGGCCAGGACGATGTCGTCGGTGGCGCGTTCGGCGGCGGTCACCCGGCCGCGGTTGGCCAGCGACGCGGTCATGGCCCGGTGGACCGCGTCGGCGACCCGGGCCGGGACCTGGGAGCCGCCCGGTCCGTCGAAGTGGGCCGTGCCGGTGGTCAGGGACGGGAAGCGGGCGCGGACGGCCTCGACGTCGTAGCTCATGCGCGCCACTCTGACACGCCCCGGATACCCCCAGAGGGTGTGTGCGCGGTCACGTCCGTTTGCGGTGGGTACCCCCCAGGGGTATAAATGGACCCGTAGCGGGAAGGAGCGGGACATGCGGGGTTACACCAGCGGCAAGGACGACTACCTGGCGCGACTGCGGCGGGTGGAGGGCCAGGTCCGGGGTATCCAGCGGATGGTGGACAACGACGAGTACTGCATCGACGTGCTCACCCAGATCGCGGCGGCGACCAAGGCGCTGCAGGCGGTCTCGCTCGGACTGCTCGACGAGCACCTGAAGCACTGCGTGGCCGAGGCGCTGACCCAGGGCGGCGAGGGCGCGGACGCGAAGGTGCGCGAGGCCAGCGACGCGATCGCCCGGCTGGTGCGTTCGTGAACGACCGAGGAGGAACAGCAATGGCCGAGTCCACTTACACCGTCACGGGCATGACGTGCGGGCACTGCGTGGCGTCGGTCACCGAGGAGGTCTCCAAGATCTCCGGCGTGACCGACGTGGCGGTCGACCTGCCGACCGGCGCGGTCACGGTGACCAGCGCCGAACCGGTGGCCGAGGCGGACGTGCGCGCCGCCGTCGAGGAAGCGGGCTACGCGCTCGCGGGCTGAAGCACCACCCACCGGGAGCCCGGCTCCCACCACGAAGGACTCAGACGATGAACACAGCAGCGAAGCTCTCCGCCTACGGTGTAGCGCTCGCCCTGGTCGCCACCGGCGCCTGGGCGGTCGGGAGCGCTGTCGGTCCCCTTTCCGCCGAGCAGGCCCCGAAGGCCGACGAAGGCGGCACGCACGGCAGTGAGGCCGCCGGGCACGGGGACACCCACAGCGGCACCGTCGCGGAGGGCGCGCAGGACCTGCCCAAGGGCCTGGCGTCGACCAGGGGCGGCTACACCCTCGCGCCCACCGCGACGACCCTGCCGACGGGCACCTCCCCGCTCTCCTTCCGCATCCTCGGGCCCGACGGGCACGCGGTGACCTCGTTCGAGGTCGAGCACGACAAGAAGATGCACCTGATCGTGGTGCGCCGGGACACCGCCGGCTACCAGCACGTCCACCCCGAGATGGCCGCCGACGGGACCTGGTCGGTGCCGGTGACCCTGCCGGCGGGCGGCTCCTACCGGGTGTTCGCCGACTTCAAGCCGGCCGGGGCCGCGGCGACCACGCTGGGCGCGGACGTCTCGGTCGCGGGCGACTTCCAGCCCGAGGCCCACGCCGAGGCGCGAGTGGCCGAGGTGGACGGTTACCAGGTGCGTTTGGACGGTGACCTCAAGCCCGGCCAGGCGTCGCCGTTGAAGCTGACCGTCAGCAAGGACGGCAAGCCGGTCACGGACTTGCAGCCCTACCTCGCGGCGTATGGTCACTTGGTGGCACTGCGGCAGAGCGACCTGGCCTACCTCCACGTGCACCCCGAGGGTTCGCCCGGGGACGGCAGGACCGCGCCGGGGCCCGAGATCGCGTTCGTCGCGGAGGTGCCCAGCGAGGGCGGGTACCGGTTGTTCCTGGACTTCCAGCACGGCGGCGTCGTGCGCACGGCCGAGTTCACCGTGGAGGCGGGTCATGGCCACTGATCTGGAACTCTCGATCACCGGCATGACGTGCGCCTCGTGCGCGAACCGGATCGAGCGCAAGCTGAACAAGCTCGACGGTGTGACCGCGACGGTCAACTACGCCACCGAGAAGGCCAAGGTGTCCTTCCCGGAGGGCCTGGACCCGCAGACGCTTCTGGCGACGGTCGAGGCGGCGGGGTATGGCGCGAGCCTGCCGGCCCCGAAGACCGAGGAGGCCGCCCCGGTCGAGGTCGATCCCACGGTGTCGTTGCGGCAGCGGTTGCTGGTCTCGGCGGTCCTGACGGTGCCGGTGATCGTGTTGGCGATGGTGCCGGCGTGGCAGTTCGACTTCTGGCAGTGGATCTCGTTGACGTTGGCCGCGCCGGTGATCGTGTGGGGTGCGTGGCCGTTCCACCGGGCGGCGGCGGTGAACCTGCGGCACGGTGCGGCCACGATGGACACCCTGGTGTCGATGGGCACGTTGGCGGCGTTCGCGTGGTCGGTCTACGCGCTGCTGTGGGGTACGGCCGGCACGCCCGGCATGACGCACCCGTTCGAGTTGACCATCCAGCGCACGGACGGCGCGGGCTCGATCTACCTGGAGGTCGCGGCCGGGGTGACGACGTTCATCCTGGCGGGCCGGTACTTCGAGGCGCGGTCCAAGCGTCGGGCGGGCGCGGCTTTGCGGGCGCTGCTGGAGTTGGGCGCGAAGGACGTGGCGGTGCTGCGCGACGGCCGTGAGGTCCGGGTGCCGATCGGCGAGTTGGCCGTCGGGGACCGGTTCGTGGTGCGGCCGGGGGAGAAGATCGCCACGGACGGCGTGGTCGAGGACGGCAACTCGGCGGTCGACGCGTCGATGCTGACCGGCGAGTCGGTGCCGGTGGAGGTCGGTCCCGGTGACGCGGTGGTCGGCGCGACGGTGAACGCGGGGGGTCGGCTGGTCGTGCGGGCGACCCGGGTCGGTGCGGACACGCAGTTGGCGCAGATGGCCAGGCTGGTGGAGGACGCGCAGAACGGCAAGGCCGAGGTGCAGCGGTTGGCCGACCGGGTGTCCGGGATCTTCGTGCCGATCGTGATCGCACTCGCCGTCGGGACGCTCGCCTTCTGGCTGGGCGCGGGGCAGGGGACGGCGGCGGCGTTCACCGCCGGGGTGGCGGTCCTGATCATCGCCTGCCCTTGCGCGCTGGGGCTGGCCACGCCCACGGCGCTGCTGGTCGGCACGGGTCGCGGCGCGCAGCTCGGCATCCTGATCAAGGGGCCGGAGGTGCTGGAGTCGACCCGCCGGGTGGACACGGTCGTGCTGGACAAGACCGGCACCGTGACCACGGGCCGGATGAGCCTGCACGCGGTGCACACCGCCGGCTCCGAGGACGAGGTGCTGCGGCTGGCGGGCGCTCTGGAGCACGCCTCCGAGCACCCGATCGCCAAGGCGATCGCCACGGCCGCCGCCGAGCGGGTGGGCGAGCTGCCCGAGGTCGAGGGCTTCCAGAACCTGGAGGGCCTGGGCGTGCAGGGCGTGGTCGACGGGCACGCGGTGCTCGTCGGGCGGGAGCGGCTGCTGGCCGAGTGGAGCGTCCACCTGGACGGCGAGCTGGCCGCGGCCAAGGCCGAGGCCGAGCGCCAGGGGCGCACGGCGGTGTTGGTGGCCTGGGACGGCGAGGCGCGTGCGGTGCTCGTGGTCGCCGACACGGTCAAGCCGACTTCCGCCGAGGCGGTCCGGCAGCTGCGGGAACTCGGGTTGGCCCCGGTGCTGCTGACCGGGGACAACGAGGCCGCGGCGAAGGCGGTCGCGGCCGAGGTGGGGATCGAGGAGGTCATCGCGGAGGTCCTGCCCAAGGACAAGGTGGACGTCGTGGCCCGGTTGCAGGCCGAGGGTCGGGTCGTGGCGATGGTCGGTGACGGCGTGAACGACGCGGCGGCGCTGGCCAGGGCCGATCTGGGCCTGGCGATGGGCACCGGCACGGACGCGGCGATCGAGGCGTCCGACCTGACCCTGGTGCGCGGTGACCTGCGGGCGGCGGTGGACGCCATCCGGTTGTCGCGGCGGACGCTGGCCACGATCAAGGGCAACCTGTTCTGGGCCTTCGCCTACAACGTCGCCGCCCTGCCGCTGGCCGCGCTGGGCCTGCTCAACCCCATGATCGCCGGCGCCGCGATGGCGTTCTCCTCGGTGTTCGTGGTCAGCAACAGCCTGCGGCTGCGCGGGTTCCGCGGCGCGGTCGGGGAGAGTCCCGCCCAGGCCGCGCCCCGCCCGGAGAAGGTGCCCGCGAAGGTCTGACCCTTCCCGGTCGCCGATGGCCCGGAACCTGACCAGGTTCCGGGCCATTCGTATGAGTGAAGGTGGCAATTAGTGCCACTTTCTGAACAACTCTTGACATGTCGTGCGCATGGCGTTGCACTGATCCGCGCAATTGGTCCAGACCAGCTCCCTGCCTGGAAGGAACCGCGATGCCACGTCTCCGCACGCTGGTCACGGCGCTGGCCGTGCTGGCGGCCTCCGCCGCGCTGCCCGGCCCCGCCCTCGCCCAAGCGGCGAACCCCAAGCCGCAGACCATTCCCGCCCTGCGCGAGTGGACCGGCGGGACCGGCGACTTCACCTTCGCCGACACCGCCCGGATCGTCCGCGACCCCGCGCTCGCGACGACCGCCGGCGTGTTCGCCGACGACCTCACCGCCCGGTTCGGCCGCCCGGTCGCCCAGGTGGACAGCGGCGCGCGGGCCGGGGACGTCGTCCTCCGGCTCGGCTCCACCGACACCGCGCTGGGCGAGGAGGGCTACGCGCTCAGCGTCACCGACCGGGTCGTCGTCACCGCCCGCACCGACGCCGGCGCGTTCTACGGCACCCGCACCGTGCTGCAACTGCTCAAGCAGCGCACCACCATCCCGCGCGGCACCGCACGCGACTGGCCGCTCAAGCGCGAACGCGGCCTGATGGTGGACAACGGCCGCAAGTACTTCACGCCGCAGTGGCTCGCCGACCACGTGAGGGAACTTGCCTACCTCAAGCTCAACTACCTGCACCTGCACCTGACCGACAACCTCGGGTTCCGCATCGAGAGCGAGAAGCACCCCGAGTACGTCTCCGCGCAGCACCTGACCAAGCAGCAGGTGCGCGACCTGATCGCGTTGGCCGCCAAGTACAAGATCACCGTCGTGCCGGAGTTCGACGCGCCCGGCCACATGGACGCCATCCTGGCCAAGCACCCGGACCTGAAGCTGGTCAGCAGCGGCGGGACGGTCAACCACGGGTTCATCGACCTGAGCAAGCCGGCCGCGTACACGCTGATCAAGGACATCTACGACGAGTACCTGCCGCTGTTCCCCGCCCCGTACTTCCACATCGGCGCGGACGAGTACGTGACGGACTACGCGGCCTACCCGCAGTTGCTGACCCACGCCCGCGCGAACTACGGCCCGACGGCCAACGCCAAGGACACCTACCTGGGCTTCGTCAACTGGGCCAACGGGATCGTGCGCGCGGCGGGCAAGACGACCCGCGCGTGGAACGACGGTCTGCACGGCGGTTCGGCGGTGCGGGTGAACCCGAACATCGTCATCGAGTTCTGGTACAAGTACGGGCTTTCGCCGCAGCAGCACGTGGACAACGGCCACCTGATCTCCAACGAGAGCTGGGACCCCACCTATTACGTGCTCTACAACGGCAGCGTCGGCCGCCCGAACACCACGTGGGGCTACGAAACCTGGAACACCAACGTCTTCCAGGGCAACCAGACCCTGAACGCGGCCTCGCAGACCCGCAACCTGGGTTCCAAGATCCACGTGTGGTGCGACTACCCGGCGGGGGAGACCGAGGCGCAGATCGCCTCCGGCATCCGGGACCCGTTGCGCATGCTGGCCCAGCAGACCTGGGGTTCGCCGAAGCTGGTCTCGACGTGGTCGGCGTTCACCTCGGTCATCGCGTCGGTCGGGCGCAACCCGGCGTGGCCGTCGTCGGCGCAGCCGGGGAACCTCGCTTTCGGCAAGCCGGTGGCGGTGTCCTCGGTGGAGACGCCGGCGTTCCCGGGGGTCAACGCGGTGGACGGCGACTACGGCAGCCGGTGGTCCAGCGCCTACAGCGACGGCGAGTGGATCACCGTGGACCTGGGCGCGACCCGGCAGGTCGGGCGCGTGAAGCTGACGTGGGAGACGGCGTACGGCCGGGCCTACCGCGTCCAGTCCTCCGCCGACGGCGTCGCGTGGACGACGTTGCGCGAGGTGACCGCCGGTGACGGCGGGACGGACGAGCTGACCGGGCTGTCCGGGTCGGGCCGGTACGTGCGGGTGCAGGGCGTGACCCGGGCGACGACGTGGGGCTACTCGCTGTACGAGTTCGAGGTTCACGGAGCGTGAGCGCGGGGAGGGCCGGGGTGTCGCCTCGGCCCTCCTCAACCCGGCAGCGCCGCCAGGTTCGCCAGCTCGCGCTGGTAACCGCGGTAGGCCACGCGCAGGTCGTCGGCGGGCCAGGGGCGGGGCAGCAGCGAGCCGGGCAGGATCGGGTCGGCCAGCAGGTGGCGCACGATGGCCGCGGCCGTGGTGAAGCGGTCCACCGGCTGGTCGACCGCGCGGAAGTGGCGCAGCAGGGCGCGGCCGTGGGCGGACCAGTCGTCCAGGTCCCACAGCGTGCGCGCCAGCTCGGCCGACGGGGTCTCCGGCACGGCGGTGAACCGCTGCACGCCCGGGTCGGCGCTCCACGTCCGGCGCAGGTTGGTCGGGCGCAGCCACAGCCCCTCGCGCAGTTCGCCCAGGCGCAGCGCGGTCATCCGCGCGCGCAGGGCGGCGCGGTCGGCGGGGCTGCGGCCGGTGGCGGTGACGGCGACGATCTCCCACGTCCCGTCCCACGCGACGGTGCTGGGGTCCACGGCCTCGTCCTGGCGGCGCTGGCGCCGCACCAGGCGGTCGTTGAGGCGGTAGGTGCCGTCGGCGCGGTGCAGGTCGCCGGTGGCGACCATGCGGGTCAGGGCGACGCGCAGCGCGGTGTCGTTGATGCCGAACAGGGCCGCGATCCGCACGAGTTCGCGCACTGGCAGTTCGGGCGGGTGCGCGCCGAGCAGGGTGCTGAGCACCACCGAGCGCGCGGTCAGCGGGCGCAGCCGGAGCTCCTGCGTCACACGCGCCTCCCGGTCACCCCGGCATCCTACCGGTATTACAGTCTTGCTGCGGTCGAACCGAGAGCGTAATACTGAGGTCATGGTCCTGCCGCTGACGCCCTCGTCCGCCACCCACGAGGTCACCAACCAGCCGCCGCCGCTCGCGCCCTACGACGCGTCCGCCGACGCGGCCCTGCTGGAGGGCCTGCGCCGCGAGGGCGCGGGCTGGTTCGAGGACGACCTGCGCCGGCTGGGCCGGCACGCGGGCAGCGCGGAGGCCCAGCGCTGGGCCGAGCAGGCCAACACCTTCGAACCGGTGCTGCGCACCCACGACCGGTACGGCAACCGGGTGGACGAGGTCGACTTCCACTCCAGCTGGCACGACCTGATGCGGGTCGCGGTCGCCGAGGGCAACGCGGCGTCGGCGTGGGCGGACCCCCGGCCCGGCGCGCACGTCGCCCGCTACGCCGGACTGCTGACGTGGGGTCACACGGAGGCCGGCCACGGCTGCCCGATGGCCATGACCTACGCCGCCGTCCCCGCGCTGCGCCACGAACCGGCCCTCGCGGCCCGCTACGAACCGCTGCTGACCAGCCGCGTCTACGACCCGGGCCTGCGCGAGCCGACCGCCAAGCGCGGCCTGCTGGCCGGCATGGGCATGACCGAGAAGCAGGGCGGCTCGGACGTCCGCACCAACACCACCGTCGCCACCCCGACCGGCGAGGACGGCGTCTACACCCTGCGCGGCCACAAGTGGTTCACCTCCGCGCCCATGTGCGACCTGTTCCTGGTGCTGGCGCAGGCCCCGGGCGGCCTGTCGTGCTTCCTGGTGCCGCGCGTGCTGCCCGACGGGACCCGCAACGCGTTCCGCATCCAGCGGTTGAAGGACAAGCTCGGCAACCGGTCCAACGCGTCGTCGGAGCCGGAGTTCGACGGCACGGTGGCGTGGCTGGTCGGTCCCGAGGGCCGGGGCGTGAAGACCATCATCGAGATGGTCAACTGCACCCGCCTGGACTGCGTGTCGGGCTCGGCGGTGCTGATGCGCAAGGCGTTCGTGGAGGCCCTGCACCACACCCGGCACCGCTCGGCGTTCGGGGCGAGGCTGGTGGACCAGCCGTTGATGCGCAACGTGCTGGCCGACCTGGCGGTCGAGTCCGAGGCCGCGACCACGCTGACGCTTCGGCTGGCCGGCGCGGCGGACCGGGCCGTGCGGGGCGACGAGGGCGAACGGGCGTTCCGGCGGATCGCCACGGCCATCGGCAAGTACTGGGTGACCAAGCGGGCCCCGGTGTTCGCGGCGGAGGCGCTTGAGTGCCTCGGCGGGAACGGGTACGTGGAGGACTCGGGCATGCCCCGGCTCTACCGCGAGGCCCCGCTGAACTCCATCTGGGAGGGGTCGGGCAACGTCAACGCCCTCGACGTGCTGCGCGTGCTGGGCAAACAGCCGGCCGCGGCGCGGGCGTTGCTGGCCGAACTGGCGCTGTCGCGGGGCGCGGACCCGCGCCTGGACGCCGCCGTGGACGACGTCGCCGCCGCTCTGGCGTCCCCGGCGGACGTCGAGGTGCGGGCGCGGCACCTGGTCGAACGCATGGCGCTGGCGTTGCAGGCGTCCCTGCTGGTCCGGTACGCGCCGAACGCGGTGGCCGACGCTTTCTGCGGGTCCCGGCTGGGTGGCGGCGGCTACGCCTTCGGCACCCTCCCGGCGGGCACCGACTTCACCGCCATCCTCGACCGGGCGTCCTACTAGACGCAGGCCGGGCGCGGAGTGTCGCGGACCTGGCGGCGGTGGCCGCCACCGCGCGGGCCGGCCCGGGTCGGCGGGAGTTTGAGCGGACAACAGCCAGGGCACCCGGTTGGCGTGACCGTCCAAGCCTTCCGTGGCCGTCTGCTGGCCGACCGTTACCGGCTCGACGGGCTCGTCGGGGCCGGCGGCATGGCCCAGGTCCACCGGGGTTGGGACGTCCTGCTGCGGCGGCCCGTCGCGGTCAAGCTGTTCCCCGGGGTCGAGGACGCGGTCACCGAGCGGCGGATCGAGAACGAGATCCGGACGCTGGCCGCCCTTTCCCACCCCGGCCTGGTGGCCGTCTACGACGCCGGCACCAGCGGCGGCACCCGGTTCGTCGTGATGCGGCTGGTGGAGGGCCGGACGCTGCGCGCGGAGATCAACCGGGGGCCGTTGGCGTTGAGCGAGGTGCGCAGGCTGGGTGCGGCGATCGCCGACGCGCTGGCCCACGTGCACGCCCACGGCGTCGTCCACCGCGACCTCAAGCCGTCCAACGTCCTGCTGGACGCCGACCGCGAACCCCTGCTCGCCGACTTCGGCCTGGCGCTGACCAGCGGCGCGGACCGGGTGACGCTGTCCCAGCAGGTCGTCGGCACCGCCCCCTACCTGGCGCCCGAGCAGGTGCGCGGCGGCGCGATCGGGCCCGCCGTCGACGTCTACGCGCTGGGCCTGGTGCTCCTGGAGTGCCTGTCCGGGCGGACCGAGTACGACGGCGGCGGGGTGGAGGCGGCGGTCGCGCGGCTGCACCGGCCCCCGCACGTGCCCAGCCACCTGCCTTCGGAGCTGGTGCGGCTGTTCTCGCTGATGACGGCCATGACGCCGAAGCGGCGGCCGTCGGCGGAGGAGTGCGCCCGCGTCCTGCGCGACGGCGCGCCGCCACCCGTGCCGCTGCCGCGCCCCGCGCAGCCCACGCGGCGGCTGGAAGCCCCGGCCGACCCGGCGGGCGCCGAGCCGAACGCCCCGGCGGCGAGCACGGACCCGGACACCCTGGCCAGCATCGAGGCCGTGCCGGACGCGCCGCAGTCCGCGCGCCGGTGGCTGATCTCCGGGTCCCTCGCGGCCGTGCTGGGGTTGAGCGGCCTGGCCTGGTCGATGGTCGACACCACGCCGCCGGCCGCGTCGCCGCCGGAGCCGGCGAAGGTCGTCCCGGTGCCCGTCGCGCCGCCCACCCTCGTGACCACCCGGGTGGTGCAGCCGGTCGCCGAGACGCGGCAGGAACCCGCGCCCGCCGCGCCCGCCGGCAAGGAGGACAAGCACAAGGGCAAGCCCGGCAAGGGGAAGGGCAAGGGCTAGAGGCTCGTCACGACCCGTTCGCACAGCCCGTGGGTGGCCGGCGCGTCGCCGCAGCGGGTGGTGGGCGCGCCGTCGTGGCCGACCACCGCGGTCAGGTCGTGCACGTCGCTTGGTGTGGCCCGGCTCGGCCCGGTCGCGGGTCGTCAGGTGCGGGTCGAGGTCGGGGAGCGCGGTCACGACGGGGAGTGATCGTGACCGCGCCACCCTGACCCGCTCAGTACTCGGAGGCCACGGTCACCCCCGCACAGCCCTGCTTGCCGTGCAGGCTCACGAAACCGTAGCCGGACGGGGGAGCGGTCACCGTGATGGCCTCGCTGTTGGTCGTGCCGGTGGAGCGGTGCGTGTACGCGGTGGTGGTGGCCCAGGTGGCGCGGTTGAAGTACAGGTCGCAGTCACCGGTGCCGCCGCTGGCGGTGATCTTGAGGCTCGTCACGCCCGCCGGCACCCAGAGGTACAGGTAGTCGTAGTTGCCCAGGGACGCCGACCGGTTGCTGCGCACGCAGTCCTCACCCAGTGCACGGGTGTCGTCGGCGGTGCACTCGGCGTCGCAACGACCCGACGCGCACGCGGAAAGCCAGCTGTACCAATGGGTGTCGTACTTGGTGCCGATGGTGGACTTGAGGTAGGTGCGCGCGGCCTGCCACTGGCCGGTGCGGTAGTAGCCCAGGATCGTGTCCACATCGGACCGATGGTGTTGCAGCAGGTACCGGACCGCCAGGTAACCCCACGGGTACACGCGGGTCACACCGTGGTCATAAGTCGTGTCGAACAGGGTGCTGAGCGCGTAGGTGCGCTTCCCGGCTTCGTTGAGCGCGTTCTGGTAGACGACACCGCGGTAGTGGTACGAGATGTACTCCGCGAAACCCTCGACCCACCACACCGTCGGCGTCTGCATACCGGCCGCGAAGTCGCCGTGCATGTTGAAACGGCCGTCGAGGTAGTGCGTGTACTCGTGGTTGAGGTTCCAGATCTCGAACGCCGGGCGCAGCCAGTCGGCTTCGTGCGCGATGAACCGGGGCAGGTTGCCCCGCGGCGGCCGGGTCGCCTTCCAGGTACATGCCGCCGTTGTTGGTGTCGATGCCGAACATCGGTCCCGCGTACGTGCGGTAGTCGCGCGCGGAGTCGAAGACCACGACCTCCAGCAACGTGTTGTTGTCGTTGGCGACCGGACCGCTGTCCTTGGCCACGCCGTGGAAGTAGGCGTCCTGGTTGCGCAGGCTGGCGCACGTTCCGGTCAGCTCGGTGGTGCTCATCGCCTGGGCGCGGATGCGCAGGGTCGGGCCGCAGGAGTGGTTGATCGGCAGGATCGCGTCGGCCAGCTTGGTCGGCAGGTCGCACACGTCGTAGTAGGCGCACTGGGCCTTGTCGTAGGCGTCGGCCATCGCGGCGACCGCGACCCACAGCGCGCCGGTCGGACCGGTGATCGTGGACCGGCCGAGCAGGTCGCGGGCGCGCGGGCGGACGTCCGGGCGCAGGGTTTCGTGCCGCAGGAACCGGCCCAGCTCGCCGCCCGCGTTGGACACCAGGTAGGAGCGGTCGGTGCCCAGCAGGCCGGCGTTGCGGACCGCGAACCCTTGCAGCGAATCGAAAACGCGGCGGTCGGCGTGCACGGCCGTGACGAACTCGGGCAGCTGGTGGCCGCGGAACAGGATCGTGTAGGCGTTGTTGACCGCCGCGAGCATCGCGGGGAACGCGTTGTAGGTGCCGTCGTACCGGTCGAGCAGCCGGCGCACGAGCGGGAGGTGACGGGCGTTCTCCTGCGCGCTGTCCACCAACGTGACCGCCTCGGCCAGCACCTCACCGTTGGCCTGGGTGACGTCGGCGGCGCGGGGGTTGGCGAAGAACGCGTCGAGCGCGGGCCGGATCGCCTGGGTCAGCGCGGGACCGTACTGGCCGACGTCGCCCGGGTGGTACCACTGCACGTAGTAGCCCGCGCGCAGGAACAGCACGAGCTGTGCGGTGGAGGACCGGTTGTCGCCCGCGTAGGCGGCGGCGTCGGCGCGCAAAGCGTCCGCCACGGACACCATCTGCGGCTCGCGGAAGACCTTGTTCGCATCGCCGCCGGTGAGCCCGAACAGGGTGTTGACGCACGCGGTCGTGGCCGCCTTCACCGCGCTGACCAGCGCGGAGCCGGTGACCGAGGCGAAGTCCGAGACCGCGCACGCCTCCTCCACGCCGGCGGCGCGGGACTGCGGCAGCTCCAACGGGCGGACCGGTCGCCGCTCGGCGGTGACCTCCCCGTGCGCGACGGTCGTGGGCTCGGCCGCCCGCTCGGGCGGGACGGAAAGCCGCTGGATCGCGGCGTCGCCGCGCGGCTCGGCGTTCGCCGGTGTCGGCAGTATTCCGGCGGTCGCGGCCAGCACGGCCAAGAAAAGGGACCGCACGGCGGTCGTGGTTTTGGGTCGCATGGTTCCTCCGCAAGCAGGGTCAGCGGCGTGCGGAAAAGCGTCCCAACGCGGGTCTGGCGCGGCAACAAGCGGCGACGATAACATTTGCTGATGGAGCTGGAACTGCGGCACCTGAGGGCGATCTGCGCCATTGCGGACGCCGGCAGCCTGTCGAAGGCGGCGGTGCGCCTGGGGGTGTCCCAACCGGCCCTGACGATGTTGCTGGCCCGGGTCGAGGACCTGGTGGGCGGTCGCCTGTTCGTCCGGGACCGCTCCGGCGCACGGCCCACCGACCTGGGCGAAACGGCGCTGCGGCAAGCCCGGCTGCTGCTCGCGGACCTGGACGCCTTCGCCGCCGACCTGGCCACGCGGCCCGCCGGCCCCCGCTCACCCCGGATAGCGACGGCCCACCTGGCGTGCCTGTCGAAGATCGTGGACGCGCTGGAAAAGCACTTCCCGGCCGGCGACCCGACGGTCCAGGTGGAACCTTCGACGCTGGTCCTGTGCAACCTCCTGGAACGTTCTCACGCCGATCTGGCGATAATCTGCCAACTGGACAACCAGGAACTCCCGCTGCCAGCCGACATCCCGCGCCGCACGATAATCCCGAAGTTCCCGTTCTTCATCGCCCTGTCCCACGACCACCCATTGGCGTCCCGCCCGGAAATAGCACTGGAAGACCTGGCCGACGAGCGCTGGATCTGCCCGCCCGGCGCGGACGACGGCTCCCTGGCGTCCCTGCGGGCGATGTGCCGCAAAGCGGGGTTCACCCCGAAGATCCGCTTCCACGCCCCCAGCGGCGGAGCGTCGGACCTGATCGCCGCCGGTCACGCCGTGCGCCTGGTCGAACCGGGCAGCCGGTCGCAGGCGTGCGCGATCCGGCCGCTCAAGGGCGACCCCAGCACGGGCCGCCTGCTGCTGGCGTGGCGCCGCCAGGCCTTCCCGGAGGAGGCGATCAGGGCCCTGTGCCACGCGATCGGCGCCGCGTACACGACCCACGCCGAGGAGACCGCCACCTACGCCCGCTGGTGGCGGTCCCACCCGGAAGCCCATCCCTGGACCGCGTGAGGCGCTACCGGCGGGCGGAGACCCACGCCTCCAGACCCGCCGCGTCACGCGGCAGGGCGGACGACAGCATGTGGTTGCCGCTCGCCGTCACCACCAGGTTCTCCTCGATCCGCACGCCGATGCCGCGCAGCTCCGGCGGCACGGTCTCGTCGTGCGGGTGGAAGTACAGCCCCGGCTCCACCGTCAGCGCCATGCCCTCCTCCAACGGCCCCTCGTGGTAGGCCTCCGGCGAGGAGTTGGCGCAGTCGTGCACGTCCAGCCCCAGCAGGTGGCCGATGCCGCACACGATGTAGCGGCGGTGGTGCTGACCGTCGTCGTCCAGCGACTCGTCCACCGACACCGGCAGCAGGCCCCAGTCGTGCAGGCCGACCGCCAGCACCCGCATCGCCGCCCGGTGGAACTCCCGGTACGGCACGCCGGGCCGGACTTCCGCCAGCGCGGCCTCCACCGCCGCTTCGACCAGGTCGTGCACCTGGCGCTGGGCGTCGGAGAACACGCCGGACACGGGCAGGGTGCGCGTGATGTCGGCGGTGTAGAGGGTGTTCAGCTCGACCCCGGCGTCCAGCAGCAGCACGCCGTCCTCGGGCACCGGGCCGTCGTTGCGGACCCAGTGCAGGACCGGCGCGTGCGGGCCGGCGGCGACGATGGAGGCGTAGCCGGGCCCGTTGCCGGCGGTGCGCGCCCGGCGGTCGAACGTGCCCTGCAACCAGCGCTCGCCGCCGCCCGCCACGGCGGTCTTCAGCTCGGCGGCCACGTCGGCGAAGCCCTCGACGGTCGCGTCCACCGCCGCCCGCAGCTGGCCGATCTCCCAGTCGTCCTTGATCCGGCGCAGCTCGGCCAGCACCCGGCGCAGCTCGGCGCTGTGCCCGGCGAGGGCGTCCAGCAGCGGGTCCACGCCACCGGTCGCGTGCACCAGCGGCAACCGGCCGCGCAGCGCGGAGGGCAGGTCGTGGACGGGCCGGCACTTCACGCCCAACGCCGCCGACCACTCGGCCAGGCCCGGCACGGGACCGATCCACAGCTCGCCGTCGCGCGCGTTGGCGAAGAAGTCCGCGTCGTCGGGCCCGGCGGGCTCGCGCAGGAACAGCTCCGCGTCGCCGTCGGGGTGCAGCACCAGCACCGCGCCCTCGGCGTTGCACCCGGTCAGCCACGAGAAGTCGCTGTCGGGCCGGAAACCGTAGTCGGTGTCGTTGGACCGCACCGGCGCCCACCCCGAGGCCACCGCGACCCGCACCCCGGGCAGCGCGGACCGCAGCCGCTCGCGGTGGCGGGCGGCGGCCTCGGCGGCGCCGGGGGCCAGGCGGACCGCGCGGTCGCCTGCTCCCCAGCCGCCGCGGACGAAGTCGCGGAAACCGGTGGCCTCGGTCAGCCTGCTCGGGTCGCGGCGGGCGGGTCTGGTCACAGCGTGAACCCCTTCGGGAACGGATCGGTCGGATCGAGGAGGTACTGTGCCATGCCGGTGATCCACGCCCGCCCGGACACCGTCGGCAGCACGGCCGTGGTGGACCCGAGCGTGGTCTCGCCGGTCAGGCGGCCGGTGAAGCGGGTGCCGATGAACGACTCGTTGACGAAGTCCTCGGCCAGCCCCAGCTCGCCGCGCGCGTGCAGCTGCGCCATCCGCGCGCAGGTGCCGGTGCCGCAGGGGGAGCGGTCGAACCAGCCGGGGTGGATCGCCATCGCGTTGCGGGAGTGCGCGCCGTCCTCGCCGGGCGCGGTGAACTGGACGTGCTTGCAGCCGGCGATCCCCGCTTCGGTGACGTGCACGGGTTTCCGCTGCTCGTTGATGGCGTCCATGATGGACAGACCGAGGCCGAGGATCTCGTCCTTGTACGCCCGGTCGAACGGGATGCCGAGCTGTTCCAACGGCAGGATGGCGTAGAAGTTGCCGCCGTAGGCCATGTCGTAGGTGACCTCGCCCAGTGACGGGACGGTCACCACGGCGTCCAGCTCGTGCGCGTACGCGGGGACGTTGCGGATCGTCACGTGCAGCGCCCGCCCGTCCCGCACCGCCACCTCGGCCAGGACCAGCCCGGCGGGGGTGTCCAGGCGCACCGTCGTGACCGGCTCGACCACCTCGACCATCCCGGTCTCCACCAGCACGGTCGCCACGCCGATGGTCCCGTGCCCGCACATCGGCAGGCACCCGGACACCTCGATGTAGAGCACGCCCCAGTCGGCGTCCGGCCGGGTCGGCGGTTGCAGGATCGCGCCGGACATGGCCGAGTGGCCGCGCGGCTCGTTCATCAGGAACTCGCGGATGTGGTCCATGTGCGCCATGAAGTGCAGCCGCCGCTCGGCCATGGTGGCGCCGGGGACCACGCCCACCCCGCCGGTGATCACGCGGGTCGGCATGCCTTCGGTGTGGGAATCGACAGCGCTGAAGTAGCGGGCGGCCCGCATCGTCACAACACCTCCAGGGCGCGGCGCAGGTCCTCGGTCATGTCACTCCTCCGGTGCGGGCGTGAGCGGGGTGTCGGCGAGTTCGCCCAGGCGCAGCGGCGCGGCGACCGGGCGGCGGGAGAACCGGTCGGCGTCGTAGGGGACACCGGCCAGTTCGGCGGCGTTGCGCAGGCACACCCGGCCCTGGCACAGGCCCAGCCCGACGCGGCAGGTCAGCTTGAGCGACCGCAGCCCGAGCGCGGCGTGCTCGTCCACGGCGGCGCGCAGCGCGGCCAGGTCCACCTCTTCGCACCGGCACACCGTCGTGCGCTCGTCCGGCCACGTCCGCCAGCCCGGCCGGACCGCGTGCACCCGGTCCAGCGCGGCGGCGAACGTCCGCCCCCTGAGCGCGGTCTTGAGGAGCCCTGCCGACGGTGTGCCGCCGGCGGCGCAGGTGCCGGCGATCTCGCCCTCGGCGCGCGCGAGGTCCGCGCCGCCGATGCCGGTGATCTCGCCCGCCGCGTAGACGCCCGGCACGGAGGTCGCCTGCCGGTCGTCCACGCGCACGAACCCGTCGCGCACCGCGCACCCGGCGGCGACCGCCAGTTCCAGGCGCGGGGTGAAGCCGAACCCGACGCACACCGCGTCCACCTCGACCCGGTGGGCGGTGCCGGGGCGGACGCGCCAGTCCCGGTCGAGCTTGGTCACGGTCACGGCGGTCACCCGGTCGTCGCCGTGCGCGGCGATCACCGTCGAGCGCGTGCGGTAGCGCGACAGGACGGCTCTGTAGCGGGCGATCTCCGCGAGCTTCCCGCGCCCGGCGAGCACCCCGGCCGGTTCCCGCGCCCACGCCAGCGGACTGCCCGCTTCCAGCACCGACACCACGTCCACGTCGAGCTTGCGCAACGCGTCCGCGACCGGCAGCAGGAACGGTCCCGTGCCGGCGACCACCACCCGCCGGCCGACCGCCACGCCGTGCGCCTTGGCCATCGCCTGCGCCGCGCCCGCCGTGACGACGCCCGGCAGGTCCCAGCCCGGGAAGGGAAGAGCGCGGTCGTGCGCGCCGGTCGCCAGCACCAAGGCGTCGCAGTCCAGCACGCGCGCCACGCGGTCCGGCGCGTCGGCGGGACCGGTGCGCAGGTGCAACCGGGTGCCCTCCACGGCCCACACCGTGGTGTCCGTCAGGTGCTCGACCCCTTGCGGCGCAACGATTCCCTCGCCCCGGTGGTACTGGCCGCCCGCGCTCGGCTCGGCGTCGACCAGGACCGTCGCAGCGCCGTGGCGCGCCGCCGCCCGTGCCGCCGCCAGCCCCGCCGGGCCCGCGCCCACCACGACGACCCTCATCGCGGCAGCTCCGCACCGTGCTGGGTGCGGACGTCGTCGCCGTCGGCCAGCACGCGTTGGCAGGCCCGCACGTCCGGCACCCCGTTGACCACGACCAGGCAGTCGAAGCACACCCCGATCCCGCAGAACAACCCGCGCGGACGGCCGCCGCCGCGGGTGTCCCGCCAGGCCGCGCGACCGGCGGCGAGCAGCGCGGCGGCGACCGTCTGCCCCGGTCGCGCGGCGACGGCGGTCCCGTCGACGGTGACCTTCACGCGGCCATCACCTCCGGTCGGTCCACCCGGAACGGCTCCGGGTCCACGTGCGGTTCGCGTCCGGTGAGCAGTTCGGCGACCAGCAGCCCGGTCGCGGCGGCCAGGCCGATGCCCGCGCCCTCGTGACCGGTCGCGTGCCACAGGCCGGGCAGCCGCGGGTCCTCGCCGATCACCGGCAGGTGGTCCGGCGCGTACGGGCGGAACCCGCCGTAGGCGCGCATGACCGGCACCCCGGCCAGCCCGGGGAACAACGTGACCGCCTTGCGCGCCAACGCTTTCAACACCGGCACCTCGAACCGCTCGGCGAACCCGACGCGCTGCCGGCTCGACCCGATCAGCACCGTGCCGGCGCGCGTGGACTCGACCACGCCCGAGGTCTGGAGGGCGGCGTCACCGGAGGCCACCGCGCCTACGTAGTCCGCGTCGTACACCTTGTGCCGCACCACGGGCGGCAGGGGAGCGGTCACCAGCACGATCCCGCGCCGGGGCATGATCCGCAGCGGCGCCTTGGCCGTCAGCGCGCCCGACCACGGCCCGCACGCGTTCACCACGGCGTGGCACGGGATGGTGCCCTGCGGGGTCCGCACGCCGGTCACCCGGCGGTCACCTTCCACCTCGGACACTTCGACGAACGGCGTGGTCCCACCGCCGCGCCGGCGCACGGCCGCGAGCAGCGTGGTCGCCGCCAGCACCGGGTTGAGCTGGGCGTCTTCGGCGTAGTGCACGGCCGTGGCGACCTCGGGCGTGAGGTGCGGTTCGAGCGCGCGGGCCTCGGCGGGGCTCAGCGGGCAGGCGTCCACGCCGACGTCGCGTTGGGCTCGGGCGAAGCGGTGCAGCGGCTCGACGGCCTCCGGGGTGGTGGCGACGACCAGGCCGCCCTTCTCCTCCCACTCCACGTCGGCGTCGAGTTCGGCCAGCAGCCGGGGCCAGCGTTCGCGGGAGGCCCGCGCGAGGGTCAGCTCGGGGCCGGGTTCCTTGTCCGACACCAGGACGTTGCCCTCGCCCGCGGCGGTGGTGCCGGCGGCGAGCGGGCCGCGGTCGAGCACGAGCACGCGCAGCCCGGCGGCCGTCAGGGCCTCCGCGCACGCCGCTCCGACGATCCCCGCGCCGACGACCACGACGTCCGGGTGTGCCACGCTGCTCACCACCGTTCACTAAACTGAACGCCGCTGAGCGTAGGTTCGCCGGTGGCGGAGCGTCAAGCCTTCGGGTACTCCAGCATCAGCACGGAGGTGACCGGCCCGCCGACGGTCTCGTAGACGTGCGGGACGTCGCCGGGGTAGCAGACGTAGTCGCCCGGCCCCAGCTCGAACTGCCGCCCCTCGGGCCCGACCCGCAGCACACCGGCCGTGACCACGACGTGTTCCAGCCCCGGATGGCCCTCGGTCCGCTGCACCTCGCCCGGCCGGACGCGCTGGTCGTAGATCTCCAGGACCTTGTCGGCGAGGTCGAGGCGGCGCAGCAGCCGCAGGTCGACGGCGTTGCTGCTCAGCACCTCCACGTCCGCCGACCGCACCAACACCACCTCCGGCACGGACCGCTCGGTGAGCAGCTCGGACACCGGCACCTGCAAAGCGTTCGACAAACTGAACACTGTCTCGATGGTGGGGTTCCCGGTGCCCGCTTCGAGCTGCGACAGCGTCCCCTTGGCGATCGACGACTGGCGGGCGAGTTCGGACAGCGACCACCCCCGCGCCTCGCGCAGCGCTTTGATGTTGACCCCGAGCACTTCACCGGCACGAGCGGCACCCATGCCCGCAGATCCTGCCGTACCGCAGGTCAGCCCGGGTACAGTGCCGCCGTTCCCAGGGGTTCGCGGACCCGCGTTGTGCTGACGGGCATGGGGATTCGCGCCGGCCGCGTGCTCCCGCACCTAGTCCGTGCGCTGCCGGGGGATCTCCAGCGCGCGTTCCACCGACGGCAGCACGGTCAGCACCGTGCCCAGGTCGGTCATCTCGATGGGCCGCAGCACCGCCCGGTGCCCCGCGACCAGCCGCAGCGCGGTGCCCCGACCCGCGCACCGCAGGTGGTGGGTGAGCATCAGCGACAGGCCCGACGAGCCGAAGAACGTGACCCCGCCGAGGTCCACGACGACCGGCGCGGGCGGTCTGACCAGGTCTTCCGCCTGCCGCAGGTGGCCTTCGAGCACGGCGGAGGTCTCCTGGTCCAGTTCGCCGGACACGTGCAGCACCACGGCGGCGCCGCGGACGTCGCGGTGCACCTCGAAGAACTCCGGAGCCGAGTCGAGCATCAGGCGTCCTCCATCGCGACCGTGACGCCGCTGTCGGGGCAGGCTGCCTGTTTGAACCCGCGCACCCGAGCGTACGAGCCGCCGTGCCGGTTGTCACTCCGGGACGACGCCGCCCCTCACCGGAACCAGCCGGTGGGCACGGCGTCGGCCAGCGCCTGGTAACCGGCGGGGTTGAGGTGCAGGTGGTCGCCGGTGTCGTAGGCCGGGTCGAGCCGGCGCGGGTCCCCCGGGTCGCGGGCGGCCCGGTCGAAGTCGACCACGCCGGCGAACGCCCCACCGGTGCGGATCCACTCGTTGACCCGCTGCCGGGCGCGCTCGCGGTGCCCGTCGGGGTCGTCGTAGCCGGTGTTGCCGCCGAACGGCGTGATGGTCGCCCCGTACACCCGCAGGCCGACCGACCGGGCGACGATCTGCTCGTAGGCCGCGATGAGGTCGTCGGCGACCTGCTTCTGCGCGGTCTCGGTGGCGGGCGCGGTGCCGATGTCGTTCACCCCTTCGAACACCAGCAGCGACGTCACGCCGCTGGTGGCCAGGACGTCCCGGTCCAGGCGGGCCAAGAGGTTGGGGCCCAGGCCGTCGTTGAGGACGCGGTTGCCGCCGGCGGCCTGGTTGAGCACCGCGGTGCGGGCGGTCGCGGGGTGGCCCTGGAGGCGGGCGAGCAGCCGGTCCGGCCAGCGGTCGTTGCCGTTGGTGGTGGAGCCCCGGCCGTCGGTCAGGGAGTCGCCGACGATCGCGAACGCGCTGCCCCGGCTGAGCACCTCGACGCCGCTGAGGAAGTACCAGTGGTCGGTGCGGGTCGCGCCGGGCAGGTCGTCGGCGGTGACGTGGTTGCCCGCGAGCAGGTGCGACGACGTGCGCGAACCCGGGTGGGAGGTGATGTTGTTCGACGCCTGGCCGTCGGCGAGGTAGGTGGTCACGGTCAGGTTCGCCCGCGCCGCCAGCCGGAAGTCGACCGGGTCGGACACGACCTGCGCGCCCACCGGGACGACCGTCGACGCGCGGCCGTTGAACGTGACCGGGCGCGTGCTGCCGGGCTGGACCGCGCTGACCCCGGCCTTCCCGTCGGCGGGCAGCGCGACGGAGACGGCGGTGATCGGCAGGGCCGTGCCGCCGAACGCGTTGGAGAAGCGCAGCCGGATCTTCTCGCCGCCGACCGAGACGTGCACCGTTTGGCGCAGCGTGGCGTCCTTGAGCACCAGGCCGTCCTGGGTGAACGGCGCGGGCGGCATGTTGTGCGGTTCGGTGAGCTGCGGCATGGACGTCCACGTGTGGGTCCACGCGCGGGGCCGGTCGGCCGTGGCGGGAGCGGACGTGACCGCCGCCGCGGCCAGGACGAGGGCGAGGACGGACGTCGTTCGACTCACGGCGACTCCCTGATCGACAGTTTCTCAATGTGACCAGAAAATTTCGGTCGTGGGCAAGCGCGAAGGGCCCATTTGAGACCCGAAACAGAACGAAACTTCTTGTGCGAAATGTGATCAACTGCGAATAGTTGGTCCATGAAGACATTAGGCGCATTGCTCGCGGCACTGGTCGCCGTGACGGCCGCGCTGCTGGTGCCCGGCGCGCCCAGCGCGTCCGCGGCGACGCTGACCGAGGTCACCGGGTTCGGGACGAACCCGTCGAACCTGCGCATGCACCTGTACGTGCCCGACCGCGTGCAGGCCAAGCCGCCGGTGCTGCTGGCCGTGCACTACTGCACCGGGTCCGGCCCGGCGATGTACTCCGGCACCGAGTTCGCGCGCCTGGCCGACCAGTACGGGTTCATCGTGATCTACCCGTCGGCCACCCGCAGCGGCAACTGCTTCGACGTGTCCTCCCCGCAGGCGTTGCGGCGCGACGGCGGCAGCGACCCGGTCGGCCTGGTGTCGATGGTCCGGTACGTGTTGCAGCGCCACAACGGCGACGCCGGGCGCGTGTTCGTCACCGGCATCTCGTCGGGCGCGATGACCACCAACGTCATGCTCGCCAACTACCCCGACGTCTTCCAGGCGGGCGCGGCGTTCGCCGGCGTCCCGGCCGGGTGCTTCGCCACCACCGACGGGTCGGGCTGGAACAGCGCGTGCGCCAACGGGACCGTGCTGCGCACGCCGCAACAGTGGGGCGACATCGCCCGCTCGGCCTACCCCGGTTATACCGGTGCCCGCCCGAGGATGCAGCTGTGGCACGGGACGAACGACGACACGTTGCGGTACCCGAACTTCGGCGAGGAGATCGACCAGTGGACCAACGTCCACGGCGTCTCGACGGCGCCGACGTCCACCGACTACCCGCAGTCCGGTTGGACGCGGACGCGCTACGGGAGCGGTGTCGAGGCGATCTCCCTGCAAGGCGTCGGGCACAACATCATGGCGTCGGGCATGGCGTTGCGCGCCATCCAGTTCTTCGGCCTGGACTCGGGCGTTCCCACCACGACCACCACGACCACCAGCTCCCAGCCGGGTGGCCCGTGCCGGGTGACGTACTCGGTGAACGCGTGGAACACCGGCCTGACCGCCACCATCACCATCGCCAACACCGGGACGAGCGCGGTCAACGGCTGGTCGCTGGGCTTCACCCTGCCGGCGGGCCAGGCCATCACCGGCGGGTGGAGTGCGACGTACGCGCCGACGAGCGGTGCGGTGACCGCGAAGAACGTGTCGTACAACGGGACGATCGCGGCGGGCACGTCCGTCCAGATCGGACTCCAGGCGACGCACACCGGTGACACCGGCAAGCCGACCGCGTTCACGCTGAACGGAGCGAGCTGCACCGTGGCCTGAGAGGGCGGCGGTAGCGGCAACCGGCCGAGGACGGTCCCACGCTCCGAGCGGGCAGGACCGTGGGACCGCGCGGACCTCCAGGGCGGGTCCGCGAGCCGGGCAGGTGCAGGCCCGGCTCCTCGGCCGATCCGCTGGCGGTACGCCGGCCGACCAGTTCCGGTACGGTGGTGTTCGCGCAGGTCAGCGGTCTTCGGGTGGCCTCCCCAACACACCACCCGATCGAGTGACATGCAGGATCCGCGACTTTCCGCCGACTCGCGCGTCCCGTAGAGAGGGAGGAACGCGGGAAACCGGCCGGGCTCGCCAACGCGGAAGCGCGGCGGGGGTCGCCCAACGCGGGAAGCCGCCCGGGCTCGCTAACGCGGGAAGGGCGGCGAGGGTCGCCAACGCGGGAAGCCGCCCGGGGCCGCCGGAGCCGCCCGGGGCCGCCGGAGCCGCCCGGGGCCGCCGAAGCCGCCCGGGTTCGCTTAGCTGAACTTGGCCGGGTTCGCCTGGCTGGACTTGGCCGCGGCTCGGGCCCGGGCCCGGTAGCCCGCCAGGACGTGCTCGTTGAGCAGGTGGCCGAAGCCCGCCTGGTTCAGGCGGAGCCCGAAGGCGTGCACGGTGGTCCCCAGGGATTGCGCCGCCGTCGGCAGGTGCCAGTCGTGGGAGGCCAGGGTGTTGAGCAGGTGGCCCCGGCGGATCTGGGACTCGGACAGGCGGAAGGTCTTCAGGTACGCCGTGCGGCCCCGCTGGTCGGTGATGATCTCGCCGATGTGGTTCTCCTCCTTCGGCCGGAAGCCCGGCAGGAAGCGGCTGAGGGTGAACCGGCCGGCCCGGTGGACGCGGCGGATGTCGTAGGACGCGTCCAGCAGGCCGCCGGCCATGGTGGTGGCGTGGAACGCCGCCCACTCGGTCGACTGGCGGTTCGCGGCGGCGCGCAGGTCGTCCAGGGTGCGCACGTGCGTGTCGTCCAGGCGCGCGGTGAAGGCCGGGACCGGCGCGGCCAGCAGCGCGTAGTGGTGGACCAGTTCGCCGTACATGTCCAGCAGCAGCGTCGCGTGCAGGGCCCGGTAGTCGTCCGGGTGCGGGACGACGAACGCCGCGGCGAGCGCGTCCGCCACGTACAGCACCACGCCGCACTGGTCCGGGTGGATCTCGAACAGCTTCAGCGCGTCGGCCAGGCCCTCGACCTGCGCGCCCGCGTAGGCCTGCTCGGCGCGCGGCGACAGGCCGCGGCGGATCGCGCGCTGCGACCACTCCTCCCACAGCACGGTCGGGCCGTTGAAGTGCAGGGCCAGGTAGCCCTCCATCGCCAGGTGCAGCGGCAGGAAGCGCAGGCGGTCGCGGTCCTCGCGGCGGGCCATGCGGCGGTGGAAGCGCAGCCGGCACGTCGACGCGGGCGCGGTCGCGGTGGGCGAGGTCAGGTCGGTGCCGAAGGAGGCCTCGGGGGAGTCCGACCACGTCGCCACGAAACCGTGCGGGATGTACGCGTTGTAGGCGGCGTCCTTCGGCAGGGTGACCACGGCCGGGTCGTCGCCGTACAGACGGGTGTGCAGGCGCAGGCCCGTGATCGGCCGGTGGCGGACGAGCGGCACCAGCCGGACCGCGCCCCAGACCTGGGCGGGCAGGGCGGTCAGGCCGGTGAGATCGAGGGTGGCCATCAGGAGGACTCCAGGAAGCGGGTCACCCGGTCGGTGAAGTGCGCGCTCAGGCCGGCGTAACCGGTCCGGCCCTCGGTGAAGCGGGCGAACTCGACCAGGGTGGGCAGGTCCTCGGCGTTGCGGATGCCGACCGACGGGACGTCGCGGGTGAGGCGCTTGACGTCGTAGTCGCCGGCGTCGTACACGGGGTTGAGGTGGATGGCGCTGACCCGGTTCGCCGGGTCGACGTTCCTGCGCCACACGCGGAGGACCTCGCCGGCCAGTCCCGGCGGGGCGTTGTCCCAGCCGTCGGAGATGATCAGCAGGCGGTCCGGTTCGTGGGACAGGGCGTCCAGGATGCGGTGCCCCAACGGCGTCGCGCCACGCGGGTGGGCCATCAGCGGGTCGGTCGCGCCGGACGTCCACAGTGGAACGAACTCGGCCGCCAGCGCCTCCAGCAGGAAGTGCCCGGCGACCGCCACCGCGAGCGGGCGGCGACGCTTCACGCCGGAGCCGTAGGAGGAGAAGCTGTCGTCCAGCACGGCGGCGACACGTCCCCACTGCCCGGCGTTGCGGCCGGCGGTGCGCCGGGCGGCGGCGCGGAGCGCGTCGGTCAGCTCGGTGCGGCGGTCGACGCGGTCGGCGAAGGGCAGGGACAGGACGTAGGTCGCCAGCCGGGTGAGCGGCATGGCGGCGAGGGCGGTCCCGGTGTCCGCGGAATCGCGCAGGCGCAGGGACTCCAGGCGGGTGAGGTTGGGCTTGATCTTGGCCAGGAAGGTGGAGCGGGCGATGCCGTGCTTGGCCGCGAAGCCCTCGGCCACGGTGTAGGGGAGGTCGTAGACGGCGGCCTGCTCGTAGTGGGCGCGGCGCCAGCTTTCGAGGAGCGGGGTGCGGAAGCGGGCGGGGGAGGCGGTGCGGAAGAGGAAGGTCCCCAGTTCGTCGGCCAGCACGGCGTCCGTCGGGCCGGCGGCGGGAGTCCGCGCGATGCGGGTCGGGGTGAGGTGGGTGTGGCGGAGTGCCCGCTTCAGGCCCTGGCGGTACTTGACTGCGTCGAAGGCCTGGTCGGGGCGGGCGGAGAGCCAGTCGCGGACGATCGCCCGGGTGCGCCGGTTGTTGACGCCCGCTCGGCGCAGGTCGCGGAACAGGTCGTAGACGCGTTGCGGTGGCATGACCGCCAGGCGGCGGGCGATCAGGCGTCCTTCGAGCGCGCGCTGGTCCGGGGTGGCCTCGGCGGACGTGGCCAGGAGGCGGCGGGTGATCAGAGCCGCGTTGAGGTCGTTGATGTCCAGCGCGAGGACGGCGGCGTAGAGGTCGCGGTAGTTGCCGGCCACGTACTCGTGCAGGAACTCCAGCGACGCCCGCTGCTCGGCGGCCCGGCTGTGGAACTCCCGTTGGCCGGTGGACGTGGTGGCCGCGTTGACGAACATGACCATGTCTTCGGCCGTCAGGCGGTCCATCACGTCTCCGGTGGGTGTGTCTGGGGCCGACCGGGGAATGGGAGCGCGATCAACGAAGCATCGCTTCAAAGGCGGGTTCCGGAAGTCGCACTGGAGTCCCGCGGTCGGCCCGCACACCGTAACAGCGGCCACGGCGTACGTGACCTGCATTTAGTCGAGATGTCGCGAGTAGATGATCGACTCAGATGATCAGCGCATGTGATCGGAGCAGGTGATCACGACAGGTGATCGCGACAGGTGTCAGGGGTTCAGTTCGTGGCCGGGCTCGCCGGAGGTGGTGTTGCGTTCCTTCATCTCGGCCTCGTAGACGTGGGCCACGCCGCCCATGAGGTCGTCGCGCACCTTGCGCTCCCACTCGCGGAAGACGGAGTAGTAGGTGTCCTCGTAGTCCTCGATGAGCTGGAACGTCCACCGGCCGGGCACGACGTTGCGGCCGATCAGGTGGCGTTCGAGGCCGTCGGCGAGGGCGGTGTGGCCGGCGTCGCGCAGGAGCTGCGCGGCCTTGATCAGCTTGGCGTCGCCGCTGCCGGTCAACTGGTGGAACTCGAACAGGTGGCCGCGGGCGCGTTCGGTGGTCTCCAGGGCCTCGGTGAGCGCGCCTACGGCTTCCACCGTGGCGTCGTCCACCCCTGCCGGGCGTCGGTGCTCGACTCGGTCGCTCATGACTACCGGAGTATCCGGCGGACGGGGTGGTCATGCCGGCGGAAGGCGAATGCGTGACGTGGGCTCACCCATGCGGGCCGCCGGCTCGTGGGTGGACGCAGGGCTGGTGGGCGTAGGGCCGGCGGGTGTGAGGCCGGCGGGCGCGGGGTTGGCGGGGCGCGGAGTTGGCGGGCGCGGGAGCCTTTCGCCACGGGCACGGACCACATCGTACCGATCGGTTCGATCTGCTGGAGGTGGCATGGGCCGGGGCGGAGCGGTGGAGGGTTGGTTCGGGATGGCGGTCAGGCTGTGCTGGGCGGGCGCGGTGGTGGCACTGGCGGTGCGCCCGGAAACCAGCGAAGCCGGCGAGACCAGCGAAGCCTGCGAAACCAGCGAAATCGGCGGGACCGGCGAAATCGGCGGGACCGGCGAAATCAGCGAGGCCGGTGAGACCGGCGAACCCCTCCCCGTGCGCGGGGAGAAGCGGCCAGTGGTCAGCGGACTCGGCCGACGCCCGCGTAGACGCCGCGCGCTGGGCCGTCCGGGTCGGTGACGCCGGGTTCCGGGCGCCACAGGTCGGCGTCCACTAAGCCCGGCTCGACCAGGTCCAGCTCGGCGAACAGCGGCGCGACCCGGTCGAACGGCCGGAAGAACATCGGGTTCGGGCTGTTCGCCATCGTCTCGGCCACCTGCGCCATGCCCTCGGCGTCGAAGTCGGCCGTCAGGTGCGAGATCGCCGCGAGGCTGCCCGCGGGCAGCGCCGACAGGTACCGCCCGACCAGCCCGGCCGGGTCCCCGTGGTCGGGCACGAAGTGGAACACGGCCACCAGCAGCAGCCCGACCGGCTCGTCGGTGTCCAGCAGCGCCCGCACGGCCGGGTCGGCCAGCACGGTGCCCGGGTCGGTCAGGTCCGCCTCGACCACGGCCGTCCGCTCGTCACCGTCGAGCAGCAGTCGGCTGTGCGCGACCGCGACCGACTCGAAGTCCACGTACACGACCCGGCTCTCGGGGTTGGCGTCGCGCGCGATCTCGTGCACGTTGCCGACCGTCGGGATGCCCGAACCCAGGTCCAGGAACCGCGTGATCCCCTGCTCCGCCATGAACCGCACGGCCCGCCGCAGGAAGGCCCGGTTGGACCGGGCCACGCGGCGCGCGTTGGGCAGCACCTGCTCGATGCGCGCGGCGGCGGCGCGGTCGGCGGCGAAGTTGTGGCCGCCGCCGAGCAGGAAGTCGTAGACGCGCGCGGCCGACGGTCGGGTCGTGTCGGTCTCGGCGGGCACCCAGGTGGTCTGGTCGGGCAGCCAAGCGCTGGTGTCGGTCACGTCGTCCCCCGCCGAACTCGCGTCGATCACGGCGCGCCCACCCTAGCGGTCCGGCTGCGCCGCCCCGCGCCGGCGGCCATGCTGGGACGCGTGACCGTTGAGCAGACGCCGCCGTGGTGGACCTCCGCCGTCGTATATCAGATATATCCGCGCAGTTTCGCCGACTCCGACGGTGACGGCATCGGCGACCTGAACGGCATCACCGCGAAGCTCGACCACCTGGCCCGGCTGGGCGTGGACGTGGTGTGGCTGTCGCCGGTGTACGCCTCGCCGCAGGCCGACAACGGCTACGACATCTCGGACTACCAGGACATCGACCCGGTGTTCGGCACGTTGGCCGACTTCGACCGCCTGCTCGCGGAGGTCCACGGCCGGGGCATGAAGCTGATCATGGACCTGGTCGTGAACCACACCTCCGACGAGCACCCGTGGTTCGTGGAGTCCCGGTCGTCCAAGGACAACCCGAAGCGCGACTGGTACTGGTGGCGACCGCCGCGGGAGGGGTTCGCGGCCGGTGAGCCGGGGGCGGAGCCGACCAACTGGGAGTCGTTCTTCTCCGGCCCGACGTGGACCCTGGACGAGCCGACCGGCGAGTACTACCTGCACCTGTTCGACCGCAAGCAACCGGACCTGAACTGGGAGAACCCGGAGGTCCGGCAGGCGGTCTACGCGATGATGCGGTGGTGGCTGGACCGCGGGGTGGACGGCTTCCGCATGGACGTCATCAACGTGATCTCCAAGGACCCCGAGCTGCCCGACGGCGCGATCACCGGCACCAGCGGCCTGGGCAACGGCTACCCGCACTACGGCACCCGGCCGCGCGTCCACGACTTCCTGCAGGAGATGCACCGCGAGGTCTTCGAGGGCCGCGACGGCGAGCACCTCACGGTGGGGGAGATGCCGGGCGTCACGTGGGAGCAGGCGCGGCTGTTCACCGACCCCGCGCGGCGCGAGGTGGACATGGTGTTCCAGTTCGAGCACGTGGCGCTCGACCACGGTCCGGGCGGCAAGTTCGACCCGAAACCGCTGGACCTGCGCGATCTCAAGGCGTCCCTGGGCCGGTGGCAGACCGCGTTGCGCGACGTCGGCTGGAACTCGTTGTACTGGAACAACCACGACCAGGCCCGCGTGGTGTCCCGGTTCGGCGACGACGGCCGGTACTGGCGCGAGTCGGCGACCGCGCTGGCCACCGTGCTGCACCTGCACCGCGGCACGCCGTACGTGTACCAGGGCGAAGAACTCGGCATGACCAACGCGAAGTTCACCGGCCTGGAAGACCTGCGCGACGTCGAATCGCTCAACCACTACCGGCACGCGGTCGCCGCGGGAATGCCGCCCGAGACCGTGCTCGACGGCATCCACCGCATGGGCCGCGACAACGCCCGCACCCCCGTCCAGTGGGACGCCTCACCGCAGGCGGGCTTCACCACCGGCACCCCGTGGATCGCGGTCAACCCCAACCACACCTGGCTCAACGCACGGGCCCAGTACGACGACCCGACCTCGGTGTTCCACCACTACCGCCGCCTGATCGAGCTGCGGCACACCCAGCCGGTGGTGGCGCTGGGCGACTTCCACATGCTGCTCGCCGACCACCCGCACATCTACGCCTACCAACGGGAACTGGACGGCACCCGCCTGCTGGTGGTCGCGAACCTGTGCGGCAGCGAGCAGTCCGCCGAGCTGGACTGGCCGGACGCGGAGCCCGTGCTGTCCAACACCGGGGAACTCCGGCGTGAGAACGGGAAGATCACGCTGGGACCGTGGGAGGCGCACGTCCTCCTGGAGTAGTCCACACAGGACTGGGCCGCCCCGAAGCGTTCGGGGCGGCCCAGACGACGCGCTACGCCGTTCAGCTCAAGCGTCGTCGTCCGTACATGCCGGCCGCCAGGCTGACACCGACCGCCGCCAGCGCGACCTGGATGATGACCTCGATCCAGTCGATGCCGCGCGTGTCGCCGACGCCCAGGGCGTTGGCGATGAACGTGCCGATGAACGCGGCGACGATGCCGACGAGGATGGTCAGCCAGATCGGGATGCTCTGCCGACCCGGCAGCACCAGTCTGCCGAGCGCGCCGATGATGAGGCCGACGACCAGTGCGCTGATGATCCCGGTCACCGTCATGGTCGTTCTCCTTCCCGAGCTTTTGCGTGTTGAGCCGCCTGTACCCCGAGGCGGCTCGAATCATGCGTCCATCGCCCGGGTGTCACGGGGCGGAGCCACCGGGTCACTCCCGTCGGACTGCCCGGCGTGCATCCGGCGGCCCCGCTCCAGCTCGGCGTCCAGCTCCGCGCCCAGCAGCAGGGCGAGGTTCGAGATCCACAGCCACACCAGGAAGATGATCACGCCGGCGAGCGAGCCGTAGGTCTTGTTGTAGGAGCCCGCGTTGGCCACGTACAGCGCGAACCCCGTCGAGGCCACCGCCCACGCGAGCACCGCGAGCATCCCGCCCGGCGTGATCCACAGCCACGACGGCTGCCGCACGTTCGGCGACGCCCAGAACAGCAGGCCGATCGCCAGGCTGGCCAACAGGAACAGCACCGGCCACTTCGCGATGTCCCACACCGTCACGAACGTCGAACCCAGGCCCAGCGCCTCGCCCAGCCACTCGGCGACCCCGCCGGTCAGCGTGACGCCCAGGCCGGTCAGGGCCAGCAGCACCACGACGCCGACGGTCAGCGCGAGGCGCAGCGGGATGACCTTCCAGAACGGCCGGCCCTCCTCGATGTCGTAGATCGAGTTCGCCGCGCGCATGAACGCGCCCACGTAACCGGACGCCGACCACAGCGCGGTGACCAGGCCGACGATCGCGAGCGGTCCGGCGATGGCGCTGGACTTCTGGAGGTTGTCGATGGCGCCGATGATCAGGTCCTTGGCCTCGCCCGGTCCGAGCAGGTCGAGACTGTCCTTGATGGACTGGGTGGCGTCGGGTCCGAGGAGCCCCAGCAACGAGGTCAGCAACAGGATGCCGGGGAACAGCGACAGCACCGCGTAGTAGGTGAGCGCGGCGGCCCAGTCGGTGAGGTTGTCGTCGTTGAACTCCTTGACCGTCCGCTTGAGCACGGCCCACCAGGACCGCTTGGGCAGGTCGGTCGGAGCGTCGGGTGCATGCGCCATGCGAGACGGGTTACCCGGGCCGGCCGCGCGTACACGCCAGTCAAGACACGAAACTTCCGCGAAACCCCTGGCTGGCGGTCGAATCGCGGACGGATAGTGGGCCCGTTCCGGCCGTCGAGGAGAAGAGGTGCACGGATGCGGTGGAGAACCGTCCTGCTGACCACGGGTCTGCTGCTGGGGCTGACGACCGGCACGGCGGGCGCCGAGGGCGCGCAGATCGTGGACTCGACCCGCCACGGCGGGCGCACGGTCGCGTTCACCTTCGACGACGGGCCGAACCCGGTCGACACGCCCCGGTTGCTGCGGGTGCTGCGCGAGCACCACGTCAAGGCCACGTTCTGCCTGTGGGGTGAGCGGGTCGAGCAGCACCCCGAGGTGGTGCGGGCGATCGTCGCCGACGGGCACAGGCTGTGCAACCACAGCTGGTCGCACGACGACCTCGGGGCGGCCACGCCCGAGCAGGTCAAGGCCGACCTCGAACGCACGTCCGCCGCGATCAACCGGGTGGTGCCCGGTGTGCCGATCCGGTACTTCCGTGCGCCTTACGGCAGTTGGGGTGTCACGCCGGAGGTGGCCGCGTCGCTGGGCATGACGTCGTTGGGCTGGCGGTTGGCCATCGGCGACTGGGACCCGCCGCCCAGCACGGACGAGCTGGTGCAGCGGCTGCGGGACGGCATCACCGAGGGGGCCGTGGTCTTGATGCACGACGGTCCGGCCAACCGGGCGAACACCGTTGACGCCGTGGACCGGATCGTGCCGGAGCTGCGGCGCGCCGGGTACCGGTTCGACCGGCCCGCGCGGTGAGGTCGGTCGTGCGGCGGTTGGGGCTGCTGGCGGTACTGCTGCTCCTGGTGCCGGTCCCGGTCGGGTCGGCCGTCGCGGGCGGCTCTTCGTGGGCCGCGGGTGGTTCTTCGTGGGTCGGGGCGTGGGGGACGTCGCCGACCGGCGTGCCCGCGTCGGACACCACGACGTTCGAGGACCAGACGTTGCGCCAGGTCGTGCACCTGTCCACCGGTGGGAGGCAGGTGCGGGTGCGGCTGTCCAACGAGTTCGGCACGCAGCCGCTGGTGATCGGCGAGGCGCGGGTGGGTCGGGGTGCCGGCGGGTCCTCGGTCGTGCCCGGGACCGACCGGCCGCTGACGTTCGGCGGGCGCGGGTCGGTGACCGTGCCGGCCGGGGCGCCGGTGGTGAGCGACCCGGTGTCGTTGACCGTCAGCGCCGACTCGGACCTGGTGGTAAGCGTTTACCTGCCGGTGCGGGTCGCGGCGACGACCGTGCACGCCTTCCCTTACCAGGACGGGTACGTGGCGTCGGGGAACGTCGCGGCGCAGCCGGCCATCACGCCGACGGCGGTGCTGGGCAAATGGCACTTCCTGACCGGGGTGAGCGTGTCCGGCGGCGGGTCGACGGTGGTGGCGTTCGGCGACTCCATCACCGACGGCGCGGAGACCACGCGCGGGGCGAACCGGCGGTGGCCGGACGTGCTGGCGCGGCGGTTGCACGGTCGGGCGGGCGTGGTGAACGCGGGCATCAGCGGCAACCGCCTGCTGCACGACCCGAACCCGCCGGCCGGGCACCCGGCGGAGAACTACGCGGCGTACTTCGGCCAGTCGGCGCTGCGGCGGTTCGACCGGGACGTGCTGGCCCAACCCGGTGTCCGGCACGTGGTCGTCCTGCTGGGCGTGAACGACCTCGGCCACCCCGGCACCGTCGCGCCCCCGTCGGAAGCCGTGACGGCCGAGGACATCATCACCGCGCACCGCCTGTTGATCGCCCGCGCGCACGCCGCCGGCCTGCGGATCATCGGCGGCACGATCACGCCGTTCAAGGGTGACACGTTCGGCTTCTACAGCCCGGAGAACGAGGCGGCGCGGCAGGCGGTCAACCACTGGATCCGGACGTCCGGCGAGCACGACGGGGTGGTCGACTTCGACGCGGCCCTGCGAGCGCCCGCCGACCCGGAACGGTTGCGCGCGGAGTACGACAGCGGCGACCACCTGCACCCGAACGACGCCGGCATGGCGGCGATGGCGGCAGCCGTGCCGCTGCACCTGCTGCGCTGAGGGCTTCTGCGAAGTCCGGCTGTTCCCTTGCCCGGGTGTTCTCTCGCCTGGGTGTTCCCCGATCCGGCGTGGGGTCCTCGACGTGGAGGACCCCACGCCACCTCCCGCGTCCGGGTCCTATACTTCGCGGGACTTTTTCGGGGGATTGCGGTGGGTGTGCGAAGCGACGAGTTCTTCCGGGTCGTGAACGGGCTCGCGGAGGTCAAGCGCGCGGAGAGCGGGACGTACAGCTCGTTCAGCGTGCGGGGCAAGAAGTTCGGCTACTACTGGCCGCGCACGCAGACCGTGGGGTTGAAGCAGACCCTGTCGGAGCAGCTGGCGCTGGTGGCCGAGCGCCCGGACGTGTTCGAGGAGCAGTTCACGGCGGGCGGCTTCGGCTGGGTGGTCGTGTACCTGGAGAAGATCGACCTGCGGGAACTGACCGAACTCGTCTTCGAGGCCTGGCGCCTGACCGCGCCGGACGACCTGGTGGCCGAAGCCGAAGACCCCGCCCACCTGACACAGTGACGCCCCGGCCGGCGCAGACGCCCGCCGGCCGGATGGCATGACGGGTGGCGCGGGCGGGCGGCGCGGCATGGCTGGTGGCGCGGGCTGGCGGGGCGCGGCATAGCGGGCGGCGCGCAGGACGGCATGGGCGGGCGGCGCGGACTGGCGGGCGGGCGCGGACTGACGAGGGTCCCGGTGCGCGCGCGACTCGCGACTTCCCGGCCCGAGTTCTCGCGCCCGGCCCGAGTTCTCGCGGCTGCCCGCCCGCCGCAGCCGATATCCCCGCCGCCGCCGGTCCGGTCACCCCTTCCACATACCCGGCGACGCGCGCCTCTCGCCCCGAACGCCACCCTCCGTCATCGGCCGAGCCCAACCTCGGTGGCTCCGCGTGGCCGGCCCGCGAGTCCAGGGGGCCGTCGACCGCGCTCCTTGTTTACGGGACGCGCGAGGCGGCGTTTGGTCGCGAATCCTGTCATTCACACGATCGGGTGATCCCTGTTTCTGCTGGTCAGACGGGGTTTCCGGTTCATGCGCCGAAGAGCTTAGCGCGGCGCCACGGCCTCCCCGAGGGTCGCTCGCCGGAAGAAATTTCCGGGCTTGTGGCTGGTGACTTTGGCGCGCTCATGCAGTAAACATGCCCCTGGTGCCCAAAGTTGCGCAGAAAGGGGTTGTAGTGAGCAACTCTGAGCGACAATCGCGCAGAAAGCTACAGAAGGTCTGGAAGGTCGGGGTCGCTGCGGCCTTGGTGGTGTCGTTGTCGCCCGCCCCACCGGCCGCCGCCGCGGGCGGGGAACTCGGGGCCGTCACCGGGTTCGCCGCCGACCAGGCCACCTTCACGCTCGACGCCGGCGCGGCGAAGGTGCGCGTGTCCTTCCTCGCCGACGACGTCTTCCGGATCTGGCTCGCCCCCGACGGCACGTTCACCGACCCGGCGAACACCGCTCCCTCGGACCCGTCGCAACCCTCCTCGAACATCGTCGTCAAGAACGACTACCCCACCCCGACGACGCGCTGGTCCGACCAGGGCGACCACTACTCCCTGCGCACCGCCAAGGCCGAGGTCCGCGCTCGGAAGAACCCGCTGCGCTTCTCCCTCCACCGCCCCGACGGCTCGACCGTCTGGTCCGAGGTCAAGCCGCTGACCTGGACCGACACCGCCACCACCCAGACGCTGGCCCGCCAAGCCACCGAGCAGTTCGTCGGCGGCGGCATGCAGAACGGGCGGTTCTCGCACCGCGGCCAGACCATCCGGATCTCGCGCGACTTCAACTGGACCGACGGCGGCAACCCCAACGCCTCGCCCTACTACATGAGCACCGCCGGCTACGGCGTCCTGCGCAACACGTTCGCCCCGGGCGCCTACGCGTTCAACGAGCCGCTCGCCACCAGGCACGACGAGAAGCGGTTCGACGCGTACTACTTCGTCGGCGACATGAAGACCTCGCTCGACCGCTACACCGAACTCACCGGCCGCCCCTTCCTGCCCCCGCTCTACGGCATGGAGTACGGCGACTCCGACTGCTACAACCGCGGCCACTACCGCCCCGGCCTCGACCCCGACCCCGGCAACGACTGGAAGTACCACCCGGACAAGGAAGTCACGCCGGACGCGGCCAAGATCGCCCAGAAGTTCGTCGACAACGACATGCCCCGCGGCTGGATGCTCGTCAACGACGACTACGGCTGCGGCTACAGCAACGACCGCGACGCCTACATCCCCAACCCCAACCAGGGCGGCGTGGAGAAGTACGTCGGCACCCGCGACGTCGAAGCGCTCAAGAGCACCGGTGACGCGTTGCGCGACAAGGGCATCGAGATGGGCCTGTGGACCGAAGCCGCGCTCGACCGGCAACCCGAAGAGGTCGGCCACGCGGGCGTGCGGGTGCGCAAGCTCGACGTCGCCTGGGTCGGACCCGGCTACCGGCACGCGCTGTCGGCGTGCGACACCGCCCACCGCGGCATCGAGCAGCACAGCGACGCCCGCGGCTACAGCTGGATGGTCGAGGGCTGGGCGGGCGCGCAGCGGTGCGCCGTGCAGTGGACCGGCGACCACAGCGGCACGTTGGACAACATCAAGTGGCAGATCCCGGCGATCCACGGCTCCGGCAACTCCGGCATCGCCTACGCCGCCGGCGACATCGACGGCATCTTCGGCGGCAGCGCCACCAGTTACGTGCGTGACTTGCAGTGGAAGGCGTTCAACCCCGCCCTGATGACGATGAGCGGTTGGTCGACGCCGAAGTTCAAGCAGCCGTGGGCCTACGGCGAGCCGTACACCGCGATCAACCGGCAGTACCTCAAGCTGCGGGAACGGCTGCTGCCCTACTTCTACAGCTACGCCGCCGAAGCGCACCGCACCGGCGCGCCGATCAACCGGTCGCTGATCCTGGAATACCCGAACGACCCCAAAACTTGGGACGACACCACCAAGTACCAGTTCCTCGCGGGCAAGGAGTTCCTGGTCGCGCCGGTGTTCACCGACAGCGAGGTCAAGAACGGCGTCTACCTGCCCGAGGGCACGTGGATCGACTACTGGTCCGGCCGCCTGCACAAGGGCCCGACCACGCTCAACGGCTACCACGCCCCGCTGGACCGGCTGCCGCTGTTCGTCAAGGCGGGCGCGGTGGTGCCGATGTGGCGGGACGGCATCAACGGCCACGCCGAGCAGCGGCCCGGCGACCGCGTCACCCTCGACGTCTACCCGAAGGGCCGGTCGTCCTTCGAGCTGTACGAGGACGACCGCGTCACCCGCGCCCACCGCGAAGGCGCGTCGGCCACGCAGAAGTTCGAGGTGACCGCGCCGACGACCGGGCGTGGTGACGTCGTCGTGCGCATCGGCCGCAGCGAGGGCGACTACGCGGGCAAGCCCGCCCAGCGCCCGTACGAGCTGACCGCGCACACCGGTGCCAAGCCCGGCGCGGTCGTCGTGGACGGCAAGGCGCTGCGGCCACTGTCCAAAGCGGACTACGCGAGCGCCGAGACCGGTTGGTACTACGACGAGTCCGACCGCGGCGGTGTCGTGAACGTCAAGACCGCGGCCGTCTCGACGGACCGGCAGGCGACCGTCGTGCTGTCCGGTGCCAGCGCCGTGGGTGGAGGGCACGCGTCCGACTCGTTCGGCGTCACCGAGCTGGCCGCGCCGGACCTGTGGAACGCGCCCGGCCAGGTCACCGAGGTCACCGCGACCTTCCGCAACGACTCCAACGCCGTCATGCGGGACGTCAAGCTGGGCTTGACGCTCCCGGAGGGCTGGACCGCGCGGGGTGAGGCGGAGTTCCGCTGGGTCGTGCCCGGCCAGACCGTGCGGCGCCAGATCGCCGTCACGCCGAGCGGCAAGGCGGGCCAGTTCACCATCGGCGTGAAGGCCGGCTACACCGCGCGGGGCGCGCAGCACGAGAGCACGGCCGTGGCGAGCGCGCTGGTGCCGTTCGGGTCGGTGGGCGAGGCAGCGGACACCGTCGGCGTCACCGACGCGACAACCTTCGCCGCCGGGAAGTTCGACCCCGACGGCAACAGCTTCTCGGCCGAACTGCTGGCGGAGAAGGGGTACACGCCCGGCGCGAAGGTCACCGCGAACGGCGCGGAGTTCACGCTCCCGTCCGGCGCGCCCGGCACGCCCAACATGGTGAAGGGCACCAACCTGCCGATCCTGGTGTCCGGCAAGGGCAGTCACCTCGCGTTCCTCGCGTCCGGGGCGAGCACCAACGCCACCGGGTCGGTCACCGTGCTCTACACCGACGGGACCGAGTCGCGGCACAGCCTCCAAGTGCCCAACTGGTCGTTCCAGGGCGCGGGCACGGGCGGCGCGAAGCTCGCCGTGTCGGTGAAGGGGCGCAACACCCCGACGGGCCTGGCGAACACCGACGTGGACTACCGGTTGTTCTACAACACCGTCGAGCTGACGCCCGGCAAGACCGCGCGGGCCGTGAAGCTGCCCGTCGGCACGTCGATCGGCTTCTTCGCGGCCACCGTCCACGACCGGCCGCTCCCGCCCGCGCCCAAGGGCGAGGCGTGGGTCAGCGACCTGGAGTGGATCAACGCCACCAACGGCTGGGGTCCCGTGGAGCGCGACCGCAGCAACAACGAGAGCGCGGGCGGTGACGGCAAGCCGTTGACGCTGAACGGGGTCGTCTACACCAAGGGCCTCGGCGCGCACGCCGTGTCGGACGTGAAGGTCAACCTCGGCGGCACGTGCACGCGGTTCACCGCGAAGGTCGGCGTGGACGACGAGATGGCCGACCGCGGCTCGGTCGTGTTCAAGGTGGTGGTGGACGGGGTGGAGAAGTACGCCTCGCCCGTGCTGACCGGGAACTCGGCGACGGTGTCGGTGGATGTCGATGTCGCCGGCGGCAAGGTGCTCGATCTCGTGCTGGGTGACGGCGGGAACGGGATCGGCAGCGACCACGGCGACTGGGCGGACGCGAAGCTGACCTGCTCGCCTTAGATATCAGATATGAGATACGGCAGGGGTCGCGCGGCTTGCGCGGCCCCTGCCGATCGTCGCGTGCGGCGGGTGGTGGGAACCCGTGTGCCGCATCAGGTGCGGGGGCGCCAGCGCTTCCAGACGGCGGTGGCCTCCGCGCGGGGCTTGCCGTCCCAGACCAGGGTGACCTCCACGGTGATCTGCGGTTCCGTCGCCTCCTTGACCACCGCGCGCAGTTCGACCGCGTCGTGCAGCGGCGACGGCCGCAGGTAGCGCACGTCCAGCCCGGCCGTCACGTACGACAGGGCCGCGTCACCCAGGGGCGGCCAGCCCTGGCGTTCGGCCTCCAGCATCACCGCGGCGGCACTGTGGCAGTCCAGGACGGTGCCGATGATGCCGCCGTTGAGATAGCCCAGGCCGTTGTCGTGCTCGGGCCACGGCGTGAACGACGCGATGACCACGCCGTCCGGACCGGGGTAGCTGCGCAGCCGCAGCCCCTTGTCGTTGGCCTGCCCGCAGCCGAAGCACGGCAGCGTCGGGTAGAGGCGTTCCTGGATGCTGGTCAGAGCGGTGCTGGTCACGGCGTCCAATGTAGGCGGACACCGCAGCGTCACCGGCCCGAGACGTCCGGTAGCGGGACCAGGAGGTCCTCCTCGGCCGTGAGCACCTCGCCGGTGAACTCGGCTCTCGCGGCGGCGACGGCGGCGGCGCGGTCGTTGCCCGGCCAGAAGTGGGTGAGCACCAGGCGGCGGGCGCCGGCTCGGGTGGCCCAGTGGCCGGCTTCGGCGGCGGTGAGCAGGTTCCGGCACGGCTGCGCGGTCTCGCCGACGCGGTCGGTGGCGTCGACGATGTAGAGGTCCGCGTCCCGGCCGAGATCGGCCAGGGCCGGGGTCGGCCCGGTGTCGCCGGTGTAGGCGATGGCCACGCCGTCGGCCTCCAGGCGGACGCCGGCGTTGGGCACGTAGTGGGGGAGGGGCACGCCGGTCAGGGTGAAGGGGCCGACGCGGTGGCGGCCGGGGAGCTCGTGGACGTCGAACACGGCGGTCAGGGGGACCTCGGGTTCGAGCGCGGCCAGCCGGGTGAGCACGCCGGGTGGGCAGTACAGCGGCAGGCGGGCGGTGGCCGGTCCGTAGTGGCGCAGGCGGAACAGGCCGTGCAGGTCCACGCAGTGGTCGGGGTGCTCGTGGGTGATGACGACCGCGTCCACGTCACCGTCCGGGCAGTGGTCGAGCAGCCTCGGCAGGGTCGCGTAGCCCAAGTCCAGCACCACGCGGAAGCCGTCCCACTCGACCAGGAAACCGCTGCACGCCCGCCCCGGCTCCGGGTACGCCCCGCAACCCCCGAGCACCCTGACACCCCTCATGCCGCCCAGCATGACCGATCACTGGATCGGAACAGCCGCTTTCGGCCGATTCGCTGATCGCCGCGGCGGGGTACCCCTACCTGACGCGGTTGCTCCCGGGGCTGGGCGGTGGTTGCGGTGGAGGACGTGGACTTCGACGACACGACGGCCCGGGAACTGCGCCGTTACGTCGAGCGGATCGGCGACGCGCTGGACCTGTCCGGCGAGTGCTGGTGCTACGACGCCGGTCCGCCCGCCACCGCGTACCTCGCGCTGGAGGGGCGGCTGCCCTCCCACCCGGACCGCGACGTCGCGCTGGTGTGGGACGAGCGGCAGGGGTGGTCGGTGGCCGTGGAGACCGGCTGCGGCGAGGACCTGCTGGTCGTGGCGGACCTGCCGGGCGTCGTCCCGCGGGTGGAGGTGGTGGCCCGGTTCGCGACGCGCCTGCTGCACGGCGACCCGCCGCCCGACACCGCGCCCGGGTGCGAAGGCCCGAGCCTGCTGGCGCGGCTGCGGGAGGCCAACCGGCCGGAGGTCCTCGCGCCGGTGTCCGTGCACAGCACGCGGCGGCGGGACGCGATCGTGACCACGGTGTCCGGGGAGATCGACGCGGCCACGGTGGACGTGGTGCGGGCGGAACTGGTGGCGCAGCTGGGGAACCGGCCGTCATCGCTGGTGATCGACCTCGCCGACGTGGACTTCCTGGGCGCGCGGGGCATCGCGATGCTGATCGACGTCCACCGGCGGGCGCTGCGCGCGCACGTGCCGGTGACCGTGGTGGTCACGACCGCCCGCGTGCTCAAGCCGATCCGGGCGACGGACGCCGACCACGTCCTCGACATCTGCCCGCCGGCCCGCAGCGAAGGGGCGTGATCGCGCGTCGAGCCGCGCCGGACGGGGTAAACGACCGGCATGACGAGAGGTCGTGTCGCGGTGTTCGCACCGTCGCCGGAGTTGACAGTGACCGTGGAGCAGCTCGACGGGCAGCCCGACATCCACATCCACGCCGGCGGGCAGGGCGTGTGGGTGTCCCGCATGATCCGGTCCCTCGGGGTGGACGTGGTGGTGTGCGCGGCGCTGGGCGGGGAGACCGGGGAGGTGCTCAGCCACCTGATCGGGGTGGACCTGAAGGTGCGCGAGGTGGCCGCGCGCAACGGCGGCTACGTGCACGACCGCCGCGACGGCGCGCGGGACGAGGTGGTCCGGATGCCCGCCGACGCGCTGACCCGCCACGAGCTGGACGACCTGTACGAGATGACGCTGGTCGAGGCGCTGTCGGCGGGGGTGGCGGTGCTCAGCGGACCCGCCGAGGAGGACGCGCCCGTGCCCGACTCGGTGTACGAGCGGCTCGCGCGCGACCTGAGGGCCAACGGCTGCACCGTGGTGGTCGACCTGTCCGGTGACCGGCTCGCCGCGGCGCTGGCCGGCGGGCCGGCGGTGGTGAAGGTCAGCCACGAGGAGCTGGTGGCCGACGGGTTGGCCGCGTCCGACGAGCTGCGCGACCTGGCGAAGGCGTGCCGGGAGGTGGCGTCGACGGGGGCCGGGGCGGTGGTGGTGTCCCGGGCGTCGGACGACACGTTGGCGCTGGTCGAGGGCGAGTTCCTGCTGGTGTCGTCGCCGGAGCTGACCCCGGTGGACACCCGCGGCGGCGGGGACTCGATGACGGCCGGGCTGGCGGCCGGGCTCGCGCGGGGCGACTCGCTGGTGGACGCCGTGCGGTTGGGCGCGGCGGCGGGCGCGGTGAACATCACCCGGCACGGGCTGGGGTCGGGCAGCGGCGACGTGGTGCGCGAGCTGGTCGGCCGGGTGCGGGTCGAGCGGTGGGTGGACGCGTGACGTGTGCGGGTCGAGCGGTGGGTGGACGGGTGAGGCGTGCGGGTCGAGCGGAGGGTGGACGGGTGAAGGCGCGGAGCGAGCGGTGGGAGGACGACGGGTGAAGGTGTTGATCACGAACGACGACGGGATCGACTCGCCGGGGTTGGCGGCCCTGGCGCGGGGTGCGGCGGCGCACGGCTGGCAGGTCGTGGTCGCCGCGCCGGCGCGGGAGTCCAGCGGCACGAGCGCGGGGCTGACCGCCGCCGAGGACGAGCGGCGGGTGGAGGTCGAGCGGCGGTCGTTGCCCGGGTTGGCCGGCGTGCCCGCCTACGCCGTCGCCGCGCACCCCGGGTTGATCGCGCTCGTCGCGTCGCAGGGCGCGTTCGGCGACCCGCCGGACGTCGTGCTGTCCGGGGTGAACCGGGGCGCGAACGTCGGGCGGGCGGTGCTGCACTCGGGCACCGTCGGCGCGGCGCTCACGGCGTCCATCAACGGCGCGCGGGCGCTGGCGGTGTCGCTGGACGTGGGTCTGGAGCCGGGTGACCTCCTGCACTGGGACACGGCGGTGACCGTGGCCTCGGGACTGTTCGACCGGCTCGCGGAGCTGCCGCCGGGCGTGGCGTTCAACCTGAACGTGCCCAACCAGCCGGAGTCCGGTCCGCCGCGCACGGCCGGGTTGGCGGAGTTCGGCATGGTGCGCAGCCGGGTCAAGGAGACCGACGACGGCTCGATCCGGCTGACCACCGTGGTGGTCGAGGGCGAGCTGACACCGGGCAGCGACGCCGCCCTGCTCGCCGAAGGGCACGCCACGCTGACCGCGCTGCGCTCGGTCGCCGAGGACCCCGACGTCCGGCTCTAGCGAGCCGGGCGCCGAGCACCCCGACGTCCAGCTCTAGCGAGCCGGGTGCCGAGCACCCCGACATCCGCACTAGGGAGCCGGGCTGGGTCGGCCTTGAGCGCGCGGGTTCAGGGTTGCCGCTGGAGGCGCACGGACGTGATCGCGTGGTGCTCGACGCCGAGCACCTCGATCGTCCACCCGGACACCTCCACGCGGTCGCCCGGGTCGTCCGGGATGCGGCCGAGCAGCACCAGCACCAGGCCGGCGATGGTGGCGTAGTCCCCTTCGGGCGCGTCGGGCAGCTCGACGCCGATGTCGGTCAGGTCGTGCACCGGGAACGTGCCGGGCACGACCAGCGAACCGTCGTCGTCCGCGCGCACCGCCAGGACGTTGCGGTCGGTCTCGTCGTAGATCTCGCCGACGACCTCCTCCAACAGGTCTTCCAACGTGACTATGCCCGCGATCGCGCCGTGCTCGTCCACGACCAGGCCCAGCTGCTCGCGTTCGGCCTTGAACCGGCGCAGCGCGTCCGAGACCCGCAACGAGTCCGGGAACACCGCCGGCGGTCGGGCCACCTCCACCAGGGTGGTGTCGTCGTCGAGCAGGTCGCGCAGGTGCACGACGCCGATGACGTCGTCCAGGTGCCCGCCCGCCGCGACCGGCGCGCGGGAGTGCCCCGACGCCGCCAGTTCGGCCCGGGCGGTCGGCACGTCGGTCTCGGCCGCCAGCGTCACCACGGCCCGCCTCGGCACCAGCACCTCCCGCAGGCGGCGCTCGTGGATCTCCAGCGCACCGGTGATGATCATCCGCTGCTCGACGTTGAGCCCGCGCTGCACCTCCACCAGTTCCCGCAGCTCCTCCGGCGACAGCTGCCCGGCGTCGGCCTCCGGTTTGCCGCCGAACAGCCGGACCACGAGGTTGGTCGACGCGCTCAACGCCCACACCGCCGGCCGCGACACCGAGGACAGGAAGTCCAGCGGCCGGGCGACCAGCAGCGCCCACCGCAGGGCGTACTGCATCGCCAGCCGCTTCGGCGCGAGTTCGCCGAACACGAGGGTGAGGAACGTCAGCACCACCGTGACCAGCGCGACCGCCACCGCCTCCGCCGCGCCCCCGAGGGGGTCGAGCAGGGGCACGAGCGGCTTCGCCAACGACACGGCGGCCGTCGCCGACGCCAGGAAGCCGGCGAGCGTGATGCCGATCTGGATCGTGGCCAGGAACCGGTTGGGGTCCCGGGCGAGCCGGACGAGTTTGCGCGCGGTGACGCCTCCTTCCCGTTCGAGCGTGCGCAACTGCCCTTCGCGCAGGGAGATGAGCGCCATCTCGCTCCCCGCGAACACCGCGTTCAGCACCACCAGCACCGCGACCAACGCGAGCGTGAAACCGTACCCGTCCACCCCGACTCCCGAACCGGTCGCGACCTTCGATCGGACCCCGGCGACGCTACTGGTCCCGGCTGGTGCTCGCTGGTCCCGGGTGGTGCTCGCCGGCCTCGGGGAGGGGTGTCGCCGTCAGGACGGCCAGTCGTCTGTCGCGTAGCGGGTGACCAGGGCGGCGTGGGACAGGGGTGTGGACACGAGGTCTGCCGCCGCCGCTTGCCCGCCACTTCGATCGTCATCACGCACCCCTTCCGGTCACGAACTCGGTCATGGGTGAGGATGCCGGCGGGGTACGACAATTCCCGGAGGGTTCCCGGGGAGGAACCGGGGAACCCGGTCGGTATGGACGAACTGCCGCCCCCTGCCCCGCCCCGCAGCGCGCTGACGTTGCGGTTGTGGCTGGCGGGGTTCGGGGTGCTGCTCAACGCCGGGGTTGCCGTGCTGCTGTGGCGGGCGGACTACCGGGGGTTGGCGGTGTTCCTGGTCCTGATCGCCGTGGGGCTGGTGGTGGACTTCGCCTGGGTGGTGCACCGCAAGCGGCGCGGCGACCCCGGGTGAGCGTCGCGGCGGTCGGGTCAGTGGGTGTGGGCGAGGATGGCCGCGCGCATGGTTTCCAGGCCGATGACGTTGAACGGCCTGCCCAGGCTGCGCATGAGCGAGTTCTCCGTGGGGCGGTAGACGCCGCGCCGGTGGTAGTAAGCGCCTTCGTACGTGCCGACCACGCCGCCGTCCGGTGAGGACTTGCCCAGGTGCGCGTACCACTTCACGCGGTGCTGGGCCATCTGCGCGCTGGTGTGTGTGGAGACGTTGGGTTCGGTCGGCTCGTTGCCCGTGTAGAGGTCGTTCGGGTAGTCGTACTCGTCGGCCAGGCTTCCCACCGAGTGGCCCAGTTCGTGCGCCACGATCCACGTCGCCTGCGCGTTGCCACCGGACGACGTCGCCACGCCACCGCCCGCGCCGCCGTACTTGGTGGTGTTGGCCAGAGCCAGGATCTGGTCCGCCTCGGGCGCGGAAGCGGCGTACTGGCGGGCCTTGGTCTCGTTCACGCACAACAGGCGCTCGATGTTGCCGCACCAGAAGTACATGTCCAGCGCTGTGGCACGGCGGACGCCCCTGGTCGGGTCGTTGTCCACACCGGACTGTTGCGAGATCACGTTGACCTGCCACACGTTGAACGACTGCTTGAGCGACTTGTAGGGCTCGATCGCGCTCAGCTCCGCCCAACGCGCGACCACGTGCTGGTGGAAGGCGCCGATCTCGGCGGCGGTGTAGCCGTCGCCCACGAAGACCAGGTCGAAGCGGGACGACGACGGCCCGGTCTGCTGGATGGGCACGACCTCGGCGGCGGTGGCCACCAGGGCGGCATCGGTCGGGGGTTGCGCCACGCGTGCCCGGGTGATGGTGCCGTCGGGCGCGAAGACCTCCTTGACCACCGTGGGTGCGGCCGTGGCGGTGAGTGGTTGCGCCAGTAGGGCGGCTGCTACGAGGACGGGCAGAATGCGCATGGGAGCGCTCCATTCCGTGCAGGGAACCGTGAGGCCGGAACGTCGCTCACTATGGGGCCGCTGCTCCCGTCGGCGGAAATAGCGTTTCCGATCGACCTGGATTATGCGCCGGCGATTGATGCGGTCACCGCCGCCTGCCTACGCTCGACCGATGGAGCTGGAGCTGCGCCACCTGCGGACGGTGTGCGCGATCGCGGAGACCGGCAGCCTCACCAAAGCCGCCGCCGTGCTGCGCATGTCCCAGCCCGCCCTGTCCGCGCGCCTCAAGCGGCTGGAGGAGGAGATCGGCGCGCCGCTGTTCGCGCGGTTGCCGCAGGGCATGGCGCCGACGCTCGTGGGGGACTTCGTGCTGCTGCGGGCCCGCGCGATCCTGCACGGGGTGGCCGAGTTGCGGCGCGACGCGGCCCGGCTCACCCAACAGGCCACCACGGTCGTCGCGCTGGGCGGGGTCGTGGGGTCGGTGTCGATCGGGTTGGCCGAACGGCTGGGCGACCACCTGCCCGACCACGAGGTCCGGCTGACCATGGACTACTCGCCCGCCCTGCTGTGGGACCTGGTCGCGGCCGGCCGCCTGGACGTCGCCACGACCGTCGACTACCCCGGTTACGAGCTGCACTCGACGGCCGCGATGGCGTGCGAGCCGATCGCGCGGGAACCGGTGTTCGTCGCCGTCGCCGCCGGGGACCCGTTGGCGCGCCGCGACGAGGTGCCGTTGGGGGAGTTGGCCGAGCGGACGTGGGTGATGACGCCGTCGGACGGCGCGGGCTGGCCGGACTGCTTCCACGCGGTGTGCGAGCAGCACGGGTTCCGGCCCCGCGTCCGGTACTCGATCTCCAGCAGCGACTCGATCCGGGCGCTGGTCGCGGCGGGGCGGGCGGTGGCGCCGTGCCAGCCGGTGTACCCGTCCGGCGCGGACGTCGTGGTGCGGCCCATCGCGGGCAGCCCGGTGTGGATGCGGCACGTCGTCGTGTGCCGGCGGGACGGGGTGCTGGCCGCCCGGCTGGAGGCGATCGCCGACCTGGCGCGCGAGGCGTACTGGGCGCACGTCCGCGACCGCACGGCCCACTTCGACCTGCTCCGGTCCGTCCAGCCGGGGTGAGAGGCACGTCTCGCGGGCCGTCAACGACCCGTAAAGGACGCGGTCGGGGTCATCAAGGACCCGTCAGGCCACGCTGATCCCGATCAACTCGGACGGACGCTCTCGGCGTGAACGGCTCGTACGGTTCGTCGAGGGGTGAAGGGCATGGCCGACCTGGCCTGCGCGTTGCTGCTGATCGGGGTTTTCGCGCTGCTCGCGCTGGGCGTGCGCGGTCTGGAGAGGTTGTGAGCGGCACGGGGGTGGTGGCCAACGCCGTGGGCGGCGTCCTGGCGTTGCTGCTGATCGGTTACCTGGTCGTGGCGCTGGTCCGGCCGGAGAGGTTCTGATGTCGCCGACCACCGCCGGCCTGCTCCAGGTCGGCTCGCTGATCCTCGCCCTGGCCGCGGTGCACCGGCCGTTCGGCGACTACCTGGCCCGGGTGTACTCCTCGCAGCGCCACCTTCGGGTGGAACGCGTGATCTACCGGGTGGTCCGCGTGGACCCGGACGTCGAACAACGGTGGACCACTTACGCCTATGGGGTGCTCGGGTTCTCGTTCGTGGGAATCGTGCTGCTCTACGTGCTCCAGCGGGTCCAGTCGGCGTTGCCGTTCGACTTCGGCCGCGGTGACGTCGCGCCGGGGATGGCGTTCAACACGGCGGTCAGCTTCGTGACGAACACGAACTGGCAGTCCTACGTGCCGGAGACGGTCCTGGGCCACACCGTGCAGGTCGTCGGGCTCACCGTGCAGAACTTCGTGTCCGCCGCCGTCGGGATGGCCGTCGCCGTGGCCCTGGTCCGGGGTTTCGTGCGGCACCGCACCGACCGGCTGGGCAACTTCTGGGTGGACCTGGTGCGCGGCACGGTCCGCGTCCTGCTGCCGGTCGCGTTCGTGTTCGCCGTCGTGCTGGTGGCGCTGGGCGTGGTGATGAGCTTCGGCTCCGGCGTCGAGGTGGACGGGCAGACCGTCGCCACCGCCCCGGTCGCGAGCCAGGAGGCCATCAAGGAACTGGGCACCAACGGCGGCGGCGTGCTCAACGCCAACTCCGCGCACCCGTTCGAGAACCCGAACGGGTGGACCAACCTGGTCGAGGTCTTCCTGATCCTGCTCATCCCGGTGTCGCTGACCCGCGCGTTCGGCACGCTGGTCGGCGACCGGCGGCAGGGGTACGTGCTGCTCAGCGTCATGGGCGCGCTGTGGGGCGCGATGCTCGCGGTGATCTGGGCGGCCGAGGCGCACGGGCTGCGGCCCTTGGAGGGCAAGGAGGTCCGGTTCGGCGTGCCGTCCTCGGCGTTGTTCGCCAACGCCACCACCGGCACGTCCACGGGCGCGGTCAACTCGCTGCACGACAGCTACACCGGCCTGGGCGGCGGCGCGACGCTGCTGAACATGCTGTTCGGCGAGCTGACGCCGGGCGGGGTCGGCACGGGCCTCTACAGCATCCTGGTGATGGCCGTGATCGCCATGTTCCTGGCGGGCCTGATGGTCGGCCGCACGCCGGAGTACCTGGGCAAGAAGCTCGGCCGGCGCGAGGTGACGGCCGCCGCCGTGTCGATCCTGGCCATGCCGACGGTCCTGCTGGTCGGCGCGGGCATCACGGCGATCCTCCCGAGCACACCAGGCGTGCTGGGCAACGAAGGCGCGCACGGGTTGTCGGAGATCCTCTATGCCTACGCGTCGGCGTCCAACAACAACGGCAGCGCGTTCGGCGGCATCACGGTCACCAGCGACTGGTTCCAGGCGTCGCTGGGCGTGTGCATGGCGTTGGGCCGGTTCGTACCCATCGTGGCCGTGCTGTGCCTGGCCGGATCGCTTGCCGCGCAACGGAAGGTGCCGGTGACGGCGGGCACGCTGCCCACCACCGGACCGCTGTTCGCCGGTCTGCTCGCCGGGGCGGTCGTGCTCGTGGCGGCGCTGACCTTCGTCCCCGCTCTCGCCCTCGGTCCCATCGCGGAGGCTCTGCTGTGACCACCACGCAAGTGCGTGCGCCGGAAGTCGCCGGCAGCGCGTTCCACCCCCGCCGGCTCGCCGGCTCGCTGCCCGAGGCGCTGCGCAAGCTGCACCCGCGCCACCAGGTGCGCAACCCCGTGATGTTCGTCGTCTGGGTCGGGTCGGCGCTGGTCACGGTGTTCGCGTTCGGGCAGCCGAGCGTGTTCACCGTCGCGGTGGCGGTGTGGCTGTGGGCCACCGTGCTGTTCGCGAACCTGGCCGAGGCGGTCGCCGAGGGGCGCGGCCGGGCGCAGGCGGAGTCGTTGCGGCGCACCAAGACCGAGGCCGTCGCGCGGCTCACCGACGGCACGACCGTGCCCGGCGCGCACCTGAAGGTCGGCGACCTCGTGGTGGTCGAGGCAGGCGAGGTGATCCCGGGCGACGGGGACGTGGTCGAGGGCATCGCGACCGTGGACGAGTCGGCGATCACGGGCGAGTCCGCGCCGGTGGTCCGCGAGTCCGGCGGCGACCGGTCCGCGGTGACCGGCGGCACCACCGTGCTGTCGGACCGGATCGTCGTGCGCATCACGACCAGACCCGGCGAGTCCTTCGTGGACCGCATGATCGCGCTGGTGGAAGGCGCGCAGCGGCAGAAGACGCCCAATGAGATCGCGTTGACGATCCTGCTCTCCACCTTGACGATCATCTTCCTGCTCGCCGTGGTGGCGTTGCAGCCGTTCGCGGTCCACTCCGGCGGTGAGCAGTCGGTGGTCGTGCTGACCGCGCTGCTGGTGTGCCTGATCCCCACCACGATCGGCGCGCTGCTCAGCGCCATCGGCATCGCCGGCATGGACCGGCTGGTGCGGCGCAACGTCCTGGCCACGTCCGGCAAGGCGGTCGAGGCGGCCGGGGACATCGACACCCTGCTGCTGGACAAGACCGGCACCATCACCTGGGGCAACCGGCGCGCCACGGAGTTCATCCCGGTCGACGGCACGGACCTGGACCGGCTGGTCGACGCCGTGCGCCTGGCCAGCCTCGCCGACGGCACCCCCGAGGGCCGCAGCATCGTGGAGCTGTGCGTGACCGGGCACGGCCGCGCCGCCGAGGCGTCCGAGCACGAGAAGACCGGCGACGTGGTGCCGTTCACCGCGCAGACCCGGGTGAGCGGCATCGACCTCGACGGGCGGCGGCTGCGCAAGGGCGCGGCGAGCGGGTTCACGCTGTCGGACGAAGCCCGGCGGGTCGTGGACCGGATCGGCGCGGCCGGCGGGACCCCGCTGGTCGTGGCGGAAGACGACGTCGTGCTGGGCGTGATCCGGCTGTCGGACGTGGTCAAACCCGGCATGAAGGAGCGCTTCGCCGAACTGCGCGCGATGGGCATCCGCACCGTCATGGTCACCGGCGACAACCCGCTGACCGCCGCGGCGATCGCCGCCGAGGCGGGCGTGGACGAGTACCTGGCCGACGCCACGCCCGAGGACAAGCTGGCGCTGATCCGGCGCGAGCAGGAGGGCGGCAAGCTGGTCGCGATGACCGGCGACGGCACCAACGACGCGCCCGCGCTGGCCCGGTCCGACGTCGGCGTGGCCATGAACACCGGCACCTCCGCCGCCAAGGAGGCCGGGAACATGGTGGACCTGGACTCCGACCCGACCAAGCTGATCGAAATCGTGGCGATCGGCAAGCAGCTGCTGATCACGCGCGGCGCGCTGACCACGTTCAGCGTGGCCAACGACCTGGCCAAGTACTTCGCGATCCTGCCGGCCATGTTCGCGGCCATCCACCCGCAGCTCGACCGGCTCAACGTGATGCGGCTGGGGTCGCCGCAGTCGGCGATCCTGTCCGCGGTGATCTTCAACGCCGTGATCATCGTGGCGCTGATCCCGCTGGCCCTGCGGGGCGTGCGGTACCGGCCGGCCGGGGCGGCGGCCCTGTTGCGGCGCAACCTGCTGGTCTACGGCCTGGGCGGGGTGGTCACGCCGTTCGTCGGCATCTGGCTGGTCGACCTGCTCGTCCGGCACATCCCTGGAATCGGGTGAGGTCCTTGCTCAAGCAGACGTTGGCCGGGCTTCGGGTCCTGGTCGTGCTGACCGTCCTGACCGGTGTGCTGTACCCGTTGGCGGTGTGGGGCGTGTCCCGGCTGCCGGGCCTGCGCGCGAACGCCGAGGCCGTGGACACGACCCTGGTGGCCGTGGACCGGGAGGGGGACCGGTGGTTCCACACCCGGCCGTCGATGGCGTCCCTGCCCGCGTCCGGCGGGTCGAACAAGGGGGAGCGTGCCGCGGACTACGACGCGGTGGTGGCGCAACGCCGTGCCCTTGTGGCGCAACGGGAGGGCGTGACCCCGGACGAGGTGCCGCAGGACGCGGTGACGGCGTCGGCGTCCGGCCTGGACCCGCACATCAGCCCGGCTTACGCCCTGTTGCAGGCGCCGCGGGTGGCCCGGGTGAACGGGTTGCGCGAGGACGTGGTGCGACGGCTGGTCGATGCCCACACCGACGGCCGGGGGCTGGGTTTCGTGGGTGAGCCGGGGGTGAACGTGACGGCGTTGAACCGCGCGCTGGAGGCGGCGCGCTGACGGGTGCGGCACAGTGGCGGTCATGCGTGCGTGGAGAGTGTTGCGCCCGGGACCGCCGCTGACGCCGTCCGAGGAGCCGGTGCCCGAGCCGGGGCCGGAGGAGGTCCTGGTCCGGGTCCGGGCGTGCGGGGTGTGCCGGACGGACCTGCACGTCGCCGAGGGTGACCTGCCGGTGCACCGGCCCGGGGTGGTGCCGGGGCACGAGGTGGTGGGCGAGGTCGTCGCCGGGCCGTTGCCGGCGGGGACGCTGGTGGGCGTGGCGTGGCTGCGCGGGACCTGCGGGACCTGCCGGTACTGCGTGCGTGGAGCGGAGAACCTGTGTCCCGCCTCCGTTTACACGGGGTGGGACGCGGATGGCGGGTACGCGGAGTACGCGACCGTGCCGGCGGCGTTCGCCCACGTGCTGCCGGACGGGTACCGGGACGTCGAGCTGGCGCCCTTGTTGTGTGCCGGGATCATCGGTTACCGGGCGTTGCGGCGGGCCGAGCTGCCGCCGGGTGGCCGGTTGGGGATCTACGGGTTCGGGGCGAGCGCCCACCTGGCCGCCCAGGTGGCGTTGGCCCGGGGCGCGGTGGTGCACGTGCTGACCCGGAGCGCGGCGGCCCGGGAGTTGGCGCTGTCGCTGGGGGCGGCGTCGGCGGGCGGCGCGTTCGACCGGCCGCCCGAGCCGTTGGACGCGGCCGTGCTGTTCGCGCCGGTGGGGGAGTTGGTGCTGCCCGCGCTGGAGGCGTTGGACCGGGGTGGGACGTTGGCGATCGCGGGCATCCACCTCAGCGACGTGCCCGTGCTGGACTACCAGCGGCACCTGTTCTACGAGAAGCAGGTGCGCAGTGTCACGGCGAACACCCGTGCGGACGCCCGCGAGTTCCTCGCCTTCGCGGGGGAGCACCGCCTGACGGTGACCACGACGGAGTACCCGCTTGACCGGGCCGACGTGGCGTTGGCGGACCTGGCGGCCGACCGGGTCAACGGCGCGGCCGTGCTGGTGCCGTGACCGGTCAGCGCTCGGCGCGGGCGGCCAGGACCTCGGGCATGTTGGCTTCGAGGTGCTCGATCAGCGCCAGCAGGTGGTCGGCGGTGGACTCGCCGAGCGGGGTCAGCGAGTAGTTCACGCTGGGCGGCATCGCGGCGAGGACCTCCCGGTGCACGAAACCGTCGCGCTCCAGCGCCTGGAGGGTCTGGGCGAGCATCTTCTCGCTCACCCCGTCGACCCGGCGGCGCAGCGCGTTGAACCGGGCGGGGCCCTTGCGCAGGCCGGCCAGGACCAGGACGCCCCAGCGGCCGGTGAGGTGGTCGAGGACCTCGCGGGAGGGGCAGTCCTTGGCGAAGACGTCGAAGTTCACGCCGGACCCCCGTGTACTGTGGAATGGTTAGTGCTTTCCGTCGGTTAGTGTACTCGTGAGGAACACCGTGCGCGTCGAGATCTGGAGCGACCTGGTCTGCCCGTGGTGCTACATCGGCACCGCCCGGTTCGAGCGGGCCCTGGCGGGTTTCGCGCACCGGGACGACGTCGAGGTGGTCCACCGGTCGTTCGAACTGGACCCGGGCCGTTCGCACACCGAGCCCGTGCCCGCGATGCTGACCGCGAAGTACGGCGCGCGGGCGGCGGGGATGGACGACCAGGTCGCCGAGCTGGCACGCGGCGAGGGATTGGCGTACCGGACGGACCGCGAGGTCGGGGGCACGCTGGACGCCCACCGGCTGCTGCACCTGGCGCGGGAGCGCGGCGTGCAGCACGAGGTGCTGCGGCGGATGTTCGAGGCGCACTTCGGGGAGGCGCGGTCGTTGTTCACGGCCGAGGCGCTGGTCGAGGTGGCCGTCGAGGCCGGGTTGGACGCGGACGAGGTGAAGCGGGTCTTGGACTCGGGGGAGTACCTGGACGCGGTGCGCGCCGATCAGCGGGAGGCGTCGCGGTTGGGGGCGAACGGGGTGCCGTTCTTCGTGCTGGACGGGCGTTACGGCGTGTCCGGGGCGCAGCCGGAGGAGCTGTTCGCGAAGGCCCTGGAGACCGCGTGGGCGGACCGGCCGGTCACCGTCGCGGACGACGTGGACGCGTGCCGCGCGGACGGGTGCTCGGCGTAACGGCGGTGGTGCTCGGCCGACTCGCACCGCGTCTTGATCGGGTTGAGGCGCGTGCGGACGGGTACACGCACTGCATGAGCACTGACAGGGGCGACGAGCTGGCGTCGTACGCGGCGCCGCAGGACACCGGGGCGCCGGACGCGGTCGAGACCGACCCGGTGGCTCTGAACAGCGCCGAGGACCTGGACGAGGACCGCCTCCGCGCCGACCCGCTGGAGGCCGGCATGGACCCGCCCGAGCGGTGGTCGGGGGTGGACAAGTACGGGATGACGCCGTACGAGCAGGCCCACGCGCGCCCGCTGGAGGACCGGCTGGCCGAGGAGGAGCCGGACGACGCGCAGGACCCCGTGGCGGCCGAGGATGCGGCCGAGGCGGTGGGGCGCGGGCAGTCGGCGGACGAGGCGGGTGGCTCGGTGGGCAGCGCCGCGCGGGAACCCGACCCGGCGGACTGAGCCGGCCGCGTCGGGTCACACGGCGTGGGGGTAGCTGTCCGGGAGGTCGCCGCCGCGGTTCCAGCGGGGCGTGCGTTCCAGCGGTTCCAGGGCCGTGGTCCGGTCCACGTGGATGAGCGCGTCGAACTGGTCGGCCGGGCGGGCGCGGAAGTAGTGGCTGTGGCGTTCCGCCCGCGGGCGGTAGATGACGCCTATCGCCCGTTCCAGGCGGGACGTCCGCAGGACCCGCGCGCCGCGTGGAGCGCTCGGGAACACCAGGGCGAAGTCGCCGCCCACCTCGTGCAGCTGCTCCTCCACGCTGCCCGCCAAGGCCGGGCGGACGTGTTTGCGGTCCGCCGGGCCGCCCCAGTCGTCCGCCGCGGTCACCGTGCCGGTGTAGGTGGTGAAGCCGATCAGGCGGCAGTCGTCGGGGAAGCGCTCGCGCACCAGCTGGCCCACGTTCAGCTCGCCGCGCGCCGCGAACTCCGTCGCCCTGGCGTCACCCAGGTGCGAGTTGTGCGCCCACACCACGATCTTGGCCCCCAAGTGGTCGCGCAGCGCCTCCAAGGTCTCCGCCATGTGCCGGTCCCGCAGGTTCCACGACGACACCCGCCCGCCGAACATGGTCCGGTAGTACTCCTCGGCCGACCGCACCAGCTGGGCGTTGCGCTCCGCGTGGAAGCGCTCGTCGTCGGGCAGCGCGGCCCGCGCGGAGCACAGCTCGACCAGCTGCTCCACCACCCGACGCTCGCAGTCGTCACCCGCGCCGAACGCGGCGGCCCGCGCGTACGCCCGGCCGTCCTCGCCGTGCTCCAGGCACGAGTACCGCTCCCGCGCCCGCGCGGCGGCCTGCGGGTCCACGCCCTCCAGGTACGCCACGACCTCCGCCGCCGACCGGTGCAGGCTGTAGAGGTCGAGACCGTAGAACCCGACCTGCTCGGCCGAGCCGGCGTTGTGGGCGCGCAGCCACGTCACGAAGTCCACCACGTCGGTGTTGCGCCACATCCACGCCGGGAACCGCTCGAACCCCCGCAACGCCTCCTCGGCGTCCCGATCCCCGCCGCGCCCCCGGACGTGGCGGTTCACGCGGTGGGCGTCCGGCCAGTCCGCCTCCACGGCCACCGCCCGGAACCCCTTCTCCTCGATCAACCGCCGGGTCATGGCGGCCCGCGCCGCGTAGAACTCGTGCGTCCCGTGCGACGCCTCCCCGAACAGCACCAGCCCCGCGTCCCCGACCAGGTCGAACAGCACCTCGTCGGACAGCACCCCGCCCGGTGCGGGCACGGCGTCGCCGCGCAGGACGGCGGCGGAGGTGTCGGCCACCGGCGTCCCCTCCGCTCCGCGCAGCAGGGAACGCACCTCGTCGTCGGTGGTCTGGCCGAAGTCCACGTACGACCCGCCGACGGCGGCGAAGTCGCGTGGCGTCGTCGCGCACACCACCTCGTCCACCTCGCCCGCCAGCTCCCGGCACGTCGACGCGGGCGCGGTCGGCACCGCCACCACCAGCCGCGCGGGCCGCAACCGCCGCAGCGCCCGGACGGCGGCGCGCGTGCTGGCCCCCGTGGCGAGACCGTCGTCCACCAGCAGCACGGTCCTGTCCGCCACGTCGATCATGTGCGCGGCGCCCCGGTACACCCGCTCCCGCCGCAGCAGCTCCTTCTGCTCCTGCTCGGTCACCCGCCGCACGGTGTCCTCGTCCACACGCGCCCGCCGGACCACGTCGTCGTTGAGCACGACCACGCCCCCGGACGCCAGCGCGCCCATCGCCAGTTCCGGCTGGCGCGGCAGCCCCAGCTTGCGCACCACGAACACGTCCAGCGGCGCGTGCAGCGCCCGCGCCACCTCGTAGGCCACGGGCACCCCGCCGCGCGGCAACGCCAGCACGACCACGTCGTCCCGGTCCCGGTAGTGGGCGAGCAGCCCCGCCAGCACGCGTCCCGCGTCGCGGCGGTCCCGGAAGAGCCGTTCGTTCCGCACGGCACTCACTCCCCGACTCGGCGGAACCGGTGGGTTACCCGCCCGTCCGGGCGGCTACACGTTTGACCCGCCGCGTCCGCGTGAACACCTCCGGGGTGGACCCGGTCGCGGTGCGCATCGGCGACGGTCCGGTGGGCGACCTGGGGTTGCCGCCGAGGCCGGCGGGCGTCGTCGTGTTCGCGCACGGCTCGGGCAGCTCCCGGCACAGCGGGCGCAACCGGGCGGTGGCGGCGTTCCTGCGCGAGCACGGCCTGGCCACGCTCCTGCTGGACCTGCTCACCCCCGACGAGGAACGCACCGACCTGCGCACCGGCCGGCTCCGGTTCGACATCGGGCTGCTCGCCGGGCGCGTGGCCGACGCGGTGCGCTGGTGCGGGGCCGACGACCGGACCGCCGGGCTGCCGGTGGGGCTGTTCGGCGCGAGCACCGGGGCCGCCGCCGCGCTGGTCGCCGCCGCGGACGCGCCGGTCGGGGCGGTGGTGTCCCGGGGCGGGCGGCCCGACCTCGCGCACGGCGCGCTGAGCCGGGTCCAGGCGCCCACGCTGCTCATCGTCGGCGGGGAGGACCACCAGGTGCTCGACCTCAACCGGGCGGCGGCGGGACAGCTGACCTGCGAGTGGACGCTGGAGGTCGTGCCCGGCGCGACCCACCTGTTCGAGGAACCCGGTGCGCTCGACCGGGTGGCCCGGCTCGCGGCCGAGTGGTTCCGCCGGCACCTGGGGTCTTACGGAACGCGAACACGCATTGCCGAGTAACCCGTTCGGGCGGACCATTGCTGGCGTCTGGAGGAGGTGCTCAATGCTCACCGATACGAGAACCACGACCGTCCTGCCCGTCTCCGACATGGACCGGGCGAGCCACTTCTACGCCGACCGGCTCGGCCTCAGGCAGTCCGGGACCGGCCCCGACGGCAGCCGGACCTTCGACCTCGGCCACGGCAACGCCCTGAGCCTGCTGCCCGCCGAGGAGGGCTCGCAGACCAAGCACACCGTGCTCAGCTTCGAGGTCTCCGACATCGCCGGGGAGGTCAGGGAGCTGGAGTCGCGCGGCGTGCGGTTCGAGGACTACGACATGCCCGACCTCAAGACCGTGGACCACATCGCGGACATGGGCGGCGAGAAGGCGGCCTGGTTCTGCGACTCCGAGGGCAACTACCTGTGCCTGCACGAAGTGCCGTGACATGATCCACGGCCGTGGCACTGCGTGAGGCGACCAGGGCGGACGTGCCGGCGATCGGCGCGCTGATGCGGCGGTCCGTGCTGGAGGTGTTCCCGCGGTTCCACGACGAGCGCGCCACCGCATCCGCCGCGCGCCACCTGACCGTTCCCGACACGGTGCTGATCGACGACGGCACGTACTACGTGCACGAGGTCGACGGCGAGGTGGTGGCGTGCGGCGGCTGGAGCCGGCGCGACAAGCTCTACACCGGGTCGGGCCCCGGCGCGTCCGACGACCGCCCGCTGGACCCCGCCACCGAGCCCGCGCGGGTGCGCGCGATGTTCGTGCGCGGCGACTTCACCCGGCGCGGGCTGGGGCGGGCGATCCTGTCCCGGTGCGTGGCGGCGGCGCGGGAGGCGGGCTTCCGGTCGCTGGTGCTGATGGCGACCCTGCCGGGCGAGCCGCTCTACCGGTCGTTCGGGTTCCGCGAGGTGCGGCGGACGCTCGTGCCGCTGCCCGACGGCGTGGTGCTGGAGGGCGTGGAGATGGGCTACCCGCTCACCTGATCCGGCAACGGCTCGTCGGCGGTGTAGGGCGGGGCCGGGTCGTACTGGATCGAGCGGCGGACCTCGCGCGCGTGGTCGCGGCCGTGCAGCCGGCCCACCAGCCACAGCGCGCTGTCGATGCCCGCCGACACGCCCTGGCTGGTCACGAGGTCGCCGTCGACCACGTACCGGGCGTCGCGCACGACCGTGACCTCGCCCAGGTCCTCCAGTTCCCGCTCGTGCTGCCAGTGGGTGGCGACCCGCCGGCCGCGCAGCACGCCCGCCGCGTGCAGCAGGAACGCGCCCGTGCACACCCCGACCACCCAGGTCGCCCGGGTGCGGGCGATCCAGTCGGTCACCACGGGGTTGCGCGACTGCACCAGCCGCGCCCCGCGCCCGCCCGGGACCAGCAGCACGTCCAGCGGCGGGTGGTCCTCCAGGGTCCGGTCGGGCAGGACGCGCAGCCCCTTGGCGCAGCGCACCGGGTCGGGGCGTTCCGAGATGAGCACGGCCGTGTCGCCGGCGGCGCGGACCAGCCCCGAGGCCGTGAACACCTCCCACGGGCCGACGAGGTCCAGCTCCTCGGCCTCGTCGAAGACCAGCAGTCCGTAGGTGGTCATCACCCCTCCGATCCGGGTCGGACGATCATCAGCACGACGACGACCGTCCAGAGGACGTTGTAGACGCCGACGAGCCCGGACAACGCCTTGAGCTTGCTCGCGTCGCCGGGGGTCTTCAGCGCGGCCCGCTGGCGCGGGTGGATCTGCAGGGCCAGCAGGAAGCCGGCCGCGGCGGTGAGGGCCATCGCGAGGATCACCCAGATCTCGCCCATCCGGCCCTGCACGGACGCCAGGACGATGCCGACCACGGGCACGACGACACCCGCGATCGCGTAACCGCCGGTCACCCGGTGCAGCAGGGCGGCGACGGCGGGGTTGCGCTCGCTGTTCTCCGGCGCGGGCGAGACCGGCGCGTACCTCGGGAACAGGCTCGCGGCGACCGCCGAGCCGCCGACGAGGACGATGCCGGCGACCACGTGGATCGACAGCAGGACGTGGTGCACTGCGACCTCCAACCTTCAAGTTGCCTGAAGCCTAGCGCATGCTTCAGGCAACTTGAAGGCAGGTCGGCTGGCAGGTGGTTCAGAAGGAGAAGGTCGCGCGCACCACCTCGCCGACCTTGCGCTGGGCCGGGTCGGCGTCCGGGCCGAAGAGCCGCTCGTCCACTTCGGACACCTTTTCGCGGGCGGACGCGAGCAGGCGGGTGCCCTCGGGGGTGAGTTCGATGGTGGAGGCGGAGCCGGCGCGGGCGGTGCGGTCCTGCACGAGCCCGGCGGCGACCAGCGCCTTCACCGCGCCGTGCACGGACTGGACGGAGATGCCCGACATCCGGGCCAGGTCGCTGAAGGACGCGCCGGGAACGCCCGAGATGTGCCCGAGGAGCCCGAGCCTGCTCACGGTCAGCTCCAGCGGGGCCAGCGCGGCGTTCAACTCGGCCTCGACCCGGCGGGCCAGCGTCAGGACGACGATGGACGTGCTGGGCACGGGCGGCTGCGGCGGGTCGTTCGGGGAGGTCACGGCGGTATTTTCGCGCACCCGCGCGAGCCGGTGGGGGAGGTGCGGCGCGGGTGGAGGGGTGGCGCAGGTGGGACGGTGCGGCGCGGTGGGGGAGGTGCGGCGCGGGTGGGCGGGGTGCGGCGGGGGAGGTGCGGCGCGGGTGGGCGGGGCGCGGCGGGGGAGGTGGGGTGCGGCGGGGTGGGGTGCGGCGGGGTGGGGTGCGGCGGGGTGGGGTGCGGCGGGGTGGGGTGCGGTGGCGCGGGTGGGCGGAGGGGGCGTGGCGCGGGTGGTGCGACCGTGCCACGCCCCCGAAGCCTCACATCGCGGCGGCGGCCCGCTTGATGGCGTCGCGGATGCGGCAGTAGGTGCCGCAGCGGCAGACGTTCTCGATGGCGTCGATGTCCGCGTCCGTCGGCGTCTTGGTCTTCTTCAGCAGCGCGGCGGCGGCCATGATCTGGCCCGGCTGGCAGAAGCCGCACTGCGCGACGTCCTCGGTGATCCACGCCTCCTGCACCGGGTGCAGGTCGTCGCCGTCGGCCAGACCCTCGATCGTGGTGACCTTGCGGCCCTGGCACTGCGACACCGGCACGGTGCACGGCGTCACCGCCGCACCGTCGAGGTGGCTGGTGCACGCCTTGCACACGCCGACGCCGCAGCCGTACTTCGGGCCGGTGATGCCCAGGTGGTCGCGCAGCACCCACAGCAGCGGGGTGTCGGCCGGCACGTCGACCGCGACCTGGTCGCCGTTGACGGAGAACCGGTAGGTGGGCACGGGAACTCCTCAGAAGTTGATCGGGAAGCTGCGGGGACGGGTGCGGGTCGCGCGGGCGTAGGCGTTGGCCACGGCCGCCGCCGCGGCGGGCACGCCCAGCTCGCCCGCGCCGCCGGGCCGGCCGTTGGCCGGCATGACGAACACGTCGAGCTTGATCGGCGCGTGCTTCTGCCGCGCGTAGTGGAAGTCGCCGTAGCTGCCCTCCCGCACGCGCCCGTCGTCGATGTGCGCGCCGGCCTGCAACACCGTCGAGATGGCGTCCATCAGGCCGCCCATCATCTGCGCCTTGAGCCCGGTCGGGTTGACCGGCAGGCCGACGTCCACGGCGATGGTCGCCCGGGTGACGCGCGGCGCCTTGGGGTCGCGCGCGTCGATCTCGACCAGGCACGCCGTGGCCGACCGGTACTCCTCGTGCACGCCGACGCCCTGCGCGTGCCCGGCGGGCATCGCCTTGCCCCACTGCCCTTCCGTCGCGACCTTGGCCAGCACCGCCTTGACCCGCGCGGACTTCAGCATCTGCGTGCGGAACTTCACCGGGTCGCGGCCCAGCTTCGCGGCCAGCTCGTCGACCACGATCTCCTCGGCGGTGCGCAGGTTCGCCGAGTACACCGACCGCCAACTGCCGGTCGGCACCGGCATCGGCACCTCGCTGAGCACCTGTGTGACGACGCCGAAGTGGTACGGGCAGGTCGCCGACAGCTGGAAGAACAGCAGCCCGTCGGCGGGTCCGGACACCGCCGCGCCGCTGGCCGAGATGATCTCGCCGAACCCGTGCTTGAGGTCGGTCTCCACCGCGGCCATGCGGTGCTCGAACGCCTGCACGTCGCCGAGCAGGTGGGTGGCGCGGATCTTGTGGTGCGAGGCGGGGCGCAACCGGCCGTGCTTGGTGTCGTCCGCCCGAGTCCACATGAGACGGACGGGCTTGCCGATCTTCTTGGACACCACGGCCGCTTCCAGCGCCGGGTCCCAGAACAGCCGCCGCCCGAACGACCCGCCGGCGCGCGACACGTGCACGGTCACCTTGTCCACCGGCAGCCCGACCGCCCGCGCGATCTCGTTCTGCGCCACGATCGGCGACTGGCACGGGAACCACACCTCGGCCCGGTCGGGCCGCACGTCGGCGACCGCGCCGAGCACCTCCATCGGCGCGTGCGGCACGAACGCGAAGTCGAACTCCGCGTCCAGCGAGCTGGACAGCAGCCCCGGCACCACCAGCGGCGCCACGGCCTGCCGGAGCTTGGACCGGATGGTGGTGTCGGACAACCCGACCGCCGGACCGTCCTTCCAGGTGATCTTCAGGGCGTCGCGAGCCTTCAACGCGATGTCGAACGACGTGGCGCTCACCGCGACACCGGTGTCGATGCGGGTCACCGCGACCACGCCGCGGATCGCCCGCGCGGCGGTGTCGTCCACCGACACCACGGTGCCGCGGATCGTGGGCGGCCGGGCGACGACCGTGGCCAGCGCGCCCTCCACCTCGACGTCGAGGGTGTACTTGGCCTTGCCGGTGACGATGTCGCGCGCGTCCACCCGGCCGGTCGGCTGCCCGACCAGCTTGTAGTTCTTGGCGTCCTTGGGCAGCGCGGCCACCGGCGCGGAGGTCGTGGTGGCGGCCTCGACGGCCAGCTCGGCGAAGGTCAGCGTCCGCCCGTCGGCGGCCACCACCGCGGAGTCGCGGGTGCTCAGCGCGGACACCTCGACGCCCCACCGCTTGGCGGCGGCGGTGACCAGCCGGCCGCGCGCGGCGGCGGCGATCTGGCGGACCGGCTCCCACAGCGTGCGCATGCTGGTCGAGCCGCCGGTGAACTGGTTCCACAGCAGGCTCGGCGTGGCGTCGGCCAGCTCGACCCGCACGTCGGCGAGCTTCGCGTCCAGCTCCTCGGCGATCAGCATGGCCACCGCCGTGGTGATGCCCTGCCCGGACTCGGCGCGCGGCAGCTCGAAGACGACCGTGCCGTCCTCCTCGACGCGCAGCGCCATGGTCCACGCGGTGGGCCGGCTCGCCAGGGTGATCACGTCGCCCAGGTCGAGCAGGTCGGCGGGCTGCGGGAGGCTGGGCAGCGCCTGGGCGTCGGTGGCGTCGTAGCCGACGTAACCGCCCACGGCCAGCGTCGGGGCGGCGATGGCGAAGGTCAGGAATCTGCGCCGCCCGATCCCCGGCTTGCGGTCGGTCGGGGGATCCGCCCGGTTGATCTGCTCGCCGGCGCCGGCCATCCGAACTCCTTGTCAGACTATTGCAGGGTGTTTGCAGGGGGTGCCGCCAATAAACCGTCGACATTCGCACGCCGAGCACCGGAGTTTTGTGCGGATCCGCCAGGTCAGCGGGCTGCGAGAGTCGAAAGAGAAACCCTCTCACGTTTCGCCGGGACTACACGGACAGGTGCGATCGACGGTCCGGGACAGGGGTCAGCGTCCCTTTGGCCGTGGTTCCGCGACACTCTAGGTAACCCCAAACGGGTAGATCCATCCGCCGTTCGGAGTAACTGGGGGTATACGGGTAGTCAACCACGTGTACTACCTACCCTGGGGTAGCTACCCCCTTGCGAGATCTGCTATAAAAACCCACGCACACCAGTCCAGCGCATCACCACAAATGAGCCGCAGGTGACTTCGGGGCACCTGCGGATGCCTTGTCGGCTGTTGTCGGGGTTATTTCCGCTCGTGGCGGCGTGTCCAGTCCGCGCGTCCGCCAGTTCGTTGTCGTCCGATTCCGCGATCCGGTGATGGCGAGTCGCCCCGCTGCGTGCCGACGATCCGGGGAAGGTTGAAGAGACGACGTCCATGCGCACACCGAAGCGGCTGCGGGGATCGGGCACGATCCAGTCCCGCGTCCTGGCCATCGCCCTCATCCCCTCGATCGCGATCATGGTCGTGGGTGTCGTCCTGTCCGCTTACCTGGCCTACCAGGGGATCAGCACGCGCAACTTCGCCGACAACGTCCGCAGCTCGCTGGGACCCAGCTCGCGGGTCATCCAGGCGGTGCAGGAGGAACGCCGGCTGACCACCATCCAGCTCAACGACCCCGGCGCGGACCGCAAGCGCCTGGCCGAGCAGCGCGGCGCCGTCGACACCGCGCTGGTGGAGCTGTCCGCCACCGTCGAACGGCTGGCCGAGGACGCGCCCGACGAGCTGCGCAAGCCGCTGCAGCTGCTCGGCGACGCCTCCCGCGACCTGCCCCAGATGCGCCAGCGCGCCGACTTCGGTGCCGTCACCCCCGGCCAGGTCTACGACTTCTACGGCGACCTGATCGACTTCGTCGGCCTGGGCGTGCAGGGCATCGCCCGCTCGGCCACCGACGGCGAGGTCGCCTTCGAGCAGACGATCAGCTCCGAGCTGCTGCGCTCGGTGGAGGCCCAGGCCCGCTCGCACGTCCTGGTCGAACGCGCGATGACCCGCGGCCTGGACGAGAAGGAGTACCACGAGCTGGCCCACCAGATGGGCACCTACCACGAGCTGATCGAGACCATCGTGCCCCGGCTGACCGACCAGGAGCGCACCGACTACACCAACCTCAAGGGCACCGACGACTGGAAGACCCTGGTCGCGGGCGACGACAGGATCATGGCCAAGGGGCCGGGCAAGCACGCCCCGGACTTCGACGTCGAGGCGTGGGAGAACGCCAACAAGACGGTGTCGGAGAACCTGCTCAAGCTCTACGCCGCCCACTCCACCTACGCCGCCGACCTGGGCACCAGCCGCGGCGGCGCGGTGCTGACCGCGTCGCTGACCGCGGGCGGGGTCATCCTGCTGCTGGCCGTCGCCGCGATGCTGATCGCCCTGCGCCAGTCCCGCTCGCTGATCCGCAGGCTCACCACGCTGCGCAAGGACACCCTGGAGGTGGCCGAGCACAAGCTGCCCGACGTGGTCGCGCGCATCGGGCGCGGCGAGCGCGTCGACGTCGAGGCCGAGCTGCCGCACTTCGACCACGGCGACGACGAGATCGGCGAGGTCGCGCGGGCGTTCGAGAAGGCGCAGCGGTTCGCGGTGTCCGCCGCCGCCGAGGAGGCCGAGACCCGCCAGGGCGTGCGGTCGGTGTTCCTCAACATGGCCCACCGCAACCAGGTCATGGTGCACAAGCAGTTGCAGGTGCTGGACAAGGCCGAGCGGTCCGAGGAGGACCCCGACCAGCTCGCGCTGCTGTTCCAGCTCGACCACCTGGCCACCCGCAGCCGCCGCAACGCCGAGAGCCTGATCATCCTGGGCGGCAAGCGGCCCGGCCGGCAGTGGCGCAACCCCGTGCCGCTGCTGGACGTGGTGCGCGGCGCGGTGTCGGAGACCGAGCACTACAGCCGGGTGGACACCGGCGCGCTGCCGGAGGTGAAGCTGGCCGGCGCGGTCGTCGCCGACGTCATCCACCTGCTGGCCGAGCTGGTCGACAACGCCACCGCGTTCTCCCCGCCGGAGACGCACGTGGACATCGTCGCCACCCGGGTCGGGCGCGGCGTGGTCATCGAGATCGAGGACCAGGGCCAGGGCATTCAGGAGGAGCGGCTGGCCGAGCTGAACCGCCGGTTGTCCAGCCCGCCGGACTTCGGCGTGATGGCGCTGACCGGCGAGACCCGCATCGGCCTGTTCGTGGTGGGCCAGCTGGCCAACCGCAACGGCATCAAGGTCGCGCTGCGCGAGTCGATCTACGGCGGTGTGCAGGCGGTCGTGCTGCTGCCCAACGACCTCATCGCCGAGGAGAACCCCGTGACGCCGGCGGAGGAGACCGCGACGCTGACCCCGGTGTCCACCGCGCCGCCGCCGCGCCGGGCCCCGCTGGACCGCCGCACGCCCGGTGAGTCGCTGGCCACGCGCACGTCCGGTGAGTCGCTGGCCACCCGCACGCCCGGCGAGTCGTTGGGCAGCCTGTCCGGGTCGCTGCCGATGGCCGAGCGCGCCGCCGAGCCCGCGTCCTTCGCCGAGCCCGCGCCGGAGCGGTCGCGGACCGGGTTCGCCGCGTTCCAGCAGGGCGTGCAGCAGGCGCGGGGTGAGGGTTCGTGACGGTCGCCGCCGGGGGAGGGGTGCCCGCGTCGTGACCGACGACGAGCACGCGTGGTACGACCAGGACGCCGGCCCGCTGGTGCGCCCGTACCAGGTCACCCGCGGGCGGACCAAGCCGGCCGGTCCGCAGCTGGACCTGATCACGCTCGTCGTCGCGACGGGCTTGCAGCCGCACGGCCTGAACCCGGAGTACGCACGCGTGCTGGAGGTGTGCGCCGTGCCCCAGTCGGTCGCGGAGATCTCCGCCAAGGTCGGGCTCGCGCTGGGCGTGGCCCGGGTGGTGATCAGCGACCTGCTCGAACGGGACTTCCTGATGTTCCGCTCGCGGACGATCTCCGCGATGCCGGACCTGGAGATGCTCCAGCGGGTGCTGGAGGGGATTCGCAGGCTCTAGAGCCCTCGTCCGAGGGTTGAGCACAGTTGGGAACGCGGGGCCCGCCAGCCCCGCGCACGGCGTAGGAGGCCGCGATCCGCACACGCACGGTTGCCGTTCTGACCCTGGCCGCCGCCCTCACGGGCTGCGGGCAGGGCGGCGCGCAAAGCACCACCACCACCTCGACCACCCCGTCCACGCCGTCGTCCTCGGTGGCGTTGCGCGGCGGTGGCCAGTTCGCCGCGTTCACGCCGGAGGGCGCGGCGATCACGTACCACCCGGAGCTGGTCCCGGCGGGCTCGTCCGCCGAGGTCGTCGTGACGACGTCCGGCTCGGGCGTGGTCACGGAGCTGAAGGTCACCGGCCTGCAGCCCGGCCGGGCCTACGGCGCGCACGCGCACGTCAAGGCGTGCGGGGAGAAGGGGGAGGCGGCCGGTCCGCACTTCCAGGACAAGGCGGACCCGGTGACCCCTTCGGTCGATCCCGCCTACGCCAACCCGCGCAACGAGATCTGGCTGGACTTCACCACCGACGACAAGGGCGCCGGCACCGCGAAGTCCACTGTGGACTGGCAGCTCGCCGACCGGAGGCCCGCCTCGGTCGTCATCCACGAGAAGACGACGGCCACCCACGCCCAGCACGCCGGCACCGCCGGTGCGCGCCTCGGCTGCGTGACGCTGAAGCAGCCCTGACCCGGGCGGTCGTGAACCGCGACCCCCGCGAGGTCGGACCGGCCTCGCGGGGGTTGGCCAGCTCTGCGGGGGTTTGGCCGGCCTCGCGGGGGTTTGGCCGGCTCTGCGGGGGTTTGGCTGGCTCTGTGGGGGTTTGGCCGGCTTTGTGCGGGTTTGGCTTGTTTTGCGGGGGTTGGGCCGTGGTCGGTGCGGGGTACTCGACGCTTCAACAGAGCAATCTCGTGCTGGCGCACGGGGTGGTTCTTCGGGTGATACTGGACGGGTCGGGACCCCGCGCGCGGAGGTGGCTGGTCATGGGCTTGAGGGACCGTGAGAAACGCGCGCTCGACGAGATCGAGCGCAACCTCGCCGCCGAGGACCCTCGCCTGGCCACCCGGTTGGCCCGGATGCGGCCCGGCCGTCGGCTCACCGGCCGCCTGGCGGTGGGGGTGGCGCTGACGGTCGTGTACCTGCTCGGGTTGACCGTGGTCGTGTTCGGCGTGACCACGGGGTCCGCCGCGCTGGTGGCGCTGGGCGCGGTCGTGGCCGCGGTGTTCCCGGTGCTGCTGGTGGTCGACGCCGTGCGTGCCGGGCGGCAGCCGGACCCGTACACGGTCGCTGAACGGACGCCGTCGATCGGATAGCGCGCGTGTGGCCGGCGCGCGTTGGTCGGTCGGTTGGCGCGCGTCGGTTGGCTGGCGTGGGTCGGTTGGCTGGCGTGGGTCGGTTGGCTGGCGTGGGTCGCGCAGGGTGACACCCGAAAGGGTGGCCGACTCTGGCATTCGGGGGCGAAGAGGGGCAGAGTTTTTCGATACCCCGTCACCCTCCACGCGCGCGAGGCAAGCCATGTCGAGAGTCGTCGCAGAATCCGTCGAGGCCCTTCCCCGTTCCGGCGGCCGTCGGACGATCGCGGTGGGCGTGGACGGTTCCGAGGCGGCGGCCCGTGCGCTGGACTGGGCGGTTGAGCACGCCGCCGCCAGTCGGGCGGAACTGGTCGTGGTGGGCCGGAGCCAGTCGGTGGATCGGGCGCTGTCGGTGGAACGGGCGCGGGTGGTGGATCGGGCGCGAGTGGTGGGGCGATTTGTGCCCGGGGGGCCGGACGAGTTGCGCGCGTTGGAGTGCGACACCCTGGTCGTGGGGTCGCGCGGAGAGCCGTTCCACGGCCTCGCGGCGGCGGCCGAGAACCCGGAACGGCAACTCGTCGTGGTGCGCGGCCTGCCCCGCCTGGCGACCGGCGTGGTGACGGCGGCGGTGGGCGGCGTCTCGGACCGCGCGGTCCTGCGCGCTGCGGCCCAGGTCTGCCGCGCCCGCGCCGCCAGGCTGCGCCTGCTGCACCTGCACCTGCACTTCGGCGGCGTCGCCGAGGTCGGCGAACCGGACAACACCCCGTTGCGTCACGCAACCAAGTACCTGCGGGCGATCGCGCCGGACCTGGAACCGACCAACCTGCTGGACCGCCGCGCGCCCCATGAGGCGTTCGGCGCGCCCTCGACCGACCTGTTGATCATCGGGCGCGGGTATGGCGGCTCTGTTGGCCGAGTGGCGAAGACCGCGTTCTACCACTCCGCCTGTCCGGTTCTGCTGGCCTGACTTGTCCTGGCGTGCCCTCAAGAGCGGAGAGCGGAGAGCGGAGAGCGAAAGCGAAAGATCAAAAGAGGCGCTCGCCGCGCGGCAGGCCCCCGGGGGTGGAAGGGCGTCGGTTCGTTCCCCGTACGGCCTGCCGGAGGCAACCACGCTTGGGTCTTCTGCGCAACCGGTGAAGCGTGGTTGCACAGAAGACCCAAGCGTGGTTGGGCTTCGCCCAGGCCGTACGGGGAACGAACCGAGGCCCTTCCTGTGGCTGATAGCCCGGGGCGCCTTCGGCGCGGGGTTAGGCCATTGGGCTTGGGATGGTGGCCACCACGCCGCCGTCGATCACCAGGTCCTGGCCGGTGATGTAGGCGGCCTCGTCGGAGGCCAGGAAGGCTACTGCGGCGGCTACTTCTTCGGACGTGCCCAGGCGGCCCGCCGCCACCCCGTCCACGACGGTGTCGTGGGCGTTCGTCGGCACGTTCTCGTGGTACATCCGGGTCTCGATGTAGCCCGGGCTCACCGAGTTCACCCGGATTCGCCGTGGCGCCAGTTCCGCGGACAGCGTTCGCGCCAGGTTGTGCACCGCCGCCTTGGTGGCCGCGTAGAGCGACGCCCCCGGCATGCCCCGGTGCAGGGTCCACGACGCGTTGATCACGACCGAGCCGCCGTCGGCCAGCAGTGGCAGTGCCTTGGTGATCGTGAAGTAGACGCCCTTGAAGTTGATGTCCACCACGCGGTCGAACTCGTCTTCGCTGACCTCCGGTGCGGGGTGGAAGGACGCGACGCCGGCGTTGGCGAACACCACGTCCAGCCGGCCGAAGCGGGAGTCGATGTCGGTCATCAGGGTGTCCAGGTCGGCCAGGTCGGCGACGTTGCCGGCCACGCCGTGCATGCCCGGCTCCAGCGCGGCGTCGAGTCTGGTCTTGTCCCGGCCGGTGATGACCACTTGCGCGCCCTCCGCGACCAGGCGGCGGGCGACCGCCAGGCCCATGCCGCTCGTGCCGCCGGTGACCAGGGCGGTCCTGCCCTCGAATCGGTTCATGAGCAACAGCTTGTGCGCCACCGAACGAGCTGTGCAGTGCGTGCCTAACCCGGGTGTGCCACCACCACCCTGAGCCGGGACAGCCGCTCCACCAGCTCGGCGGTCCCCGTCCCGGGGCGCGGGTTGTAAAGCTCCAGGTACCAGTCGGGGTGGTCGGTGACGGTCAGCGTGGTGGTGTCGAACAGCAGCCGTCCCACTTCCGGGTGGTGCACCGCCTTCACCGCCTGCGCGGGCACGCCCACGTCGTGTCGCGCCCACAACTCCGCGAACTCCGGGCTCACCGCCGTCAGCTCCGCCACCAGGCGGTGGAACTCCGGGTCGTCCGGGGTGCGTGCCGCCTCCGCGCGGAAGGACGCGACGACCGCCGGCGCGACCGACGCCCAGTGCTCGTAGGGCTCCCGGTACCTGGTGTTGGTGAAGAACGAGATCATGCAGTTGTGGTCGGTGTCGTCGTACCCGAGCACGGCCCGCGTGCCGTCGTTGATGGCCAGCAGGTTCCGGTAGCGGTCGCGCAGCAGGGCCGGGCGCGGTGACCACGCGTCCACCAGTCGCCGCAGTTCGGGCGTGACCTCGCGGTCCTTCCGCACGGTCCGGGGCGGGTTCAGGCCGGCCAGCACGTACAGGTGCTCGCGCTCCGCCTCGTCCAACCGCAGCGCGCGGCCGACGGCGTCGAGGACCTCGCCGGACACGCGGATGTCCCGGCCCTGCTCCAGCCACGTGTACCAGGACACGCCGACCCCGGCGAGCACGGCGACCTCCTCGCGCCGCAACCCGGGCGTGCGCCGCCGGCCCGCCGACGGCATGCCGACGTCCTCGGGGGTGATCCGCGCCCGCCGGGCGCGCAGGAACTCGCTGAGCTGGTGCCGCCGTGCCGTCGTCGATCCATTGGCCACGGATCCAACGTTAGCCCGCGAGGACCCGGTCCAGCGCCCGACGGGTGCGCGCGTGGGCGTCGGGGGAGCCGAACAGCTGGATCTCCTGGTTCAACGCCAGGAACACTCCGAACACCTCGAACGCGACCTGGTCCGGGTCGGTGCCGGCGGGCAGGTCGCCGCGCTCCACGGCGGTGGCTACCTCGGTCGCCAACCGTCGCCGCCACGCGGTGAACAGCCGGGCGACGGCGTCGCGGACCGGGCCGCCGCGCGCGTCGAACTCGATCGCGGCCGTGGTGAACAGGCACCCGCCGGGGAAGGTCGCCCGCTCGGTCTCCAGGTAGTCCGCCCACGTCCCGCACAGCGCGCGCAGCCGGGGCAGACCCGGTTCGACGTGCTCGACCGGCCGCCACACGGTCCGCGTGAACACCTCCGACGCCGCCCGCAGCGCCGCGAGTTGCAACGCCTGCTTGGTGCCGAAGTGCCCCAGCACCCCGGCCTTGCTCATGCCGAGGTCGGCGGCCAGCCGCCCGATGGTCAGGCCCTCCAGGCCGTCGACGGACGCGATCGCCATGCCGCGCGCCACGATGCGCTCGCGGGTGTGCCGGGCCTCGACGGCGGACTTGCGCGGACTCATGTCGACCATCTTAGCTACCGACCGATCGGTTGCTATTGTCGGTTCGACCTTGAGGAGACCACCGTGCCGGGAAGCCGCATCGCCGCCCTGGGCCACCACCAGCCCGCGCGCGTCCTGACCAACGACGACCTGGCGACGATGGTCGAGACCAGCGACGAGTGGATCCGCCGCCGCACCGGCATCGCCACCCGCCGCATCGCCGCGCCCGACGAGTCCGTCACCGACCTCGCCGCCGCGGCGGCGGCCAAGGCGCTGGCCGGCGCGGGCCTCGCGCCCGCCGACATCGGCCTGGTCACCGTGGCGACCTGCTCCGCGATCGACCGGTGCCCGTCGATCGCCGCCCAGGTCGCCGCCCGCCTGGGCATCCCGTCGGCGGTCGCGTTCGACCTGAACAACGGCTGCGCCGGCTTCTGCACGGCCCTGGCCGTCGCCGACCACTCGGTGCGCGCCGGAGCGGCCCGGCACGCCCTGGTCGTCGGCGCGGAGAAGATGTCCGACGTCACCGACTGGACCGACCGCGGCACGTGCGTCCTGCTCGGCGACGGCGCGGGCGCGGCGGTGCTCAGCGCGTCCGACAACGCCGGGATCGGGCCGGTGGCGTGGGGTTCGGACCCGACCCGGGGCGACGCCGTCCGCCTGGTCGACCGGTGGCAGCCGAGGTTCGCCCAGGAGGGGCAGGCGGTGTTCCGGTGGGCCACCGGCGAACTGCCCGCCGTCGCGCGGCAGGCGTGCGAGCTGGCCGGGCTGGCCCCGGCGGACCTGGCCGGGATCGTGACGCACCAGGCGAACCTGCGGATCATCGAGGCCCTGGCGCGTCAGCTCGACCTGCCGGAGGGCGCGGTCGTCGCGCAGGACGTCGTGGAGTCGGGCAACACCTCCGCCGCGTCGGTGCCGTTGGCGCTGTCCAAGCTGGTGGACCGGGGCGACCTGCCGTCGGGCGCGCCGGTGCTGCTGTTCGCGTTCGGCGGCGGACTGTCGTGGGCGGGTCAGGTCGTCACGGTTCCGTAAGCGCGTAGAACTGCTCATGCGCCGGACCCCGGCGCATGAGCAGACTCGGCGGCATGACCGAGATCGACCGGCGCCGGACGCTGGGGCTTGCCGGGTTCCTGCTGCCGAGCGCGTTGCTGGTGGCCCTGTACTTCGCCTACTCGTCCGACACCTTCGCCTCCTGGGGCTGGCTGGGCGGCGAGTACGCGTACGCGTTCATCGGCGTGGCCGTCGGCGCGATCCTGCTCGGGTGCGTGGTCAAGCTGGTCCGGCTGGACAAGCCCGGCGGCGCGTTCGGCACGGGGCTGGTCCTCGGCGGCGCCCTGGGCGTGCTGGTGGTGGTGGCGTTCATCGTGGTGTTCCTCGTGGCCTGGTCCCGGATGTGATCAGGCGAAGTCGACCCGCATCACCACCCGGCGCGGCGTCGGGTGGGCGACCTGCGTGAACCCGGCGTCCTCGAAGACCTGCCGCACGCCCACGTGCGTCTCGCCCCACGTGATGTGCTTGCCCGGCGGGACGACCATCGGGTACGCCTCGACCGCCCGAGCGCCGCTGTCCCGCGCGTGGTCGAGGGCCGCGCGGGCCAGCGGGTAGGTCAGGCCACGACCCCGGAAACCCTTGCGCACGACGAAACACGTCACGACCCACACGCCGGCGTCGTCCTTGTCCTCGTCCCGACCCGTCCACGGCACGCGCAAGCCCCGCAGCTTCGGGTACGCGGTGCGCGGCTCGACCGCGACCCATCCCGCCGGCTCACCGTCCACGTAGGCCACCAGGCCGCTGGTCGCCGGCGCGTCCGGCTCCCCGCACGCGGTCTGCTCGTAGAGCCGGTCGACGCGTTCGTCCAGGGTGGAGTCCCGCCACATCCACCCGACCACCTTGAACCGCTGGCACCGGCAGCGCCCGGCGTCGGCGGTGCCGAAGATCGCGTCGATGTCCTCCGGCGAGGCCGTGTTGGCGGGGACGATCTCCGTGCTCACCGCGGCGGGTCCTCTCCGACCAGGCCGTCCACCGCTTCCCGCATCAGGTCCGCGTGACCGGTGTGCCGGGCGTACTCGTCGTGCAGGTCGCACAGGATGCGCCGCAGGTTGGGCCGAGCGCCGTTGCCGTAGACGTGCGCGGACAACCGGTCCAACCCGCCCTCGGCCAACGCCGCCGCCCACGCCTCACGCGACCGCTCCACCGCCGCCCGCCACCGCGCGTACAGCTCGCTCGCGTCGTCTTCGGCGGCGGAGGTCCACTCCCATTCCTCGTCCGGCGCGGCGTCCCACGGCGGCGAGATCGGCCGGCCGAGCAGGTCGAGGTCCGTGCGCTGGTCCTCCACCCGGGTCAGGTGCTTGAGCAAACCGCCCAGCGTCATGGCCGACGGCGGGTGGGGCCTGCGCAGCGCTTCGGCGTCCAGCCCGCCGACCTTCCAGGCGAACTGGGCGCGGGAGCGTTCCAGCGCGAAGAGCATCATCTCCACCTCGCCCGCCGTGAGCGACGGTTCGTGGATCGCGGTGTCGCCGTTCATGACCCGCACGTTAAGCTGGGTTCCGGACGTTCTGCTTCCGGAACAGGCGAACCATGTCCCCCACCGCTCGCGCCCTGCTGGCGCTGGAGCTGCTCCAAGCCACCCCGGGCATCACCGCCGACCGCCTGGCCGAGAAACTCGGCGTGTCCGAGCGCGCCGCCCGCCGCTACGTGGGCATCCTGCGCGAGGCCGGCGTCCCCGTGGAGTCCGAACGCGGCCCGTACGGCGGCTACCGGGTGGGCCGAGGCCTGCGCCCACCCCCGTTGATGTTCACCGCCACCGAGGCGTTGGCCCTGGTCATGGCGGTCTTGGACGGCCACCACGACGCCGGAAATCCAGAGGACCCGGTCGGCAGCGCCCTGGGCAAACTGATCCGCGCCCTACCGGATCCAGTGGCGGCCCAAGCCCGGGAAGTCCGCCGCACCACGGCCCCGGCCCCCGACCGAGCCGCCGCCCGCCCAGCCCCAGAAACCACGACAACTCTGGTGCGGGCCTGCGCGACCCACCACGCCGTCCGCCTCGACTACCGCTCCGAGTCGGGCAAGGAATGGACGACGGACGTGGACCCGTGGTCAGTGGTGGTCCGCCACGGCCGCTGGTACCTCCTGTGCCGCTCACACGACTCGGACACCCGCCGCGCGTACCGCATAGACCGAGTCCAGAAGGTCACCACCCTGGACACGACCTTCACCCCACCCGCCGACCTGGACCCGGTGGCGGAGTTGGAAGACCACTTGGCCAGTGGCTGGGAGTACCAGGTGGAAGTACACATCAACGCACCGCTGGCCCGGATCGCGGAGTGCATCCCGCGCGTCCTGGGCCGCCTGATCGAGCAGGACGACGCGACGACCCACCTGATCGGCAGCACCAGCAACCCGACCTGGTACGCGGAACAACTGGCGACCATCCCGGCCCCGTTCAAGGTGGTGCACTGCCCAGAACTACGCACCGCCCTGACCACTCTGGCCCAACGCCTGAAGGCAAGCGCCGACTAGCCCGCAAGCGGGCAGCCCACCGGAGGGGACACAACCCAACCCGGGCTTCTTGCTTGTGTCCTCTCCGTATGGCCCGCCCGAAGGGCTACCACAGATTTTCCGGGTGCAGCCGAATTTTTTGTGAGGAACGAGCAAAAAATTTAGCGGCACTCGGAAAATCTGTGGTTGGCTTTGCCGGGTCATGCGGAGAGGGCACAAGCAAGAAGCCCCCGCCTTGGCAGTTGTGTCCATCTCTGGTGGCTCGCCCGCCGGCGAGGCTCTTTACGCTTTGAACTCGCGCTTCGCTGCTCAAGCCCACGCTTCGCGGGTCCAAACAGGACACGCTCCGCGCTCGCAAGCTCGAACGCGCTCCGCGCTCCGCGCTCCGCGCAAGCAACTCAAACGCGCTCCGCGCTCCGCGCTCCGCGCAAGCAACTCAAACGCGCTCCGCGCTCCGCGCAAGCTCAAACGCGCCTCGCGGCTCCCAAGATCACCCGGCGACGCCGACTAAACCCGCTCCAGCACCACGATCGGAATCACGCGCTCGGTCTTCTCCTGGTACTCCGCGAACACCGGCGAGTAGGCGACCATCCCGGCGTACAGCCGATCCCGCTCCGCCCCATCCTCGATCACCGTCGCGACGGCCTCGAACGTCTCCTCGCCCACCTCGACCGTCACCTTCGGTGTGGCGACGATGTTGTGGTACCAGGCCGGGTGCTTCGGCGCGCCCGCGTACGACGCCGCGACCACGTACCGCTCGCCGTCGCGCGTGTAGGCCAGCGGCGAGACGCGCTCCTGTCCCGTGCGCGCCCCGACGGTGGTCAGCAGCAGGAGGTTGCCGCCCTCGAACCGGCCCCCGACCTTCCCCCCGTTGGCCCGGAACTCGGCGACAAGCCGCTGGTTGAACTCGCCCACGCCCTCGGCCATGCGGTCACGTTCCTCTCGTAGTTCGGTGTCTCCCGAACAATCATAGGCGACATGGATCACACGGTCCGCCCCATGGGACGCAGTCCGGAAACTCAGGGCCGCCCGCAAGCAACGGCAAGCACCCGCAAGTACCCGCGAGTCAGCCCGGCGTCCCCGTCAGGTAACGCTGGAGCGTCGGCCCGATCCACGCCACCAGCTCGTCCCGGCTCATCGCCACCACCGGCGGCAACCGCAGCACGTACCTGGTCAACGCGATCCCCAGCACCTGCGTGGCGATCAACCCCGCCCGCGTCCCCACCCGGTCCGGCGCGACCTTCGCCACCACCGGCCCCAACTGGGTCGCGAAGATCTCCCGCATCCGCTCGACCGCGGTCGCGTTGGTCACCGCCGCCCGCAGCAACGCCATCAACGTCTCGTCGCCGTCCCACCGGTCGACCACGTGCCCGGCCAGTCGCCGACCGACCTCCTCGACCGGCAGGTCCGTCACGTCCGGCAGCCGCAGGTCGAACTCCGCCGCCGCCGCGAACAGCTTCTCCTTGTTGCCGAAGTACCGCATGACCATCGACGGGTCGATGTCCGCGTCGGCCGCGATCGCCCTGATGGTGGCGCGTTCGTAGCCGTCTTCGGCGAACCGCTCGCGGGCCGCCGCGAGGATCGACTCCTTGGTCGCGGCCGAGCTTCGGGGCTTGTCGGAGGCCATGCCAACGAGTGTAGGCCAACAAGTGTTGACATCGCCACCACGGTCGCGCCACACTCATGCCAACACACGTTGGCAAACAAGCGTTGGCAAAGGGGGAGTCATGAGCGGGACGACCGAGGTGCTCGTGGTCGGGGCCGGACCGACCGGGTTGCTGCTCGCCGGGGACCTCGCGGAGGCGGGCGTCCGGGTGGTCGTGCTGGAGCGTCGCGACGGGCGGGTGTCGAACCTGTCCCGCGCGTTCGGCGTCCACGCCCGCACGCTGGAGCAGCTCGACGCGCGCGGCCTGGCCGACCGGCTGGTGCCCACGGGCGCGGCGCTGGACAAGGTCCGCCTGTTCGGCGGGGTGGAGGTGGACCTGGGCGCCCTGCCCAGCCGGTTCCCCTACCTGCTGATCACGCCGCAGTACAACGTCGAGAACCTGCTGCGCGAACGGGCGCTGCGAGCCGGCGTCGAGATCGTGCACAACGCCGAGGTCAAGGGCATCGCGCAGGACGCCGACGGCGTCACCGTCACCACCGCCGACCGGACCTACCGCGCCGCCTACGCGGTCGGCGCGGACGGGTTCCACAGCGCGGTCCGGGCCGCGCTCGGGCAGCCGTTCCCCGGCCGCTCGGTGCTGAAGTCGATCATGCTGGCGGACGTGAAGGTGGCCGAGGCGCCCGCCGACCTGCTGACCGTCAACGGCGTGGGCGACGCGTTCGCGTTCATCGCGCCCTTCGGCGACGGCTACTACCGCGTGTTCGCCTGGGACCGCCGCCGGGCCGTCGCCGACGACGAACCGCTCACCCTGGACGAGGTCCGCGAGGTCACCCGGCGCGCACTGGGCACCGACTTCGGCATGCACGACGCCCGCTGGCTGTCGCGGTTCCACAGCGACGAGCGGCAGGTGCCGGACTACCGCGTGGGCCGGGTGTTCCTGGCCGGCGACGCCGCGCACGTCCACTCGCCGGCCGGCGGCCAGGGCATGAACACCGGGTTGCAGGACGCGGCCAACCTGAGCTGGAAGCTCGCCGCGGTGCTGCGCGGCGCGCCCGACCGCCTGCTCGACACCTACCAGGCCGAACGCCACCCGGTCGGGCGCGCGGTGCTGCGCAGCAGCGGCGGCATCATCCGGGCCGCCATGATCAAGTCGTGGGCCGGGCGGGCGGTCCGGGGAGTCGTCGGCCGGGTTGCGCTGGCGGTGCCCGCCATCGCCCGCAAGGCCACCGGGCAGCTCAGCGGCGTCGGCTACACCTACCCGCGGCCCGCCGGCGCGCACGAGCTGGTCGGCACGCGCGCCGCGGACGTCCCGGTGGGCGGTCGCCGCCTGTACGAGGTGCTGCGCGGGCAGAAGTTCGTCGTGCTGGGCGACGTCGACGTCACCGGGTGGGAGGACCGCGTCGAGGTCGTCCCGGGCGCCGGCGGCCCGCTCGTGCTGGTCCGCCCGGACGGGTACGTGGGCTGGGCCGGCGCCGACCCGGCCGGGCTGCGCCGGGCCCTGGCCGAACTGGTGGGAACCCGCTGAACCGGGGTACCCGGGGTGTCCGGAGTGGATGGACCCGACGAGGAGGGCGTGTCGTGGAACGGGAGAGCACCCAGCACGGTCCCGCGGTGGACGACGAGCTGAAGCACGAGGTGGAGGACTCGCTGCGGGCGGGCGGCCCGACGCACGCGGAGGAGTTCCGCGATCCGGAGATGCCCGACGCGGAGGAGTCCGGCGACCTGGGCCTGGACCCCGGCCGCCGGGCCGACCCGCCGACCGCCTAGCGGTCCCGGCTCTGGTCGATCGCGATCGAGCCGAGGACCTCGTCGAACGAGCCGTAGACGCCGTCGGGGACCGAGCGCAGCGCGTGCACCGTGTCCTCGTCGGCGTTGTTGCGGGATGCGTGGTCGGCCAGTTGCGCCTTGTCCGCCGGGTACGCGACGTCGCTCAGGGCGGTGCGCAACCGGTCGACGGTGGTCGTGTCGGTCATGCCGCCCGACTACCCGGGAGGGGTCGGGGTAAACGCCGCCGGCAGCGGGCACCCCGGTGGCATGGACGTCGACGTGAGGGAAGACCTGCGGCGGTTCGTGCTCGACCGGCTGGCCGAGGACGAACGGCGGCTGGCCGAGGACGGGACGACCGCGCTGGACGACGCCGAGGGCCGGGGCCGGCTGCGGATCGTGCGCGCCGACGACGGCAAGGGCCTGCTGCTGCTCCCGGGCGCCAGTGACGAGGACCACGCGCCTGTGCCGTTCGCGGAGAAGGCGGCGCTGTTGCGCGACGAGTTGGAGGCCGGCGCGGACGACGACACCCTGCGCCTGCTCGCCACCGCCTACGACACCCACCACGCGTGGCAGGAGGAGTGGCGTCCGCAGCTGGGCTAGCCGGGCGGCCGGGGGTCAGGAGGCTTCCGGGCGGGTGTCGCCCAGCACGGCGGCGGCGGCCATCGCCGGGTCGGGCCGGACCGTGACCAGCGTGTCCACCTCGGTCGCGGCCAGGGGGCGCAGCACCGTGGGCTGAGTGGCGGCGATGCCCAGCGGCACGCCCAGCCGCCGCGCGTGGTGTTCGGCCTCCACGAGCATGGAGATGCCGGTCGAGCCGAAGAACACCACCTGGCGCAGGTCGATCACGAGGACCGTGGGTCGGGTGTCGAGCAGCCGCGACACTTCGGCGCGCAGCCGCGGTGACGTGGCCATGTCCACCTCGCCGACCACTTCGAGCACGACGACGCCGTCGGACTCGGCGGTCGTCACCCGCAGCGCCCGGTCGAGTTCAGGTCCCGTCATCCCCGTCGCTCCCCGCCGTGAAGTCGCGAGGACCCGTCCCGGACTGGCCGCTCAACCGGGATCGTTCCTCACGGTGACGCCTTCGTGTCCGCTTCGAACGTACGACCGGTGCGGCGATCCGACAAGCCGACCCGCTGTCACGCGGTCCGCGACAACTCCGCGGTGCTGTAGGTGCGCAGCCGCACCGAGAGGTCCCCGACCCGGCGTGGCGCGGGCAGCGACACCGCGGCGCCGTGCCGCACCTGGTCCAGCCAGGCGGCGACCACGTCGGGCGGCGGCAGGACGTCCCCGCCCAGGCGCGCCCGCACGACGAGGTCCTCCCCGCTGTGCGTCTCGACGGCGGCGGCCCACCCGTCCCGCTCGTCCCACACCAGCGCCAGGTCGCGGTCCGGGAAGCCGGGCAGGTGGCCGTCCACCGCGACGTAGGCCGACGCCGGCCGCTCGGCCTGCACCAGCGAGCACTCGCCGCTCAACCCCAGCGCCTGCGTGACGCGCCGGACGTACTCCCGCAACGCCCGCGTCGCCGCTTCCTCGAAGTCCCAGCTCATCGCCAACCGCCCTCATTCCACCAACCGGGGCGCCGACTGTTTGACGCACCGCCCAGATACCCCAACCGGGTGACCGTCCAAACCCGCCTCTCGCGGAACCGATCACGAACGGGCGGAAAACCGCAGGTCAGGGCGATCGTCGAGGGCGGCGCCCGCCCGCCTGCTCAGGCGCCCAGGGCCTGCGCGCCCACCGGCGACCCGGCGACCCCGGTGGCCGCGCGCACGAACGCGGCGACCGCCCGTGACCGCGAGTTGCGCGGCCACGCGACCGACAGCGTGAACGGCGACAGGTCGGTGACGGGCCGGTACGCCACGCCGGGGCGCGGGTGGCGGCGGGCCAGGGAACCGGGCAGGAACCACACCATGCGGCCCAGCTCGACCATGTTGAAGATCTCGGCCACGTCCCGGGGCCGGAACCCGGTGGTGGTGGCCGTGCCCGTGCCGTCCTGCTCGGCGGGGGAGCCGTCGGGCAGCACGCGCCCGGCGAAGTCGGCCAGCCGCAGGTCCGCGCGGGCCGCCAGCGGATCGCCGACCGCCAGCGCGACCACGCGGGTCTCGGTGACCAGCGGTTCGAAGTCCAGGTCGGCCGCGTCGACCGGGCCGGGCAGCAGGGCCACGTCGGCGCGGCCGTCGCGCAGCGCCACCGCCTGGTCGCCGCGTCCGCCCAGCACCGGTTCGACCGGCGGAAGCCCTTCTGTCCGTTGGTACTCCGCGAGCACCGCCGGCAGCAGCCCCGCGTCGAAGTCGGCCTTGAGCGCGAGCCGCAGCGCCGGCGTGGGACGGCCCGCGTGCCGGGTCCGGCGGGCGGCGGCGCCGACGGCGTCGAGCGCGGCGCGGCCCTCGCGCAGCAGGACCTCGCCGGCGGGGGTGAGCGCCACGTGCCGGGTGGTGCGGTCGAGCAGCCGCACGCCCAGGCCGCGCTCCAGCTCCCGGATCGCCCGGGACAGCGGTGGCTGCGCCATCCCCAGCCGCCGCGCCGCCCGCCCGAAGTGCAGCTCCTCGGCGACGGCCACGAAGTAGCGCAGCTGACGGACCTCCAGGTCGTCCATACCCGCACGGTATCAACGCGGACCGGATCGGTCCTTCAGTCGCGCGGGTCCCGCCGGTTGACTCGACGCCGTTGTGCCCCAACCACTTTCCGAGGAGAACAGCGTGATCGTCGTGACCACACCGACGGGCAACACCGGCCGCAGGGTCGTCCGCGGCCTGCTCGACCGGGGCGCACCCGTCCGCGTGATCGCCCGCGACCCGTCCCGCCTGCCCGACGACGTCCGGGACCGCGCGGAGGTCGTCCGGGGCTCGCACGCCGACGCCGAGGTCGTCGCCAAGGCGTTCGCCGGGGCGGAGGCCGTGTACTGGGTGCCCGCGCCGGACCGCCGCACCCCCGACGTCCAGGACGCCTACGTCGGGTTCACGCGGGCGGCGGCGCGGGCGTTCGCCGAGCGGGGCGTGCGGCGGGTCGTCGGCGTCTCGGCGCTCGGCCGCGGGTCGGCCCTGGCGGGCGAGGCGGGCCTGGTGACCGCGTCGCTGGCGATGGACGACCTGATCGCGGGCACGGGCGTGCGCTACCGGGCGCTGACCATGCCGTCGTTCATGGACAACGTGCTGCGCCAGGTCGACCCGATCCGGGACCACGGCGTGTTCGCCGACATCGTGTCCGGCGACCGCGCACTGCCCATGTGCGCCACCCGCGACATCGCCGACGTGGCCCTGGGCCTGCTGCTGGACGACTCGTGGCAGGGCCGCGCCGACGTCCCGGTGCTCGGGCCGGAGGACCTGTCCCACGACGAGATGGCCGCGATCATGACCGACGTCCTGGGCCGGCCGGTGCGCTACCTGCGGGTGCCCGAGGACGCGTTCCGGGCGCGGCTGACGGCGGCCGGCATGTCCGAGCCGTTCGCCGACGGCATGGTGGCGATGATGCGCGCGAAGGACAACGGCCTGGACAACACCGAACCCCGCACACCGGCGTCCACGACGCCCACCACGTTCCGCCAGTGGTGCGAGGAGGTCCTCAAGCCCGCTATCGGCTGACTCCAGACCGAACGGTCAACGACACAGGGTGAGTGTGTGCTCACCTGAAGTTGCCGTGAACGCCACGGCCGGCTCCGGGCAACACCAGGTGTGAGGACGATGACCCAACACACGACGGCGGGTGCGCGGGCGTCCGACGCGGACGACCGGCCGGACCTGTCCGGACCCGGGCCGGGCCTCGTCTTCGGGCGGCTGTTCGACCGGCACGCCCGGCCGTTGCACCGCTACCTGGCCCGCCGCGTCGGCGACCTGGCCGACGACCTGGTCGGCGAGACGTTCCTGGTCGCCTACCAGACCCGGGCCGGCTACGACCCGGAACGCGGCACCGCCCGGTCGTGGCTCTACGGCATCGCCACCAACCTGCTGCGCCGCCACGTGCGCCAGGAGGTGCGCGGCCTGGCCGCCGCCGCCCGCGCCGCCGGGTCCACCGCGGGCCAGGAGGACCACGGCGGCCGGGTGGCCGACCGGGTGGACGCCGCCGCGCGTGCCCGGCTGCTCGCGGGCGCGCTGGCCGAACTGGACCCCGGCGACCGGGACGTCCTGCTGCTCACCAGCTGGGCCGGGCTGGACTCGAACGAGGTGGCCGAGGCGCTCGGCATCCCGGTCGGGACCGTCCGCTCCCGGCTGCACCGCGTGCGCCGCCGGTTGCGCGCCCACGCGCCCGAGACCGACCAAGCGAGGACCGGCGATGAGTGACGACAACATCCACCGCATCTGGACCGACGACGAGCTGGACGCCGCGCTGGACGCACTCAACGCCGACGTCGACAGCGACGAGGCGGTGCTCGCCCGCGCCCGGGCGGCGCTGGTGGAGACGACCGAAGGGGAGACGCACGTGACGACCGACCCGGGGCAGACGAAACCGGCGCGCTCGAAGCGGCGCTGGGTGTTCGGCGCGGCGGCCGTGGCCGTGCTGGTGGCGGCCGGACTGGTCGTGCAGACCGTGTCGTTCGGCCGCGACCGCGCGCCGGCCAGCGCCGAGGCCGCCGCGACGCTGGACCGGGCCGCCGCGCGGACCATCGGCGCGGTGGACCAGCCGGTCCCGTCCGGCGGCTACCGGTACGTGGCGACGCGCGCCTGGTGGATGGCGACCAGCGGCGAGTTCTCCCGGTTGGCGGAGAACCTGCTGGAGACGTGGGCGCCGGCGGACGAGCAGGCCGAATGGCTGCTGCGCCGCGACGTCACCGGCAACCAGCAGTGGGTCGTCGGCACGGCGGAGCGGGCCAAGGCCGCCGGCATCGACACCGAGGGCGGTTGGCCCGAGGGCGAGTGGCGCGCCAAGTGCGGCGGGTTCTTCGCCGAGCCGGGCAGGGAGTGCGACGAGCGCGGCAGCTGGCAGCACCCGACCGCCGAGTGGCAGGCAGGCCTGCCCACCGACCCGGACGCCCTGTTCAAACGGCTCAGCGACGACGCCCCGGACAACGACCGCGGTGACGCCGAACTGCTGGTCTACGCGGCCGACGCCCTGCGCAGCGGCCTGGTCCGCAGCGACGTGCGGGCCAACATCTACAAGGCGCTGGCGAAGCTGCCGGGCCTTCAGGTGACCGAGAAGCAGGCCAACCTGGGCGGCCGGCTGGGCACGGCGCTGGGCATCGACGACGGCGACCTGCGCCAGGACATCATCATCGACCCGGAGACCGGCCAGTTCATCGGCGAACGCCAGGTCACCACGTCCGACATGGACCAGTTCAAGGCCGGCACGGTCCTGTCGTTCACCGCCGTCGAGACCGGCGTGGTCGAGCGGATGGGGGACAAGCCCACCCGGTGAGCGGTGGTTCGGCGGAAGGGCTCGTGCGGCTGTCGGGGGCGCACGGGCCCTTCTCCTGCCGAATTCCGGGAAAGACCGGGATTCCGCGCACCCTTGGAAAACCGGACCCGGCGGAGTAAGAATGGCGCACCCGCCCGTGAGAGCGCTCTCTCACGGGCGGGTCTCCGCCCCCACTCCCCGGTACAGGCAGGTCGATGACGATCATGGGCCCCTTCGCGAGACGCGTTCTCGTCCCGGCACTGGCACTGGCGCTGGCCACCGCGGCACTGGCCGCGCCCGGCGCCACGGCCGACCCGCCGCGACCCCAGGACCTCGGCACGGACGTCCGGGTGTTCGACCCGAGCACCCCGGTCGCCGAGATCCAGGCCGCGCTCGACGCCACCCACGCCGCCCGCGTGGACGACGAGATGGGCACCCGCCGGCACGCGTTCCTGTTCAAGCCGGGCACCTACGGCACCGCCGAGCGGCCCCTGCACATCAAGGTCGGCTACTACACCGAGATCGCGGGCCTCGGCTCCTCGCCCACCGACGTCGTCGTCAACGGCAAGGTCGAGGTCTACAACCGCTGCCTGGCCGACGGCGGCGCCGGCAACTGCCTCGCCCTGGTCAACTTCTGGCGCACCGTGTCCAACCTGACGATCAACGTCGAGGCCGGGGGCCAGGACGGCTGCCGCTCGTCGGCGAACTTCTGGGCGGTGTCGCAGGCGGTCTCGCTGCGCCGCCTCAACGTCACCGGCGGCACGTTCTCGCTGATGGACTACTGCACCGCCGGACCCCAGTACGCCAGCGGCGGGTTCATCGCGGACTCCCGGCTGCCGCAGGTCGTCAACGGCTCGCAGCAGCAGTGGCTGACCCGCGACAGCGAGGTCGCCGGCTGGTCCAACGGCGTGTGGAACCAGGTCTTCTCCGGCGTCGAGGGCGCGCCCGCCGACACCGCCTTCCCGAACCCGCCCTACACCACGCTGGACCGCACGCCGCTCAGCCGCGAGAAGCCCTACCTGTTCGTGGACGACGCCGGCCGCTACCAGGTCCGCGTCCCGCAGGCGCGGCGCGACACCCGCGGCGTCTCGTGGGCCGACGGCCCCACCCCGGGCCGCACGGTCCCGCTGACGGACTTCTTCGTCGCCAAGCCGACCGACTCCGTCCGCGACATCAACCGGCAGTTGGCCCGCGGCAAGCACCTCCTGCTCACGCCCGGCGTGTACGACGTCGCGCGCGGCATCGAGGTCAAGCGCCCCGGCACGGTCGTGCTCGGCCTCGGGCACGCCACCCTGACCGCCGTCGGCGGCTCGACCCCGTTGAACGTCGCCGACGTGCCGGGCGTGGTGATCGCCGGCGTCACGATCGACGCCGGCACCGAGGAGTCGCCGGTGCTGTTGCGCGTGGGCCACAAGAACACGCGGGGCTGGAGCGTCCCGGGCAACCCGACCACGCTGTCGGACGTGTACTTCCGCGTCGGCGGCCCGCACGTCGGCAAGACCGACACCGCGCTGGAGGTCAACAGCGACCACGTCCTGATCGACCACACGTGGGTGTGGCGCGGCGACCACGGCGTGGAGGGCTTCACCGACACCCAACGCTGGCAGACCAACACCGGCCGCACGGGCGTCGTCGTCAACGGCGACCACGTCACCGCGACCGGCCTGTTCGTGGAGCACTTCCAGCGCTACAACACGGTGTGGAACGGCGAGCACGGCACCACCGTGCTGTACCAGAACGAACTGCCCTACGACCCGCCCACGCAGGCGGACTGGATGAACGGCGCCGTCGAGGGCTTCGCCGGCTACAAGGTCGGCGACCGCGTGAAGCACCACACCCTGCACGGCGGCGGCGTCTATGTCTTCAACCAGAACAACCCGTCGATCCACACGGAGAACGGGTTCGAGGTGCCCACGACACCCGGCGTGCGGCTGCGCCACATCATGACCGTCAACCTCAGCGCGGGCACGATCGACCACGTCGTCAACGGGCTGGGCGAGGCGGCGGACACCACGCGCGTCGGCGTGCCGGTGTACGTGACCGAGTACCCGTAGGCGGTGGGGCCGGCCGGGTGCGCGTCACCCGGTCGGCCACACGCGGATCTTGCCGTCGGCGCCGGCGGACACCAGGGTCCGGCCGTCGGCGCTGTAGGTCAGGTCCGCGACGCGGGCGGTGTGGCCGGTGAGCGACTCCCTGACGGCTCCGGTCGCGGCGTTGACCAGTTGCACGGTGTTGTCGGGCGCGCCGAAGGCGAGGGTCTTGTGGTCGGGGCTGACGGTCCACGGGCCGTCCGGGGTGCCGGTGTTGACCAGCTTGCCGGTGGCGACTTCCCACAGCTGCCCCGTCTTCCGGTCGAACCCGGTGGTGATGAGCGTCTTGCCGTCGGTGCTGAACGAGACGGGATCGCCGGTGGTGTCGAGGAGGCGGATCTGCTTGCCGGTGGTGGTCTCCCACAGGCTGATCTTCTCGGTGTAGGAGCTGCCGGCGGCGATGACGCTGCCGTCGGGGCTGAACGCGGCGACGTAGCCCGCGTCGAGGGTGGCGGTGTTCCTGCCGGTGGCGACGTCCCACACGCGGACCGTCCGGTCGACCGCGCCGGTGACCAGCAGGCGTCCGTCACGGCTGAACGACATGTGCTGCACGCCGTTCGTGTGGCCGGGGAGGGTCGATCTCAGCTGACCGTCGACGGTGTTCCAAAGGCGGACGGGGTTGTCGAACGGGCTGTCGCACGCGCAGGTGGAGGCGGTGGCGATGGTGCCGCCGTCCGGGCTGAACGCCGGCCTCGGTCCGGTGTTGGTGCCTTCGAGGGTCGCCCGGACGAGGTGGGTCCTGCGGTCCCAGAGCGTCGCCGCGCCGGTGTCCGTGCCCAGGGCGATGGTGTTCGGGTCGGTGCTGAAAGCGAAGGAGAAGTCGTCGCCGGCGAGGTTGTCGATCTCCTGTCCGGTGTGGACGTCCCAGAGGTGGACGCGTTCGCCCGCCGCGCCGGTGGTGAAGCCGGCGAGCGTCTTGCCGTCGGGGCTGAGCACCACCTTCTCGGCCGTGCCGGTGATGACGTAGGCCGCCGCTCTCACTTCTCCGCCGCCGCTTTCCGTCTTGTCCCGGTTGAGCCACACGACGACCGCGGTGGTGGCGAGGGCGATCGTGGTGAGGACGGCGACGAGCAGGGTGCGGCGGGAGGCCAGGCGGCGGACTTCGAACTTCGGCCGGCGGGGCTTCGGGGGCGCGGCGGTCGGCGGGGCGGTGGCGGCGGGTGGGGGAGTGGCTGCGGGTGGTGCTGCGGGCGGCTGCGCGTGTTCGGCCGGCCGGGGCGGTGCCGGCAGTGCGTGTTCGGCAGCCAGCGCAGGCGCGTCTTGCGGTGCTGGCGTGGCAGGCGGTGCGGGCGGTGCGGGCGCGGTGGGTGGTTCAGCGGTGGTCAGCAGGGCGTTCGCCGCCGCCGAGACCTGGCGGCTGTCGTCGTCGGCGAGGCGGCGGATCTCGGCTTCCGCCCGTGCCCGCACGACCTCGTTGCCCACGCGGCGCAAGCGGGCCAGGCCCTCCAGCGCGTTGCGGCGGTCGGTCGCGATGGGGCTCGCCAGGGCGTTGGCCAGGTAGGCGGGCAGGGTCCAGTTGACGTTGCGGGCGATGACCGTGCGGCCCTGCACGTCGTCCTGCTTCTTCGGGCGTTGCTGCGGCATCTCCTCGACCACCCGGTCGTGCACGTAGCTGTACAGCTCGTCCACGGTGATGTCGCCGTCGCCGTCGAGGTCCGCGCTGCCGTCCCGCAGCCCCGCCACCAGGTACCGCGTGAACACCGACTGCGCGGCCCGCCCCCGCGGCTGGTCGCCGCCGCCCTCGAACGAGTACTGGGTGGCGTCCGACGCGGTCAGCACGGTCCGGCCCCGGCCCTGGAAGCGTTCCAGCGTGTGCACGGTCGGGTCGGCCTTCGCCAGGCGTCCCGCCGGGAACGCGCCGCTGTAGCAGCAGTCCAGCACGAGGATCTTGCGGCGCGACGCGCAGCCCTCCATCGCCTGGTCGACGTGTTCCGCCGCGAGCCCGGTGAACAGCAGGTTGTCCCGCACGGTGTTGGTCATCGCCAAGTACAGCCGGCCCTCGTCGTCCTTGAGGCCGTGGCCGGTGAAGTACAGCAGCGTCAGGTCGTCGCGGCGGCGGTCGCGGTAGAACTCGCCGATCGCCCGGCCGACCCGGTGCAGCGGCTCGTTGACCAGCGTGGTGACCTCGAACCCGGCGATCGACGGGTCGGCCAGCACCTCGGCGAAGGTCTCCGCGTCGTGCGCCGGCGTGGTCAGGCGGCGCAGCCCCGCGTCCTCGTACTCGTAGGTCGCGATCAACAGCGCCAGCCGCCGGCTCACGGGTCACCCCGAGTGGCGTTGCACGTAGGCGTCGACCAGCGCCCGCCGCTCGGCCGCGGACGCCTTCTCCAACGCGATGGTGTCGCCGTCGATGGTCACCGACACCCGGTGCCGCGCGGCCTGCCGGGCGAGCCAGTCCCGCACCGTCTCGATGACCAGCGGGAACACCCCGCCGGCGGCACTCATCGCCACCACGACCGCGCCCAGCGTGACCGCGTCGGCCCCCTTCGCGCCCTCGGGCGGCGGCCCGTCCGCGGCCAGCCGGGCGTCCACGTCCAGCGCGGCGACCTCGGTGCGCAACCGGCGCGCGAGGCGGTCGGCGCTGTCCGGGTCGACCTCCGGGTCCGGCTCGACCACCAGCAGCACGACGCGTTCGTCGTCCATCGGCCCTCCCGTCGTGGCAACAGGCCTACACCGGGGATGTCGCCGCGGACGAGCGGCCGTTACGCCGGATCGGGTCAGAAGATCGCGATGAGCAGCAGGATCACGGCGACGGCGATGACGATGGGCACGATCGGGACCCGGCCCGGAGCGCGCCGGAAGTGGCTGCGCACGGTGGTGCCGCGGAAGAAGCTGTACGGCGTGTGGCGGCGGTGTCGGCGAACCCAAGGCATGGCTGCTCCACGGTCGTCAGGTGCGTACGGGCTTGTGCGTTCGCGGAGTACCCGTGCCACACCGCCTTCACTCGTCGTGGTGCGCCACTCAAGCGGTTCGACCGCGTCCGAGGCCGAGCCGCCGAGCCGCTCCCGGGCTCCTCGGCCGGGAGCCCGCGACGGCCTTTCGGCGTCGGGCGGGGGGTGGGCGGCGCTTCCGGGGCGGGTTCGACCGGATCGACCGTCCGCACCGGCGGTCTGAACGGCGAGGGGCCCGACCGGACGGTCATCGCGCCTCCGCGCGGGCGAACGCGACGGCGACCCGCTCCAGCCACGCCACCTCGGCGGCGAGGTCGGAGCCGCCCGGCATCTTCGGGGCGTGGTCGTCGTCGCGGCGGCCGTGGCCGGACGCGCGGGCCCGCAGACCCTCGGCCACGGTCACCGCCTCGGCGACCGCGGTGATCTCCGCGTCGGTCAGCCCCTCCGCCTTCGCCGCGGCGATGGCGGCGTCGCGGTGCGCGCGGCTGGTGTACGGACGCAGGGCACGGCGGGCGTCCCAGATCTCGATCACCCGGCGGTACACGAAGTAGCGCAGGTCGTCGAGCCGGTGACCGTCACGGCCCGGCCGGTACGGCTCTTCCAGTTGCACCTCGGGGAAGGCCTCGACCAGCGCCGCCCACAGCGGGGCGAGCCGGCGGTAGGACCGGTAGTGCAGCCACCACTGGCGCACGCTGTCCCAGCGCGGACCCCACTTGGGGACCAACGAGCCGGCGGTGGCCAGCGCGACGCCGATCGCGGCCGGGTAGAAGCTCCACTTGAACTCCGACCACGGCGGTTGGCGGCCGAGGTACACCGCCGACATGTAACCGATCTTGTGCAGCGGCAGCAGCGCGCTGACCGCCGAGCCGATCGCGATCAGCCGCAGGCCGCGCCGCAGCCAGGCCCGGTCGGCCACTTCGGCCCACGTCCACGCCATGCGGGCGACCGTCACCAGCACGACGCCGATGTAGGCGACGTACACGACGTTCATCAGGACCGCGAGCGGCGCGTGCACGAAGTCGTGGCGCAGCATCGCGGCGACGTCACCGCGCAGGTAGGCGGGCACGTACAGGGCCGTGATCAGCGCCTGGCCGGCGAGGAAGACGAGTCCCCAGCGCAGCGCCCGCCGGCGAGCCGCGTGGCCCTGCTCGATCGAGTGGGTGAAGAAGACCTGCAAGGCCCAGCCGGCGCCGCAGAGCAGGACGTGCTGCAACCACCACGGGCTTCCCGGCGCGAGCCGGTCCATCGCCTTGAACACGACGTCGACGCCGATGGTGAGGCCGAACCCGAAGCCCGCCAACGAGCCCCAAAGGCCCCACATGGCGGGGTTGGTGGGCTTGCGCACCAGGTCGGTGAACTTGTGGACGATCAACGCGGTGAACAGGACGGCGATCGTGATGTGCAGGCCCTGGTCGACGATCATCGGGTCCCGCCCAGCACCTCGTCGAACCTGTCCACGACAGCCGCCGAGGCCAGGTCGAGGCGCCGTTCGGGAACCAGGCGCCTGCCGACGAGTTCCCACAGCACGGCCGCGCCGAACTCCGCCTCCCGCTCCAGCGCGGAGCTGTAGGCGGACCTGCCGAAGACGTCCCGCACGGCGCCCGGGTCGAGGTCGGGGAAGAACACGCGCGCCTGCTCTTCGTCCAGGTGACCGTTGCCGCGGTGGTCGAGCAGCATGTGCGCGAACTCGTGCAGGATCGTGTTCTCCTGGTGCAGCTTGGACGTGCCCAGTTCGTGGAAGACGAAGTCCTCGGTGCCCGTGGCGAGCCACAGCCCGCGCACGTCGTTCGCGGGGGGCAGCTCGACGGCGAACAGGTGGATCGGGCGGCCTCGGTGCTCGCCGAGCCTGCGGGCGAACTCCTCGATGTCGAACGGGCGCGGGATCTCCACGCCCTCGATGGCCGCGGTGATCCTGCCGCGCACCACCCGGTGGTCAGTCCTCCTCATCGCGGCCCCCGTCACGATGCAGGTTGAGCGCCAGGTTGATGAGCTGGGCGATCCGGTCCCGCACCTCGGGCTCGGCGTCGTTGAGCTCCAGGACGCGCGCCTGAAGCGCGTCGACCTTCGTGGTCTTCATGGCCTGCAACGCCTGCACCTGGTTGCGCACTCGCGCCAGGTACGCCTCGTCGTCGGCGAAGAAGTACGCGGGCATCACGCCGAACGCTCTGCTGAGGACCTCGATGTGCTGCTTGGTCGGGTTGTCGCGCTCGCCGGTGCGCAGCTGCCACAGGTAGGTGTGCGAGATCTTGACGTCGAACCGCTCCTGGATGTGAGCGGCGAGCGTGCGCGGCGTGAACAGCTCGTCGTTCGGCCCGAGCACGGTGTCGAACAAGAAACTGATCTTGCTGGACAGACTCGTGCCGTCGTTGTCCGACATGCGAAACACACCCCCCTTGGTGTCGCTCACTCAGGTTGACACAGCCGCGGCGAAGGCGTCAACCTCAGTTAACGGACTCCCGGAGTGCTCGTGCGGTCGCCGCCAGCACGGCGAACGAACCGCCTGCCGCGCGCTGCTCGACGTCGCGCAGCAACTCGCGGGCGGCGTCGGCCTCGCCCATCGCCAAGACCACCTTGGCCTCGCCCAGCAACGACTCCAGTTGCTGCGCCACCACACCCGACCTGCGGGCCAGCGTGACGGCGCTCGTGTGGCGCTGGGCCGCCGCGGGCAAGCGGCCGGCGAGCAGTTCGATGGAGCCGAGGGTGTTCAACGCGTCGGTCTCCGCGCGCACGTCGGCGATCTCGACCGCGAGTTCCATCGACCGTTGCGCGGTCTCCAAGGCGGCGTCGAGCCGGCCGGTGTCGCGTTGCAGCCGCGCGAGCGTGTCCAGCGCGTGCGCCTCGACACCGCGGTCATAGCCCCGGCTCAGGGACAACGCCGTCTCGACGTGCTCCATCGCGTCGTCGTACCGGCCGCGTTCGTGCGCGAGGAGGGCGAGCATGTTGCAAGCCGAGCCGACGAGCGCCGGGTCGATCTCGTCGTAGCAGGTCAGGGCCCACCGGTAGAGTTCCTCGGCGGCGTCGTAGCGGCCCATCAGCTGCCGGACGTAGCCGAGGTTGCCCTTGGCGCCCGCCTCCATGAGCCGGTCGCCGCTGCCCATGCAGTCGTTGAAGTGGCGTTCCGCCTCGCTCAAGCGGCCCCGGTCCTGTTCGACCAGGCCGAGGAACATCAGGTTCGCCGCCTCGGCCGCGCGGTCCCCCGACTCGCGGGCGAGGCGCAACGCGTCCGTGAGGTGCACGATCGCCTCGTCGTTCTGGCCGAGGCAGTGCCGCGCCTCACCGAGCAGCCGCTTCGCCGCCGCCAGGGCCCGGTGGTCGCCGGCGCGGCACGCGGCGTCCTCGGCGGCCTTGGCCAGCCGCAGCCAGTGGGACACCGGCCTGCTCAGCCAGAAGTAGCCGCCGAGTTGTTCGGCTATGCGCCACGCGGCGTCCGGGCAGCCGACCTCCGCGGCGGTCTCGGCGACGGCCACCAGGTTCGGCAACTCGGCCTCGGTCCAGCGCATCGCCCGGTCGCGCGCGTCGGGGTCCCCGGACGCGATGCCGGCCGCGGCCCGTTCCACGGCCGTCGCGTAGGCGCCCACCAGCGCCCGCGTGGCCGTCGCCCGGTCCTCCGCGTCGTCGAACGCCTCGGCGAGCTCGGCCGCGTACATCCGCAACAGGTCGTGCATGACAAAACGCTCCCGATCGGACTGGACGACGAGGTGCGCGTTCGCCAGCTCGTCGAGCAACGTGCGCAGGTCGCCGGCGCCCGCCAACGCCGTCGCGGACTCGACGGAGAACGAGGGGCCCGGCAGCAGGCCGAGCTTGCGGAACAGCCGCCGCGCCGACTGCGTGGGCGCACGGTAGGACATGTCGAAGGCCCTGCGCACGGCGAGGTCGCCGGCTCCGGGCACGACCAACGAGGACAGCCCGCCCGCGGTGAGGTCGCGGACGCCCTCCGACAGGGTGCGGAACGGGGCGTTCGTGAGGTTGGCGGCGGCGATCCGCAGGGCCAACGGCAGGTGGCCGCACAGGTCCGCGAGCTCGGCGACGGCGTCGGGTTCGGCGGCGGCCCGGCGCTCGCCGAGAGCCCCGACCAGCAGCTGCGCGGACTCCTCCGCCGGGAGCACCGAGAGCGTCATCCGGTGCGCACCGTCCACGACGACCAGGCCGTTCAACCTGTCCCTGCTGGTCACGAGCGCGAAGCAGCCGTTGCCCGCGGGCAGGAGCGGGCGGGCGTCCTCGGCCGACTCGACGTTGTCGAGCACGATGAGCACGCGTCGGTCGGCCAGCAGCGTCCGGAACACCGACGACGCCTCGTCGACGTCGGTCGGCACCCGTTCGGGGGCGACACCCAGCGCGCGCAGGAAGCGACCGAGCACGTCGACCGGGGTGGCGCCGGTCGAGTAGAGGTGGCCGTCCGGGAAGCGTTCCCGGACCCGGTGCGCCCAGTGCAGTGCCAGGGCCGTCTTGCCGACGCCGGGCGCGCCGGTCACCAGCCCGACCCCCGTGCTGTCCGGCAGCGAGTCCAGTTCCGCCAGCTCGGCCTGCCTGCCGATGAACCCCCGCGTGCCGGCCGGGAGCTGCCTCGGCGCCGACGCCACCGCGACGACCGGCTTCAGGTCCAGGTCGGGGTCCGCGCGGAGCATGCGCAGCTGGAGGTCGCGCAGCCTGGCACCAGGGCGCACGCCCAGTTCGCGGTCGAGGAGGTCGCGCACGTCCCGGTGGGCGTCGAGGGCCTCGGCCTGCCTGCCGCAGCGGTACAACGCCAGTGCGTACTGCGCCCAGACCCCTTCGCGCAGCGGGTGTCTGTCGACCAGCTTGCGCAGCTCGCCGACCACCTCGTGGTGCAGGCCCAGCGCGAGCCGCGCCTCGACGTGGCCCTCCTCGGCGGCGAGCCTGACCTCGTCGAGCCGCGCCGCCTCGGCCCGTCCCGCGTCCGGCAACGCCAGGCCGCTCAGCACGTCGTCGCGCCACAACGCCAACGCTCGGCCGAGCTGCTGCACGGCGACCACCGGCCGTCCGGCGCGCACGGCCGCCGTGCCCTCCGCGGCCAGGCCCTCGAAGCGGGCCGCGTCGAGTTCGTCCTCCGCGATCCTGAGCAGGTAGCCGTCCTTGCCGGTGCGCAACCGCTCCTTGCCGATCACCTTGCGCAGTTCGCTGACGTAGGACTGCAGGTTCGCGACGGCCGACACCGGCGGCGCCTCGCCCCACAGCCAGTCGACGACGGTGTCCCGGGGCACGACCTCGTTGGCGTGCAGGCAGAGCATGCCGAGCAGCAGCCGCTGCTTGCGGCGGGTGGGTGCTGCCGGGCGTTCGCCGTCCGCCCTGATCTCCAGCGGGCCGAGCACCCGGAACTCCATGCCGTCCGTTCTACACCGATCCGTGTAGCGACGTGTGTCGGTTCGTGTAGCCCGGCTCGCGAACCTCGGCGGCATGGAACGAACCCTGAGAACGACGCTGCTCGTCGCGGTGACCGCGCTGGTGGCGGTCCTCTTCACCACGCCCGCCTCGGCGAGCGTGCCCGACGGCCCGATCACCAGGTCGGAGGTGCTGACGCGGTCGCAGTCGTGGATCGACGCGCGCGTGCCCTACAGCCAGCAGGGCAGCTACACCAACCAGTACGGGACCTACCGCCGGGACTGCTCCGGCTACGTCTCGATGGCCTGGCACCTGAGCACCTCGCGCTGGACCGGCAACCTCGGCGAGGTCATGCACGACATCCCGCGCGGCGACCTGAAGCCGGGCGACGCGCTCTTCCGGCACGACCCGGCGGGCGTGCAACACGTCGCGTTGTTCGTCGGTTGGGACGACAACGCCATGACCAGGCCGATCGTGCGCGAGGAGTACCAACCCGGCCGGGTCGCGGAGCAGCGCGTGTGGTCCGCCAGTTACGCGAACACGTTCGAGCCCAAGCGCTACAACAACATCGTCGACGACGGGACGCACGGACGGCCGCGCGCCGACCATGTCGGTGATGTGAGCGGTGATGGTTATGCGGATTTGTTGGGTTTGAAGTCGGACGGCACGTTGCACTACTTCCCGAACAACATCAACGGGAACGCCGATGGTAAGCCGTTCACCAGCAGTGCGCAGGTCGGTGTCGGTTTTGGGCCGTTCCGGTGGGTGCGTTCGGCGGATGTGAGTGGTGATGGTTACGCCGATCTGGTCGGTGTGCAGTCGGATGGTTCGTTGCACTATCTGCCGAACAACATCAACACGAACCCGGAGGGCAGGCCTTACGGGGACAGCATCAACATCGGCAGTGGTTTCCAGGTGTTCAGCGACATCCTGCTCGCCGACGTGTCCGGTGATGGTTACGCGGATCTGCTGGCGCGTAAGTCTGATGGGACGTTGCACTACTTCCCGAACAACATGAACAGCAACCCTGGTGGGCGGCCGTTCACGACGAGCACGCAGGTCGGTGTGGGCTTCGAGGCTTTCACGATGTTGCGGGCCGGTGACGTCAGCGGTGACGGTTACGCCGACTTGATCGGTGTGCAGGCCGACGGCTCACTGCACTACCTGCCGAACAACATCAACTCGAACCCCGGCGGCAAGCCCTATGGCGACAGCATCAACATCGGCAGCGGCTTCCAGGTGTTCGACGAGATCGTGACCGGCGATGTGAGTGGTGACGGCTACGCCGATCTGATGGCGCGCAAGTCGGACGGGACGTTGCACTACTTCCCGAACAACATCAACAGCAACGCCGGCGGGCGGCCGTTCACGACCAGTTCGCAGATCGGTGTCGGCTTCGACGTCTTCATCGAGATCGTCTGACTGGTCGGGGGGAACAACCATGCGTGCAGCAATGAGGAAAGCGGTGCTCGGCGTGGCGATGGCCGCGCTGATCTCCGGGGGGATGACGGTGTTGCCGCCGACGGCTACGGCAGTCGAGTGCCCGATGCCGTTGCCGCCGCGCGACCTCAACGTCACCAAGACCGTCCACCAGGTCGGCATGCGGTACCTCGTGTCACCGAAGGTGATGCTGGCCGGCTTCGAGGCCGGTTGGGTCGAGTCCCACATGAACAACCTGAACTGCGGTGACCTCGACTCGCTCGGCGTCTTCCAGCAGCGCCCCAGCCAGGGCTGGGGCACGCCGGAACAGATCCTGAACGTCGACTACGCCGCCACCCAGTTCTTCACCAGAGCCATCAACGTCGACAGGGCGAACCCCGGTTACACCGCCGGTCAGGTCGCGCAGGCGGTGCAGAGGTCCGCTCGCCCCGACCGCTACGACGCTGCCGAAGGCACCGCTCGGCAGTTGCTCGCCGAGGTGGCCACGACGTCCGGTCGCGGCGACCGCGTCGGTGATGTGAGCGGCGACGGCTACGCCGACCTCACCGCGTTGAAGCTGGACGGCACGTTGCACTACTTCCCGAACAACGTCAACGGGAACGCCGATGGTAAGCCGTTCACCAGCAGTGCGCAGGTCGGTGTCGGTTTCGGGCCGTTCCGGTGGGTGCGTTCGGCGGATGTGAGCGGTGATGGTTACGCCGATCTGGTCGGTGTGCAGTCGGATGGTTCGTTGCACTATCTGCCGAACAACATCAACACGAACCCGGAGGGCAGGCCTTACGGGGACAGCATCAACATCGGCAGTGGTTTCCAGGTGTTCAGCGACATCCTGCTCGCCGATGTGTCGGGTGATGGTTACGCGGATCTGCTGGCGCGTAAGTCTGATGGGACGTTGCACTACTTCCCGAACAACATGAACAGCAACCCTGGTGGGCGGCCGTTCACGACGAGCACGCAGGTCGGTGTGGGCTTCGAGGCTTTCACGATGTTGCGGGCCGGTGACGTCAGCGGTGACGGTTACGCCGACCTGATCGGTGTGCAGGCCGACGGCTCACTGCACTACCTGCCGAACAACATCAACTCGAACCCCGGCGGCAAGCCCTATGGCGACAGCATCAACATCGGCAGCGGCTTCCAGGTGTTCGACGAGATCGTGACCGGCGACCTCAGCGGTGACGGCTACGCCGATCTGATGGCGCGCAAGTCGGACGGGACGTTGCACTACTTCCCGAACAACATCAACAGCAACGCCGGCGGGCGGCCGTTCACGACCAGCTCGCAGATCGGTGTCGGCTTCGACGTCTTCACCGCGATCGTCTGACATGAGCGATCACCAGGCTTACGGACGCAGGCGGGTGCTGCAAGGCGCGGCCCTGCTCGCGGGCGCCGGCCTGCTCGGCGGCGGGAGCCTCACCGCTTCCGCCGCCGCGGCGGCGTTCGACCCGCGACAGCGATTCCTCAAACTCATCCCGGCCGGCAACGGCGTCATCTACGCACTCCAAGCCGACGGCACGCTGCTGTACTACCGGCACACCGGCTGGGCGGAGGGCAGTGCGTCGTGGTCGCCCGGTGCCGGACACCCGATCGGCGACGGCTTCCACCAGTTCGCCGACGTGCTGGCCGACGACGACGGAACGTTCCTGTGCCGCACCGGTTCCGGCGCCATCCGGCGCTACCGCTACGTCGTGACGGACCCGGCGACCGGCGCGGGGCAGTGGACCGACGGCGGTGGCACGCAGATCGGTGACGGCTTCCAGCAGTTCCCGCGGGTCTTCGGCGGGTGGGACGGCGTGATCTACTGCGTGGACGCCAACGGTGGTCTGTGGTGGTACCGCTACCAGGACGGCTGGGCCAACGGCGGTGCCGGCGTCCTGATCGGCAGCGGCTTCAAGCAGTACCAGACCCTCACCGCCGGTCCGGACGGCGTGGTCTACGGCGTCCGGCAGGGCACCGACCTGCACTGGTTCCGCTTCGACCCGGACGGCGGAACCTGGGCCAACGGCGGCAACCCGGTCACCATCGGCAACGGCTGGGGCGAGGGCTTCCACAAGCAGGTGTTCTCCGACAACAACGGCTGCGTCTACGCGGTGAGCGTCGACCGCGGAGCCGTGCCGGTCAACGACGACACGTTGCACTGGTTCCGCCTGCTCAACGCCCGCACGGTGGCGACCGACGGTGGTCCGAACTGGGCGAACGGCGGGGGCGCCGCCGTCGTCGGCAACGGGTTCTCCGTCGAGGCGACCGGAGCGTTGCAGGGCTACGCGAGCTCGCTCACCGTTCGCCCCGGGGAGCGGATCGGTTTCCCGATCTCGACGAGCCTCACCGGCGTCACGGCGTCGGTGATCCGGTTGCCCGGCAGGCAGAGCGTGTCCGCGTCCTCCTCGGTCGCGAGCGGGCTGCAGGTGCTGCCCCCGGACTACCGGACCGCGGGGTGCGGCTGGGCGGAACGGTTGTCCATGACGGTCTCGTGGGCTCCCGGCGTGTACGCGCTGGAGCTGAGGTCGCCGGGCGGTCTGCGCCGGCACATCCCGTTCGTGGTGCGACCGTCCGCGCCGGCTTCGCAGATCGCCTTCCTCCTGCCGACCAACACCTACAACGCCTACAACACGTGGGGCGGGCACAACCAGTACTCCGAGGGCGAGGCGGGACGGCAGCGGCAGGTGACGTTCATGCGGCCGAGCACGTCCATCCCGGTGGACCCGCCGGGACGCATCGACCACCTCCTCTACAGCGACCTCTTCCTGCTGAAGTGGATGGAGGACAACAGGTTCGCCTACGACACGTACATCGACGGCGACCTCGACGCGGACGGCACGTGGCTGCGGCAGTACAAGGCGCTCGTCCTCGGCAGCCACCCGGAGTACTGGTCGGACACCATGCGCCAGCGGGTCGTGGACTACCTCGCGGGCGGCGGCAGGTTGATCTACACCGGCGGCAACGGCATGTACGAGCGGATGGGCTTCGCCAACGGGACCACGGCGACCCACCGCAACACCTCGGGGGCCCGCGACGAGTTCCACAACCTCGGCAAGTCCGAGTCGCAGATCCTCGGTGTGGCCCTGACCGGGGCGTACATGAACTTCCACCCGTACGAGGTCGTGGCGGACCACCCCTTGCTCGCGGGAACGGGCCTCAAGCCCAAGGACAGGTTCGGCGGCTACGCGGACAACGGCGCCGCGAGCGGCTGGGAGGTCGACGCGCTCAACCCCGCCATGTCCGGGGTCCAGCACATCGCCCGCGGCCTGAACCCGGGTGGCGGCGCTGACATGGTGTTCTGGCCGAAACCCAACGGGGGCTGGGTCTTCAGCGCTTCGTCGATGTCGTTCAACGGCGCCCTGCCGCACGACGCGGCGATCCGCCAGATCCTGCACAACGTCTTCACCCTCGCACTGCGCTGAAAGGACGGGCAGGACATCCGGTCGCGGGCACGCCCCAGGTGGCGGCGGCCGGTCGAGCGAGTGGTGGAGCACCAAACCGGCGCTCCACCACTCGGCGAGCACCCACCGCACACGCCCGTCACGGCCGACTACACGCCAGACCCAAATCCGACTCCATGATTAGGCTCCAGGGGCACAACAACTTCATGCGCGGCGCGGCCGACGCCGTGAATCCCTTGAACCACCCGCTGTTCAAAGTCCGCGCGACGTCCGACGACATGCTCGGATCGGCCACGGGCACTGGGAGCGAGGTAGTCGTGCACGAGTGGTCCTACGCCGCCGCGAAGGCGCTGCGGAAAGCGGGGTGGCGGCCCGGCCGCCAGGTTGACACCACGCGGTGGCGGGAGCAGTTCGCGGCTGGCGGGGTGGTGATGCACCCTGCGGCTGAGCGGTTCCTCGCGGAGTTCGGCGGACTGCGGTTCCGGGGCGGGTGGTGGTGGGTTCTGTCGGCCGCGGAGGTGGTCGACCTGGATCCGGAACTGTGCGCGGACGAGGGAGATCGGTTCCTCCACTGGAGCCGGGAGTTGGGGATCTCGCTGTTCCCCGTCGGCCGGGCCGAGGGGATCTACCCGCTCGGGATCGACCAGGACGGGGTGATCTACCTCGTGGCGACCTGGGTCGCGCGGTTCGGTGCGCTGGACGAAGGCGTGGAGGCGCTGGTCCGGGGAGATCTGCCGAAGAACGTAGCCTGATCGACGCGAAGGGGACCGCCCGTGAATGTGACGAGCGTCATGCTCGCCCGGATCATCGCCGGGCTTGAAGCCCGCTGGCTCGGCTCCCTGCCGGCCCTGCGGCTGTGCGAGCAGGAGCGGATCATCGGATGGCTCCCGCGTTCCGCAGCGACCATCGACAGCCGGCGAGCACTACCGTCCGAGCCTGCGGATCGCCATTTCATCGCCATTGATCTTGCACCACATGCAAGAAGCCCGGCCTCAAGATCGAGGACCGGGCTTCTGACCTGCGTTGTTCTCTTGTGGACGATACTGGGATTGAACCAGTGACCCCTACCGTGTCAAGGTAGTGCTCTCCCGCTGAGCTAATCGTCCGAGGCGGAGACGGGAATCGAACCCGTGTACAGGGCTTTGCAGGCCCTTGCCTAAGCCACTCGGCCACTCCGCCAAGATTCCTGAAGGCTAGCACCAGGAAGACTGGCCTGAGCCCAAGGGGCCCTCTGCCGAGCGGATGACGAGACTCGAACTCGCGACCCTCACCTTGGCAAGGTGATGCGCTACCAACTGCGCTACATCCGCATGCCCCGTGATTTCCCGGACCTTTTACCCTTTTGGGGTCTTGCCGTTCCGGTCTCTCTCGGTGCAGGAGGAACTTTATTACATCCCCCCACGCGGGATCAAATCGGGGGGTACCTACCGCCCCCGCGAGCCCGCTACCAGCACTTTTAGGTCAAGTCGTTCGAGATCAGGTGGGTCAGCGCCTCGTCCACGTCCACCCACAGGTGCTCGTTGCCGGGCACGACCACGTCGTAGGTGCGGTCCAGGAAGTCGGCGAGCTCCTGCGCGGACGCCTCGAACATGGCGTGGCCGGACGGGGAGCTGAGTTCGATCACGACGACCTCGGGGTCGTCGGCGGCCGGGCGGATCCGGACGTCGCCGTCACCCGCGTCCGCGATCAGGCCGTCCGCGAGGAGGTCGCGGGCGAACACCCACTCGACCCAGCCGGCGCGGCCGGTGCGGAACGCGGCCACCACCGCGTACGGATCTTTCGTGTCATATCGAAGCTCCACCTGCACCGGGACGGCAGGCGTCCTCGGTGCCAACAGGTCGAACACCGCTGTTGAGCGGAGCGTCACGTGGTCGTTGCGCATCGTCGTTACCCACTTCTCCCTTCCCGGTCAAGGAAACGACCGGATTCTCTAGTTGTGACGTGTATGTGGCGAGGAACGCTCGACATCGGGTGGTTTATCACCCATCCGGGCCAATGGAACTCCGGTGGGCGACCGGGTCGCTGCGTTGCGTGTCCGTGCCATCTGCGCCGCACCACATCTTGCTGGGTTTAACCTGAACCCGGTACCGGCTGTTGCGCGAATGTTGGACGTGAGGACAACTCTGGTGGCTGACTCACCCGCCCCGGCACCCGGGCCGGGATCCGACGGGCGACCTCCCGACGCCGTGCTGGTCGAGCGGGTGACCGCCGGCGACCGGGCCGCGTTCGGGGAGCTCTACGACCGCTACTCCCGCCCTGCCTACTCGCTGGCGCGGCGCGTGTGCGTGGACCCGGAGCTGGCGGAGGACGTGGTCCAGGAGGCGTTCCTGGTCCTGTGGCGCAACCCGGCCGGCTACGACCCGTCGCGCGGCGGCTTCGGGACGTGGCTGATGACCGTCGTGCACCACCGGGCGGTGGACGCGGTGCGGCGCGAGGACACGCGGCGGCGGCGCAACGTGCCCCTGACCGACGAGGTGTCCGAGCACACGATGCCGCCGACCGAGGGCGCGGACCACGCGGCGTTGACCGGTGTGGTCGGCGCGGAGGTGCGGGCGGCGCTGCAACGGCTGCCCGACGACCAGCGGCAGGTGATCGCGCTGGCGTACCTGGGCGGTTACACGCAGATAGAGGTCGCGGCGCTGACCGGCATCCCGCTGGGGACGGTCAAGTCGCGCACGTTCGCGGCGATCCGCAGGTTGCGCACGTCACTGCGGTCGGCATGGGCCGGCGAGACCGGCGGCGAGACGACGGGAGCACATCGGTGACCGGGGAGCGGAGGGACGACTGGTGCCCTCAGGAGGAGCTCGCGGTCGGTTGGGCGATGCACTCGCTCGAACCGGAGGAGGAGGCGCGGCTGCGCGCCCACCTGCCCGGTTGCGCGCGGTGCCGGGACACGGTCCGGGCCACCGAGGAGGTGACCGCCGCACTGGGCGGCTCGGTGCGCCAGTACGACCCGCCGGCACGGCTGCGGGCACGACTGATGACCGCCGTCGAGCACACGCCGCAGGAACACGTCGTGCCCGTGATGGCGCCACCCATCCCGTTGGACCGCAAGCGTTCCACCGCGCCGCGCCTGCTCGCCGCGGCGGCGGCCGTCGTGCTGGTGGCGGGTCTGGCGTTCGGCGGCGTGCGGATCGCGCAGCTAGGTGACCAGGTGGCCGCGCAGCAACAACGCGTGGCGCTGCTGGACGAGGCGCTGCGGATGGCCGCGGACCCGAGCACGAACCGGGCCGTGCTGCGCTCGGAGACCGGCGACAAGCTGGGTGTTCTCCTGTCCGGCGAGGACGACGCGATGGTGATCGAAACCACACTCGCGCCGAACAGCGCTTCGGACCAGGTCTACGTGGTGTGGGGCGCGAGCACGCCGGACCCGGTGCCGCTGGCGACGTTCGACGTCGAACCCGGCGGCGGCCTGGAGCGCCTCAACTGGTCCAGGGAGGCGCACAAGCACCAGTTGTTCGCGATCTCGCTGGAACCGGGCCGCACGGCCCCGGCGCGTCCGACGAACAAGCTCGGTTCCGGCCAAGTGGAGGCGTCGTGAGCCATGATGGTCAGGTGACGACCGAGCAGGACGACAAGGCCACCGACGGCCACCGCCACTGGTTCCGCCGCAACCCGGCGCTGAACCTGACCTACCGCATCGGTGTGGGCGTGGTCGGCGGCCTGGTGCTGGTGGCGGGCGTGCTGATGATCCCGTACCCGGGTCCGGGCTGGCTGGTTGTCTTCGCGGGCTTGGCGATCCTGGCGACGGAGTTCGAGTGGGCCGGCCGGGTACTGCGCTTCGCGAAGCGGTACTACGACGCGTGGGTGGAGTGGCTGAAGCGCCAGAACATGGTCGTCAAGGCGCTGGTGCTGGCCGCCACCGGCTTGGTCGTCGCGGTGACGTGCTGGCTGCTGGGGGCGTTCGCGCTGGTCGGGGGCTGGTTCGGCCTGGACTGGCCGTGGTTGGCCAGCCCGATTTTCAAGTAGTGGGGTTGATGTTGTAGGGTATGGACACACCGCGAGAGCGGGGCAGGAAAACCGAATAGGGGCGATTAGCTCAGCGGGAGAGCGCTTCGTTCACACCGAAGAGGTCACAGGTTCGATCCCTGTATCGCCCACCGCAGGTCAGAGGCCCGGAACCATTCATTGGTTCCGGGCCTCTGACGTTGTGCAAGCAGCCCAGTACAGCAGCGCGTCAAAGATCGAGACATTCGCTGAGCTGCTGTAGCGCCTTTCGCGTCGCCTCGTCGGAGCCCTCGGTGTAGATCTCGATCGTGACCTTCATGTTCGCGTGACGAAGGATGCGCATGATCACCCGGGGGTGCACGCCCAGCTCTGCGAGCAAGGACGCGCAGCTCCGCCGCCCGTCGTGAACGGATCTTCGGCACGCCCGCCTTCTCGCGCCGCCGGTCCCATGACCGGTTGAAGTTCCGGGGCTCGATCGGGGTGCCGTAGCGGGTCGTGAACAGCAGGCCGTTGGCCTGGCAGGCGACGTCCGCCGCCTCCCGGTCGGCCTGGCGCTGCTTGCGGCGACGCCGGAGCGCGGTCGCGGCGATCGGAGGCAGGGGGAGTGTGTCCTCCGACGCCTCCGTCTTCGTCTCCCGGTGCAGCAGCTCGTTCCGCACCCGGTGGAGCTGGTAGCCGATGTCCAGCATCCCCGCCCCTAGGTCGGCAGCGTCCTCCGGCAGCCCGAGCACCTCACCCTTGCGCATCGCCATCGCGATGACCAGCACGTACGCGGCGTACATGGGGTCATCGTTGACCCGCGCCGAGACCAGGAACGTCTTGGTCTGCTCTGTGGTCCACCGCCGGCCCTTTCGCTTACGGGGCCGCCGGCTGACCTTGGGCACCTTGACCAGCTTCATCACGTTCCGCGACAGCAGCTCCTCCGCCTCGGCGTACGTGGGCCGCATTACCTCCGCCGGCGGGAACACCTACACCTACGACGACCGCGAGCTTCGTCAACGCCACCGGTCCGTCCGGGAACTCGTCGTTCACCTTGGCAACCACAACCGGCTGTCCAAAGTGCCACCGCCACCGGCGCTACCAGCTACGGCTACGACCCGGCAGGCCGCCTCACCACCACCAGCGCAATTACCTGCTGACCCGCGGCACCACCAGATACATCTTGGGTTCGAGTGGCCGTTCGAACGCACCCACGAAACCCCTCCAGGGATAGACCCGGACGCTTACCTGGCAGCGGTGGCCAGCCATTACGGGATCAACCTGCGATGAAGCGGTCGCGACATCCGAGTGGTTTCCGACCTCACGTTGGGTCCGGGGCTCGATGGCGTGACCCGGGCCAAGGAGGCGGCCGGGCGAACAGGGTGGGGCTTAACGCGATTCAGGGTGGTGACGTTGCAGTCGCCAACACGATTGCCCACGAGTTGTGACACGCGCGTTATTATCTGCGTCACGGCACCTTCGAAGGAGGGCAGCACGGCAATGTCGGATCCATCGCGGACGGAACGCCATGCGGCTCGGGCAACGCCCTCGAAGAGGGGATCATGGGTCGACGATGAGCTGGATGAGGACGTTAGCATGACAAAATGGCGGGTCATGCCTAGTGGGGCCAGTGAAGCGTGGACTCGATTGTTCGGGCGTGCTTGGCACGAGCCGGGTATCCGTGTCGATGCGGCGTGCCCGAACTGTGGTCAGCGCGGTCTCCATCAGTTCTACATTCGCCATGAAGCGGTCTCGGAGGTCGACCGGGAGGTCGCCTCGGAGTGGCTGAGGGAGCGTATTCGCAAGGCTGAAAACGCTGCTGACGGTGTCGAATGGTGTCAGCAATGCAGAATATTCGATCACGTCCAAGATAAGGCTGCTCCGCCGTGGTGGCCGCTGGCTGTCGCGGAAATCAAGGTATCGCCGAAAAGCGCCCCGGAACACGTCATCGACAGTGTGGCGCTCTTCCTGGCGGAGCATGAGGACCTTTCATAGCGGTAACAACAAGAGCTTGTCTCTTGTGGCTTTGGTGAGGCGTTCCAGCGGGGCAGGGGGGCGGCGAGGCCGAGGAATGCGGCTAAGAGGGTGCCGTGGCGTTCGTGGCGGTGGTTGAGGCGTCGGTAGTCGCCGAGCCAGTACAAGGTGCGTTCGACGGCCTGGCGGTGGCGTCCGGTGCTGCTGTCGGCACGTGGATGCGCCGCCACAACCCCGCCTGGGTCCACTGGGTGAACCGGCGCTGCGTGGCTCTGGTTCGCGGGGTGATGCCCGAGGACGTGGTCTGGAGCCGAGGGTGTGTTCGTTGAGCGGCGAGTTGTTGTGGGTGTGGGGTAGCGGATAGCTGGGTTTGGTCGTGGCCCCTGGGGCGGGATGGTTGCGCCGGTCGGGGGCGATGGAGGTGAGCAGCGGGGTCTGACCTGCGATGGTCTGCCGGTGCCCGAGGACGGCGGGCGTCCCCGCGTGTGGGTGGTGTGGTTGGCGGCGGTGGGTTGTCTGCGGTGTGTTACAGGGGGGTGGCTATGGAGATCACTGGGGTTGGCACGGAGGTTGTTGTCAGTGGCTTCGGGGTGTGGTGGTTGGTTGCGTTTGTCGGGAAGGTTCGACAGATGTGGCCCGATGCTGTTGTCGGTGACGAGCGGTTGGTTGACGTTGACGTCTCGGATTTGAGGTTGCCCGACGTCGAAGGGGCCGTCTCGGACGTTCTTCCGTTCGCCCGCGATGCCGAGATGGACCGGTTCTGGGAAGAGAACGGCTACGCGACCATGCGGGATGGCGAGGGGCCGTTCGCGATCTTCCACCGTCGGCAGCGCTACCTCGACTGGGAGGTGAACGTCCTGCGCGCGCATGACGCGTTCGCCGACAACGTGCACGAAATGGACGACCGGCGGCGTCTGCTGATCGGGGACGCGGTGATCGTCACCATCGTGACGCCCGAGGACCCTGATGTGCACCCGTTCTCGCGCCGGGTGGTCGACCTGTTCCTCTCCTGCTTCACGGCGGAGCCCGGACCAAGCGGGGCGTGAGCGGTCACGTCGGATCGTCGTTCGGGTTCCGGCGGCGGGGGCGGAGGGTGGGGATCAGGCGGGGGACCTGGTCGGCGTAGGTGGCGTAGGACGGGAAGCGGCTGGTCAGGTGGATCTCTTCCCAGCGGGCCTTGGTGGTCAGCAGGGCGGTCAGGGCTAGTAGGGCGCCGGCTCGGATGAGGCTCGGGGTGGTCAGGGTCCAGCCCAGCGCGGTGGTCAGCAGGCCTGTGTACATCGGGTGGCGGACGAACCTGTACGGGCCGGTGGTGCGCAGCTCCGCGTGGGCGTTGGGGAGTGGGGACGGGGTCAGGCCTCGGCGGAGGGTCGTGGCCGTTGCGGCCATCGTCAGCAGGCCGATGGTGATCAGGAGGACGCCCGTCCAGCGGACCAAGGGCGGGGGAGTCCAGTGGGGTTGGGGGAAGGCCAGGATCAGCAGCAGGATCAGCTGGAGGGCTACCAGCGTTGCGGCTACCGCTTTGTCTCGGGTCGTCCGTGACGGGGGAGGGGTGGGGGAGTCGCCGGTTCCCATGTGGGCGGACTGTACGGATCGGGGCGTGGGGGTGGAAGTGCGGACGGTGCGGTGGGGTTGGGCCTAGGGTTTGTGTGTGGAGCCGGATGTTGCCTCTTTGAGAGCCGCTGTCGCCGAGTTCGGTGGGGACGGGCAGCCGGAGCGGTCGTGGGGTGTGTTGAGTGCCGCGACCGGCGGGGTGATCGACCTCGGGGTGTCGGCGCATCGTGATGCCGTGCACGTGTGGTTGAACGCCTGGGGGTGTCGCATCCGGGTGCCGCGTGCCGGCGAGCCGCGGTTGTTGGATGACGGGTTGGCGGGATGGTGGGAAGTCTGGCGGGACTCGCTGCCCGGGCCGGGGGTGCGGCTGGCCGGGTTGACCGACGACGCCGTGGAACGGGTGGGTGACGCCTTCGCCGCGTTGTCCGCCACGGCCGCCGCGCGCAGTGGGCGTGGCGTTCGGACACTGGGGCCCACCGCGGCGTCGAAGTTGCTGTTCGCGTTGCGGCCCAACAGTCTGCCGCCCTGGGACAACCTGATCGCGCAACGGCTCCACGGCGGCCGTGACGGCGCGGCCTACCGCGCCCACCTCCGGTTGACGCGGGATTGGGCGGCGCGGCTGCTGGCCGAGGCCGGTGTGTCCGAAAGCGAGCTGCTCGACGGGCTGGGACGGCCCGGGAGGTCGTTGGCCAAGGTGCTCGACGAGTACTGCTACCTCGTGTTCACCCGCGGGTGGACGGTCCCGCGCACGCGGGCCACGGCCGACGACGTGCGGCGCGTCGCGCGTTCCCTGCCGCGCACCGAGGAGTACGTGGTGCGCGACGAGGTCCGGTTCCGCGTCGGCCGGCTCGTCTACCTGAACCTGTCCCCGGACGAGGAGACGATGGGCTTCGCGTTCCCGAAGGAGGAACGGGAAGCGCTCATCGCGTCCGCGCCGCACCGGTTCCACGCCCCGTCGCGTTCGGACATGCGGTTCAACTGGGTGTGCGCGTCGCTGGCGGAGTTGACGGTCGACGAACTCGAAGAGTTGGTTGTGGACGCTTGGCGCATGTGCGTGCCGAAGAGCGTCGCGCGCACCCTGTCCTGAGACTTTCACCGCGCCGGCGCGGCCGGCGCGGCCTTCTTCGACCGCTCCCGATCATTGTGATCATGCCGTCGGCGTGACGGTCGGTAATCTATTTTGCTTGGTGAACGAAAGCGTTTCGCAATGCTTCCTGACGCCTTGTGCGCACGTTTGAAGAAGCTGGTCCGGCGGACGGGGCCGGTTATCCGTCGTGACTGGGCCAGATGGCTCGTTGACAGAGGTATCACCCTCGACTACTTTTGATCAATGTTTGCGGAACGTTCGGTCCAATTCATTGAAATTGGCTGGGGTGCAGATGTCGGAAACCTCCCGTCCAGGTGGCGATAACGTTCGGCGCACGCCGTCCCGCGGCTCCCGCCGGCACTTGCGACCGTTGTCGGTCCGGAGTTCGGCCACCGCGCCCCGCCCCCGGCGGAACCGCACCGCACCCGGTTCGGTCCGCATCGTTGACGCTGTGGTGGGCGTCACGTAGCTTCAGGTCCGGCCTGGTCAGGGCCTACTCCGTGAAACGTGTCAATGCGGGGGCCGAAGCTCCCCGCCGAAATCGAAAACGGTGGGACCGCCGGCGCGTGAGGTGGCTGGACGACGAGTTCGTCCCCCGCGCACGGCCGGTGGACCCGGCTGCCTGATGGCTCCGCCGCGGCGTCGGCCCACCTTGTGGAGTCGTTCACGATGGGTTTTCTTCGCCGTCTGGGGGATCAGTCGTGCAATTCTCGGTTCTCGGGTCCATTGAGATCCGTCATCAAGGCCAGGTTATCCGGCTCAGCGGGGCGATGCAGCAGACGCTGCTGGTCGCCTTGCTGATGTCCGGCGGCACGTTGTTGACCGTCGACGTGCTCATGGAAGAACTGTGGGGCACCACCCCGCCGGCCAAGGTCGCCAACGCGTTGCACGCGCAGGTGAGCCGCTTGCGGCGCAGCCTGGCCCGGCTGGAAGCCGACCAGTCCGAACCGCGGCTGACCACCAGCCCGTCGGGCTACGTGCTGCGCGTGGACCGGTCCGAATTGGACGCCTGCGTTTTCGTCGACACGATCGACGCGATCCGCGCCAGGGTGGACGCCGGGCTGGTCGCCGACCCGTCCGCCTGCGCCGCCGAGGTCCGCGCGTCGCTCGCGCAGTGGCGGGGACCGGTGTTCGGCGGCCTGACCGGCGGGCTGCTGTGCCAGACGGCCGCCGCGAAGTTCGCCGAGTCCCGGATCTCGGCCCTGAGCCTGCTCTACGAATTAGAGATCAGCAGCGGGCACAGCGCGAAGGTGCTGCCCGAACTCACCGAGCTGTTCGCCCAGAACTCCTCCCAGGAGCAGCTCTGCCTCCTGCTCATGGTCGCGCTCTACCGCTCCGGCAGGCAGATCGACGCGCTGGACGTCTACCGCAAGTTCCGCCGCGTCCTCGCCGACAACCTCGGCATCGAACCCACGCCGGCCCTGCAGCGCTACGAGCGCGCGATCCTGGCGCACGACCCGATCCTCGTGGAGGACTTCCTCCGGGTGGCCCGCACCACCGACCACGCCCGGCGCCGCCTGGACCTGGTCCAGCCCGCGATGCCCGCACGGGCGGCCGGCTGAACCCGCCCAACGCCGAAGACGTCCGCGCCACCCGCCCAACCGGTGGGTGGCGCGGACGTTCCCGCGTCACCCGATGCGTTCGGCGACCGCCGCCCTGATCACCTTCACCGAGCGGTCGACGTCGTCCTCGGTGGTCCGCCACGACACCACGGACACGCGCATCGCCGCCCGGCCGTACCAGACCGTGCCGCCGAACCAGCACTCGCCGCTGGCCTGCACCCGGGCGATCACGTCCCGGGTGACCGCGTCGTCGTCGCCGAACCGCACCATCACCTGGTTGAGCACCACGTCGTTGAGCAGCTCCACGCCCTCGATCTCGCCGAGCTGCTCGGCGAACCGGCGGGTCAGCGCGCAACAGCGGTCGACCAGCTCGGCGACCCCGGACTTGCCCAGCGTGCGCAGCGCCGCCCAGACCGGCAGGCTCCGCGCGCGGCGGGAGAAGTCCGGCACCCACTCGATCGCGTCGCGCTCGCCCGGCCGCTGCGCGGGCAGGTACCCGGCGCGCTCGTTCAGCATCGCCGCCCGGTGCGCCTCCGGCCGCGTCACGAACACGATCCCGCAGTCATAAGGGACGTTCAGCCACTTGTGCGCGTCGCACGCCCACGAGTCGGCCCGCTCCACGCCCTCGACCAACGGGCGCAACGACGGGCTCGCCGCCGCCCACAGCCCGAACGCGCCGTCCACGTGCACCCACGCCCCGTACCGGTGCGCCAGGTCGCAGATCTCGCCCACCGGGTCGATCGCGCCGGAGTTCACGTCGCCGATCTGCACGCACACGATCGGCGGTGACTTGCAGTCGGCCAGCACGCGCGCCAATTCGTCCGGGCGCATCCGGCCCTTGTCGTCCACCGGCACGTTGCGCACCACGCCCGAGCCGAACCCGAGGTAGCGCAGGGCCAGGTCGATGGTCATGTGGTGCTGCGCGCCGGCGATCACCTCGATCTCCGGGGCTTCGCGCAGGCCGTGCTTCTCCACGTCCCAGCCGCGCTGCCCGAGCAGGTGGTTGCGGGCCGCGGCCAGCGCGGTCAGGTGGGCCATCGTGCAGCCGGTCGGGAACCCCACGGACGTGCCCGCCGGCAGCCCGAACAGGTCCACCAGCCAGTCGCCGGCGACGTCCTCGGCGACCATGACGGCGGGGGAGAGGTTGTAGAGGCCGGCGGTCTGGTCCCACGCCGCGACCAGCCAGTCGGCCGCGATGGCCACCGGCAGCGTGCCGCCGGTGACGTAGCCGAAGTACCGCGGACCCGACGCCGACGGAATTCCGCCGCGCTCCACGGCCTCGCCCAACAACGCGATGGTGTCGTGCGCCGGCAGCGAGTTCTCCGGCATCGGGCCGCCGAGCAGTTCCACGAGTTCTTCGAGACCAGCCGTGGCGCCCACCGGCCGTTCCCGCAACCCGGTCAGGTAGTCCACTGCCTGCCGATAGGCGAGGTCGAGTGGCGCTCGTTCGATATTGGTCACGAACTACACGATAGGCAGTGGCGCTGACCGGGTCCTGACCATTGTCGAAAGGCCTGTCGGAATTCACCGGCGGAAACGCCAAGGCACTCGCTGCCGACGGCCGGGGCCATCGGACGCGAGCGCCGAGGGGATGTGGTGGGAACGGGTCACTCCAGTTGGGAGACGATCATCGTGCAGTCGGTGTGGGCCTTGGTCCAGTGGCCCTTGCCCTCGGTGTCCTCGACCAGCATGGTGTTGCCCGGGACGAACCGGCGCGATTCGCCGTCGCTGACCCGCGACTCCAGGTCGCCGCTGATCAGGGTCATGAGCTGGCGGCGCGGGGCGGGGTGGAAGTCGCCCACGTAACCGGCCGGGAGGAACAGGTAGACGGCCTGCTTCGCGGGCACGCCGGCGGAGACGTAGAACGGCGGCGCGGGCGGCGCGAAGTCCTGCGCGACCACCTCCAGCATCTCGTCGACGAAGTGCGACTCACCGGACTCGTCGTGGTACAGCCGCTGGACCGCAATCTTGCGTGACTCGTCGCTCAAGTTCTTCTCCTTCGAATCGGACGCTCGCCCCGAGCATCCCAGAAGGCGCTGATTCCACGCTGATGCGAGTCGGCACCGGCCCGGCTCAGCGCCAGATCAGGAACGCGTCAGAACCCCTGTCGTAAGGTGGTGACAGCGAAAGGGAACACGACGCAGCGGAAGCGAAGTCGGGAGAGGTACCCGAAGCGGCCGAACGGGGTCCGGGAAACCGGACGGGTTAACACCCACGCAGGTTCGAATCCTGCCCTCTCCGCCACCTTTCGCCCGGCAAGTCGGGAGAGGTACCCAAAGCGGCCCAATGGGGTCCGGGAAACCGGACGGGTTCACGCCCACGCAGGTTCGAATCCTGCCCTCTCCGCACACACGGCACGGGCGGCGCGGCCGGTCGTGCCCCATCCGATCCGGTCACAACTACAGAAACGGAGCCGCGGTGCCCAGCATCGATACTCCCGACGTGGCGGTCGACGACCCGGTCGACCACCGGGCGGTCGTCGACGAGGTGACCTCCTGGCTCACGCGTCCGGCGGACGAGGTGGACGCGAAGTTCGCGCCCGAACAGGCCCGCGTGGTGGCGGCGGTCGACCGGCTCAACGGCGACGCCGAGTCCGGGGACGACGACGCTTACTACCTGCAACAGCTGCTGCTCTCGCGCATCTACCAGACGATCATGCAGATCCCCCAGGCGCCCACGGCCGAGGGGTCGCGGGTGCTGCACGAGGTCACCCGCTCCCTTGAGGTCGCCACCATCGCCTCGGAGGACCGGTGGATCGAGCCGGGCTTCCTGGAGTCCGCGCCCACCGAGCCCCGGGAGTACCTGTCCTGGCTCAAGGGCATCGTGCGCGGCCACCGCGCGTTCAAGCACCCCTACTACACCGAGTTCATCAACGAGTCCGCCGGGCAGGACGACCTGCGGACCTACGTGATCCAGGAGTCCCTGGTCGACGGCCGGTTCGACGACTTCCTCGCCATGATGCAGGTCGGCACGTCCGGCCAGGCGAAGATGGAGATCGCGAACAACTTCTGGGACGAGATGGGCAACGGCGACCCGGCCGAGGTCCACACGCACCTGTTCAACAAGATCTACGAGGTCTTCGACGTCCGCGGCGACGAGGTCGAGCACCTGCTCACCGGCAGCGACCTGCTCTCGGGCAACCTCGCCGTGCTGCTGTGCCGCTACCGCAACTTCTACCCGGAGGCCGTGGGCTACCTCGGCATGACCGAGTGGCTGGTGCCGGACCGCTTCCTCAACGTCATCCGGGCGTGGGAGCGGCTGGGGCTGCCCGAGGTCGGCATCACCTACCACCGGTTGCACGTCACCATCGACTCCCAGCACGCCGCCGGCTGGTTCCACAACGTGGTGCTGCCCGCCGCGACGTCGGAGTACATGCGCCGCGGCATCGCCCGCGGCGCGCTGTGGCGGGTGAACTCCTCGGCCCGCCACCTCGACGAGCGCCTGTCCTACGCCCGCGTCACGGCCAGGGCCTGACGCGAGCACCCCCGTTCCACGGTCCGGCCCGCGGCAAGGGAACAGCCGCGGGCCGGACCCTTCGCGTCGTCGGGTGCTCGAACCCGAAGAAGCCACGAGCCGTGCGGCTCGTGGCTTCTTCCCGTTCCCTCAGCGCTTCGGCGTGGTGCGGATCAGCTCGACCGCCTCCGGCACGCCCATGTACGGCAGGCGCACCTCGGCCATGTCGTCGGTCCACTGCTCGGCCAGGTCGTAGCGCTCCCGGGGCGTGGTCTCCAGCAGCTTGCGGCCGGGGAACACCTCGTAGTCGCGCAACAGGTCGGCGTGGGCGGCCATCCCCTCCTGGAACAGCTCCTCCCGGTGCAGCACGAACTCGTCCACGGGCAGCTCGTCCCACAGCGCCTTGCCGCGCCGCACCAGCTCGATCAGCCGCGGCCGGTACTCGGGGTGCTGGAGCAGGTGCTTGCGGACGATGTCGCTGCCCACCGCGAGGTGGCGGATCTCGTCGATCGACGCGCCGCGCGCGATCTCCGCGGCGGCCGGGTCCAGCAGCGTCCACTTGCGCTCGCTCAGCTCGGCGGCGGGCGCCAGGACGCCCTCGATGACGATGGTGAACACCGCCACCGCGCCGATGAAGTCGCCCTCGTCGCGCACCACCTGCGTGGCGAAGTCGGCGATGGGGTTGAGCACGCGCTCGGTGTAGTCCGCGCCCTGCTCCTCGATCAGCGGGTGCAGCTTGTCCTCGGGCACGCCGAGTTCGAGCAGGTGCCGCCGGAAGATCATCGCGTGCCGGGCCTCGTCGACCACCTGGGTGGTGAAGAACTCCAGCTCGGCGATCCCCGGCGCGGCGATGACGTAGTTCGACAGCACCCGCACCGCCCGCGCCTCGGCGATGGAGCGGTTGCCCAGTTCGAGCACCAGCGCCTCGCGCAGGGGACCGGGCTCGCGCATGTAGTCCGGCGTGGTGGTCGCATGGCCGCGCTCGGCGCGCCCGCGCAGGGTGCCCTGCGCCACGGCGCTCAGCCAGTACGCGAGGTCGCACTGCTCGGCCGACATCGTCAGCTCCTGGGCGCCGTCGAGCAGGTTGGGCGCGCGGTCCCAATCGGCCTCGACCGGTACGTCGATGGTCATGTCTTCCTTTCGCGGTGGTGGGTGCTGTGCGGGAGACCGCCCGCACGCGACACGGGCCGACGGGCGCGAAACCCGTCGGCCCGCGCTCGTCGGGCCGGCCCGGTGCGGGCGCGGTCGGGTGGATCAGTGGGCGGCCTGGGCCGGCACGGCGGTGACGTCGTCCTCCACCGGCGCGGGCACCCGGTCGGACTGCGACCGGCGCCGCATGAGGTCCACCAGCTGCTGGTAGCGGGGGCTGTCCTCCGGCTCGAACGGCAGGCCGAACGGTTTGAGGAAGTTGCCGAACACGCCGCGGTCGCCGAAGACGTGGAACGCGACGGCCAGCAGCGCCCACTCCGGGCCGAAGATCAGCATCCACAGGCCCACCACGACACCGCACGTGATGAAGCTGTGCATGGTGTTGTAGAGGACGTAGTAGAACTTGGGGATGCGGCCGTCCTTGCTGCGCCGGTACGCGATCGCGCCGGGGATGTAGCCGAACACGTCGATGTAGAGGAACAGGCCGATCGCCGCGATCCAGTTGATCTCGGTGAAGTGCACGATCATCAGCACGATCGTGATGGCGAACGCCACCAGGTACTCCGCCCGGTGCAGGGCGAAGGTGGTCGGCGACTCGTAGGGGTTCTTGATGTCCATGGTTGCGCCCTTCCACGACCTCGTGGTGGTCTGCGGTGATCAGGACAGGTGCAGCGGGCCGCCCGCGAAGTAGTCGGCCAGCTGCGCCGCGACGCTGCCGCGCGACGGCGGGTGGAACGCCAGCGCGTGCACCGCGGAAGCGAGGTAGGCGACCTCGGGCTGGCGGATGAACGCGATGCCGCCCAGCAGTTCCACGGCCTGCGCCACGGTGCTGGAGAGCAGGTCCTGCGACGCGTACCGGGCCACCAGCACCTTCGCCACGGCCTCGTCGTCGGTCACGCCGTCCTCCAGGGCGCGCGCCGCGCCCTCGACCAGGTCGACGGCCGCCTCCATGCGCACCGCGAGCGCGCCGCGGTCGCTGTCGCTGCCGCGCTTGCGCGACAGCACGGTGTCCACCAGCGAGGAGGCCGCGCCGACGTAGGCCGCCGACGTGAGCAGCTCGAACCAGGTGAACCCGGCGCGCTGGAGGTCGTCCAGGCTCTGCTGGTCCTCCAGCGTGCTGCGGATGACCAGTTCGCGCGGCACGTGCACGTCGGTCATCCGGACCTCGTGGCTCTGCGCGGCGGCCAGGATCGGCGTGGTCCAGAACGGGGTGACGTCGATGCCGGGCGAGTCGGCCCGGATCAGCAGCAGCGCCAGGCCCGACCAGCCGTCGGAGTCGGTGAGGTTCACGCTCGCGGTGAGCACGTCCATCGACTGCGACAGGCTGCACGGCTTCTTCGAGCCGTTGACCCGGTAGCCGTCCTCGACCGGCTCGGCGACGACGGCCGGGGCGAGGATGTTCTGGTCGGTGCGGCCCTCGGCCCAGCCCGACGCGAGCAGCAGCCGGTCGCCGGCCACCGAGGACAGCAGGGCGAACTGCGTCGCGGTGAGCCGTTCCGCGGTCTGCGCGAGGCTGAACAGCATCGCCACGGTGAAGTGGTGCATGACCGTGGCGACGCCGAGGGACGGGGACGCCGACGCCAGGCCGCGCTGCACCCTGGTCGCCTCCAGCGGCCCGGCCGCCATGCCGCCGAACTGCGCGGGCACCAGCAGACCGGGTCCGGAGTGTTTCCGGTACATCTCGACCACCGGGCTGTCGGCGGCCTCCCGCTCTGTCATCGGCAGGCTCTCCAGAGTGCCGAGCAGTCCGGGGTGGAAGCGTTCGCAAGCCTCCCGAGCGGTTTCCAGAGAACGCATTGCCGTGCCTTTCACGCGAGAGGGCCGAATAGGCGACGCAATGGTGCGCCGAGGCGCCGCACGTCTTTGCCGACCCAGCCTGGCAGCCCCGCGCTGACCCGACCCTGACACCGTTCTGACCTGCTCCGACCCGGCGGGCGGCCGGGCGTGCTGACGGCGTGCTGACCGCGCGCGGCCGGCTCTTGCGGCGGGTGCGGAAACCGTGCGATAAACGAGGTGGAGCCGACGACCGCCGCGGGCGAGTTGGGATGCCGTCATGACAGATCTGTCAGTGGAATCGGACGTGGTGGACACCATTCGGCGGTACGCCGGATCGGGCAATCCCAGCGCCTATTTCGCGTTCAACACCGGCAACCGGCACTTCCGGTTGCCCGGGGTGCCCGGCCTGATCGTCTACCGGGCGGTCGGCCGGTACCTGGTGCAGTTCGGCGGGCCGTTCGCGCCGCCGGAGGCCGCGGGCGAGCTGCTGCGCGGGTTCGTCGCGCTGGCCGCCGAGCAGGGCCGCGAGGTCGTCGCCGTGCAGCTGCAAGGCGCGGACGCGGGCCCGTACCTGGCGGAGGGGTTCACCATCAACCAGATGGGCGCCTCCTACGCGGTGGACCTGGACACCTTCTCGTTGGCGGGCACGAAGTTCATGCGCCTGCGCAACAAGATCTCCCGCGCGATCCGCACGGGTCTGGAGATCCGCGAGGCCCCCTACGAGCAGTGGGCGGACCAGGTCCGCGCGCTGGACGAGGCGTGGCTGGGCACCAAGGGGCCCGACGTCAAGCCGCTGGAGTTCCTGGTCGGCCAGACCGGCGGGCCCTACCAGCACCTGCGCCGGCTGTTCGTCGCCGAGCGCGCGGGCGACCTCATCGGGTACGTGTCCTACGCGCCGGTGTACGGCCCGCAGCCGGGGTGGATGCACGACCTGAGCCGCCGGCAGCCCGACTCGCCGCCGGGCGTGATGGAGGCGATCAACAAGGCCGCCCTGGACACCTTCCGAGAGGAGGGCGTGAAGTGGCTGCACTTCGGGTTCACCCCGTTCACGTCCTTGGACGCGCCGAAGTTCCCCGGCTACAGCAAGGCCTTCCACTGGTTCATCAACCACCTGTGGGAGCACGGCGAGCACATCTACCCGGCGCGGACCCAGTTGGCCTACAAGGAGAAGTGGGCGCCCAGCCTCGTGCTGCCCGAGTACCTGGCGTTCCAGCACGGGGCGAGTCTGCCCGCGCTGGTGCACGTCTTCCGGGCGTGCAACGCCATCTGACGCCGTCCGACCGCGCCACCGAAGGGGTGCCGATGCTGGAGCAGCGGATCGCTGAACAAGGCCTGCGCGTGGTGGAGCTGTTCACCGCGTGCGGGTCCGCGCCGGACGACCTGGACGTCGCCCGCGCCGCCGACGAGGCGTTGGCCCGCTTGGAAGTCCTGCTCACCGAAGCCGAAACCGCCACCGACGCCGAAACCGCCACCGGGTCCGGGGCCGAGGTGGGGACCGACGCCGGGACCGGGACCGACGCCGGGACCGGGACCGACGCCGGGACCGGCGCGTCGTAGGGGCCGTCGCCGCCGCGGCGGCCCCGCCCGGAAACGCCCGACCGGACCGGCCCCCCAGGGTCGCCGGTCCGGTCGCACCGCCCGCCGGCCGCGCCGGCGGGCGCTTCAGTCGTCCTCGCCCAGCGTCGGGTCGCAGCGGTAGCCCATGATCAGCACGTCCCGGACCGCCGGGGTGCTGTCGTCCACCACGGTGATCGGCGTGACCGCGTGCAGGATCATCTCGTCGGCCCAGAACATCGTGTCCATCGTGTCCTGCAACTGGAATTCGGTGACCAGTTCCTTGTCCTTCGTGTAGACCTGCGAGAAACCACCGGCCGCGTTCGTGCGCGACATCAGGTGGATCGCGCCGAAGTGCACTTCGTCGCGGTGCGGGCCCTCCGGCGTCGGCTCGCCCAGTTCCTCGGCCCGGCCGATGATCCGGAACTGGTGGCACTGCACGTCCCACGGCTGGTGCAATTGTTCCGGCCGCACCGGGAAGTGCGCGAAGTTCCACCGGATCAACGCCTGCAACAACGGGTTCTGCACGCTGCTCGCGGTCAGCGGGGCCACCGACCGGTCGATGCCGCCGCCGTAGTCGTTCACGTCGGCCGATTGGAAGTAGGGCCGGTGCGGGCGCAACCGGACCGAGTCGGTGGCCGGCACGTAGCGGAAGCGGTCGTAGCGCCGCTCGCGGAATCGTGCGCCGTTCTTCAGGTACTGGTCCAGTTCCAGGTTCTCCCACTCCTTGGCCAGATCGGCCTCGAAGCGGCGCAGTTCCGGGTCGATCGTCAACTCGGCCTCGCGCACCAGGGCGTAACCCCTGGTCCGCAGCTCTTCGCGGGCGTCGGGCACCGCTCTCCTCCTCCATCCGCCGGCTGGTCCACCCCGACGATCCCAAAATGCTCCTGACAGCGAACTGACACGTTCGCGGTGTCAGCGCGTAGTCAGCTCCGGGTCACGTCGCGGTGATTTACTCGGAGCGCCAGCCGAAGGGGGCGGATGCGATGACCGCGGTGCTCGAAAAATTGCAGTCGCTGTCCAGGGCGGAACGGCTCGCCGAACTCGAAACGCTGATCGTGGCGGAGTTCAAGGCGGCGCTGCTGATGGACGAGGACGACGAACTGCCGTTGACCGACAGCTTTTTCGACCTGGGGCTGACGTCGTTGGGCCTGATGGACGTCCGCCAACGCCTGGAGGAACTGCTCGGCCGCGGCATCGGCAGCACGATGCTGTTCAACAGTCCCACCGTGGAGCTGTTGCTGGACTACTTGACCACCGACGTGCTCACCGAGTTGTTCCCGGCGCGTCGACAGTGACCGGACAGGAGACGCCGGCCATGCCGGACGAGGATGTCGCGACGATCCGGGCGGAGTTGCTGGCCGCCTACGAAACCATCCAGCAGCAGCAGCGCAGCCTGGAGAAGATCGTCCTGGAACGGCTGGAACCGATCGCCGTCGTCGGCACCGGGCTGCGCTTCCCCGGCGGCAACGACACCCTCGACGGGTTCGAGGAGTTCCTGCGCGCGGGCGGGTCGGGCATCCGCCCGCTGCCCCGCGAGCGCTGGGACGTCGCCGACCGGGACGTCGAGGGGCTCATCGGCACGGTCGCGGGCGGCTTCCTCGACCGCGTCGACGAGTTCGACGCGCAGTTCTTCAACATCCCGCCCAAGACCGCGCCGTACGTGGACCCGCAGCAGCGGCTGTTGCTGGAGACCGCGTGGGAGGCGTTGGAGAACGCCAACATCGACCCCACGGCGCTGCGCCACGGCAACGGCGCGGTGTACGTCGGCGCGTCGCCGCTGGACTTCGCGCTCGGCCTGGGCACCCTCGGGGTGGACCAGCTCGACGGCGCGATGGCCACCGGCTCCGGCGCCTACTCGCTGTCGGGGCGGCTGTCCTACTTCCTCGGCTGGCGCGGACCCAGCCTGACCGCGGACACCGCGTGCGCGTCGTCGTTGACGGCGCTGCACCTGGCCGTGGAGGGCCTGCGCCGCCACGAGAGCGACATCGCGCTGTGCGGCGCGGTCAACGCGCTGCACGACCCGCGCTCGTTCATCATCCTGTCCAAGGGCCGGATGCTCTCGCCCGACGGCCGCTGCAAGGCCTTCGACGACGCCGCCGACGGCTACGCCCGCGCGGAGGGCTGCGGCGTGCTGGTGCTCAAGCGGCTGTCCGACGCGTGGCAGGACGGCGACACGGTGCTCGCCATCGTGCGCGGCACCGCCATCGGCCAGGACGGCGAGAGCGCGGGCCTGACCGCGCCCAACGGCGTGGCGCAGGAAGCGGTCATGCGCACGGCGCTGGCCAACAGCAGGCTGGAGCCGGCCGACATCCAGTACGTCGAGGCGCACGGCACCGGCACGCCGCTGGGCGACCCGATCGAGATGGGCTCGATCCACGGCGTGTTCGGCGGGACCCGGTCGCACGACGACCGGCTGACCGTCGGCTCGCTCAAGTCCAACATCGGCCACATGGAACCGGCCGCGGGCGTCGGCGCGGTCATGAAGGTCATCCTGCAACTGCGGTCCGGCGTGTTCTTCCCGAGCCTGATCGACGCGCCGTCGGGCCGCATCCCGTGGCACGACTACTCGGTGACCGTGCCGACCGAGGTCCGGCCGTGGGACGCGCCGGTCCGCCGCGCCACCGTGAACGGGTTCGGCGTCACCGGGGCGATCGGCGTCGCGGTGCTGGAGGAGGCCCCGCAGCCGCCCGCGCCGGAGGCGCCGCCGCGCGAGCTGCCGCGCGACACCGGGCACGTGTTCACCCTGTCGGCCAAGAGCGAGACGGCGCTGCGCCGCCAGATCGAGCGGTACCGGGAGTTCGTCGCCGCGCACCCGGACCTCGACCTGGCCGACTTCTGCTTCACCGCCAACACCGGCCGCGCCCACTTCCGGCACCGCGTCGCGGGCGAGGTGCGCTCGCACGCCGAGCTGACCGCGTTGCTGGACCGCGCGGCGGCCGTCCCCGGCGTGCGCCCGCGCGAGTCGTTCCGCCGGACCGCGTTCCTGTTCACCGGGTCCGGGTCGCAGCACGTCGGCATGGGCGAGGTGCTCTACGAGCGGTACCCGGCGTTCCGGGCGCGGGTCGACGAGTGCGACGCGCTGTTCCGGCCGCACCTGGGCCGGTCGATCGCCGAGCTGATGTTCGGCCGCGCGCCCGACGCCGCCGACGTGATCGCCGAGACCCGGTTCGCCCACGCCGCCCTGTTCACGCTGGAGTACTCGCTGGCGGCGCTGTGGCGGTCGTGGCGGGTCGAGCCCGCGGTGCTGATCGGGCACAGCGTCGGCGAGGTCGTCGCGGCCACGGTCGCGGGCGTGTTCTCCCTGGCCGACGGCGTGGCGTTCCTGGCCACCCGGGCCCGGCTGATCGAGTCGGTGGCCAACGCGGGCGGGATGGCCGCGGTCACCGCACCCGTCGCGGAGGTCGCCCCGCTGCTGCGGCGGTGGCCCGACCTCGCGGTCGCCGCGGTCAACGCGCCCCGCCAGTGCGTGGTCTCCGGCGGCGCGGACTCGCTCGCCGCCGCGGTCGAGGCGCTGCGCGAGCGCGGCACGGCGGTCAAGCCGCTGCGGGTGTCCAGCGCGTTCCACTCCCCGCTGGTGGCGGCGGCCTCCGACGAGCTGCGGGAGTTCCTGGCGGGTGTGGAGTTCCACGAGCCGGAGCTGACCGTCGTCTCCAACGCGACCGGTGAGCCCGCGGCGGTGGAGGAGATCACCACGCCGGAGTACTGGGTTCGGCACGTCAACGACACAGTGCACTTCGCGGCGGGCGTCGCCGCCATCGCCGAGCGCGGCCGGCACGTGATGCTGGAGATCGGGCCGGCCGGGGTGCTGACCGCGTTGGCGCGCCAGTGCGTGCCGGAGGACGACCACCGGTGGCTGGCCTCGCTCAGCCCCCGCGACACCGACGCGCGGACCATCCGCGAGACGTTGGCCCAGCTCTACGTGGCCGGGGTGGACGTGGCGTGGGCGGCGGTGCACGAGGGCCGGCAGCGGCAGCGGGTCGCCCTGCCCACCTACGCCTTCGACCGCCGCCGCTACGGGCTGCCCCGGCGCTCGGCGGAGGCCTCCGCGACCGGGCACCCGCTGCTCGGCTCGGCCGTGCCGACCGAGGCGCCGGCGCGGGAGTTCACCAGCCGGATCAGCGCGGCCCGGCCCGCGTACCTGGGCGACCACCGGGTGGGCGGCAAGGCCTTCCTGCCGGCCGCCGCGCACGTCGAGGTCCTGCTCGCGCTGGCCGACGAGCTGCACGGCGACACCGGCCGCCCGGTCGAGGACCTCCGCTTCCACGAAGCCGTGTTCCTGGACGACCGCCCCACCGGCTTGCGCACCAGGGCGACGCCCCGCGCGGACGGCACGTGGCGGGTCGACGTGCACAGCCACGACGACTCCGGTGAACGCCGGTGCGCCTCGGCGGTGCTGGGCGCGCCGGACGCGCCCGCCCTGACCGACACCGGCCGGGAACTGCTGCGCCGCCTGGACGACCTGGGCGCGCCGGACCAGGTGCTGAGCGCGGAGGACGTGCGCGCCGCCTACCTGCGGGCGGGCCTGGACTACGGCCCGGAGTTCACCCGGGCGCGGGAGGTGCGGCGGCACGGCGCGGACCTCGCGGTGTGCGACCTGTCCGGCGAGGGCCTGTCCACCGCCGAACACCTGCCGCCGCCGCTGATGGACGGGGTGACGCACGGCCTCGCGGCGTTCGCCGACGACGGCGAGAACTACGTGGCCACCGGGATCGGGCGGGTGCGCGTGTTCAAGAAGCCGCGGGCGCGGCTGCTGCGCGCGGTGCTGCGGTTCACCAGGCCCGAGCGCGGCCCGGCGTTCACGCTCGACGCCGTCCTGGTGGAGGACGGGACGCCGGTGCTGGAGCTGTCCGGCATGGCCTTCGTGCGCCTGTCCCGCGCGCCCGCCGAACCGGCCGCCGCCACCCGCAACGGCAACGGCAGCACCAGCACCGTCAAGGGCAACGGCAGCACCAGCACCAGCACTGCCAACGGCAGCACCAGCACCAGCACTGTCAACGGCGGCAGCACCAGCACCAGCACCGTCAACGGCGGCGGCACCGGCGAGGTGGCGGGCGCGCCCATCGCCGACGTCATCCGCCGCACCCTGGCGGACCTGCTGTCCATGGACGAGGCGGACCGCGTCGACGGCGACACCACGTTCCTCGAACTCGGGGTGGACTCGCTGGTGGTCGTGGACCTCAAGGACCGCCTCCAGTCCCGGCTCGGCCTGACGCTGCCGCTGTCCGCGGTGCTCGAACGGCCGACGGTCGACCAGCTCGCCACTTTCCTCGACCGCCAACTCGCGGGCGACCCGGTCGGGTCCCGCACCGGAGGTGATGATGACCGGGGTTGAGATCACCGGCCTTGACCAGCACGTCCAAGCCCTGCTGGAGGAGGAGCAGACGCTGACGGCGCGGTCGGCGCTGCACGCCGCGCTGCGGCCGGACGCCGTGGCGGTGGTCTGCGAGGACCGCTCGCTGACGTTCGGGCAGCTGCACGCCGAGAGCAACCGCACCGCCCACGCCCTGCTGGCCGAGGGCCTGGCGCCCGGCACGCGGGTCGGTTACCTGGGCATGGAGTCCGAGCACTACTTCGACATCGCCCTGGGCTGCGCGAAGAGCGGCACCGTGCTCGTGCCGATCAACTGGCGGCTCACGCCCCGCGAGATCGACCACGTGCTGCGCGACTCGGGCGCGGAGCTGCTGTTCGTGGAGAACGCCTTCCGCGAGGTCGTGGACCGGCTGCGCCCCACGCTGCCCGCCCTGCGCACGGTGGTCGCGCTGGACAGCCCGACGCACGTCGCGGGCGGCCTGCTGGAGTGGAAGGCCGGTCGGCCCGACACCGACCTCGCGCCGGGCACCGGCCGTGACGACGCGGTCGCCCAGCTCTACACCAGCGGCACGACCGGTCTGCCCAAGGGCGTGGTGCTGGCGCACCGGACGTTCTTCACCTTCATCGCGGACATGCGGCGGCACGGCGTCGACTGGATCGACTGGCAGCCGACCGACCGGGGGCTGAGCTGCTTCCCGGCGCTGCACACCGCGGGGTTCGGCTGGTTCTTCCACTCGTTCAACGTCGGCGCGACGACGGTGGTCATGCGCCGGTTCATCGCCGACGAGGCCGCGCGGATCATCGAGCGCGAGCGGATCACCATGCTGTGGGCGGCCCCCGCGATGATGCGCATGATGATCACCGAGCGGGGCGTGACCAGCGCGACGTTCGCCTCGCTGCGCAAGGTCGTCTACAGCGGCTCGCCGATCGACCGGGAACTCCTGCTGACGTGCATGGAGGTCATGGGCTGCGAGCTGGTGCAGGGCTACTCGTCGGCGGAGGCGGGCAGCTTCGTGACCGTCCTGCCGCCCGCGGCGCACACGCCGGACAGCGGGGTGCTCGGCTCGGCCGGCCTGGTGTGCCCCGGCAACGAGGTGCGCATCGTGGACGACGAGGGCGCGCCGCTGCCGGCCGGGCGGCTGGGCCGGGTCCTGGTGCGCGCCCCGGGCCGCTTCCTCGGGTACTGGCGGCTGCCCGAGGCCACCGCCGACGCGCTGGTGGGGGACTGGCTGCGGATGGGCGACCTCGGGTACCTGGACGAGGACGGCCACCTGTTCCTGGTCGACCGGGTCAACGACACGATCATCGTGGCGGGGCAGAACATCTACCCGGCCGAGGTGGAGGCCGTGCTGCGCGACCACCCGGGCGTCGTGGAGGTCGCGGTGTTCGGCGTGCCCGACCCGCACTGGGGCGAGGCCGTGCGCGCCGCCGTGGTGTTCCGCCCGGACGCCGCCGTGCCGCCCCGCGAGCTGGTCCGCTTCCTGCGCGGCAAGCTCGCCGACTTCAAGATCCCCACCGGGTTCGTGACCGTGGACGCCCTGCCGCGCAACCCCACCGGCAAGCTCCTGCGCCGGGTGCTGCGCGAGCAGTACGGGACACCGCAGACCACCGACTCCCCGCGGAGGACACCGTGACCCTCGACCCCGAAGAGTTCGCCGACCGGTACGTGGCGCTGTGGAACGAGACCGACCCGGACCGCCGCCGCAAGGGCGTGGTGGAGCTGTATGCGCCGGACGCCACGTACGTGTTCTACCGCAAGGACCCGGTGGTCGGGCACGAGGCGATCATCGACCAACTGGCCTACACGCACGAGATCTACGACCCGATGGGGTACGTGTTCCGCTCGGCGCACAACGCGGTCGGCCACCACAACCTGGTCCGGCTCAACTGGATGATGGTGCTGGCCGCGACCGGCGAGACGGAGATGCGCGGCGAGGACCTGCTGGTGCTCGACGACGACGGGCGGATCCTGTCGGACTACCAGTTCCACGACGAGCTGCCCAAGTCGTTCGTCTACAACGACGGCTACGAGACCGACGGCGTCGCCACCCGCCCCGCCCGGCCCGAGCGGGTCATCCCGTGGCCGCACCAGCTGGAGGCGTCACCGGGCGGAGCCGCCGGGTGACCGCCCGCCGGTGAGGTGACACGTGTCCGCGAGGTCGGGGCTTCGGCTCCGGCCTCGCGGTCGTCGGTGGGCTGATCGCGCGGCGGTGGGCCGGCGGTGCGGCTGGCTGGGCGGCGGTGGTGGGCCGGTTGGGCGGCGTGGGCCGGCTGCGGCGGTGGTGGTGGGCCGGCTGGGCAGCCGGTTATGCGGCTGTGGTGGCCGGCTGGGCGGCCGGCCGGGCGGTTGTGGCAGGCAGGCGGCGCGCCCCCACCGAGCCCGAGCCGGAGCGGGTCAGCCCAGGGCCGAGCCGGCGGTCGCCGGGCACGCCTGGCGGATGATCGCCGCCGCGGTCGGGACCGCGTGCTCGGCCGGGCCCTTGCCGGCGAACGCCGTGCCGTTGACCAGGAGGCCGCCGATGATGAGCAGGAGCGTGTCCGCCAGGCCCTCGGGGTCCTCGGCCCCGGCGTCGCGGCCGTAGTGGGCGAGCAGCGCGCGCACGCGTTCCAGGTGCGCCACGGCCGCCCGCCGCCCCGGGTGGTCCTCGTCGCGGAACTCGGCGATGGTGTTGTAGAAGACGCACCCGTAGAAGTCGTCGGCCAGGACGCTGTCGTGGATGAACTCCACCAGCGCCAGCATCTGCCGGGCCGGGTCGCCCTCGTGCGGTCGCGTCGCCGCGTCGGCGTACTCGCCCCACGCCGCGTCGGTCTCCTTCAGCCACTCCGCGACCAGGTAGTCCTTGCTGCTGAACTCGCGGTAGACCAGGCTCTTGCCCAGGCCCGTCTCGTCCACGAGCCGCTGCATGCCGACCGAGCGGACGCCGTGCCGGCCGAACAGCCGCGCGGCGACGGCCAGGATCCGCTGCTTGGTGTCGGGGGCTTGCCGGCGCGCCATGTGTGCTCCTCGAATCCGGCTACACACCAATCCCTGATGAGATCCAGATTAACACCGCCGGCCGGGCTGTGGACCGATCGGTCTGCGTCATCCCGCCCACACGTGCGACGGCCGGGCCGCGAAGGGGTGGAAGCCCCCTCACGGCCCGGCCGCGGCGAACGGGCTCAGCCCTTGACGTAGCCCATGCCCTCGACGATCAACCCGTCGCGCAGGCGCATGAGGTTGACGCCGCGCACGTGGTCGTTCGGGCCGGGACCCCAGGTGAGCTTCCACCGGATGATGCCCCGGTCACCGGAGGCCCACACCTCTTCGGGCTCGAAGTTGTTGTTGGCGTCCGCCGCGATCGCCGACCAGAACTCCCGGCACGCGGCCAGCCCCTCGTGCCGCGAGCCGTCCGGCGCCGGTCCCGAGTTCTCCAGGACGCAGTCCTCGGCGAGCAGTCCCTCCAGCAGGCTCGGGTCGTGCTTCTGGAACGCCGCGTTGAACTGGTTCAGCACCTGCAAGGTCTTGTCGTCGGACATCGGTGTTTCGTACCTCCCTGTCGGCGGTCTGCTACGTGCAGTAAAGCCACATACGGCCGCCGATGCCACGTCCATCGGCGGCCGTATCAGTGCCGTGTCAGAGTTCCGCCGTTCAGCGCAACTGCTCCTCGGGCGCGCGCGCCACCCAGTCGGTGAACGACTCGGACTCGTCCACCCGGCCGTCGAGGTAGCGCAGGCTCAGCCGCTCGACGTAGGCGGGCAGCTCGGCCGCGGTGGTCTTCAGGCCCCGCAGCTTGCGGCCGAACCCGCCGCCCCGGCTCTCCGCCATGCCCAGGCCGCCGCCCAGGTGCACCTGGAAGCCCTCGACCTGCGCGCCGTCGGCGTCGGTGACCAGCATGCCCTTCAGGCCGATGTCGGCGACCTGGGCGCGGGCGCACGAGTTCGGGCAGCCGTTGAGGTTCACGCTCAACGCCACCGGCCGGTCGGCGAGCCGCTCCTCCAGCTCCGCCACCAGGGTCGCGGCCCGGTTCTTGGTGTCCACCACGGCGAGCTTGCAGAACTCGATGCCGGTGCACGCCATCGTGTTGCGCCGCCACGGCGACGGCTCGGCCTCCAGGCCGATCGCCCGCAGGTCGCGCACCAGCGGCTCGGGGTCGGCCACGTCCAGGACCAGCAGCTTCTGGTACGCGGTGAGCCGGACGCGCCCGGACCCGTGCGCCTGCGCGATGTCGGCGAGCTGGGTCAGCTGCTTGCCCGACACCCGCCCGACCACCGGCGCGACGCCGACGTAGTGCCGGCCGTCCCGCTGCCGGTGCACGCCGATGTGGTCGATGGGCGTCGCGGGCAGCGCGGGCGGCGGGCCGTCGGGCAGCGGGCGGCCGAGGAACTCCTCCTCCAGCACCGCTCGGAACCGCTCCACGCCCCAGTCCGCGACCAGGAACTTCAGCCGCGCCCGGTGCCGCAGCCGCCGGTAGCCGTAGTCGCGGAACAGCCGGGCGATCGCCACCCACACGTCGGGCACCTCGGAAAGCGGCACCCACGCGCCCAGCCGCTGGGCCAGCATCGGCGCGGTGGACAGGCCGCCGCCCACCCACACGTCGAAGCCCGGCCCGTGCTCGGGGTGCACCGCGCCCAGGAAGGCCACGTCGTTGGCCTCGTAGGGCACGTCGGCCAGCCACGACACGGTCGACTTGAACTTGCGCGGCAGGTTGGACAGCGACAGGTCGCCCACGAAGCGGTCGACGATCTCCCGGATGGCGGGGGTCGCGTCCACGACCTCGTCCGCCGACACCCCGGCGACCGGGCTGCCCAGCACCACGCGCGGGCAGTCGCCGCACGCCTCGGTGGTGGACAGGCCGACCGCCTCCAGCCGCCGCCAGATCTCCGGCACGTCCTCGATGCGCACCCAGTGCAGCTGGATGTTCTGCCGGTCGGTGACGTCCGCGGTGTCCCGCGCGTAGCGGGTGGAGATGTCCGCGATGGCGCGCAGCTGCGCCAGGTCGAGCTGACCGCCGTCGCTGCGCACGCGCATCATGAAGTACTCGTCGTCCAGCTCCTCCGGCGCCAGCACGGCGGTGCGACCGCCGTCGATCCCCGGCTTGCGCTGGGTGTAGAGGCCCCACCAGCGGAACCGGCCGCGCAGGTCGTCGGGGTGGATGGCCGCGAAGCCCTCCCGCGCGTAGACCCGCTCGATCCGGTCGCGCACGAGCAGCGGGTTCTCCTCCGCCTTGAACTTCTCGTTGGGGTTGAGCGCGTCTCGCTGTCCCAGCGCCCATTGGCCCTGTGACTTGGTGGGTGTCGACGTGTCGGTCATCGTGGGGGTGGCCCCTCTCACCTCTCGGGCAGCGGCCCGGTCACCGGGATGATCAGACCGCCGGGCAGCCAGTCGGGGGTCGAACCGTGGTCGTGCGCGGTCACGCCGCCCATGCCGGGCATGTAGGGCGCGGCGGCGACCGCGTAGAGGCGCACCGGGTCGGCCGCGACCGACCGGCCGCGCGCCTGGTGCCAGGCCAGGTAGCCGGCCGCGCTCGGCGCCTCGCCCGGCACCCGGGCGGCCAGCGCGGCGAGGTAGTCGCCGGCGGCCGGGTCGCGCGGCGGGTAGCGCAACGGGATCTGCTGGCCGCTGGCCCGCCGCAGCAACGCGGAGGACAGCAGCCACGGCGCGAGGTAGGTGCTCTGCGCCACGACCGCGCCGGTGTCCACGTCGCGCACGACGGCCTCCGCGCCCGCCCACCCGGCGACGACGACCAGCGGTCGGTTCGAGCCGTCCGGCGCGGTCACGGTCAGCCCGGCGCGCTGCGCCGCCGACCGCACCTCGCCGGCCGCCGCCACACCGCGCGGCGACTCGTCGGACACCAGCGCGAGGCTGCGTTCACCGCGCCCCGCGAGGAAGTCCACCGTCGTGCGCAACGCCTCGGCGTCCGCTTCGGACAGACCGTCGGACGGGCAGGCGTCCGCGGCGTCACCGTTGGCCAGCAACGCGCCCACGACGGCGCTGGCGCACTCGGGACCGTCCGGACCGCGCAGCGCCGCCCGCGCGGGAGCGGCGTCGGAGCCGGTGTCCACGTCCAGCGCGCCGGTCGCCCCGCCCGCCGACACCCACAGCTTGCTCGGGCCCGCCGGCAGGTCCACGGCCACCCACGTGTGCGCGCTGCCCGGACGCCGCTCGCCCGCGGTGAGGCGGTCGCGGTCGGTGCCCGCGCCCGCGTCCGGCGCGCCGACCGCGACCAGGTTGAACCCCGGCCGGTTCGGCACCACCAGCACCGGCACCTGCTTGCCGGCCAGCGCGAGCGCGCCGAGCCGGGGCGTGCCCGCGTCGGGGAATAGCCCGGAGTCCTCGGCCCGGGTGACGCTGACCAGCAGGGCGCCGGTGGCCACCGCCAGCGAGACCGCCAGCGCGGCGGCGAACCGCCCGCGCGACAGCTCCCGGCCGAGCAGGACGACGCCCGCGGCGGCGACGGCCGCGAGACCGGCGACGATCATCGCGACGACCGCCGCCTTGTCCGCGGCCACCGCCGGCCGGTCCAGGTGCCCGTGCTGAGCGATCAGCACGGACACCTGGTTGGAGACCGATCCACTCACTTGAGCTTCCCGTCGCTGACCGCGAACAGGACGCCGTGCGGCTGGCTGTCGCCGTAGTCGCCGTGCGGCCACGACGGGCGGTTGAAGCTGACGCACGGCCGGCCGGTCCGCTCGTCGCGGAACTTCTTGTCCAGCTCCACCTTGCCCGCGCGGTTCATGTCGAACATGCAGATCCGGTGGTCGCCGCCGCCGCCGAAGGAGCCGGCGACGAAGTAGTTGGACACCGCGAAGCGCTTGACGTGCTCGGTCTCCCGGTACATGCCCCGGTGGTCGCGCTCGAAGTTGTCCATCGCGCCCCAGTGCGGGCCGCCGTCGCTGGTGTCGCGGATCGGCACCACCGCGGTCAGCTCGGGGCAGTCGCGCTCGGAGCCGCCTGCGTAGACCTCGCGCAGCTCGTCCACGCTGCACCGGACCCCTTCGCCCGAGTCGAGCAGCTTGCGGATGTCCAGCACGTAGATCATGCCGGTGGTCTTGTCCAGCGGCTCGCCGTACGGGATGGACTGACCCATGACCGCGTGGAACAGGAAGCGGTCGTCCGGGCTGACCGCGAGCCAGCTGGAGTTGTCGCCGCCACCGGTGACCGAACCGTCCGGGTGGAACCGCTTGTAGGCGGTCGTGTCGTCGAACACCTCACGCCACTGCGGCGCGGGCGCGGTGATGTCGGGCGTGTAGAAGACCGCGCCACCGGCCATGGAGGACACGAAAGCGCCCTTGTGGCCGGGCTTGTTGGTCATCGCGACTTCCATGACCACGCGCGACTCCTTGAAGAACGCCTTCTCCTCAAGGACCGAACGCGGGCCGTCGGCGACCTTCGACACCGACTTCAGCGTCGGGTTGGTGCGGTTGGTGATGTCGAAGACGCGCACGGTCTGCCGGGCCAGCTCCTCGCGCAGCGGCGAGTCCGGCGTCATGAAGTTGCGCGCCTCGGCGAAGTCGCTGGCCACCAGGATGTTGAGGTCTTCGCGGACCGCGATGCCGTGCGGGTTGGCGCAGCTGGACTGCGGCAGGGCCGGCACGTTGCCGCACTGCGCCGGGTCCTCGCCCTCCTTGGTCGCCGCCGGGATCTCGGCCAGCGTGCGGCCGTCCTTGCCGATCAGCACGATGTCACCGGGCGACCCGGCCGCGCCGTTGCCGATCCGGACCTCGCCGTTGGTGTAGGTGCACGGGCCGGCGACGTTCGGGCCGCCCATGTAGGTCGCGTACGCGGTGCCGTCGCGCAGCGTCTGGTACGCGTCCGGCAGGGTGCCGCACGGCGTGTCCATCGGCGTGTTCACGCCGACCAGGCGCAGCGCGGGCAACGCCTTGGAGTCGAAGACGAACGTCGTGTCGGAGATGATGCCGCCGGCGTAGATGTGGTCGCCCTTGTGCCACACGTACTGCATGTGGTGGGGCTCGTTGCCCATGCCGGGGCCGACGGTGACGGTGTTGACGACCTTGCCGTAGGTGCGCGAGCTGGGCGTGGCGTCGATGACCGCCAGGAAGTCCGGCGCCGGCTGCTTCGCGGGACCGGACCAGGCGAGCAGCCACTGCCGGCCCTCGCCCCGGGACGCCGGGAGCAGGTGGTTGGTGGCGGTGTAGGTGGTCCCGTCGGAACCCTTGAAGCTGGTCGTCCACTGGACCGCTTCGCTGCCGGCCGCATTGGCGCCGGTGAGCAGCGCAGCGGCCGTCACAATCACTGAAACAAGCCCCAGCGCCCTTGCTGCCGGGCTTTGTCGGAAATTGAGGAGCCTCACACTTGTACCCGCTCTTTCGGGAGACGGACGGTGATCCCGCGGTGCCTGGGCATGCGCATTAGCACACCTCCCGCGGTACTGTCGCAGACACTCGCTGACGTGCTGCTGATACGCGCGGGGTGCGGTCTCGCGCAATGCGGATCAGCGCGCTGTCAGCACCGCGTCGGCCCGTGCTGCTAATGTCGCTCACACCGGGCGCCTTTGTTCGAAATACGTTCCCCGAACCACCGCCGCAACGCGGAGTTCGGCTGTGGAAGGTGGTTTGCGAACAATGACTCGCAGCAACACCCCCGAACTCGCCGAGCTGGCCGCGCGGGCGGATCGGCGGTTGGCGGAGGCCTCGGCCGAGGAGGTCCTGGAGTGGGCCGCGACCACGTTCGGCGAGCGGCTGTGCGTCGCCTCGTCGATGGCGGACACGGTCCTGGTGCACCTGGCGTCCCGGGTCGCGCCCGGGATCACCGTGCTGTTCCTGGACACCGGCTACCACTTCGCCGAGACCATCGGCACCCGCGACGCCGTCGCGGAGTTCATGGACGTGACGGTGGTCGACCTGGTGCCCCGCCAGAGCGTCGCGGAGCAGGACGCGGAACACGGGCCGAAGCTGCACGACCGCGACCCCGACCTGTGCTGCGCCCTGCGCAAGGTGGCGCCGCTGGACGAAGGCCTCGCGGGCTACGACGCGTGGGTCACCGGTGTGCGCCGCGAGGACTCGCCGACCCGGGCCGACACGCCCGTGGTCGGCTGGGACGCCAAGCGGGACATGGTGAAGATTTCGCCCCTGGCCCGGTGGACGCAGTCCGAAGTGGACTCCTACGCCGCCGAGCACGGCGTGCTGCTCAACCCGTTGCTCTCGGCCGGCTACCCCACCGTCGGCTGCGCGCCCTGCACCCGCCCGGTGCGGCCGGGGGAGCACGCCCGCGCGGGCCGGTGGGCCGGGCTGGGCAAGACGGAGTGCGGCCTGCACACCTGACCCGACGACGACAGCTCCACGGCCGACCGCCCCCTCCGGCCGGCCGACCACCCCTACCACCACAGAGGACACACGCCTGTGACGACGGCCGCAGCGGTGAGCGAGTGGACTGACGACCCCTACGCCCTGACCCACCTCGACGCCCTCGAATCCGAGGCGGTCTACATCTTCCGCGAGGTGGCGGGCGAGTTCGAGCGGCCGGTGCTGCTGTTCTCCGGCGGCAAGGACTCCGTGCTGATGCTGCGCCTGGCGCTCAAGGCGTTCGCGCCGGCGCCGCCGCCGCTGGCGCTGATGCACGTGGACACCGGGCACAACTTCCCCGAGGTGCTGGACTACCGCGACCGCGTGGTGGCCGAGTGCGGCCTCAAGCTGCACGTCGTCTCCGTGCAGGACTACATCGACCGCGGCCTGCTGCACGAGCGTCCCGACGGCACCCGCAACCCCCTGCAGACGCTGCCGCTCAACGACGCCATCCGCAAGCACCGCTTCGACGCGGTGTTCGGCGGCGGCCGGCGCGACGAGGAGAAGGCGCGCGCCAAGGAACGGGTGTTCTCGCTGCGCGACGAGTTCTCCCAGTGGGACCCGCGGCGGCAGCGCCCGGAGCTGTGGCAGCTCTACAACGGCCGGCACGCGCCGGGTGAGCACGTCCGGGTGTTCCCGCTGTCGAACTGGACCGAGCTGGACGTCTGGCAGTACATCCACCGCGAGCACATCGAGCTGCCCGACCTGTACTACGCCCACCGGCGCGAGGTGTTCCGCCGGGACGGGATGTGGTTGGCGCCGGGCGGGTGGGGCGGGCCGCGGGCCGACGAGCCCGTGGAGACCCGGGTGGTGCGCTACCGCACGATCGGCGACATGTCGTGCACCGGCGCGGTCGAGTCCGACGCGACCGACCCGGCCGCGGTGATCGCCGAGCTGGCCGCGTCCCGGCTGACCGAGCGCGGCGCGACCCGGTTCGACGACCGGCTGTCGGAGTCCGCGATGGAGGACCGCAAACGCGAAGGGTACTTCTAGCCATGGTGACACCCGGCACGACGACCACCCTCCTCCGGTTCGCCACCGCGGGCAGCGTGGACGACGGCAAGTCCACCCTCGTGGGACGGCTGCTGCACGACTCGAAGTCGGTGCCTGCGGACCAGCTGGCGTCGGTGGACCAGGCCTCCCGCGACCGCGGCGGCGAGGGCATCGACCTCGCGCTGCTCACCGACGGGCTGCGCGACGAGCGCGAGCAGGGCATCACCATCGACGTGGCCTACCGCTACTTCGCCACGCCGCGCCGCCGGTTCATCCTCGCCGACACCCCCGGGCACGTGCAGTACACCCGGAACATGGCCACCGGCGCGTCCACCGCCGAGCTGGCGATCATCCTGGTGGACGCCCGGCACGGCGTGGTCGAGCAGACCCGCCGGCACGCGGCCATCACCGCGCTGCTGCGCGTGCCGCACGTGACGCTGGCGGTGAACAAGATGGACCTCGTGGACTGGTCGGAGCGGCGGTTCCGCGAGATCGCCGACCAGTTCGGGGCCTACACCGACACCCTGGGCCTGCGCGGGGTCACCGAGATCCCGATCGCCGCGCTCACCGGGGACAACGTGGTGGAGCCGTCGGGCCGGATGCCGTGGTACGACGGCCCGACCGTGCTGGGGCACCTGGAGGACGTGCCGGTCAGCCACGACCCGACGGCGTTCCCGGGCCGGTTCCCGGTGCAGTACGTGATCCGGCCGCGCGGCGCGGCGCACGCCCACTACCGCGGTTACGCGGGCCAGGTGGCCTCGGGCGTGTTGCGGGTCGGCGACCGGGTCACCGTGCTGCCCGCCGGCACCACGACCACCATCACCGGCATCGACGCCCTGGGCGGCAGCGTGCCGGCGGCGTGGGCGCGGCAGTCGGTGACCATCCGGCTGGCCGACGACCTGGACGTGGCGCGCGGCGACCTCATCGCGCCGGTCGGCAGCGCGCCGACGCCGACGCGGGCGGTCGACGCGATGGCGTGCCACGTCGCGGCCCGGCCGCTCGTGGTGGGCGACCGGGTGCTGCTGCGGACCGCCACCCGCACGGTGAAGGTGGTCGTCGAGGGCATCGAGGTGCAGCCGGGCGTCGAGGACGCCGCGCGGTGGGCGGGCACGGGCGGGCGGGCCGCGGACCGGTTGGCGGTCAACGAGATTGGCCGGCTCGCGCTGCGCACCGCCGAGCCGCTGGCCGTGGACGCCTACGCCGACTGCCGGTCCACCGGATCGTTCCTGCTGATCGACCCGTCCGACGGCGCCACGCTCACCGCGGGCATGGTCCGGTCCGCGCCGCGGGCCGACGGGAGCTGGTGAGGATGGCGGTCACCGCCCGCGGCACTTCGGTGGCGCGCGTCCGGCGCAGCGTACTGCCGGCGCGTGTCCGGCGCAGCGCACTGCCGGCACGTGTCCGGCGCAGCGCACTGCCGGCGCGCGTCCGGCGCGTCGCCGTCGTGCTCGCCGCGCTCGTGCTGGCCGGCTGCGGCTACGGCTCCCTGCGCGACGCCGACCCCGCCCCGGTCGCGGCGAGCGGCCCGAAGCTGTCGGTCGACGTGGTCCGGATCGGCTACCTGCCCAACCTCACCCACGCGACCCCGCTGGTCGGCGTGCGCGACGGGTTCTTCGCCCGCGAACTGGGCGGCACCGGCGTGTCCGACGTGGTGTTCAACGCCGGGCCGTCGCTGATCGAGGCGGTGAACGCCGACTCCGTCGACATCGGCTGGATCGGCCCGTCCCCGATCATCAACGGCTACGCGCGGGCCGCCGGCGCGAACCTGCGGGTGATCTCCGGTTCCGCGTCCGGCGGGGTGCGGCTGGTGGTCCGCCCGGAGATCGGCTCCGCGCGCGAGCTCAAGGGCCGCCGGATCGCCTCGCCGCAGCTGGGCAACACCCAGGACGTCGCCCTGCTCACCTGGCTGGCCGACCAGGGCCTGCGGGTGGACGCCCGCAGCGGCCGGGGCGACGTGTCGGTGGTGCGCACCGCCAACGCCGAGGCGCCCAGCGCCTACCGGACGGGCGCGATCGACGGGGCGTGGGCGCCCGAGCCGACCGCGGCGAAGCTGGTGGCCGAAGGCGCCAAGGTGCTGCTGGAGGAGTCGGACCTGTGGCCCGGCGGGTCCTTCGCCACCACGAACGTCGTCGTCTCGCAACGCTTCCTCGCCGAGCACCGCGACGTCGTGGCCGCCGTGCTGCGCGGTTCCGTCGCGGCCAACGCGTGGATCAACGCCAACCCCGCCCGGGCCAAGGAGTCGGTCAACGGCGCGCTGCGGCGGCTGACCGGCAAGGCCCTGCCCGCCGACGTGATCGACCGCGCCTGGGACTCCGTCGAGGTCACCGACGACCCCCTGGCCTCGACCCTGGCCACCCAGGCCGCGCACGCCGTGGCCCTCGGCCTGGTCGAACCGCCGGACCTGCGCGGCCTGTACGACCTGAGCCTGCTCAACGACGTCCTGCGGGCCGCGGGCCGGCCCGAGGTCACCGACGCCGGTCTGGGGGCGAAATGACGTCCGCGAAGCCACGCCCGGCGGCCGTGGAGGCGCCGCCCGCGCCGCCGGTGTACCGGGTGCGGGTGCGGAAGGTGTCGAAGGCCTTCCACGCCGGCGGCACGACGACCGCCGTGCTCGACGGCATCGACCTCGACGTCGAGGCGGGCCAGTTCGTCACGCTGCTCGGCGCGTCCGGCTGCGGCAAGTCCACCCTGCTCAACCTGATCGCGGGGCTGGACCGGCCCTCGGCCGGCACCATCGACACCGGCGGCGACCGGACCGCGCTGATGTTCCAGGAGCACGCGCTGTTCCCGTGGCTCACCGCGGGCCGCAACATCGAGCTGGTGCTGCGGCTGCGCGGCATGGGCAGGGCCGAGCGCCGGACCGAGGCGGAACGCCTGCTCGACCTGGTCCGGCTGGGCGGCGCGCACGGCAAGCGGGTGCACGAGCTGTCGGGCGGGATGCGGCAGCGCGTCGCGCTCGCCCGCGCGCTGGCCCAGGACTGCCGCCTGCTGCTGATGGACGAGCCGTTCGCCGCGCTGGACGCGATCACCCGCGACGTGCTGCACGAGGAGCTGACCCGCCTGTGGCGGGAGACCGGCCTGTCGGTGCTGTTCGTGACGCACAACGTGCGCGAGGCGGTGCGGCTGGCCCAGCGGGTGGTGCTGATGTCGTCCCGCCCCGGTCGGATCGCCCGCGAGTGGCGCGTCGACATCCCCCACCCGCGGCGCGACGAGGACGCCGCGGTGGCGAACCTGTCGGTCGAGATCACCGAGGTGCTGCGCAGTGAGATCCGACGGCATGGCCGGCACTGACCACCGGGACGGCGGCGGCCTGGACGACCTGGCCCGCCTGGAAGCGGGGCTGGACGCGCTGGAGTCGCCGACCCAGCGGCGCGTGCCGGTGGGTGACGTGCTGCGGCGCAAGGTGCTCCCGCCGGTGCTCGCGCTCCTGCTGGTCCTGCTCACCTGGCAGGTCCTGGTGTGGGCGCGGGTCACCGACGACTACAAGCTGCCCGCGCCGCTGGACGTGTGGGCGAGCGCGCGGGAGCTGTGGCTGCGCGGCGAGCTGCTGCACATCGTGTGGACCAGCGTGTCGCGCGGCCTGTTCGGCTTCCTGCTCGCGCTGGCCATCGGCACCCCGCTGGGGCTGCTGGTCGCGCGGGTGGCGCTGGTGCGCGCGGCGGTCCGGCCGGTGCTGTCCGGGCTCCAGTCGCTGCCGTCCATCGCGTGGGTGCCGCCGGCGGTGATCTGGTTGGGGCTCAACGACACCATGATGTACGCGGTGATCCTGCTGGGCGCGGTGCCGTCGGTGGCCAACGGCCTGATCGCGGGCATCGACCAGATCCCGCCGCTGTACCTGCGCGCCGGGCGGGCGATCGGCATCCGCGGCGTGCGCAGCGTCCGGCACGTCGTGCTGCCCGCCGCGCTGCCCGCCTACGTCGCCGGGCTCAAGCAGGGCTGGGCGTTCTCGTGGCGCTCGCTGATGGCGGCGGAGATCATCGCCTCCTCGCCCGACCTGGGCATCGGCCTGGGCCAGCTGCTCGACAACGGCCGCAACAACGCCGACATGGCGGGCATCTTCCTGGCCATCCTGCTGATCCTGGTCGTCGGCATCGCCATCGACCTGCTCATCTTCTGCCCCGTGGAACGGGTCGTGCTGCGCCACCGCGGTCTGCTCCAGGAAGGGGAGAACTGCCGGACGACGTGGTTCCGGCGGCCCGCGGCCGAAGCCGCGCCGTAGCCCGGTAGCGGTCGAGCACCAGGCGCACCAGCTCCGGCGCGTCGCCCAGCTCGGCCGCCACGACGTCCGCGTCCGCCGCGCCGCGCTCGATCCGGTCGGACAGCCGACCCGGGCAGATCACGTACCGGGCCACCGCCACCCGCCGCACGCCGGCCGCGCGCAACGCCCGGACGGCGTCCTCGGGCGCGGGGACGCCGGTGGGGGAGGACCCGGTGGCGAACGCGGGCACCACCGCGCGCCACCCGCTCCCCGCCCACACCCGCGCGATCCGCCGGACCACCGCGACCGCGTCGGGGTCGGTCGAGCCGGCGGCGGCCAGCACGAGACCGGTCGAGGCCCGGTCGACGCGCCGCACACCGGCTTCGGCGAGCCTGCGTTCCAGCGCGCGCACGAGCAGGCGGGAGGGGCCGAGCACGGCGGAGCGGCGGACCGCCACCCCGTGGTCGGCGCGCAGCACCGCGGGCAGGTCCACCTTGTCGTGGAACGCGCTGGTCAGCAGCAGCGGCACGGCCACCACGTCCGAGGCGCCGCCGGCGGCCAGGACGTCCACGCACTCCGGCGGGCCGGGGTGGTCGAAGTCGAGGAACGCAGGCGCCACCGCCAGGTCGGGCCGCAGGGCGCGGACCCGGTCGGCGATGGCGGCGACGGTGGCCGCGTGCCGCGGGTCGCGGCTGCCGTGCGCGACGAGCATCAACGCCGACGTCATCCGCACTCCTCGTCCCTGGACGCGAAAGAGCCGCGTAGCGCGAACCGTGGTGGGGACACCACCGGGAGGGGTGTTCGCGCTACGCGGCAGGGGGTCCTCCGTGCGGAGGCCGGGTTCAGGCGGGCCCGGTCAGGCGGTCGCCTTCTTGCGGTAGGTGACCGCGCCGGCCAGGGCCAGCAGCGTGACGGCGATCGTCGTGATGGTCACGACCCACAGGCCGGCCCGGTAGCCGCTCAGCGCGCTGCTCGTGACCACCGTGAGGACGGTGGCGGTGATCGCGACCACGATGCCGTTGCCGATCTGCGCGCCCGCGTTGAACAGGCCGGACGCGAGGCCCTGCTCGTCCTCCGCGGCGCTGCCGACGGCGGCGATGTTGAGCGCCGGGTAGACCGCGGCGAAGCCGAAGCCACCGAGCAGCTGCTGGACCGCGAGCAGGACCAGCGGGTCGACCGAGCCGATGAACAGCACCCACGCCAGGTAGCCGACGCACATCATGACCAGGCCGATCGAGGCGACCGGCCACGCGCCGTGCTTGGTCACCAGGACCGCGCCGTAGCGGGCGGTGCCCGCCGTGAGCACGCCGCCGACCAGGAAGGCGAGACCCGCCTGCAGCGGCGACCAGCCCAGTTCCACCTGGTAGTACAGAGTGAGCACGAACTGGAACGCGACGTAGGCGCCGAAGAACAGCATGCAGATGTTGGCCCGGGTGAGCTGGGGCCGCCGGAAGATGCCCAGCGGGACCAGCGGCGCGGGGTGGTTGCGCTCGACCGCGGCGAAGATCGGGAACAGCACGACCGCGGCGGCGAGCGAGGCGATGGTGATCCAGTCGCCCCACCCGTTCGTGGCGGCCCGGCTGAGCCCGTACACGAGCGCGACCGCACCCGCGGTCACCAGGACCGCGCCCAGCACGTCCATGCGCTGGCGCTGCGACGCCTCCTGCCGGCCGGGCACCACCGCGCCCGCGAGCACGGCGACGATCAGGCCGACGACGGCCGGCAGGAACATGGTCAGCCGCCAGGAGATGCTGGACAGCAGGCCGCCGAGCACCAGGCCCAGCGAGTACCCGGCCGAGGCGACGGCGAGGAACGTGCCCAGCGCCCGGTTGCGCGCGCTGGGTTCGCGGAAGGCGTCCAGCAGCACGGCCATGGCCACCGGCGCCGTGATGCCGGCGCTGATGCCCTTGGCCAGGCGCGCGACGACGAGCAACAGGCCGTTGTCGGCGAAACCGCCCACGAGGCTGGCCACGATGAAGACGACCAGCCAGCCGATGAGCAGCTTCTTGCGGTTGTAGACGTCGGCGAGCCGGCCGCCCAGCAGCAGGAACCCGCCGAAGCCGAGCGCGTAGGCGCTGACCACCCACTGGAGGGCCGCGGGTGACATGGCCAGGTCGTCCTGGACCAGGGGGAGGGCCGGCCCCATGGACGCGATGTCCATGGCGTCGAGGAACTGGACCGCGCAGACGACCGCCAGCAGCAGCGGCAGGTTCTTCACCACTGTGGCGCCGACCGGCGGTTTCGGGTCCTGGTGGATGGGTGGCGAGGCCGCTGGGGACGGCTCGGTCATGATCAGCTCCGCTCATGTGGGACGCCGAACCACCTTTAGTGGACCGATCAGTCCCGGACTGGTCGGTCCATCTTCCGGCCAGACGAATGCCTCTGTCAACAGAGGCAATTGCGGCCCTTGCCGTCCGTACACCCGGCACCGGGTCTTCGTGGGCTGTCGAGTCGGCCGTCGAGAGCCGTGCCGTCGAGCCCTGGGGGCGGTTGGCCCGCTTGCCCGATCGGGCATGTCGGCCGTGGTCGACCGGATACGTTGGCCGGGTGACTTCGGCCGACGGGGATGCGTTCGACGCGTGGAGGCGTGCGCTTGACGAGCTTTCGGCTTCGGCCGAGGCCGCGGAGGCTTGGCGGGTTCGGCGGTACCGGTACGCGCACCGGTTGGGGCGGGCGCTCACCGGGGTGCGGCAGGACGGTTCGCCCCTCCTGACCGGCAGGGTCCTGTACGGGGTGTGGTTGCGGTGGGGGTTGTTGTACGTCGGTCAGACCTCCGAGGCCGAGCGGCGGTTGCGGGACCTGGTGGTCGGGGAGAGCCACCACTTGGCGAACACGTTCCCGCCCGAGATCTGGCACCGCGTGGTCGTGGTGGCGTGGCCCCGGCTGCCCGAGGCGGTCGCGCTGGCGGGCGAGTTGGCGGACGAGGACATCAGCCTGGCGTTGGAGTACCGGCTCCAGTCGCTGCTCGCGCCGTTGGCCAACGCGTCCCGGCGGACTCCGGACGGTGGCTGGCGACCGGTCGACTGGACCAGGAGCCGGTCACGCGGGGCCCGGGCCGCGGACAAGGTCGATCGGCTCTTCACCGCCGTGCGGGAGGTCTGGGAGGAGGCCGCCAACGCGGGGAGCGGGACCGTCACCGACACCTACAGCGTGGCCTTCCCCGCGCAGGTGCTGGCCGAGTGAGGTCAGAGGTCGGCCGGCGATTTGTCGGGGCGCAGGCCGCGCCAGCTCGGGTGGCGGAGGCGGCCCTCGGTGGTCCAGTGGCGGAACTGGACTTCGCCCACCAACGACGGCTGGACCCAGTGGGCGCCCCGGGCGTGGTCGGCGGGGACCTCGTCGACGAACGGCGGGGTGGGGCGGGTCAACGGGTGCAGGCGCGAGAGCAGGTCGGACAGCATCGGGGCGGTGAAGCCGGTGCCCACCTTGCCCGCGTAGTGCAGGCCGTTCGGGGTCGGGACGCCCAGGAGCAGCGCGCCGATGGTGCCGGAACGGCGGCCTTCGCCCGGCCGCCACCCGCCGATCAGCACCTCCCGCGTGCGGATCAGCGGGACCTTGATCCACGACGGCGAGCGGCGGCCCGGGTCGTAGCGCGACGTCAGGCGTTTGGCCACCACGCCCTCCAAGCCGTGCTCGGCGGCGATCGACTGGACGGTTGCGCCCGGCAGGTCGGTGAAGTACGGCGGGACGCGGATGGACGGGTGCCTGCTCAGCCCCAACTCCTCCAGGAGCCGGCGGCGGGTGGTGTAGGGCTCGGCGAGCAGCGTGCGGCCGTCCAGGTGCAGGACGTCGAAGACGTAGTAGGAGACCGGGATGCGCGCCAGCAGCTCGTCGGTCGGGCGGCGGGTGTGGATCCTCGACTGCAGGCGGCTGAAGTTCGGGCGGCCCTCCGGGTCCAGGGCCACGATCTCGCCGTCCAGGACCGCCGGGCGGTGGTCCAACAGGGTGGTCAGGGCGTGCAGTTCGGGGTAGGTGCGCGAGGCGTCCAGGTCGTTGCGGGTCAGGACGCGCAGGCGGTCGTCGCGGACGTAGGTCGTCGCGCGCACGCCGTCCCACTTGAACTCGAACGCCCAGCCCCCGCCCTCCGGCAGGTCGCCCGGGACCGCCAGCATGGGGCGGACCAGGTCCGGGAAGTGCTGCCGCTGCGCCAACTCGTCCGTCCTCTGTAGACGGCTCCGGTCCACCCAGTGTCGGTCGAGGAGGGCAAGCGCGCAGTGCGGCTAGCTCTGCGAAGGAGATAAACCCGACAGGGGCGCCCGAAAACGCCCCCGTCGGGGTGATGCGGTTACAGCGGGATCTCGAAGTGCACCGTCTGGAACGCCAACGGGTCACCGTCGCGGGCGTCGTGCACCTCGGTGGCCACCGAGCGCCAGAACGGCTCCGCACCCGGGACCCGCGTGTCGGTGTGCAGGTACAGCTTCGAGTAGCCCGGCGTCGCCGCCACGAAGCGCGTCGCCAGGTCCACCAGCGCGCGGGCCAGCCCGGCCCGGCGGTGGTCGGGCCGCACGTACACCCGGAACAGCTGCGCCGTGCTCGCCGACGGGTACCGGGCGGCCAGCCACGCCGGGTGGGGCGGGCTGGCCGGACCCTGGGCCCGGACGCCCGTCGTGCCGACCACCTCGTCACCCTTCAGGGCGACGAACAGCGCGTGCCGCGCCGGCCGCAGGTACGCCCCTTCGAGGTCGACCACGTCGGCGTGCCACTCGGGCCGGTAGCCGTAGCCGAACTCGTGGTAGAAGGTGTCCAGCATGACGCCGCGGGCCCCGGGCAGGTCGGCTTCGGTCGCCAGGCGCACGTCGTAGGGCCCTACGGCCGACAGCGTCGGCGCGGCCTGGCGGTGGTGCGTGGTCATGTCCTCTTCTCCTCTGTTCCTTCCATCGCGCGGCCCAGCAGGCCGATGGTCACCGGGTGGGTGGGGGAGTCCAGCACCTCCGCCGCCGAGCCGTGCTCGACGAGGAGGCCTTGGTGCAGCACGGCGACCCGGTCGGCCAGCCGGGCCACCACGGCCAGGTCGTGGCTGACCAGGACGACCGCGCAGGGCAGGTCCGCCAGCAGGTCGAGCAGGCTCGCCTGGGTCAGGGTGTCCAGCCCTGAGGTGATCTCGTCGCACACCAGCACGTCCGGCTCGGCCAGCAGGGCGCGCACCAGCGCGGCGCGCACCAGCGCGGCGCGCTGCAGTTCGCCGCCGGACAGGCCGGGCGGTCGCCGCCGCGCGGTGTCCTCGTCCAGGCCGACGGCGGCGAGCCCGGCCAGCGCCTCCGCCTCGCCGCCCGCCCGCAGCCGCACGGCGGTCCGCGCCACCTGGGCCAGCACCGTGCGGCTCGGGTCGAACGACGACCTCGGGTCCTGGAAGACGTACTGGACGGCGGCCAGTTGCGCCCGCGACCGCCGCCGCAGCGACCGCGGCAGCACCTGCCCGGACAGCGCGACCGTCCCGTCGTAGCGGGCGTGCAGGCCGGACAGGCACCGGGCGAGCGTGGTCTTGCCGCTGCCCGACCGGCCGACGACCGCCAGGCACTGCCCGGCGCCCAGCGACAGGTCCACATCGCGCAGCACCACGGCGTTGCGGTGCCGCGCCGTCAGCCCGCTGACCTGCATCAACGGCGGTTTCTCGGCCGCCGGAACCGGCACGGTCACGCGCGGCTGGGCGGCCACCAGCGCCCGCGTGTAGGGCGAGCTCGGCTGGTCCAGCAGTCCGACCGGCCCGGCTTCCGCCACCCGGCCGTCGCGCAGCACCACCACCTCGTCGGCCAGCGCCCGCACCACGTCCAGGTCGTGGGTCAGCAGGACCACCGCCACCCCCTGGGCCGCGACGGACGCCAACTCGTCCACGATCTCCGCGCGGGTGATCGGGTCCTGCCCGGTGGTCGGCTCGTCGGCCACGATGACCGCCGGGTCGCCCACCAGCGCCTGCGCCAGCACCACCCGCTGCTGCTGCCCGCCGGACAGCTCGTGCGGGAAGCGCCGCAACAGCTCGGCGGGCACCCGCGCCCGGCGCAGCGCGGTGGCGATCAGCTCCTCCGCATCGCCCTCCCGCACGGCCGCGACCTCCCGGAACACCCCGCCGATGCGGCGCACGGGGTTCAGCGCGCCGGCGGGTTGTTGCGGCACGAACCCCACCCGGCCCTCGACCGACACCCGCCCGGTCACGGTGACGCCCGGCGCGTGCTCGCCCAGCAGCGCGAGCCCGGTCGTGGTCTTGCCGCTGCCCGACGCGCCGACCAGCGCCAGCACCCGCCCGGCGGACAGCGCGAAGCTCACCCCGTCCACCAGGGTCCGCCCGCCCGCGACCGCCCGCAGGTCCTCCACGCGCACGACGGTCACACGGCCTCCTTGCGCAGGGCGCGGTCGAACGTCAGGTTCAAGCCCACCGACAACGCCACGATCAGCAACGCGGGCACCACGACGGCCCACGGCTGGAGGAACAACCCGACCCGGTTGCGGTCGACCATGACCGCCCAGTCGGCGGCGTCCGGCGGCACGCCCACGCCCAGGAAGCTCGCCGACGCCACCAGGTACAGCGCCCCGGTGAGCCGGACCCCGGCGTCGGCGGCCAGCGTCCGCAGCATCGACCGCCCGGTGTAGACCACGGAGGTCCGCCACCACGACTCGCCCTGCAACCGCATCGCCTCCAGCGCCGGCCGCGCCGCGATCTCCAGCGCCGCGCCGCGCGAGATCCGCGCCACGTCGGGGAAGTTGACCAACGTCACGACGCCGATCAGCACCGGCAGCCCGGGACCGGCGATCGCCGCCGCCAGGATCAGCACCAGCAGCGACGGCACGGCCAGCAGCAGGTCCAGCGGGCGCATCAGCACGTCGTCGACCACCCGCGACATCGCCGCCACCACCCCCCACGGCACGCCGACCGCGTAGGAGAACACCGTGGCCAGCAACGCGACCAGCACGACCGTCTGCCCGCCCAGCAACACCTGCTGCCACACGTCCCGCCCGACGAAGTCCGTGCCCAGCGCGGAGTTCGGCGTGAACGGCGCACCGCGCGGCACGTCGTCGGCCACGAACAACGGCCCCACCAGCGCCAGGAGCAGCGGCACCGCCACCAGCAACGCCCGGATCACGCGACCACCGCCGACCGGGGCGCGAGCCGGAACCCGACCAGGTCCGCCACCAGGTTGACCAGCACGGTCGTCACCGCGAACACCACCGCGAGCCCCTGCACCACCGGCAGGTCCCGCCCGGCGACCGCGTCCACCAGGATCGTGCCCAGCCCCGGGATCACGAACACCGCCTCCACCACGATCACCCCGCCCAGCAGCCAGTCCGTGGTGCGGGCGAGTTGCTGCACGGCCGGCGCGACCGCGTTGGGCAGGGCGTGCGCGAACCGGACGCGCCGCTCGCCGATGCCCAGCCGCCGCGCGTGCCGGACGTGGTCGGAGGCCAGGGCGTCGATCATCCCGGCCCGCACCAGCCGGCTCACCGAGCACACCGGCCGCGCCAACAGCACCACCAGCGGCAGCACCAGCACCTGCGGCTGGGCCAGCAGGTCCGCGCCCACGGCCGTGGGCGGCAGCCACCCCAGCTGCACCCCGAACACCGCGATGAGCACCACCGCCAGCGCGAACTCCGGGATGGAGTGCAGGCCGACCGTCACCGTGGTCAGCGCCCGGTCCAGCGGACCGCCCTCGCGCACCGCCGCCGCCACGCCGAGCAGCACCGACAGCGGCACCAGCAGGACCAGCGACACCACCGCGAGCACCAGCGTCGGCCCGAGCCCGTCGGCCAGGAACTCCGCCACCGGCCGCCCCGACACCAGCGACACCCCGAGGTCACCGTGCAGGAGCCCGCCCAGCCACGCGCCGAACCGGTCCAGCGCCGGCCGGTCGAGCCCCATCGCCGCCCGGATCTCCTCGATCCGGCGCGGGTCGGGGTGGTCGCCGGCCAACGCCACCGCCGCGTCCCCCGGCAGCGCCTGCACCAGGAGGAACACGGCGGTGACGACGGCGACCACCTGCGCCAGGCCGATCGCCAGCCGCCGCAGGGCGTACCGGGTCACCCCAGCCACACCTTGTCGAACCGGGCCCAGTCCAGGGTGTTCGCGGGCGCGGTGGAGATGCCGCCGACGTTGGGCGCGGCGCCCACGATCCAGTCCGCGAAGCCCCACATCAGGTAGCCGCCCTCGGCGTGCAGCGACCGCTGCATCTCCCGGTACAACGACGCCCGCTCACCGGCGTCCGCGGTGGACACCGCCTTGCGGTACAGCTCGTCGAACTCCGGCCGCGCCCACTTGGTGACGTTGGTGCCGGAGTCGCTGAGCAGCCGCTGCGCGATGTGCGTCTCGATCGGCATGGCGCCGGACCGGAAGCTCGACAGCGACCCGTTCTTGAGCGTGTCCGACCAGTAGCTGTCCTTGTTGCCGGTCACCACCTCGATGGTCAGGCCGGACCCCTTGGCCTGGTCGGCGAACACGGTCGCCGCCTCGACCATGCCGGCGGCGGCCGTGGACGTGTCCAGCTTGACCGTCAGGCCCTCCGCGCCCGCCTTGCGGATCAGGAACTTCGCCTTGTCCAGGTCACGGGTGCGCTGCGGGATGTCGTCGGCGTAGTACTGGTAGCCCTTGCCGAACAGGTCGTTGGCCACCTGCCCGCTGCCCGCCAGCACCGACTCCACCAACTGTTGCCGGTCGGCCAGCAGGAACATCGCCTCGCGCAGGTCGCGGTTGTCGAACGGCGGCCGGTCCAGCTTCATCGCGAACGCCTGCACGGCGCTGTTGGGGGAGCGGTGGATCGCGATGCGGCCGTCGGTGTGGCTGCGCGCCGTCGTGGGCGTGAGGTCGTGCGCGTACTGGACCTGGCCGCCGAGCAGCGCGTTCGCCCGCGCCGACTCCTCGTTGGCGATGACGAACTCCAGCTCGTCCAGGTGCGGCGCGCCCTCCCAGTAGTCCGGGTTCCTCTTCAGCACCACGGACTTGCCCGGCTCGAACGACACGAAGCTGAACGGGCCGGAGCCGACCGGCTTCGAGAAGTCCTCCGCGCCGGCGGGCACGATGTACGCGCCGAACGCCGCCAGGGCGTTGGGGAACTCGATGAACGGCCGCTTCAGCGCGAACTCCACGGTCCGGGCGTCCACCGCGCGGCTGTTCGCGAGGTCCACCAGGCTCAGGCTGGACTTCGCCCGGAACGCCCGGTTCGGGTCGAGGATGCGGGCGTAGCTGGCCAGCACGTCCTCCGCGCGCACCGGCTGCCCGTTGTGGAACTTGGTGTCCCGCAGGGTGATCCGCCACTTGGTCAGCGTGGCGTCGGGCTCCCACTTCTCGGCCAGTCTGGGCTGCGCCGCGACGTCCGGGCCGAGGTCGGCGAGCTTGTCGAACAGCGCCTTGGCGCGGGCGGCCTCGACGAACAGGTTGGCCAGGTGCGGGTCGAGCACCTCCTTGGCCCCGCCGCCCGCGAACGCCGCGCGCAGCCGGCCGCCGGCTTTCGGGGCGGAGGCCTGGTGGGCGGCCGGGGTGGCGCACGCGGACAGGGCGGCCAGCGGGAGCAGGCCGAGGAAGTGGCGGCGGGTGGGCATGGTGGTTCCTTTCACAGGCGGCGGGCGACGACGTGCAGGCGGTCGCCGGACAGGGCTTCGCTCAACCGCGCGTCCGGGGACCACGGTTCGTCGGTGCGGGGACCGGGGCCGTCGAACAGGGCGAGCACCTCGAACCCGGCGAGGTCGAGCAGGTGGCGCAGCTCCAGCGGGAACAGCAGCCGCCACGCCGAGCGCTGCACCAGCGGCGGCGCGCCCGGCCAGGTCCACTCGCGGCGGCGGCGCAGCAGTTGGGCGGCGTGGTCGATCCACAGTCGCGTGCGGGAGGTGTAGGGCACGCCTTCCCACTCGACGGTCCGGGTGCGCACGCCGTCGAGCAGTTCGGTGTTGCCCAGGAAGAACGCGCCGTTGCGCATCTCGGCGACCAGCAGGCCGCCGGGGACCAGGTGGTCGTGGCAGCGCTGGAGGAACGCGGTCAGGTCGGCGTTGGTGTGGCAGTACAGGAACGCGCTGTCCAGGCACGTGATGACGTCGAAGACCCGGTCCAGCGCGAAGGTCCGCATGTCGCCGAGCACGAATTCGGCCGAGTGGTGCTCCCGGGCGTGAGCCACCATCCGCTCGGAGCTGTCCAGCCCGACGACGTGGTAACCGTTGCGAGCCAACCAGCCCGCGTCCCGGCCGGTGCCGCTGCCGATGTCCAGCAGGGTGTTTCCGCCGCCGAAGCGGGTCACGACGTCGTGGACCCAGCGGGCGGCGACGTGGTCGGGGTCGGGGAACTGGTGCTCGTAGAGCGCCGGGTTGTCGGTCAGGAAGTTCTCGCCCACGCTCATCGGGCCGCCTCTCGGGTCGGGGTCAGGACGCCGCGGCGGTGCAGCCACACCACGGCCGCCGCGCAGCCCAGCCCCACGGCGACGCACCCCAGCGACGCCGCCGCGCCGGACACGCCGAACACCCAGCCGATGGCGGCGTTGCCCGCCGTCGCCGCGATGCCCGACACCAGGTAGAACACGCCGAAGTAGGTGCCCGACAGCCCGGCGCGGCCGAACGCGGGGATCAGCTCGTAGACGAACGGGTGCGCGATCATCACGCCCAGGGCCAGGAAGAACGCGGCGACCAACGGCCCGGCGAGCCCGCCCGCCCAGACGTGGCCCAGCGCGGTCGCGCTGAACCCGACGCCCATCACGGCCAGCCCGACCGCGATGGCCCGCCCGCGCGGCACCCGCTCGAACCACCGCGTGACCCGCACTTGCAGGAGCAGGGTCGCCACGGTCGAGACCAGGAACACCGCCGCGACCGCCCGCGCCGACCCGGTCAGCCGTTCGACCTCCAGCGGCAGCACCAGGTAGAGCTGGTTCTGGAGCACGAACATGCCGGTCAACGCCACGGTGAAGGCCAGGAACCGCTTGTCCGCCAGGCTCTCCCGCCAGTCGTCCAGGACGGTGCCGCCCTGCGGGGACGCCTCTCGCGCGGGCAGGACGAGCGCTTGCGCCACCGTCAGCACGGCGAAGATCCCGGCCGCGACCAGCGCCGACACCCGGAAGTCCCACAGCAGCAACACGCTGCCCAGCAGCGGCCCGGCCAGCGCGCCGGCCTGCGCGTAGACGTTGAACAACGCGAACGCGCCGACCCGGTCGTCGGACTCCTCGGCGATGTACGCGCGCACGGCCGGGTTGAACAGCGCCCCCGCGAGTCCACTGAGGACGGACGCGGCGAGCAGCACGGTCATCGTCTCGCCCACCGCGAACAAGCCGAACCCCACGGTCCGCAGGGCGCAACCCGCGATGATGACCCGGCGTGGCCCGAGCCGGTCGGACGCCGAACCGCCCAGCAGGAACAGGCCTTGCTGGCTGAACGTCCGCACGCCCAGCACGACACCGATCGCCGCCGCGGACAGGCCCACGTCGCCCAGGTGCGTGGCGAGGTAGGGGATGAGCAGGTAGAACCCGGTGTTGACGCCGAACTGGTTGACCAGCAGGAGCCGCACCGGCAGCGGGAACCGCCTCATCGCGGGACCGGGCCGGGATCGGGTCGGGGCACCGCGGTGGTGTCGGGGCGGGGTGTCACGCCGAGACCGGGCGCGCCGGTGAGTCGCAGGGTTCCGTCTTCCCCGCCGATCCCGCGCCACGGGTCGCGGGCGAGCAGCAGGTGGCCGTCCAAGTCCACCCAGCGGGCGTGCCCGGTGAGGTGGACCGCGGGGGCGATGCCCAGCGAGCTGGCGACCAGGCAGCCCAGCATGACGTCGAGACCCGCGGCGCGGGCGGTGTCGATGATCTCGCGGGCCCGGGCGATCCCGCCGCACTTGGCGAGCTTGACGTTCACACCGTCCACCAGGCCCGCCAACGCCTTCACGTCGGCGGCGGTGGCGGCGTCCTCGTCGGCGACCAACGGGACCGGGCAGCGTTGCCTGAGCCAGGCCAGCTCGTCCAGGCGGCCCGCGGGGAGGGGTTGTTCGAGCGCGTCGACGGCGGGGAGGTCGTCGAGGACGCGCACCGCCCGTTCGGCCGTCCAGCCGCCGTTGGGGTCGAGGATCAGCCGCGCGTCGGGTGCCGCTCGGCGGACCGCCTGGACGGTGGCCACGTCGTGCTCGCCGCCGACCTTGACCTTGAGCACGGAGAACCCGCGCGCGGTCAGCTCGGCGGCCTGGGCGGCGCAGTCGCGGGGATCGCCGATGCCGATGGTGAAGGCGGTCGGCACGTCCGTCCACTGCGGATCGGCGACGAGCGCGTGCAGGGGTGCGCCGGCGCGCACGGCCAGCAGGTCGTGCACCGCCGCGTCGAGGGCGGCGAGCACACCGGGCGGCAGCGGCGGGAGCCGGGTCAGCAGTTCTTCGGGGGACGAACCGGCGACGGCGGGCGCGACCCCGGTCAGCAGCTCCACGATCCGGGGCACGTCAAGCTGGTAGAAGACGCTGGTCACGACCTCGCCGTGGCCGCGCACCCCGTCGTGCTCCAGCACCACGCGCACGGCGTCGCGCCGGGTCATCACCGACCGCGAGATGCGCAGCGGCGAGGCCAGGTCCAGGCCGTAGACGTGCCAGGAGAGCTTCACACCGGCACCTCCACCGCGTGCGTGCCCGAAGAGTCCGGCGCGGCCACGTTCGAGCACCGCGCCCAGCTGGTCACCTCGATCTCGCCGGAGTGCCCGATCTCCACCGGGCGGTCGGCGGGCACGCCCAGCAGGCCGCGCGACTGGCAGAAGTCGTCGTCGAAGATCGTCCCCAGGTAGCGGTGCGGACCGTCGGGGAAGATCGTCACCACCCGCGCCGAAGGCTCCAGCCGCGCCACCCACGCCGACACCAGCGCCACCGCGCCGGTGCTCCACCCGCCGGTGACGAACCCGTCGCGGGCCAGCCGCCGGCACGCGTCCACCACCTCGACCGGGCCGAGCCAGTGCACCTCGTCGAACTCGTGGTAGGCCACGTTGCGCGGGTGGATGCTGCTGCCCAGGCCGCGCATCACGCGTTGCCGCGCGGGCTGGCCGAAGATGGTCGAGCCGACGGTGTCCACGCCCACCAGCCGCAGCAGCGGCCAGTACCGGCGCAGCGCCGCGACGACGCCCGCGCTGTGCCCGCCGGTGCCGACGCTGCACACCAGCACGTCCGCGCGGTCGAGCTGCCGGACCAGTTCCCGGGCCAGGCCCGCGTACCCCGCCGGGTTGTCGGGGTTGTTGTACTGGTCGGGCCAGTACGCGCCGGGCAGGCCGCGCAGCACGGCCCGCAGCCGGTCCAGCCGCGCCTGCTGCCAGCCGCCGGTCGGGTGCGGCCGGTCCACGATCTCCAGCCGGGCCCCGTGCGCGCGCAGCAGCGCCCGCATGGACGGCTCCAGCTCGTGGTCCACCACCAGCACCACGGGGTGGCCCAGCGCCTGGCCCGCGAAGGCCAGGCCCAGGCCGAGCGTGCCGCTGGTCGACTCCACGACGACCGCGCCCGGCCGCAGGTCACCGCGTTGCTTGGCGGCCAGCAGCATGGCGACCGCCGAACGGGCCTTCATGCCGCCCGCGCCGAGGTGTTCGAGCTTGGCCCAGAACCCGCCGTGCCGGTGGGGCAGCGGGGTGTCGATGCGGGCCACCGGCGTGTTGCCGAGCAGGTCCAGCAGGCTGGCGCGCATGGGTCACGGTTCCCGGTAGTGGAACAGGGTGGTCGGGCCGCCGTGCAGCCAGAAGAACGGGTACGGCTCCGCCGACACCGCCCGCAGCCCCGCGCCCAGGAACCACGGCGCGACGGCGCTCGCGGTCTGGGCGAACAGGGTGACCGGGCGTCCGGTGGCGAGCAGGGGTTCGAACGTGCCGTTGCCCAGCGTCATGCCCGAGGCCAGCACCAGGTCGAAGTCCGTGCCGTCGGCGTCGGCGAGGATCGGCTCGTCCCACTCCGTCCGGCCGCCCTTGAGGTCGCACGGCACGTACGGGACGCCTCGCGCGCGGAGGTGGTGCAGCAGGGAGTTCACCACGCCGACGACCAGGACCCGTTGTCCCGGCCGCGGGTCGAGCAGGTCGATGACGGCTTCGGCGCGGTCCATCGACTTGGCCAGCGAGTCGCCCCGGGGGATGGTGATGGGCTCGGCCTTCGCCGTCTCGTGCGGGTGGACGTGCATGAGGTACGCGTCGAGGGCGGCCGTGCGGACCGCCGCGTGCGGGTGGTCGAGCAGCTCGGCGACGCCGGCCCCGGCGCAGTCCGCCACGTCGGGCTCGTCGTCCGGCTCGACCGCGCACGACCCGACCGCCTCGCCGACCCGCAGGCTCACCACCGTGTTGCGGTAGGACCGGTCGCGGGTGGCGTGCCGGGCGCTCTGGCGGGTGGTGAACGCGACGCTCACCGCCGTGCCCGCCGGGTCCGGCCCCAGCTCGCCGGCGCGGACCCGGCGCACGAGGTCGGCGAGGGTCACTTGTCGTCCTCGGCGTAGCGGATGCCGAGGCCGGCGACGACCCGCTCGGCGCGGGCGCGGGCGTCGTGCTCGGGCGAGGTGACCATGACGTGCCCGAGGTAGGTGTTGTTGCTGGTGGGCTCGCCCGCGCGGTGCCCGGCGGGCTTGACCGACCAGTCCACGACGTCCGGGTGGTCGGGGGTGTCGATGCCCGCGACCACACCGGCCCGCGGCGGCAGGAGGAAGGAGATGGCCGCGCTGCGCACCCCGGTTTCGCGCGGGCGCAGGTCGGGGCGCTCGCCGACGGCGAGCTGGGCGAACACGGCCGGCAGGTCGATGCCGGTGGTGCGGCGGACCAGCTCGGTGATCTGGTTGCCCGCGGGGCGCGGGTTGACCTCGATGAGCTTGGGGCCGTCGGCGGTCAGCTTGACCTCGGTGTGGGCGACGGACTCGTCCAGGCCGAGCGCTTCGATGGCGGCGAGGGCGGTGTCGACGGCTTGCCGCGTCTGCGCTTCCGGGAGGGCGGCGGGGAACATGTGCCCGCTTTCCACGAACCACGGGTCGCCGGCGATGCTCTTGTCGGTCACGCCGATGACGTGCGTGGCGCCGCCGGTGGTGACGGTCTCCACGCTGACTTCCGGGCCGACCAGCAGCTCTTCCAGGAGGACCGTGGGGATGCGCGGCTGGTTGCGGGCGTTGACCGGGAAGGCTTCGAGCGCGAGGAACGCGTCCCGCAGACCGTTCTCGTCCTGGACCTTGCGGACGTGCATGCCCGCGCACAGGTCCACCGGTTTGACGACGAGCGGGTAGCCGAGGTCGGCGGCGGCCTTGGCGGTGGAGGGCCAGTCGTGGGCGAGGGCCCAGCGCGGGCCGGGGACGTTCGCCGTGGCCTGGCGGGTGAGGTCCTTGCGGTAGGCGCGCTCGACGGCCTCGGCGGCCGGGCCGGGCAGGCCGAGGTGGTTCGCGACCCTGGCGACGGTGGCGAGGTAGTAGTCGCAGGAGGAGATCACGCCGTCGAAGCCGAGCAGCGCGTGCGCCTGGTCCACGAAGGGCAGGAGGTGGTCCAGGTCGTTGGTCTCGGTGGTGAGGACGTTGTCGGCGGTGAGCAGCGGGTGCGGGTGGCTGGGAGCCGAGCGCAGGTAGTGGTGCAGGTCGCGGGTCAGGAAGGTGAAGCGGTGCCCGGACTCGCGGATCGCGCGCGGCAGCAGGCTGCTCATCGCGCCAACCCAGCTCTCGATCATCAGCAAGTGCGCCACGCAGGTCCCTCCGACGGTCCTCGATGGGGTGATCGCCTCAGCGGTGATCGTCGGGAATGGTAACCGTTATCAGTTTCGCTAAGATGCCTCTTTATGGGTGACCTGCGTCACTGGTTTCTTGGACGCGCTTCGCGCTGGGTCTGGGACGCGCTTCGCTCTTGGGCTGGACGCGCTGCGCGCTCTTTGGTTGGACGCGCTGCGCGCTCTTTGGTTTGACGCGCTGGCGCGCTCTCAAGCGTGTCGCGCGGAGCGCTCTCAAGATCAAAAGCGCCTCGCCGGCGGGCAGGCCCCCGGGGGGTGGAAGAGCGTCGCTTCGTCTCCCGCACGACCTGCCGGAGGCAACCACCCTTTGGGGGTCTTGGCAACCGAAAAGCTGGTTGCCAAGACCCCCAAAGCGCGGTTGGGCTGCGCCCAGGCCGTACGGGAGACGAAGCGACGCTCTTCCTCCCCCGGGGGCCTGCCCGCCGGCGAGGCGCTTTTGATCTTGAGAGCGCGCAGCGCGTACGAGTTTGAGAGCGCGTCAGCGCGTTTAAGAGCGCGTCAGCGCGACGAAGCCGGAGAGCGCGCAGCGCGTCCAGAAAGCGAAGCGCTCCGCCAGAGAGGGAAGAAGAGAACAGTGAGAAGGGAGAGAGCGGGAACGGGGGAGTTGAACAAGACCTCGCCCAAGAAGTAGTCGGCCGCAGGGATGGCTAGACACGCGGCGAACGTCCAAACGGGCGCGGTAGGGAGTTTGCCCGGGCGTGCCCACGGTGTTCGGCCGAACGGCTTGGCGACCGACAGCCACACCTGGAACGCCAGCGCCGACGCCATCAGCAGCGACCCCAGCCGCATCAACACCGGTGAACCGCCGGGGTGCAGGTTCGGGCTCAGCACGAAGATCCCGATGTAGAGCTGGCTCAACGACACGAACGTCTTCACCGCCACCCACCAGTGGCGGAAGTACCCCCACGGCGTCAGGCCGGACAGCATCAACCCCGTGAACGCCGACGTCGTGGCCATGAACTGGAGCACGTGCACGTCCAGCAGCAGCGCCACGTCGAACGCCGACATGTGCCCGTTCAACGCGTAACTCACCACCACGAACAGCGCCAAGGCCATGCACATCCAGCCCGTGGACGTGACGACGTGCAGCCACACCAGCAACTTCCGCGTCACAACCGACCTCCTACAAGTAGCCGCACTACGTATAGTACGGCTACTTGTAGGTCACTGGTCGATCGAGTCGATCGAGTCGAGCGTCAGACGCGGCAAGGGCTGCCGCCCGGGCGGCCGGGCAGCGCCTCGACGTTGGCCTTCGCCTCGCCCAGCACCACGTCGGTCAACGCGGTGTCCAGGACCAGCGCTTGCTGCACCACGCTGGTGCCCGTGGTCGTCGTGCTGTTCAGGCGCAGCGACCCGATCACCAACGGGATGGTCAGCGGTGCGCTGCCGACCGTCACCGGGACGCCGTTGATGGACAGGCTCGCGATGTGCGACGAGCCCGCGAAGCGTTCCGTGCCGTCCGGGCCGCAGGTCACGGTCGCGTTCGACTGGATCACGCCCACCTCGATGGTCACCAGCAGGCTGGAGATGCGGGTGTGGTCGATCCGCGCCGACGCTGTCGCGCCGTCACCCGGCATCGGCGGGGTTCCGGTGAGCACGTCCGGGGTCTGGTCGGTCCGGGCGGTCAGGGCGTTGGCGCGGACGTTCAGGATTCCCGCGTTCAGGTTGACGTTGGCGACCTCCTCGAAGTCGTCCGCGCACGGCACGTCCGGCGGGTTGGCGCGGGCGACGACGATTCCGGCCAGGTTGAGCGCGGTGGCCTGGCAGGAGAACACGCCGGTCCGTTCCGAGGTCTTGATCCGCAAGTCCGAAAGCACCGGGCTGGCACCGTTCGGAGCGGCGGTCAGGGTCGCTCGCACCTCGATGTACCGGCCGGTCTGGGCGAACTTCACGCCGTTGGCCACGGCGGTGAACGCCTCGCCCGCCAAGCCCGCCTCGGTGTCGGACGTGCGCGCCTCCACCACGATGGACGTGCCGGCCGGGACGCTGCCCTGCGCCTCGGTGTTCCAGGTGACGGTGCCCCACGTCTGCCCCGCGACGCCGCCGTCCTGCACCACCGACCACGTGCCGACCGGGGCGGTGATCTCGCCCAGGACGGACCCGGTCATGTCGCTGTAGTTGTACGGCCCCGCGCCCGCGCCGAGGTCCACGGTCAGGTCGACCGCGCCGACCGGGAACCCGCCGCCGCCGATCGGCCCGGCGGCCGGGTCGATGCGCATGGCGTTGTTGGTGGTGATGTTGGTGACCCACACCTTGCCGTTGCTGTCCACCGCGACGCCGGTGGGGCCGGTGCCGCCGGGCAGGGTCACGTTGCCGACGTACGTGCCGTCGGTGCGCAGGTGGCCGACCGTGGTCGCGCCGAAGAGCGCGTGCGCGACCCACACGTTGCCGTTCTTGTCGACCGCGACGCCCTGCGCGTTGGTGTTGCCGTGCGGGAAGGCGCCGAGCACGGTGCCGTCCGGCGCGAGCTTGACGACCTGGTTGCCGGCGACCTTGGTGTGCCAGATGTGCCCGGTGTTCGGGTCCAGGCCCAGGCCGTAGTCGCCGTGCGTGGTGTCCAGGCAGGCGCCCGACCCGGTGCCGGGCTCGTAGCGCAGCAGGTTGGTGCCGTACCGGGCCGACCACAGCGTGCCCGCCTGGTCGACCAGGCCGCCGTAGCCGCCGCAGCCCAGGCTGAACGGCGCGCCCAGCGACGAGCCGTCCATGCCGGAGATCTTCTCGTGCTGGGTGTTGGAACCGCCGGTCCACAGGTCGTTGTTGGCGTCCACCGCGACCGTGCGGGTGTTGGTGCCGGCGACCCGGCTGTAGGTGATGATGCACTCGTCGGCCGCCGTGGTGACGCCCCCGTTGTCGTCCGCGCCGCCCGCGTTGGTCCACGGTCGGATGTCGCCCAGGCCGCGCGAAGTGGCGTACAGGCCGTCGCCGTCGCGGTCCGCGCACGTGTTGTACGCGAACGGGCCCTTCAGGTAGTCGCCCGCCGGGTTGGGCGTGCCGTCGGCGTTGGCGCGGGCGCCGCCGAGGATCACGCCCACCCGGGTGACGGAACCCTTGCCGCCGGCCGATTCGTCCCGGTTGGACAGCCAGGTGTTGCCGAGCTTGTCCACCGTCGTGCGGGACGGGTTGCGGCCCCGCCCGTCCGGCGCGGACCGCCACTCGCCGACGATCGCGCCGGTGTCCACGTCGATGCGGACCATCGTGCCGCGCGCGGACGCGGCGACGTTGACGAACGGGAAGAACGCCGTCTCCCGGTCGAGCTGGAGCTGGTCGTCGTTGGGGGAGTCGTGGTTGACGTCCTGGAGCACGCCCTGGTCGAAATCGGCGTCGAGCGTGTAGAGCACGTCCGAGCCGGGGACGGGCGCCGCGGCGGCGGTCCCGGCCGGCAGGGCGACCAGCGCGGCGGGGAGCGCGAGGACGCCCGCCGCCAGCGTCGCCAGTGATCTTCGGGGTCGGTGCATGGGGATCTGCCCTTCTTGGGGAGAAGCAGGTCTCGGGCATTTCCGTCACGTGACACCCGGATGTCGGGCGACTTGGTGAACCCGTTACCGGGGGCGGGTATGGGTGTGGTGCGCCACCGCCGAATTCGGGTCCCGAATTCATCCCGAAGGCGTCCGGGGGGGAGCGCGTGGACCAGCGCGCCGCCTGCGCCGGGTGGCGGCTCCCGGCGTGTCGGGACCCGGACGGCCCAGCGGTTGGGCCGTTCCGGTCGATCCCGGACCGGGTTCACCGGGCGGGGTCCGGCCACCTTTGCGCCATTGAGCCGACACCGGGAATTCGCCCAGTTCACCGGATGGACCACGAGCGGTGCGGCCGGCTTGACAAGCGCGCGCGGCGGAACGGAAGCTCCGCTGGCCCGGAGCGCGCCCGGGGTTCCCCCAAGCCCTCCCAGGAAGGTCCGACCCGTGACGAAATCCCTGCGGCTGGCCGGCGTCGTCGCCACCGCCCTGGCCCTGCTCGGCGCGTGCGGCACCCCGCCGCCCAAGGACGCCGGCGCCACCTCCTCCGCCGCCACCGCCGCGTCCGCCGCGGACCTCGGCGGTGTGGACAAGCTCGTCGAGGCGGCGAAGAAGGAGGGCAAGCTCAACGTCATCGCGCTGCCCCCGGACTGGGCCAACTACGGCGAGATCATCGAGGCGTTCGAGGCGGAGTACGGCATCGAGGTCGATTCCGCGCAGCCCGACGCCTCCAGCCAGGACGAGATCAACGCCGCCAACCAGCTCAAGGGCGGCGACCGCGCGCCGGACGTGTTCGACCTCGGCCTGAACGTCGCCCTGGCCAACAAGAACCTGTTCGCGCCCTACCGCGTGCAGACCTGGGACGACATCCCCGCCGAGCTGAAGGAGCCGAGCGGGCTCTACTACGGCGACTACGGCGGTTTCATGTCCATCGGCTACGACGCCGCCAAGGTGCCCGCGCCGACCACGGTCAAGGACCTGCTCAAGCCCGAGTACCAGGGCAAGGTCGCGCTCAACGGCGACCCGACGCAGGCCGGCGCGGCGTTCTCCGGCGTCGTCATGGCCGCGCTGGGCAACGGCGGCTCGGCCGACGACATCGCGCCCGGCGTCGAGTTCTTCAAGCAGCTCAAGGCCGCCGGCAACTTCCTGCCGGTGGACCCGACGCCCGCGACCATCGAGTCCGGCCAGACCCCGGTCGTCATCGACTGGGACTACACCAACGCCGCGCAGACCGCGAAGCTGGCCGGCAAGGCGGACTGGAAGGTCGTGGTGCCGCGGGGCGCGCAGGTCGGCGCGTACTACAACCAGGCGATCAACAAGGACGCGCCGCACCCGGCCGCCGCACGCCTGTGGCAGGAGTTCCTGTACTCCGACAAGGGCCAGAACCTCTACCTCAAGGGCCTGTCCCGGCCGGTGCGGCTGGACGCGATGGTCAAGTCCGGCAAGGTGGACGCCGCCGCGCACGCCAAGCTGCCCAAGACCGACGGCAAGCAGGTGTTCCTGACCCAGGAGCAGGCCGACAAGGCCAAGAAGACGCTGTCCGAGACGTGGGCGCGGGCGGTGGGCTGACCGTTGGTCGCACCCGTTCCCACGGCCGCCGGGGGTGGCGCGCCCGCCGCTCCCGGCCGGGCCGGGCGGACCTGGCTCGCCTGGCTGGTCGTCGTGCCGTTCCTGGCCTACGTCGGCACGTTCCTGCTCTACCCGACCGCGCTGGTGCTGGCCGGGGCGTTCCAGGACTCCTCCGGCGGGTTCACGCTGGACAACCTGGCCGCACTGACCAAGGGGGTGTACCTCCAGGCGTTCCTGCGCAGCGTCGAGCTGTCCGCGCTGACCGCCCTGCTGGGCGCGGTGTTCGGCGCGTTGCTGTCGTGGGCGGTCGCCTCCGGGAAGCCGGAAGGGTTGCCGCGGCGCGTGGTCGTGGCCGGGGCCGGGGTGCTGGCGCAGTTCGGCGGGGTGCCGCTGGCGTTCGCGTTCCTGGCCACGGTGGGGTTCCAGGGTTTCGTCACCCGGTTCCTGCGCGACTGGTTCGGCGTGGACCTGTTCGCCTCCGGCGCGTGGCTGTTCGAGCTGCCCGGGTTGACGCTGGTCTACACGTTCTTCCAGATCCCGTTGATGGTCATCGTGTTCCTGCCCGCGCTGGACGGCCTGCGTCCACAGTGGAGGGAAGCCGTGGACAGCCTGGGCGGTTCGGCGTGGACGTACTGGCGGCACGTCGGCGGGCCGATCCTGCTGCCGGCGTTCCTGGGCGCGCTGCTGTTGTTGTTCGCCAACGCCTTCTCCGCCTACGCGACGGCCGCCGCGCTGGTGTCGCAGGGCTCGCCGATCGTGCCGTTGCAGATCCGGGGCGCGTTGACCGGTGAGGTCCTGCTCGGTCAGGAGAACCTCGGCAAGGCGCTGGGGTTGGGCATGGTCGTCGTGGTGGCGGTGGCGATGGGCCTGTACGCGGTGCTGCAACGGAGGTTCGCGCGATGGCAGTAGTGGTGCGCCGGTTGGTGCTGCTGGTGCTGGGCGCGTTCTTCCTGGTGCCGCTGCTGGCGATGGCGGAGTTCTCCACGCGGGGCGCGGGCGGGTCGCGCAGCCTCGCGTCGTGGACGGGCATCGCCTCCGACCCCGACCTGGTCGAGGCGATCCTGGCGTCGGTGCAGCTCGCGGTGACCAGTTCGGCGCTGGTGCTGGCGCTGCTGGTGCCGACGATGACGTGGATCCGGTTGCGGCTGCCGGGGTTGCGGCGGCTGGTGGAGTTCCTGTGCCTGCTGCCGATCACGATCCCGGCCATCGTGCTGGTGGTCGGCCTGGCCCCGCTGTACGCGTGGGTGGACTACTTCCTGGGCGACTCGCCGTTGACGCTGACCTTCGCCTACGCGGTGCTGGTGCTGCCGTTCGCGTACCGGGCGATCGACACGGGGCTGTCGGCGATCGACCTGAAGACGCTGGCGGAGGCGGCGCGGTCGCTGGGCGCGTCGTGGGCGACGGTGCTGCTGCGGGTCGTGGTGCCCAACATCCGCACGGCCCTGATCGGCGCGTCGTTGCTGTCGGTCGCGCTGGTGCTGGGGGAGTTCACCATCGCGTCGCTGTTGAACTTCGACACGTTGCAGGTGCGGGTGAACCTGCTCGGCAAGCGGGACGCGGGCGTGTCCATCGCGGTGTCGTTGCTGAGCCTGGTGTTCGCGTTCGTGTTGTTGTTCCTGCTCTCGTTCGTCGGCGGGCGGCGGGGCGGTCCCGTCGCCGAGGAAGGCCAGTGATGTCCCACCTGGAGTTGCACGGGCTGCGCAAGTCGTTCGGCGGGCAGCCGGCGCTGGCGGGGCTGGACCTCAGCCTCGCGGAGGGTGAGCTGGTCAGCCTCCTGGGCCCGAGCGGGTGCGGCAAGACGACCGCGCTGCGCATCGTCGCAGGCTTCGAGACCGCGGACGCCGGGACGGTCGCGGTGGCCGGGCGCGACGTCACGGGCGTGCCCGCGAACAAGCGCGACATGGGCATGGTCTTCCAGTCCTACAGCCTGTTCCCGAACATGACCGCGGCGCGGAACATCGCGTTCGGCCTGCGGCTGCGGCGCACGGCCGACCGGGCGCGCCGGACGGCCGAGCTGCTCGACCTGGTCGGGCTCGGGCACCTGGCGGGCCGGTACCCGCACCAGCTCTCCGGCGGGCAGCAGCAGCGGGTGGCGCTGGCGCGGGCGCTGGCGATCGAGCCGCGGGTGCTGTTGCTGGACGAGCCGCTGTCGGCGCTGGACGCCAAGGTGCGGGTCGCGCTGCGCGAGGAGATCCGCCGGATCCAGACGTCGCTGGGGATGACCACGCTGTTCGTCACGCACGACCAGGAGGAGGCGCTGGCGGTCTCCGACCGGGTGGGCGTGATGTCGCAGGGGCGGCTGGAGCAGCTGGACACGCCCGCGGTGGTGTACCGGCAGCCGGCGTCGGCGTTCGTGGCGCAGTTCGTCGGGGTGACCAACGCGGTGCACGGGGTCGCCGAGCCCGGCGGGGTGCGGCTGGGGGCGTTCCGGGTGGACGCGGAGCACGGGCTCGACGCCGGGGCGGAGGTGAAGGTCATCGTGCGGCCGGAGGACATCGGGATCGCCCAGCACAGCGGGCAGCCCAACGGGGCGCTGGTGGGCAGCGTGCTCACGCAGAGCTTCCTGGGGCCGGTGACGCGGCTGTCCGTGCGGCTGGCCGGCGGCGACGAGGTGGTGCGGGTCGACCAGCCGTCGAGCCGGGCGGGCGACTTCCCGCCGGGGACGTCGGTGGCGCTGGACCTGTCCCGCGTGATGGTGGTCGAGGCCTGAGCACCCCGGGCGTGCGGTGCCGCCCGGCGGTGGGCATGATCCCCGTGCGAACGGGTGACCGCACGACACCGAGGGGGAAAAGACATGGTCCGCGAGCTGCGGCTGGTCGTCACGGCCGACGACTACGACGAGGCGCTGCGCTTCTACCGGGACGTCCTGGGCCTGCCCGAGCGGGCGGCGTTCAGCTCGCCCGGCGGCCGGGTCACGATCCTGGAGGCCGGGCGGGCCACGTTGGAGATCACCGACCCGCCGCACGCCGAGTACATCGACCGGGTCGAGGTCGGGCGGCGGGTGGCCGGGCACGTCCGGGTGGCGTTCGAGGTCGACGACTCCGCGGCCACCACGCGCGAGCTGGAGCGGGCGGGGGCGACGGTCGTGGCCGAGCCGACCCGCACGCCGTGGAACTCGCTGAACGCCCGGCTGGAAGCGCCGGCCGGGCTCCAGCTCACGCTGTTCACCGAGCTGGGCGAGCCCGTCGAGTGACGCGAGAAAGGGGCCTGTCCGGAAACCGGACAGGCCCCTTCACGTCCGTCGAGGACTACCGCGGGAACAGCTCCCGGTAGTGGCCCTGCGTCTGGACGTTCAGCTCACCCACGCGGATCAGCTTCGCCGTCGCGGTCCGCGGGTCGCGGATGTCCAGGACGTCGAAACCCTTCGCCATGTCGGAGGAGTAGATGTAGCCGTTGTAGTAGTACGTCGACCACGCGCCACCGCCCTTGCCGTCGGGCAGCGGGCCGCGCTCGAACCAGGCGATCTCCTTGGGGTTGCGGGAGTCGGTGAAGTCCCACACGGAGATGCCGCCCTGGTACCACGCCTGCACCATGATGTCGCGGCCCTGGACGGGGATCAGCGAACCGTTGTGCGCGACGCAGTTCTCGGTGTCGGCCTGGGTCCGGGAGATCTTGTAGTACGACCGGAACTCCAGCTTGCGGGCGTCGCCCTGGCCGGTGATGTCGTAGATGCCGTCCGCACCGCGCAGCGGGCCGATCTTCGGGTTGCAGGTGGCCGCGCCGCCGCCGCCCAGCTCGTCGGTGAAGACGACCTTGGTGCCGGCGTTGTTGAACGTGGCCGAGTGCCAGAACGCGAAGTTCACGTTGTCCTGCACGCGGTTGATCTCGCGGGGCTTCTCGCGGTCGGAGATGTCCCACAGCACGCCGTCACCCATGCACGCGCCCGCGGCGAGGTCCTTGGACGGGTACACGGTGATGTCGTGGCAACCGGACGTGGCGCGCACGTAGCCGGTCTCCACGGTGCCGTCACGGCCCGGGTTGCCGCCGTCGGGGAACAGCACGGTCTCGGACAGCACGTGCGCCGAGGTCGGGTTCTTCAGCGGGACCTTGACGATCGAGATCAGGTCGTGCGGCGTCTTGCAGTCCGGGAACGTGTCGTTCGGCCCGTACGACGAGACGTAGACGTAGACGTCCGTGCCCTTCTTGTCCGGCACGAGCGTGTGGGTGTGGGAACCGCACTTCGTCTCCACCGACTTGATGTAGCGCGGGTTGCGCTTGTCGGAGATGTCGAAGATCTTGATGCCCTCCCACGCGGCCTTGTTCGTGGCCGACAGCGGGGTGCTGGAGCACGAGTCGTCGGAGCGCGACGAGTCGGTGGACAGGAACAGCAGGTTCCCCTTCACCGAGATGTCGTTCTGCGAGCCCGGGCACAGCACCGTCGCGGCGATCTTCGGCTTGTGCGGGTTGCGGATGTCGTAGACGACGAACCCGTCGTAGTTGCCGTCGAACGCGTAGCCGTCCTGGAAGGCCAGGTCCGACCACGTGGACGCCTCGGTGAACGGAGCCGGCTTCGGCAGGTTCGCGAGGTGCTTGATGTTGCGGGTGTGGCGGATCTCGTCGACACCGGGGATGCCGGTGTCGGCCTGGGCGGGCTCGGACAGCTGGGCCTCCGACAGCCCGGCCACGTCCGCGTCCACCTCGGGCTCCGCAAGGGCTTGCGGACCGAGCAACAGCGACGAGGCGGCGAGTGCCAGCGCCCCCAGGGCCGCGCCGGCTCTGCGGCGGCGGGCCGAATCGCGTGCGTTCACTTCAGGTCTCCCCTTCCAAACCTGTAGCAGGGACCGCAGTATTACCTTTTGCATGGCTAACCACCAGACCCATTCGTCGGTAAGGAGCAGACTTCCGGCAGGTGGAACGTGCGGGTAACTTGTCGGGGCGAGTCGAGGGGGTCGTGGCAGATGCGGATCTTGTTCGTGGCGGCGCTGGTCGCCTTCCTGGCGGCGTGCACGGCGAAGACGGACGACGCGCCGCCGGTGATCGTCCCGAAGGGACCGGGCGAGCAGGCGCAGACGCTCGCGCCCGAGGACGTCGGCACCGACCGGTGGACGGCGCCCAACGAGGCGGACCTGACCTACGTGGTGAGCATGATCGGGCACCACCGGCAGGCGCTGGAGATGTCGGCGCTCGCGCCCGAGCGCGCGCAGAACGAGACGGTGAAGGCACTGGCCTCGCGCATCCACGACACCCAGGGCCCGGAGATCGGGGCCATGGAGCAGTGGCAGCGCCAGTACGGCGAGAAGGCCCCCGCGCACGGCCACTCCGGCAAGATGCCCGACGTGGACCACGCGTCCATGCCCGGCATGGCCACCGGCGAGCAGTTGGACGCCTTGAAGAACGCCCGCGGCGCGGACTTCGACCGGCTGTTCCTGCAACTGATGATCGCCCACCACGAGGGCGCGCTGAAGATGGCCCTGGACCTGCTGAAGGCGGGCGTGGACCCGCGGGTGCAGGAGATGGCCAACGACGTGCTGGTGTCCCAGCAGGACGAGATCGACACGATGCGGTCGATCAAGATCGGCTGAGGCGGAGTTCGCCTTACCGGGTGAGGACGAGGTCCTCGCTGGGCTGGAAGGTCTCCACGGCGTTGCCCGTCACGTGGCGGGCGATGCCGGCGTTGCGCCGGTGCGCCTCCTTGAAGGAGGCCGAGGCGACCCACGCCTTGAAGTCCTCCTCGGTGTCGAACTCGTTCACCGAGACGTAGGGCTGGTCGGGGCGGGTGGGGCGCAGCAGCGTGCTGCGGCGCAGGCCCGGGACGCCCGGCAGGAACGTGCGCATGTTCTCCCGGAAGTGGGCCTCGAACTCCTCCGCGCGCTCGGCGGGCACGAACAGGCGGTTGGTCGCGACGAACATCCGGCACCTCCAGGTTCCCGACGCTACGTAGGCAACTATTCCAACGCGGCGTCGGGAAAACAAGGGGGTAGGCTTCGGCGCGTGCCCAGGATCAGCGCCGAGACCCTCGCGGAGCACCGCGCGAACCGGCTGCGCTCCCTGCTGGCCGCCGGCCGCGAGATCGTCGCCGAGGAGGGGCCGGACGCCCTCACGCTGGCCGCGCTGGCCCGTCGGGTGGGCCTGTCGCGGCCGTCGCTGTACGAGTACTTCAAGTCGCGGGAAGAGCTGGTCGCGGCGATCGTGACCGACGAGCTGCCCGACCAGGCGCGCCGCCTGGCGGCGGCGGTGAACGCGGTCTCGGGCGTGCCGGCGAAGGTCGAGGCCTACCTGCGGACCGTGCTGGAGATCATCGTGGACGGCAGCCACGGCGCCGTCGTGGCGCTGTCGGCGCACGCGTTGCCGGAGGAGTCGCGGCGGCGGATCCGGGCCGAGCACGAGAAGCTGCTGGCCCCGTTGGCGGGCGTGTTGCTGGAGGCGCGGGTGCCCCAGCCGGGGTTGCGGGCGCTGCTGATCCACGGGTCGGTGGAGGCGGCGGCGCGGACGTTGCGGCCCGGGGACGTGTCGCAGAGCGAGGCCGTGGTGAGCGCGTTGCTCGACCAGACCCTGCACGGCCTGGGCACCGCCTAGCCGCCGGGGCACCTCGTGTCGCCGCCGCTGTGCTCCTGGCAGCCGCCGGGGCCGTAGACGACGGTGGGCTGGTTGCGGACCGCGTCACGCACCCCTTCGATGACCATGGCCCCGGCGGTGAACAGCAGGACGCTGCCCAGCACGATCGCCGCCATCCACCGCTTGAGCAGCACCGCCGCCACCAGGCCCAGCAGCGGCACCCCGATCGCGGCGCGTCCGGCCCACGTCGACAGGTGCTCGCGCCGGGCCAGCTGGGCGTCGGTCGGCGCACCACCCAGGAACGGGACCGACAACGCCGCCTGGAACGCCAACAGCGGGACGGTCAGCACCCACAGCAGCCCCAGTCCCAGCCACAGCGCCCAGACCCAGTCGTGGCGCTCCTCCGGTAAGTCGGTCACGGGTTCCATGGTGCGTGACGGGCGTGGGGAACCGGCAACGGTTGGGCAACAGGTCACTCACCGAGCAGGTGCGTGCCCTTCGCGGACTCGTCGGTCGCCGTGAACAGGCCGCGGGTCTGGGTGATGAACTCCGGCAGCTCCAGCAGGCCGTCGTCGTCCAGGTCGAGCGAGGCGAAGGCGATCGACGCCACCTGCGGGTCGGTGATCCCCGCGCCCCGGTAGAGCCGGGCGAACTCCCGCTCGTCCAGCCGGCCGTCCTCGTCGCGGTCGGCGATGGCGAAGGCCTGCGCGGCGGCGGCTTCCCACTTGCGCAGCAGTTCGCCGGTGGTCAGGCGGCCGGCGTCGTGGGCCTCGCGGAACTCCTCCTCGGTGACCTCGCCGTCGGCGTCGCCGTCCGCGCCGCGGATGTAGTCCCAGATGTCGCGGTAGGCCCGCATCAGGGCCGTGACCTCGGGCGAGTCCAGGTCCAGGCGGAACTCCGCGCCGATGCCGCGGGCCTTGACGTCGAAGTCCCGCCAGGAGACGCGGCTGTCGTCGTCGGTGTCGAACGCCGTGAAAACGCGGAAGATGTTGTCCAGCCGCACCTGTTCCGACATTGCCCGTCCTCCCTGTGGTGGTCCGCGGGCGAGAGTACGAGCGGCGTGGTCGGCGGGACGTCCCGCGCCGCCTTGTTCACTTGATCCGGTGGACCCGGGTATCAACCGATCGGTTGATGCCGGGTCTGGCCCGCTGAGCGATTCACCCGAACGGGTGGACCGCGAGGCTGGACGCATGGCAGTGATCGAGGTTGTCGACCTGGTCAAGAGGTACGGGTCGAAGGTTGCCGTCGACGGGGTGTCGTTCTCCGTGGACGAGGGGGAGATCTTCGGGATCCTCGGGCCCAACGGGGCCGGCAAGACCACCACCGTCGAGTGCGTGGAAGGGCTGCGCGCGCCCGACTCGGGGTCGGTGCGGGTGTTCGGGTTCGACCCGCGCGCGGACCGGGACGAGGTCCGGCGGGTGCTGGGCGCGCAGCTCCAGGAGAGCGAGCTGCCCGAGCGCATCCGGGTGGGGGAGGTGATGGAGCTGTTCGCCTCCTTCTACCCCCAGCCGGCCGACTGGCGCGAGCTGCTGGAGCTGCTGGGCATCCCGGACCGGGCCAAGACCGAGTACCGGGCGTTGTCCGGCGGGCAGAAGCAGCGGGTGTCCATCGCGTTGGCGCTGGTCGGCAGGCCGAGGGTGGCCGTGCTGGACGAGCTGACCACCGGACTGGACCCGCAGGCCCGCCGCGACACGTGGGACCTGGTCGAGGGCGTGCGGGACGCCGGCGTGACGGTCGTGCTGGTCACCCACTTCATGGAGGAGGCCGAGCGGCTGTGCGACCGGCTCGCGCTCATCGACGCCGGGAAGGTCGTCGCCGTGGACAGCCCGGCGGGGCTCGTGGCGCGGCTGGGCGGTGAGCAGACCGTCCGGTTCCGGCCGACGTCCGCTTTGGACACCGCGCTGCTGTCCGCCCTGCCCGAGGTGACCGCGGTGTCCCAGCACGGCCCGCAGGTCGTCGTGACCGGCACCGGGAACCTGCTGCACGCCGTCACCTCCGTCCTCGCCCGCAACCACGTCGTGGCCGCCGACCTGCGCATCGAGCAGGCCGGCCTGGACGACGCCTTCATCCGACTCACCGGCCGGGAGCTCACGTGACCAAGATCATCGCCATCGAGTGGAAGCTGTTCCTGCGGGAGCCGGCCGCGGCGGTGTTCGGCATCCTGTTCCCCACCGTGCTGATCCTCGTGCTGGGCGCGGTCCCCGCCCTGCGCACACCCGACCCGGCGTTCGGCAACCAGCGGTTCGTGGACGCCTACGTGTCCACGCTGGTCGTGATCGCGCTGGCGTTCCTGTGCCTGAACAAGCTGCCGAGCACGGTCGCGACCTACCGCGAGAAGGGCGTGCTGCGCCGGTACTCGACCACGCCGGTGCACCCGGGCAAGCTGCTGGCCGCCCAACTGGTCGTGAACACGATCGCGGCGGCGATCTCCGTCGTGCTGGTCATGGTGGTGTGCCGGCTCGTGTTCGCCATCGACCTGCCGCACCACCCGCTGGGCTTCTTCGCCGCGTGCCTGCTGGGCACCACCGCGCTGTCCGCGGTGGGTCTGCTGATCGCCGCCTGGGCGCCCACCGCCCGCGCCGCCAACGGGTGGGCCACCGCGGTGTTCATGCTGGTGATGTTCTTCGGCGGCGCGTACCTGCCCCGGTTCCTGCTGCCGGACGTGCTGGTGCGCATCGGCGAGCACCTGCCGCCGGGCGTGGGCGCGTTGCAGGACGCGTGGCTGGGCACCGCGCCGAGCCTGGTGCACCTGGGGATCCTGGCCCTGACGACGGTCGTGGCGGGTACCGTCGCGGCCAGGTCGTTCCGCTGGGAGTAGGTGGGGGAGTGTCGGACAGCCTCGACGTGTGGGAGCGCCGGCTGAGCCGGGCCGGCCAGGTCGTGCCGTACTTCGCGTTGCTGCTGCCCGCGCTGCTCTACGCGCTGACCGTGCCCGACCCGGTGGCGGAGAAGGCGGTCTCGCTGGGGATCGTGGCCGGCGCGGTGCTGTGGATGGCGTGGTTCTACACGCTGCACCCGGCGTGGCGCACCCGGTCCGGGCTGATGACGGTGTTCTTCGTCGGGGTGCTGGTCTTCTACGCGTCGCTGGGGCTGCGGGACCCGATCTTCGGGTTCTACTCCTTCGCCGGGTACGTCTACGCGGTCGAGGTGCTGCGGGGGCGGCGGATGTTCGCCGGCGTGCTGGCCAACGCGGTCCTGGCGGCGCTCGCGCTCTACGGCGGGCCGCCGCCGCCCGAACCGGTGGCGGTCGTGGTGTTCGTCGTGGTGGCCCTGTTCTTCGCCACCATCGCCCTGACGTTCACCATGCTCGGGCACATCACCACCGAGCAGGCCCGGCGGCGCAAGGAGATGGTCGCCGAGCTGGCCGCGATGGTCGAGGAGAACGCCGGCCTGCACGCACAGCTGCTGATCCAGGCGCGGGAGGCGGGCGTGCTGGACGAGCGGCAGCGGCTGGCGGGGGAGATCCACGACACCCTGGCGCAGGGGTTCACCGGCATCATCACCCAGCTCCAGGCGGTGGACGCGCCTTCGCGGCACGTGGACACCGCGTTGCGGCTGGCGCGGGAGAACCTGGCCGAGGCCCGCCGGTCCGTGCACGCCCTGCGCCCGCCCGCGCTGGAGGACGCGAACCTGCCCGACGCGCTCGTCGAGGTCGCGGGCGGGTGGACCGACCAGACCGGCGTGCCCGCGTCGGTGGCCACGACGGGCGCGGCGCGGCCGTTGCACCCGGAGGTCGAGGTGGCGTTGCTGCGGGCCGCGCAGGAGGCGCTGTCCAACGTGGCCAAGCACGCGCGGGCGTCGCGGGTGGGGTTGACGCTGTCCTACATGGAGGACGTGGTGACGCTGGACGTCCGGGACGACGGCGCCGGGTTCGACCCGTCGCGCGGGAGCGCCGGGTTCGGGTTGGTGGGGATGCGGCAGCGGGTGTCGCGGCTGGCCGGGTCGCTGGTGGTCGAGTCCGAACCCGGTGGCGGCACGGCGGTGTCGGCGTCGGTGCCCGCGATCCCGGCGGAGGTCGTGCGGTGATCCGGGTGGTGATCGTGGACGACCACCCCGTGGTGCGCGACGGGCTGCGCGGGATGCTCGCGGTGGCCGGGGACGTCGAGGTGGTCGGCGAGGCGGCGGACGGCGCGGAGGCGGAGGCCGTGGTGCGGGCGGTCGTGCCGGACGTGGTGCTGATGGACCTGCGGATGCCCGGGGTGGACGGGGTGACCGCCATCGGGCGGCTGCGCGACGTGCCGGCGCGGGTCCTGGTGCTCACGACCTACGACACCGACAGCGACGTGCTGCCCGCGATCAAGGCGGGCGCGACCGGCTACCTGCTCAAGGACACGCCCCGCGACGAGCTGTTCCGGGCGGTCCGGTCGGCGGCGCGCGGGGAGGCGGTGCTGTCGCCGTCGGTGGCGACCCGGCTCGTCGGGCAGGTGCGCGCACCGGCCGCGGAACCGCTGAGCGACCGCGAGGTGGAGGTGCTGGGCCTGATCGCGCGGGGCTGCACGAACCGCGAGGCGGCGGCCCGGCTGTTCATCAGCGAGGCGACCGTGAAGACCCACCTGGTGCACGTCTACGCGAAGCTCGGCGTGAACGACCGGGCGGCGGCGGTGGCGGTGGCCTACGAGCGGGGAGTGCTGGCGGCGGATCGATAGTCTTCGCCGCATGGGGGTTCTCACGGGTCTGGACGAGATCGACTGGTCGGCGCTGCGGCACGCCTACGGGCCCGCGCACGAGGTGCCCGACCTCCTGCGCGGCTTGGCCTCCGATGACCCGGAGGTCCGTGAGGTGGCCCTGGACGGCCTCTACGGGGCGGTGCTGCACCAGGGTTCGGTCTACGACAGCACGTTGGCGGCGGTGCCGTTCCTGCTGCGGCTGGCCTCGGCCGACGTGCCCGGCCGGGCGGCGGCGTTGGAGTTCCTCGCCGCCGTGGCGGGGTCGTGCGCGGAGCAGGAGCCGGGCGCGGAGCAGGAGTCGGGCGTGGAGCAGGAGTCGGGCGCGGTCGTGGCGGCCGGGCCGGTGTTCCTCGACGCGTTGGCCCACCCCGATCCCGCGGTCCGGACCGCCGCGTGCACCGGGGTGGTCGCGTGCCGTCCGCGGGGTGCGGCGCGGGCGCTGTCCGCGCGGTTGGCGGTCGAACCGGACGTGGACGTGCGGATCGCCGTGGTGGACGGGTTGCGCGCACTGTCCGAAGTGGACCGATTGGTCGCGGTGGCCGGGGGCGGCGACAGCCCGGCGGTGCGGTTGACCGCGCTCGCCGGCGTGGCCGACCTCGACCCCGACCGGCTGCCGGACGACGTCGTGGCCGTGGCGGGCGAGCTGGTGCGGCGGGTCTACGCCGAGGGCACCTCGACCCCCGAACCCGCCGGGTTCTCCACCGACACCCTGGTCGGGCGCATCCGCGAGCACGAGGAGGCCGCCGCCCGGGGTCGGCGCGCGGCGCGGGCGATGCCGCTGCTGGCGGGTCTGAGCCGGGCGCTGGGCGACCGGGTGGCCGACCGGACCCGGCTGCTGCGGCCCCTGCTGACCGCCGACGACTGGGAGGTGCGCCTGGACGCCGTCCGGGTCGCCGGTCAGGTGGTCAGCGGGTGGCGTGGCGACCACACCGAGCTGGTCCGGCTGATCGGCGACCAACTGCTCGCCCCCGAACCCCGGTTGCCGGGGGCCGCCGCGGACGCCTTGCGGTACCTGGACCTGGTCGCCGCGCCCGCCGCCGACGCGCTCGCCCGCAGCGTCGAGCGGTCGCCCCGCACCGCGCCGCCGGACACGCTCGCCTGGGTGGTCGAGTGGCCGGCCGGCGGCTCGTCGGTCGGCACGGCCCTCGCCGCGCTCGCCGCCCTGGGTGACGCGCGGGCGTTGCCGGCGTTGACCTGGGCGTTGGAACGGCCGGTGCCGCCGGCCGACATCGGCCACGCGCTGCGCGGGCAGGCCGCCGGGGCGGCGGCGCTGGTGCCGCTGATCCGCCGCCGCCTCGCCGACCTGCCGGTGCCCGAGGGCCACGACCGGCACCGGTCCGGCCTGTTCGCCGCGCTCGGCGCGATGGGCGGCCACGCCGGACCGGCCGTGCCCGACCTGGTCGCCCACCTGCCCGACGCGCTGCCCGCCGTCACCACCCTCGGGCCGCACGCCTCCGCCGCCGTCCCGGCGCTGCACGCGCTGCTCGACGACCCGGGGCACGAGGTCCAGGCCGCGTTCGCCCTGTGGCGGGTGGCCGGCGCCGCCGACCGGGTGCTGCCGGTGCTCCTGCGGCACGTCGAGGACACGAGAGCGCTGGAAGCGCTGGCGGAGATCGGCCGGCCGGAGACCGCGCCCGCGCTGCGCCCGCTGCTGGACCACGACCGCGGCTGGGTCCGGCTCGGGGCCGCGGTGGCGTTGTGGCGGGCGACCGGGGACGTGGCCGGCGCGCTGCCGGTCCTGCGGGAGGTGTGGGAGGAGAACCGGCACACCCGCGCCGGGATCGCCCGTGCGGTGGCGCGGATGGGGCCGGCGGCGGCCTCGCTGGCACCGCTCCTGCGCGACGAGGTGGCCCGGCCGGAGCGGCTGGGCTCCTCGACGGGCGGGGTGTGGAGCAGCGACGGGGTGCGGGCCGACGAGGAGTTGCGGCGTGAGTGCCGCGCCGCGCTCGCCGTGCTCGGCTGAGGGCCCGCTGTCGGGGCGGGGACAGCGGGTCGGGGACGTCAGGTCAGCAGCGGGAGGACGGCTCGACCGGCGGCTTCGAGGTCCTGGGACGCGCGGGCGCGCTGCGGGGTGAAGATCGTGAGCACGGTCAGCAGGTCCGCCTTGCTCAGCAGCAGCTCGCACCGCTCGTGGGTGGCCGCGTGGTAGCACACCGCGAACTGGGCGTCCGCGCCCAGCGGCGGGACCTCCAGCTCGTCCACCGACGTGTACTCGTCGTCGGCGATCGTGACCGCACCGCACTCCAGCGACTGGCGGGCCAGCCGCACGGTCTCCGCCGCCGCCGAGATCTTCCCGTACGAGACGGTGTACTGGATCATCGACGTGCGTCCGCGCGGGTCCACCCAGTGGCTCGCGGTCTTGGTCGCGGACTGCCAGCCGTCGGTCTCCAGCTGTTCCGGGCACGACACGACCCGGTACCAGTGCTGCCCCTCGCCGCGCGAGTCGGCGACGTACCCCAGCGGGCGGAGCAGGTCGGCGGTCAGCTGGGCGGCCTTGATGCGCGGCTCGATGGTTTCCGGGTCCGGCGCGGTCGGCGTGGTGGACGTGGTCGTGGTGGTGGTCGCGGTGCTGCTCGCCGGCGGCGCGGCGGCCGGTCTCGACGAGCAGCCGACCAGCGACAACAGTGCGAGGACGATCCCCCCGAATCTCATGGGCGGGACTCTAGGAAACGGGTGGTCGGCGCCGGGAGCCCAGGTAGGCCCGCCAGTCGCCGACGGCTGTGATGTCGGTCAGCTCGGCGCTGCCCAGGCACGCGTCGCGCAGCACGGTCGCCAGCGCGGCGCTGCCGTCGGCCAGTTCGACCACGCCGATCTCCAGCTCGGGCGGTTCGGCGGGCAGCAGGTGGTCGCGCAGCACGGTCAGCGGCAGGTCGTACAGCTCGCCGACGACGCTCCCGGTGCCGGAGGCGTGCATCGCCGGGAACCGGTCGCCCACGGAGAAGTACCGGTACTTGGGCGCACTACGCGCGACACGCAGCAGGGGCGTGCCCTGGAGCTGGTGGTGCAGCGGGCCGCCACGCATCCCGCCGCCGTTGAGGAAGATCAGCGCCATTCGGGTCCTCCTTGTGGATCGGGGTGTCGGTGCCGGTCAGGGGCAGGCCACCGCCGCCGCGCCGCACGGCGATGATCTCGGCGGCGATGGACACGGCCGTCTCCTCGGGCGTCCGCGCGCCCAGGTCCAGGCCGATGGGGGAGCGCAGGCGGGCCAGCTCGGCCTCGGTCACGCCCTCGGCGCGCAGCCGGGCGAGCCGGTCCAGGTGGGTGCGCCGCGAGCCCAGCGCGCCGACGAAGCCCACCGGCAGGCGCAGTGCTGCCTTGAGCAGCGGCACGTCGAACTTCGGGTCGTGGGTCAGGACGCACACCGCTGTCGAGGCGTCCACCGGGGTCGAGGCGAGGTAGCGGTGCGGCCAGTCCACCACCACCTCGTCGGCGGCCGGGAACCGTTCCGGTGTCGCGAAAACCGGCCGCGCGTCGCACACCGTGACGTGGTAACCGAGGAACTTCCCTTGCTGGGCAACGGCCGCCGCGTAGTCGATGGCGCCGAACACGAGCAACCTCGGTGCGGTGCCCCACGACTCGACCAGCCGACCGTCCACAACAGACGAACCGCTCACCGCGCACGACGGGAAGGACACCTCGCCGTCACCGGTCTCCAACGACCGCGTGAGCACCACCGGACGGCCCTCGACACAAGCCCGCAGCGCCGACCGGATCTCCGGCGTCACGACCTGGACGAACACCTCCAGCTCGCCGCCGCAGGTCAACCCGACGGCGAACGCGTCCTCCGCCGAGTACCCGAAGCGCGCGAGCCGCGGCGTGCCGGTCGCCAGCACGGACAGCGCCAGCTCGTACACCGCGCCCTCCACGCACCCGCCGGACACGCTGCCCACGACCCGCCCGTCCGGGTGGACCGCCAGCGCCGCGCCGACCTCGAGGGGCGCGCTGCCCCGCACGGCCACCACCGACGCCACCGCGTACGGCCCGTCCCAGTCCGAGACGAGCGAAGCCAGCTCGCGCACCCCGGGTCCTCCTCTAGTGCAGCACCGCGGTCACGCCCTCGACCCCGAAGTACAGGACGAACAGCGCCGCGATCACGGTCATCAGCCAGCCGACGGACCGCCACCGGCCCTTGCAGATCTTGATCACCACGTACGACACCAGGCCCGCGCCGATGCCGTTGGTGATCGAGTAGGTGAACGGGATCACCGCCACGGTCAGGAACACCGGGATCGTGTAATCGGTGTCCTGCCAGGGGATGCGTCGGCACTGGGCCATCATCAGCCCGCCGATCACCACCAGCGCCGGTGCGGCGGCCTGCGCCGGCACCACCGCCGCCAGCGGCGTGAACAGCAGGGTCGCGGCCAGCATCACGCCGGTCACCACGCTGGCCAGCCCCGTGCGCGCCCCCTCGCCGACACCCGCCGCCGACTCCAGGAACACCGTGTTCGGCGACGACCCGGTCACGCCGCCGGCCACCGCGCCCGCGCCGTCGACCAGCAGGATGCGGCCCATGCCCTGGACCTTGCCGTCCTTGGTCAGCCCGGCCTCGTCCGACACCGACGTGATGGTGCCCATCGCGTCGAAGAACCCGGACAGGACCAGCGTGAACAGGAACACCGTCGCCGTGATCACGCCCGCCGAGACGAACCCGCCGAACAGGTCCACCCGCCCGAACAACCCGAAGTCCGGCGCGGCGACGACGCTGTCCGGCACGTTCGGCGTCACCAGCCCCCACCCCCGCACGTCGAACACCGCGTTGACCACGATCGCCAGCACGGTCGCCGCCGCGATGCTGATCAGCACCGCCCCCGGCACGCCCCGGGCCATCAGCACGATCATCAGCAGCAGGCCGAGGCAGAAGATCGCGATCGGCCACCCGGACAGGTGACCGTCGAGCCCCATCCGGACGGGGACCGACGAGCCGACCGCGTCCGGCGTGCGGGTGACGAACCCGGCGCTGACCAGGCCGACCAGGGCGATGTAGAGGCCGATGCCGACGGTGATGGCGGTCTTGAGCGGGCCGGGGATGGCGTTGATGATCTTCTCCCGCACCCCGGAGGCGGCCATCACCACGATGCACAGGCCTTCGAGCACGACCAGGCCGAACGCCTGGGCCCACGTCATCGTCGGCGCCATCTGGAACGCCACGACCCCGTTCACGCCGAGGCCGGCGGCCAGGGCCAGCGGCGCGTTGCCGACCACGCCCATCAGGATGGTCATCACGCCCGCGGCCATGGCGGTCGCGGTGGTGAGCTGCTCGGTGGTCAGGCGCGCGCCGGTGATGTCGGCCGACGCGCCCAGGATGAGCGGGTTGAGCAATACGATGTACGACATCGCCACGAACGTGGTGATACCGCCGCGCACTTCGCGACCTATGGTGCTGCCGCGCTCGGTTATGCGGAAGAACCGGTCGAGTTGTGTGGACTGCGTGGGTACGTCATCCCTGAGCTGGGTCATGACGCTTCCTTCCCATGCCGGTGGGCGCGTCGGTGTTGGATGGCCGCGACTCCGTCGCGGCGCGGCGATGCCGCCTGCGGGTCGGCCTGCCGCGACCCTTTTTCCGCCGATCGAAAAGCGTGATCGTCGGAAAAAGCGCCGCGGCAGGCCGACGCGGCACCGCCGTGCGATGCCGGCAGGCTCGCCCCTCCGAACGCGTTTGAGGTGGTTGTGCTCCGGTCAGCACGCGGCTCGTGGCCGCTCCGGGTGATGCGTCAGTAGTCGACGCGGTCGGTCCGGGACAGCCAGGCCGTGAACGGCGCGTTGTCCTCGCCCGTGGAGATCTGGTGCACCGGCAGGCTCCACAGCTCGCGGGGCTTGCCGAACAGCTCGTAGAACTCGCGGTCGTCGAAGCCGGCCGCGGCGGCGTCGTGCCGGTCGGCGGCGTAGACGACCCGGTCCACCCGCGCCCACAGCGCGGCGGACAGGCACAGCGGGCACGGCTCGCAGGAGGACACCAGCACGCAGCCGGTGAGCCGGAAGTCGCCGATGGCCCGGCAGGCGGCGCGGATCGCCACCACCTCGGCGTGCGCGGTCGGGTCCAGCGTCGGGGTGACCTGGTTGGTGCCGGTGGCGATCACCTCGCCGTCCCGGATGATCACCGCGCCGAACGGCCCACCGCCGGCGGCGACGTTGCGGGTGGCCAGCTCGATCGACTCCCGCAGCCAGGCGTGGTCGGGCGAAACGGACGTTGTCATTGTGCGAAGCTCCAAAAGATCAGGTTCCAGTGATGTGCTCTGGGCGCACGGGAACGCGGGTCAAGGCCAAGCCGGTCGCGTTGCGGATGGCCGCCACGATGGCGGGAGTCGAGGAGATCGTCGGCGGCTCGCCCACCCCGCGAACCCCGTAGGGCGCGTTCGGGTCGGCCAGTTCGAGCACGTCGATGCTCATCGGCGGCATGTCCAGCACGGTCGGGATCAGGTAGTCGGTGAAGGACGGGTTGCGCACCTTGCCGCCGGCGGTCTGGATCTCCTCCATCACCGCCAGGCCCAGGCCCTGCGCCGAGCCGCCCTGGATCTGGCCCAGCACGGCCTGCGGGTTGAGCGCCTTGCCGACGTCCTGCGCGCAGTCCAGCTCGACCACCTTCACCAGGCCCAACTCCACGTCCACGTCCACCACCGCCCGGTGCGCGGCGAACCCGTACTGGACGTGCGCGTTGCCCTGCCCGGTCACCGGGTCCAGCGGCTCGGTCGCGCGGTGCCGCCACTCCACGGTCTCGTCGATCACCTCGTCGCCCAGCAGCTCCACCAGGTCCAAGCCCATCCGGCCGGCGGCGAGCCTGGCCAGCTTGTCCTTCACCGCCAGGCAGGCCGCGCGGACCGCGCCGCCGGTCACGTACGTCTGGCGGGACGCGGACGTGGAGCCGCCGTTGCCGATGCTGGTGTCCATCGGCAGGATCGTCACCCGCTCGACGCCCAGCTCCGTGCGCACGATCTGCTGCATGATCGTCACCAGGCCCTGCCCGACCTCGCACGCGGCGGTGTGCGCCAGCGCGGCCGGTTCGCCGTTGATGACCTGCAACCGCACGCGGGCGGTGGAGTAGTCGTCGTAGCCCTCGGAGAAGCAGATGTTCTTGATCCCCACGGCGTAGCCGACACCTCGCACCACGCCCTCCCCGTGCGTGGTGTTCGAGACACCGCCGGGCAGGTTGCGCAGGTCGCGGTCCGACGGCGGCGGCAGCGGCTTGTCCTTGACCAGCTTCAACAACTGCGCCACCGGCGCGGCCGAGTCGACCACCTGGCCGGTCGGCATGACCGAACCCTCGGTCATCGCGTTGACGATCCGCACGTCCACCGGGTCCATGCCCAGCGCCTCGGCCAACTTGTCCATCTGGGACTCGTAGGCGAACCCCGCCTGCACCGCGCCGAACCCGCGCATCGCGCCGCACGGCGGGTTGTTGGTGTAGACGCCCCAAGCGTCGATGGACAGGTTGTCCACCTCGTACGGCCCGATGCCCAGCGTGGCGGCGTTCGCGACGACCGCCGGCGTGCTGGACGCGTACGCGCCGCCGTCGAGGTAGATCTTGGCCTTGACGTACACCAGCTTGCCCGCGCGGTCCGCGCCGTGCTCGTAGTACAGGACCGCCGGGTGGCGGTGCACGTGCCCGTAGAACGACTCCTCGCGGTTGTAGACCATCTTGGTCGGCTTGCCGGTGTGCAGCGCCAGCAGGCAGGCGTGCACCTGCATGGACAGGTCCTCGCGCCCGCCGAACGCGCCGCCGACGCCGGACAGCGTCAGCCGCACCTTCTCCAACGGCATCCCCAGCGCGGACGCGACCTGCTTCTGGTCCACGTGCAGCCACTGGGTCGCGACGTAGAGGTCCACGCCGCCGTCCTCGGCGGGCACCGCCAGACCCGACTCCGGCCCCAGGAACGCCTGGTCCTGCATCCCGACCTCGTACCGGCCGGTCACCACGACGTCGGCCGGCACCTCGGGGTCGCCGCGCCGGATCGGCACGTGCCGCACCAGGTTGCCGCCGGAGTGCAACGGGGTGTCGTCGATCGCGGTCTCCATGTCCACGACCGGCGTCAGCACCTCGTACTCGACCTTGATGCGCTTCATGGCGCGCAACGCCGTCTCGGGGTGGTCCGCGCCGACCAGCGCCACCGGTTCACCCTGGTAGCGCACGACGTCCACGGCCAGCACCGGCTGGTCCTTGTGCTCCAAGCCGTACAGGTTCTGCCCGGGTACGTCCTGGTGCGTGAGCACCGCGTACACGCCGGGCACCTTCAGCGCCTCGGTCAGGTCGATCGAGACGATCCGCGCGTGCGGGTGGGGGCTGCGCAGGGTCGCGCCCCAGATCATGTCCTCGTGCCACAGGTCCGAGGCGTAGGCGTACTCGCCGCGCACCTTGAGCGTGCCGTCCGGGCGCTGCGGGCTGGAGCCGATGCCACCGGACACCGAGGACGTCAGTTCAGCGGGCGTGAGGCTCATCGGGTCACCTTCAGTCGTGCGCTCGCGGCACGCAGGTCGCGTGCGAGGTCGGATTCGGATGCGGTGCGCAGCTCGCCGTCGTCCACGACCACCCGGCCGCCCACCAGCAGCAGCTTGAGCCTCGGCAGCGGGCCCAGGACGAGCGCGGCCACCGGGTCCTCGATGCCCGCGTGGTCCAGGCCGTCCAGCCGCCACACGGCGAGGTCGGCGAGCTTGCCCGGCTCGATCGACCCGATCTCGTCGGCGCGGCCCAGGCACTTCGCGCCGCCCATGGTGCCCAGCCACAGCGCTTCCCGGACGTCCAACGCCTTCGGCCCGCCGCGCTGCCGGGCCTGCAACACGGCCTGGTGCAGCTCCTCGACCATTCCGCAGGACTCGTTGGACGCCGCCCCGTCCACGCCCAGGCCTACCGGCGCGCCCGCGTCGAGCAGGTCGCGGACCGGGGCGATGCCCGTGCCCAGGCGGCCGTTGGAGGTGGGGCAGTGGGCGGAACCGGTGCTCGTGGCGCCGAGCTTCTGCACCGCGTCCGGCGCGAGGTGCACGGTGTGGGCGAGCCACACGTCGTCGCCCAGCCAGCCGACCCGCTCGGCGTACTCCGTGGGGGAGCAGCCGAACTCGGCCCGGCACTGCTCCTCCTCGTCGAGCGTCTCGGCCAGGTGGGTGTGCAGGCGGACGCCCCTGCGCCGGGCCAACTCGGCCGCGCCGGTCATCAGCTCCCGGCTCACCGAGAACGGCGAGCACGGGCCGACGGCCACCTTGACCAGGGCGTCCGGGGACGGGTCGTGGTGGTCGTCGATCGCCTTCTCGGTCGCGGTCAGCGCCGCTTCGGTCTCCTCGACCAGGTTGTCCGGCGGGAGCCCACCGTGCGACTGCCCACGGTCCATCGAGCCGCGGACGGCGTGCAGGCGGATGCCCACGCGCCGGCCCGCGGTGACGAGGGCCTCGAACTGGTCGCCGCCCTCGCGGGGGAACACGTAGTGGTGGTCGGCGGCGGTCGTGCAGCCGGTCAGCGCCAGCTTGGCCAGGCCCGCCGACGCCGCCGCGTGCGTGATCTCCGCGTCCAGCCCGCGCCACACCGGGTACAGGGTGGTCAGCCACTCGAACAGGGTCGCGTCCTGCGCGTAGCCCCGGGTGGCCCACTGGTAGAGGTGGTGGTGGGTGTTGACCAGGCCCGGCGTCACCAGGCACCCGCTGCCGTCCACCCACGTGTGCGGGCCGGTCGGCTTCGGGGCCTGGCCGGGGCCGACGGCGGTGATGCGGCCGTCCTCGAACACCACGTGCCCGAAGGCGTGCTCGGTGCCGGCGGGGTCCATCGTGGACACCGCCACGCCGTCGAGGATGGTCGGGGTCATCGCGCGCTCTTCTTGCGGGCGGCGAGCCTGACCGCGTCGAGGATCTTCTCGTAGCCGGTGCAGCGGCACAGGTTCCCGGCCAGCGCCTCGCGGATCTCCGGGTCGGACGGCTCGGGCACCCGGTCGACCAGGTCGTGCGCGGCGACCACGAGACCGGGCGTGCAGAACCCGCACTGCACCGCGCCCGCCTCCACGAACGCCTCCTGCACCGGGTCCAGCGAGTCGCCCTCGGCCAGCCCCTCGACCGTGCGCACCTCGCGGTCCTGCGCCTGACCGGCGGCGACCAGGCACGAGCACACCGGCACGCCGTCCAGGTACACCGTGCACGAGCCGCATTCGCCCTGCTCGCAGGCGTTCTTGGAGCCGGGCAGGCCCAGCCGCTCGCGCAGCACGTACAGCAGGCTCTCGCCCTCCCAGACGTCGTCGGCCTGCCGCTGCTCGCCGTTGACCGTCACGTTCACGCGCATCGCCTAGGCCGCCTTCCCGGTGTAGTCCTGCCACGCCCAGCCCAGCGTCCGGCGGGCCAGCACGGACAGTGCGTGCTTGCGGTACGCGGCCGAACCGCGCACGTCGTCGATGGGGCTCGCCGCCCGCGCGACGAGTTCGCCGAACCGGCGCTTCACCGAGTCCAGCAGCGGTTTCGGCGACTCCCACTGGCCGGTCGCGGTCAGCTCCCCGGACAGGAACTCCTCCGCCTCGGTGGCCCGGCGCGGGGTCGGCGCGGCACTGCCCACGGCCGCGCCCACCCGGTTCTGGCCGGGGTGCAGCGCCACGGCGAACGAGCACACGGCGATCACCATGGCGTTGCGGGTGCCGACCTTGGAGAACTGCTGGGGCGCCCGGGTGGCGGGCACGTGGACGGCGGTGATCAGCTCGTCGGGCTCCAGCGCGTTGCGCTTCACGCCCAGGTAGAACTCGGTGGCCGGGATGAACCGCACCCCGCGCGCCGACGCCGCCTCGACGGTCGCGCCCGCCGCCAGCAGCACCGGGTGGGTGTCGCCCGCCGGGGACGCCGCGCCCAGGTTGCCGCCGACCGTGCCGCGGTTGCGGATCTGCGGCGAGCCGACCGTGCGCGAGGCCATCGCCAGCGCGGGCAGCGCGCCGCCCAACTCCTCGATGATCCGCACGTACGGCACGCCGGACCCGATCCGCACCACGCCGCCCTCGGACGAGTGCTCCTTCAGCTCCGGCACGCGGGTCAGGTCCAGCAGGGCCGCCGGGCGGCGGTGGTCGAAGTTCAGCTCCACCATCACGTCCGTGCCGCCCGCGATCGGCACGGCGTCGGGGCGCTCGGCCTTGAGCGCCAGGGCCTCGGCGAGGGTGTCGGGTCGAAGGAAGTCCATCAGCTGCCTCGGTAGGTGGAGTACGCGAACGGGGACAACAGCAGGGGCACGTGGTGGTGCTCGCCGGGCTCGGTGACCCGGAAGGTCAGCACCACCTCGGGGAAGAACGGGGCCACGTCGCCGGTGTCGAACACCAGCCGGTAGACCCCCGCCCGCTCGCTGGGCCAGCCGGTGATCCGACCGTCCTCGCCGGTGCGGGCTTCCGCCACCGTCTCGCCGTCGTGCTCCAGGCGCACCGCCAGGCCGACCGCCGGCCTGCCGCGCTGTGCGTCGAGCACGTGGGTGCTGATCGTCACTCGCCCTCCCATCGGTGTGTGAGCCAGTACACAGACCGGGCCGGCCGTTCAGCTACGGCCACGGCGCATGAATCCCAGGCTCCTACGACGAGTGGTTTTGTGCTTTCCTACAAACACGATCGGACGAAGGTAAGGCGCTCGCATGACGTGAGGGAGGCGATCGTGTTGCGCGTGCGCAGCTTGCTGCGGATGCCGGAGCTCCGACTGCGCCTCGTCCACGGCGAAGAGTTCCTCGACCGGCCCGTGACCAGGCTCTACGGCACGGAACTGCCCGACCCGGCGCGGTACCTCTCCGGTGGCGAGCTGGTGTTGTCGGGGCTGCTCTGGCACCGTTCGGCGGCCGATTGCGAGACCTTCGTCGCGTCTCTGGCGCACGCCGGCGTCGCCGCGTTGGCGGCCAGCGACCCGGAGGCCCGGGAATTGCCGGCGGCGCTCGTCGAGGCCTGCCGGCGGCACGGGGTGCCGTTGTTGGAGGTTCCGATCGACCTGTCGTTCGCGACCATCACCGAACGGGTCGTGCTGGAACTGGCCGCCGAACGCGTCGGCGACGCGGGCGCGCAACTGGGCCGGCACCGGCGGCTGCTGACCGTGGTCGCCGACGGCGGCGGGCTGGGCGAGCTGGTGGCGGCGGGCGCGGCGGAACTGGACGCGCCGGTGCGGGTGCTGTCCACCACCGGGCACGTGGTGGCCGGCCCGGAACTGGCCGACGCGGGCGTGTTCGTGCGCGAGTTCCTGCTGGCCGACCGGCTGCCCCGGGTGGTGCGGCGGACGACGCTGCTGCCGGTCTCCGAGCGCGGCGGGTCGCGGGTGGCCACGTGGATCGTGGTGGTCGAGGGGGACCGGGCGCACGACGAGGTCGCGGCGGAGCTGGCCAGCCTGGTCGGCGTCGAGCGGACGCGGGTGGTGCAGGAGCGGCGCATCGAGAACCGGGCCGCCGGGCCGCTGCTGCGCGAGGTGCTGGCCGGGTCCGGCGACCTGGGTCCCCGGCTGGCCGCCGTCGGGTGGGACGCGGCGGAGTTCCGCGTGGTCGTCGCGTCGTGCACGGACGGCCGGGTCGAGCAGGCGGCGGCGTTGCTGGAGGAGGTGCTCGCGCCCATCGCGCCGCACGCGCTGGTGTCCGTGCACGGCGACGAGGTGTACGCGATCGCGCCGTCCGGGCCCGGCTGGGCGGAGGCCGTCCGGCAGGCGTTGCGGACCGTCGAGCCGGGGCTGGGGTCGGTGCGGGTCCTGGTCGGGATCTCGTCGGCGGTCGGCGCGGCCGGGCTGCGGGGCGCGGCCGAGGAGGCGTCGCACGCGCGGCGGCTGGGGGAGCGGCGGCCGGGCCGGACCTGCGTCGTGGCGGGCGAGGAGATCGCGCTGCACCAGTTGCTGCTGGCCGGCGTGCCCGAGGAGCTGCGCGGGTCGTTGCGGCGGCGGGTGCTGGGGCCGGTGCTGGACTACGACGCCGAGCACGGGTCGGACCTGGTGGGGACGCTGCGGGTGTTCCTGGACTGCTCGGGGTCGTGGACCACGGCGTCGGCGCGGCTGCACGTCCACGTGAACACCCTGCGCTACCGGGTCGGCCGGGTGGAGGAGTTGCTGGGCGTGGACCTCTCTGATTTCACGTCTCGCGTGGACCTGTACCTCGCCCTGCACGCGGGCTGATACTTGAGCCATGGCCTCCGCGCCGTGGGGCAACGCCCTGCTGTTCGCGGGCGTCGCGCTCGCGCCGTCCGCGCTGTGCTGGGCTGTGCTCCACATCCCCCGTCTGCTCCGGCGTCTGCGGCGGGAACCGTTGACACCGCAGGGACTTCCGATCGAACAGTTGGCCGCCGACCTGCGTCGGGTGCACCGGGTGCTGGCGCTCATCCGGCCGGGCACGTCGTACGCCCGCCGCGCAGGGGCACGGCAGGCGTACGACGTCCTGTTGGCACAGGCCTGTGCGGCGGTCGGGGTGCCGCACAGGCTCGACGACCTGCCGGAGGGGGTCGACCGGGACATCGAGCGGCTTCGCGTCGAGGAAGCCCTGCGCCAGGAGGGGTTGGCCATCCCCTGAGGCGCCGCCGCCGCGCGTCAGGGGATGGCCCGCGACGGGCCGACTACCGGGCGGCCTCGCCGCGGCGCCGGAGGCGGCGCGATCGGACACCGCGACTCGCCGGTCGCGGCCGTTCGCTACCGGACCTGCTGCCAGGGGACCCGGGTCGGGCGCTCGCCGGTGGCCAGGAACTCCTCGATCGCCTTCGCCAGGTCCGCCACGGGGATCTCGCAGTGGGTGGGGAACCGGACCCCGGCGTAGCGGGGGCGCCGCCGCGGGCCCTCGCCGAGGCTGGCCCACGACCCGGTGCCCACGTCGGTGAACAGCATCGCCCCGCGGTCGCCGCGCACGCCCACCCACACCCGGTTGTCCGGGGTGTCGCGGTGCACGAGCGTCGCGTCCTCGGCGACGGAGAGCAGGTCGAGCAGGCGGCGGACGTCCTCGGTGCCGCGCACCTCGTCCACGCCGGTCCGGTGGTGTGCCCGGATCATCGTCACTCCCTGCACTTCTTGCCGGTGTTGATGCAGTCCACCACGCGGTTCATGATCTCCTCGCCCATGACGTTGGCGAAGTCGTCGTGGTCGGACAGCGGGTTGTGCTCCTCCTCGGGGAACGCGTCGACGGCGTACTGGCCGTTTCGCTGCACGTCGCGGGGGATGTTGTAGGTGAGGCTGATGCGCAGCTGCGGCACGGCGCGAAAACCCCTGGGGCACTTGCCGTTCTCGTTCGGGTAGACGATGTGGTCGCGGTGGTTGGCGCTGTCGGTGTTCTTGCCGTCCCAACAGCTCGGGAAGTCGTGGACGCGCTTGACCTTGCTGCCCTGCGGGCAGATCGGGTACTTGTCCATCAGCACCTTGTCCTCGAAACCGGTGCAGGTCCAGGACTTCCGGGCGTTCTTCGGGCCGTTGGTGGAGACCTTGGCGTCGCCGTAGAGGATGCGCAGGAACTGCGGCATGGCGACGACCTCGCCGGTGGGGCTGCCGCGGAAGGTCAGGTCCACCACCTCGGGGCGCTGGATCTGGCCCTCGTTGCCGGGCAGTTCGTTCTCGTCGCTCTGGCTCTTGCCGTCACCCTTCTCCGGCGCGTCGGCCTCGGCTTCCTTCTGCGCCTCGGCCACCTTGGCGTCCTTGGCGTCGCCGTCCTTGACCGTGCAGGGGGCGAGGCGTTGCAGGCCGCGAGGCCGTTGCGCGACCCGGTCGATGGCTTCCACGATCCGGCCGATGGTGGCGGAACGCTTGTCGCGCAACGGTTTCAACACCGTGTTGTTGACGAAGTCCGGGTCGTTGACGTTGGCGGCCTTCTTGAGCTTGTCGTTGGCCTCGGCGATCTGGCCCTTGAGCTGCCCGAGGTTGCGGTCGACCTCGGCGCGGGCCTGCTGGGGGACGTTGCGCAGCTTGCGCTTGACGTCGGGGCACTCGACCTCGGCGTTGTCGGGCCGGCCGGGTTCCTCCTCCTCGTTGTCCTTGTCGATGCGGACCACGGGCCAGAAGTAGGTGGACTTGTCGCCGTTCTTGCAGGTGGTGTCGGCCTCCTGGAGGCTCTCGTTGGTCGAGTCGGCGTCGGTGGACACGTTCCCGACGTAGTCGTGCAGGTGCTGGGCGCCGTTGCGGACGCCGGGCTGCGCGATGAAGTTGTCCGGGTTGAAGTGCCCGTTCTCGTTGCGCCCGCAGTCGACGGTGAACGTGCCGTTGGTGGCGTCGCCTTCCGGCCTGGGCGCCTTGACGTTGCGCGCCTGCTTGGTGATGTCGACGAACAGGGACTTGTCGGCCCCGTCCGCCTGGGCGGTGCCCTGGTCTCCGGTGGTGGAGATCGCGACCGCCAGGCCGATCGTCAGCGCCAACCCGGCGGCGCCGGCTGTGAGCTTGGTGCGCCGCGAGAAGCGGTGCCGCCCCTGGTTTCGCGTCATGGATTTGTCACCTCGTCGTAGGTACGCGCATTCGCTTCGAACCCCGACCGCCGGTGGGCGGTGGACACCGGGGCATACGTGCCGATCCCGGTCCGCGACCTGGCCGTTACCGCTTCGTTATCTGAAGCCCACCCCTGACTTGGACACTCGGGGTCGTGGACCACGGCGCAGAGAACGTCATGTCCGGCACCACCCACGGCCCGGTCGTCCAAGCCGGCCGCATCGACGAGGTCCACGTCCACCACCACGAGCCCGCCCCGGCCATCCCCCGCCAACTGCCACCCGCGCCGCGGCTGTTCGCCGGCCGCCGCCGGGAGCTGGCCGACCTCGACCGCTGGTTCGCCGCCGAGGAGGCACTGGTGGCGGTGGTGAGCGGTCCGGGCGGCGTGGGCAAGACGTCGCTGGCCCTGCGCTGGCTGCACAACGCGCGGACCCGCTTCCCCGACGGCCAGCTCTACGTCGAACTGGGCGCCCACGCCCCGGCGGGCCCGGCCACCCCGTCGGAGGTCCTCGAATGGTTCCTCCAGGCCCTGGGCACCCCGGCCGGCGACATCCCGGCCGACCTGCCCCGGAAACAGGCCATGTTCCGCACCCTGACCGCGGACCGCAGGCTGGCGGTCCTGCTCGACGACGCGGTCTCCGCCGCCCAGGTCCGCCCGCTGTTCCCCACCTCGCCGCACAGCGCGGTCCTGGTCACCAGCCGCTGGCGGCTGAGCGGCCTGGCCGTGGACGGCGCGCGCTTCGTGGACGTGGAGTCGTTGGACGAGGCGGCGTCCCTGGAACTGCTGGAACGCGCCCTTGGCCCCCGCGTCACCTCCGAACCCGACGCGGCCCGCGAACTGGCCCACCTGTGCGGCGGCCTGCCGATAGCCCTCTCCGTCGTGGGCGCCCGCCTGTCGACCCACCCGCGCCGCACCCTGTCCGGCGAGGTCGGCACCCTGCGCACCGAACGCCTGGCCTCGCTGGAACTGGCCGGCGAGGTGTCGGTGGAGGCGGTGTTCGACCTGTCCTACGTGGAGCTGCCGCCGCGCCACGCCCGCGTCTACCGGCTGTGCGCGGTCAACCCGGGCACCACCTTCGGCATCGGGGCCGCGTCGGCCGCCGCCGGTGAACCACCGCCCGACATCGCGCCGGTGCTGGCCGACCTGGTGGAGAAGAACCTGCTCAGCGAGGTCGGTGACGAGCGGTACGGCTACCACGACCTGCTGCGCGCGCACGCCCGGCAGCACGCCGAGTGGCACTCGCGAGCCGAACGCGACGACGCCGCCCGCCGGGTCGTGGAGTGGTACCTGGACGGCGCGGTGGCGGCCGACCGCGTCGTGATCCCCGACCGCCCCCGGGTCGGCCCCCGCTACGCCGTGGTGCCGCCCGCGTTCGCCGGCGTCGGCGAGGCCCTGGCCTGGCTGGAGGCCGAACGCGGCAACCTGGTGACCGCCACCCGGGAGGCCGCCGACCGCGGCCGACCCGACCTCGCGTGGCAGTTGGCGGAGGCCCAGTGGGGCCTGTTCCTGCACCGACGGCACCTGACCGACTGGGTGGCCACGCACGAGATCGGCGCGGAGGCGGCCCACCGGGCGGGTCACGCCGTGGCCGAGTCCAGGCTGCGCCTGCAACTGGCGATCGGCTACGTGGAGCAGGGGCGCGCGGAGGACGCCTCGCGCGAGGTGGCCCGCGCCCTGGACCTGGGCCAGGCCGCCGGCGACCTGGCGTCGGTCGCCACGGCCCTGCGGCAACTGGGCCGGATCGCCCGCGCCCGCGGCGACGTCGAGGGCGCCCTCGGGCACTACCGGCGGTCGTTGGCGGTCGCGACCGAGCTGGGCCGGTCCAGGAGCGTGGGCCTGGCGCACCGCCGGATCGGCGAGGCCCTCGCCGACCTGGGCCGCCCGGACGAGGCGATCGCCGAGTTCGCCGAGGCCGAGGCGATCCTGGTCGAGCTGGACCAGACCGTCGAGGTCGCCCGCCTCCGCAGCCTCATGGCCCGCCCGCTGCTGGCGCTGGGCCGGGTGGACGAGGCGGCGCGGCTGCTGGAAGCGGCGCACCCCGTCCTGGCGGAGACCGGTTCCCCGACCTACCTCGCCGGTGTGCTGCTGCCCCTGGCCGACGTGGCGGAGCGCCGCGACGACCCGCGCGCGGCGGAGAGCCACCTCCGCGCGGCGGCGGCGGCGTACGCGCGGGCCGGGCAACCGGTGCCCGACCGCCTCCGCGCCCGTCTCGGCGACCAGCCGCCGGGCTAGACCACCAGGTCGGCCACCGCGACCCACCGGGTGGCCGCGACCGCCCCGTCCGCCACCAGGAACCCGTCCCACCGACCGCCGACCGCCCGCCACACCCCGACCGCCACCGGTTCCCACTCACCCCACCACACGGGGCACCCCCACCGGCGACACGGGCACCGCCCGCGCCGGCTCCGCCAAGCCCAGCAACCGGTACACCGCCCGGCGGGTCGCCGCGCCCGCGCCGCCGACGCACGAGCTGATCGCGTCGGCCAGCCCCGGCACCACGACGGCGTCCTCCACGCGCGGGCGGTCCGGGTCCACCACGGGCGCGACCCGGTACACCAGGTCGGCCAAGCCGCCCGGCCGGAGCAGGCCGTCCGGGATCGGCACGACCGACACCGGCCGACCCGCCGCCGCGGCGTACTGGGTGGTCGAGCCGAAGTCGCCGACCACCGCGTCCGCCGCCACCACGGCGGCGCGCCAGCCCTCGTCCGGTGGCACCACCAAGACCTCGCGCGGCAGCCACGCGCGGACCTGCCGGGAGCCGTGGACGCTCCAGACGTTCGGGTGCAGCACGGCCGCCACCCGCTCGCCCCGGTCCAGCAACGCGCCGTACAGCCCGATGTGGGCGCCGAACGTCGAGTGCCTGGTCCAGGTCGAACTGACCGTGACCAGCCGCTCGTCCGGCCCGACCCCCAGCGCCCGCCGGTAGTGGTCGCGGTACGGGACGCTGGCCAGCAAGCGGTCCAGGCACACGTCGCCGGCGACCACGGCGGCGGGCACGGCCTCCGGGCACGCTTCGGCGAGCACGCGGAGTTCGTCGTGGTGCGCCAGCACGATCGCCGAGGCCAGGACGCGGCCGTCGCGCACGAGGCGGTCGCGGCTCAGGCCGTGGACGGGGAACGTGCCGCCCCGGCGCGGCTTCGAGCGCGACTTGAGCGCGCCCGCGCCGTGGGGCAGGGCCAGCACGGGCCCGTGCAGTTCGTCCAAGCCGCGGTGGCTCGCCGCGAGCACCAGGTCGAAGCGGTGGCCGACCGCCTGGTGCCACGGCAGCACGTGCCCGCCGAGGCCGCGCACGAACTCCTCCGTCCCGTGCGTCGCGCCGTGCACGGTGAACAGCACCTGCACGCGGTGGTCGGTCTCCAGCAGCGGCAGCAGGTCCGCCAGCCGCGTGCCCGCGACCACGTGCGGCACCACCACGAGCACCGTCGCGCACCCGGTCCGCGTGATCCGCGCAGCCGCGTCCAAGCCGATGGGTCCATTTGTCCGTACGTCACCGGTCACGAGTGCCTCCCCATTTGATTCGAGCCGATGGGGAAAACGTGCGGCACGAACTTCGCGAAGTCCTGTCACCGGTCTCGCATTGCCATGTCTACGCTGGTCAGACCCCTTCTGCACGGGCGGTTCCGCATTCTTGCGGAACAATTCGCGACGATCTGTCAGGGATCTGTCAGAAGGTGGACAAGCGATAACGTTTCAAACACGGCGCACCGTGTTCGCGGGGGTGCGGCACAATACTGGACGGGCTTTGCGCGAGGGGTGGCGCTGTGACCTGTCAGTTCACGATCTTGGGGCAGACCCGCATCCGCTCGGCCGCCGGCCTGCGCCGGGACTGGGCCGCGCCCAAGACCCGGGCGATGCTCGGCGCGTTGCTGACCCGGCCGGGGGAGTGGTTCACCACCACGAGCCTCGTGGACTGGATGTGGACCACCGACGACCGGCTGCCCAAGAACGTCGCGCAGACCTTCTACAACTACGCCAAGCGCATCCGGGACGGGCTGCGGGCGATGAGCGGCGTGGCCGAACTGGAGCAGCGCCGGGGCGCGTACCGGATCGTCGTGCCGCACTCGGCGATCGACTACTTCGCCGCCGCCGAGCTGCTCGACCGCGCGCGGGCGCTGCGCGACCCCGCCGCGGCCGTGGTGCTGCTGCGCGAGGCCATCGACCACTGGCTGGACGAGCCGCTCGCCGACCTGCCCGGCGAGCCCGCCGAGGCGTGGCGGCGCAACGCCCGCGACAACCTGTGGCTGCCGCTGCAGAACGCCCTGTGCGAGAACCTGCACGCCCTCGGCGACCACCGCGCGGTCCTGGCCCACACCGACGGCCTGCCGCCCGCGGACTCCGCGCACCTGCCGCTGGTCATGCGTCGGCTGGAAGCGTTGCACGGCCTGCACCTGCGCACCGAGATGACGGCTTACTACTTCGCGATGCGCCGGCGCCTCCAGGACGAGTTCGAGGACGCCGCCGCCGCGACGCTCAAGACGTTCTTCGAAGGGCTGTCCGCACCCGCGCCGGCCGAACCGCGTCGCCTCCGCGGCGGGACGATCGTGCCGCGCCGGCTGCCGCACGACGTGGAGGACTTCGTCGGCCGGGAAGCCCTGCTGGCCAAGATCGACGCGGTGACCGGGTGCGGGCGTCGCGCGCCGCGGCCCGGCGTCGTCCTGCTCGACGGCGCGGCCGGGGTCGGCAAGACGGCGCTCGCGGTGCACTGGGCGCACCGGGTCGCCGACCAGTTCCCCGGCGGGGTGCTGCACCGCGACCTCAAGGGCTTCTCCGCCGACGCCGCCCTGGAACCGGCCACCGTCGTGGACGGCTTCCTGGAGGCGTTGGGCGCGGACGTCGACCACCTCACCACGGCGGAACGGCGGTCGCGGCGGCTGGAGTCGCTGCTGGCCGACCGGCGGGTGCTGGTGGTGCTGGACAACGTCCGCGAGCGCGCGCAGGTCGAACCGCTGCTGCCGGTGCTGCGCGACTGCACCGTGGTGATCACCAGCCGGAACCGGTTGTCCGGCTTGGGTTCCCGCGCGTTCGCGGTGTCCTCGATGGACGCCGCCGACGCGGTCCGGATGCTCGACGCGCGCATCGGGGACCGCGGCGCCCACCAGCGGCGCGCCGTGGAGGACCTGGTGGCGTTGTGCCGGGGCCTGCCGCTGGCGATCGACATCGTGGCGCACCGCATCGCCGCCAGCCCCGGCGCGCCGCTCGCCGAGTTCGTCGACCAGCTGCGCGACGAACGGCGGCTGCTCGACCTCGGCGGCCACGGTGGGGACATCAGCCTCAAGACCGTCTTCTCGTGGTCGTACCGGGCGTTGCGGCACGACGACCGGCGGACGTTCCGGCTGCTGGGCCTGCACCCCGGCCCGGACATCGGCGTCGACGCGGCGACCGCGATCCTGGGCGTGCGGCGCGCGGCGGCGCTGGACTGCCTGGACCTCCTGGTCGCCACGCACCTGGTCGAACAACCGGGCTCGCTGCGCCGCTACCGCTTCCACGACCTGCTGCGCGACTACGCCGAGGAGTGCGCGCACGCCGACGTGCCCGCCGACGAGCGGGCCGCCGCCGAACAGCGCCTGGTCGACTTCTTCCTGCACACCGCAAAGGAAGCCGACTCCACCGCGTTCCCCTACCGCCCCGGGATCGAGGTGCCGCCGCCGGTCGACGGCGTGCTGCCGCTGCGGTTCCGCGGTGACGCCGAAGCCCTGGCGTGGGTGGCCGGAGAGCGAGGAAACCTCATGTCCGTGCTCGACCTCGCCGCCCGTCGTGGCATGCACACCAAGGTCACCAGGTTGGCGCACCTGCTGGGTGACATGCTCCGCCGGTGCGGCTTCTACGACGAGGCGAGGTCCGCGCTCACCCTCGCCATCGGCGCGGCCCAGCTCGAAGGCGATCTGGACGCGGAAGGCGCGGCGTACAACGATCTCGGGCTGATGGCGCTCAAAGAGTCGTCCTACCTCGAAGCGCGCAAGTACTTCCACCACGGCCACCTGATCGCGCGCCGCACGGGCGGCCGGTTGGCGATGGCCTCCTCCGTCCACAACCTCGCGCAGGCGGACGTGGCGGAAGGCCTGGTCGAACGCGGCATCCAGCGCTACGAGGAGGTGCTGGCCATGGTGCGCGGCGGCGGTTCGAGCCTGGTCGAGATCGAGGCCGCGACCTGGCACCGGCTCGGGGTGGTGGCGATGGCGGAGAACCGCCGCCTCGACTCGGCCGTGTGCTTCCGCAAGGCGTTGGCGCTGCGGGCGAACAACGTCTCCGGCCAAGCCGACACGCTGTGCGGGTTGGGCGAGCTGTTCCGGCGGCGGGGCGACCTGCCGACGGCCGACCGGTACGCCAGGGCGTCGGTGGACCTGCACCGGCGCAGCGGCGACCGGGCGACCGCCGCGCACGCCTACGTGGTGCTGGCCTCGATCAGGCGGGACATGCGGGACGTGGTCGCCGCGACGCAGTGCGCCCGCCAGGCCGTGCAGCTCACCGAGCGCGCGGGCAACTCGCTGGGCCGGGCCGAGGCGTTGCTGCTGCTGGCGGACCTGCGGGAGGACGCGGGCGCGTACGCGGCGGCCGAGGAGGGCTGGGAGCAGGCGCTGAAGATCTTCACCGACGCCGGCGACCCGCGCGCCACCGAGGTGGCCACCCGCCTGGACGGGCTGACCCGCGACCACCCCATCCCGACCGCCCGCACCGGCTGCGACCCGGCGGACTGCGGTCGGGAAAACCAACCGACCTGATCCGCACGCAATATTGCGGAAATCACCCGTAAGCGTTTATTCCAGAGCTGTGATCTACTGGCGGTGGGTCTCGCCCGGGCGGCGCAGTCATTGGCGTTGGAGTGAAGATGAGCATTCGTCGGCCCGTCGGCCGGTCACTCGGCGAGCACAGAGCCGCTGGTCCAGCCGCCGAACGTGTGGGGTCGTCGGGTTCCGGCTACTCCGGGCGGATCGTCGCTGGTCACGCTCGATAATCGCTGGATAATCCCAGTGGAGTGGACTTTTTCATTGTTTCCCTGCAAGATCAGCCGCCTCCACCCGATCGGGTCCGGAGACAACCATCCGTTCGAAAGAGGTTTCAAGGCGTGATCTCTCGTACCGTCGCGGCGATGTCCCTCGCCTTCGCCGTGCTGGCGACCGTCGGCGCTGTGACCACCGACTACTGGTCGGTCAACTCGGTCACCGAGTCCGGGTCCGCTCAGGGCGCCTGACGCGAGTCCCCACCGGTCCGGCCCGTCTCGATCCGTCGAGGCGGGCCGGACCCGTGTCCGGGTGCGGTGATCCTGTCGGTTTGCTGTAGACCGTTCTCCCCGCCGCCCGCGCTGGGCCAGACTCGCGCGCACGGACAACCGAAGGAGTGGTCATGTCACGCAGAACCGGTGTGCTGGCCGCGGTGGTGCTCGGGGTCTCCCTCGTCGTCGCCGTGCCCGCCGCCGCCGAGAGCGCGCAGCCCTTCCCCGACGGGTTCGCACTGCCGAACGGGTTCCTGCCGGAGGGCATCGCCATCGGGCACGCGCCCGTCGCGTACTTCGGGTCGCGGGCGGACGGTGATCTTTTCCGGGTCGATCTGCGGACCGGGCGCGGGGAGGTGTTCAGCCAAGGGCCCGGCACGGCTTCGGTCGGGTTGAAGGTCGACCGGTGGGAACGGCTGTTCGTCGCCGGCGGCGCGGGCGGTGACGCCCGGGTTGTGGACGCGAAAACAGGAGAGATCCTCAGGTCTTATGAATTCGCCGCGTCCGACACGTTCGTCAACGACGTCGTGATCACCGATGACGCCGCGTACTTCACCGACTCGCGCAAGGCGCTGCTCTACAAGATCGCATTCGGCCGGCACGGCAGCCTGCCCGACACCCACACCGCGATCCCGCTGACCGGTGACTTCACCCTCACCCCGAACGTCAACAACGCGAACGGCATCGCGCGGACGCCCGACCGCCGCGCGCTGCTGGTCGTCCAGAGCAACACCGGGCTGCTGCACCGGGTCGCCGACGACGGCGTCACCAGGGTCGTTGACCTGGGCGGACACGTCCTGACCAACGGTGACGGCCTGCTGGTGGAGGGCCGGACCCTCCACGTCGTGCAGAACCGGCTCAACACGGTGGCCGTTTTCGAACTGGACAAAGCCGGCACCAGCGGAAAGCTCGTGACGAAGATCACGGACGCCCGGTTCGACGTCCCGACCACCGTGGCGGGCTTCGCCAACCGCCTCTATCTGCCCAACGCGCGTTTCACCACGCCCCCGACACCCACCACGCCGTACAACGCGGTGGCTGTTCCCAAGCCATAGGCCATCCTTGGGGTTAACAGTGAGGGGGCTGATGAGTGCAAAGTTCACATCATCCCCCTGTTCCGCATGTCACTCGACTGGGTAACCTCGCAGTCGCGTCGCGCGAGTGATCGCTGTCTCTTCGTAATGATGATCTTCAGGTGTTACCGTTCCGTGGCCAACGATCAGGTGACGAGGAGGCAGCGCTCATTGTGCTGCGCCTGACCAGGTGGACGAGTTCACGAGGCTGCGGAGCACTGTGAAGCAGAAGAGCAAGGCGGAGACGAGCCAGAAGACGATCCGCTCACGGCTCACCGGCGTGGTGGTGGTGCCGAGCGTGGTCCTGCTGGTGATGTGGCTGGCGTTCTCCTCCTACACGGTGTTCGACGGGTTCTACACCCGCGCGGTCGCGGTCAGCGTCAAGGACGCCTCCATCCCCGCGGTCAGCGCGTTCGTCGCCATCCAGAAGGAACGCGAACTGGCGATGACCGCCCTCGGTCAGCGCGCCCCGGACCTGTCCGAGCTGCACGCGCAGCAACGCGTGGTGGACGAGACCACCAAGTCCATGCGGACCGCGTTCGACGCCGCCACCGGCAACGCGCCCGACGAGGTCAAGGTCAAGATCACCGAGCTGTACGCGCTGCTGGGCGAGCTGGCCCAGCGCCGCGCGGCGGTCGAGTCCGGCAAGGCCGACAAGAACGAGGTCTACGACTACTACAACCGGGTGGTCGACGCCGGCACCGCGCTGTTCGGCACCCAGGCCCGGGTCGTGCCCGACGCCGTGGCCTCCCAGCAGGGCCTCAACGCCACCGACCTGTTCCGCGCGGCGGACTGGATGGCGCGGGCGTCCTCGATCGCGGTGGGCATGCTCGCCGCCGGCGCGCCCTCACCCGAGGACCGGCTGGAGTTCGTCACGCTCGTCGGCTCCTACCACGCGCAGTTCAGCACGACCACGCCCTACGCGGCCGACGCCGTGCAGCGCGACTTCCGCGCGGTGACCGAGTCCGAGGACTGGCGCAAGCTGGTCCGCCTGGAGAACGACCTGATCGCCGCGCCCGGCGCCAAGGTGACGCTGGAGGAGTGGCAGGCCGTCGCCGGACCGGTCTCGGACAAGCTGGTCGACCTCGCCGTGGACCAGGCCTCGCACGCCTCCGACACCGGCCTGGAGCGCGGCAACACCCGGTTCATCACCGTGCTGATCGGCTCGCTCATCGCGCTGGTCGTGGTGCTCGGCGGCATCGTGTTCGCGGTCCGGATCTCCAACCGCCTGGTCAACCGCGCCCTGATCACCCGCCTGACCTCGCTGAAGAAGGACTCCCTGGCGCTGGCCCACGAGCGGCTGCCCGACATCGTGGACCGGCTGCGCGAGGGCAAGCACGTGGACGTCGAGGCCGAGGTGCCGCCGCTGGACTACGGCACCGACGAGATCGGCCAGGTGGCCGACGCGTTCAACGCCGCCCAGTACACCGCCGTCGCCGCCGCGGTGAAGGAGAGCCAGGCCCGCGAGGGCGTCAACCGGGTCTTCCTCGACATCGCCCACCGCAACCAGGGCCTGGTGCACCGCCAGCTCAAGATCCTGGACCGGCTGGAGCGCGAGGAGGAGAACCCCGAGCAGCTCGACGCGCTGTTCCAGCTCGACCACCTCGCCACGCGCGCCCGCCGCAACGCCGAGAACCTGATCATCCTCGCCGGCGAGCAGCCCGGCCGGCAGTGGCGCAAGCCCGTGCGGCTGCTGGACGTCCTGCGCGCCGCGGTCGCCGAGACCGAGCAGTACGTGCGGGTCAAGGTCAACCCGGTGCCCGACACCGCGCTGGTGGGCGCGGCCGTCGCCGACACCATCCACCTGATCGCCGAGCTGGTGGACAACGCCACCGCGTTCTCCTCGCCCCGCTCGCAGGTGCAGGTGCACGCCAGCGAGGTGCCGCAGGGCGTGGTGGTGGAGATCGAGGACCACGGCCTGGGCATCAACCCCGAGGACCGCGAGCAGCACAACGCGATGCTGGCCGACCCGCCGGAGTTCGACGCGATGCGGCTGCGCGGCGAGTCCCGGCTGGGCCTGTTCGTGGTGGCGCGCCTGGCCGCCCGCCGCGGCATCCACGTCGAGCTGCGCGAGTCGCCCTACGGCGGCACGCTCGCGCTGGTGCTCATCCCGTCCTCGATCGTGGCCGGTCCGTCCACCGCGGGCGACCTGGCCGAGACCGGCCAGCTGCCGCGACGCGCCTACGAGGAGCACCTGGTGCCCGAGGCGGGCGAGGAGGCGGCGCCCGAGGCCAGGTTTCCCGGTACTTCCCGAGAGCTGGAAGGCTTCTGGGCACAAGCCGAGGCCGCGGCCAACAACGATTCCCTTCCAGCGGACGACCGACTCAGCGGAGGACTGAACCTGCCCTCGCACAGCGGAGGACTCGACCTGCCCTCGCACAGCGGGGGGCTCGACCTGTCCTCGCACAGCGGATCGCTCGACTTCAACCAGCGCAGCGGGTCCCTCGACCTGCCGCAGCGCAGCGGCGAGCTGGAACTGCCGCAGCGCAAGCGCACCACCGCCGCGGACGAGGACACCGGCTCCCGGCCGGAGCTGCCCCGCCGCCGCCGGCAGCAGAACCTCGCCCCGCAGCTGGTGCGCAACGATTTCCACCCTTCGCCCGAACCGCTCGCCGAGGTCGACGTCGAGCAGTCCGCCGAGCGGACCCGCAAGGGCCTGTCGGCGTTCCAGCGGGGCACGCGCGACGCACGCCGCTCCGACGACGCACTCGAACCCTGACCACGACCCGCGACCGGACGACTGGAAACCGGAAAGGCAATCCGATGAACGACATGACCAGCCAGCACAACGAACTGAACTGGTTGTTGGAGGACCTGGTCAGCCGCGTGGTGGGCGCCCGGCACGCGGTGGTGCTGTCCGCGGACGGCCTGCTGCTGGGTCGCTCACCGGGACTGTCCAAGGACGACTCCGACCACCTGTCGGCGATGGCCTCGGCGTTCCAGAGCCTGGCGCGCGGCACCGGGCGGCACTTCGGCGGCGGCGCGGTGCGGCAGACCATCGTGGAGATGGAGCACGCCTACCTCTTCGTCACGGCGGCCGGGCACGGCGCGTGCCTGGCGGTGCTGGGCGAAGAGGACTCCGACATGGGCATGATCGCCTACGAGATGAACATGCTCGTCAAGCGCGTCGGCACGTACCTGTCCTCGGCGCCGCGCGGCACCGGTTCGGCCTTGCCCACCGCCCGGCGGTCGTCGTGAAGCCCGGCCGCGGGGACTGGTGGTACGACGAGGCGGCGGGCCCGCTGGTCCGCCCCTACGCGATGGTGCGCGGCCGGACCCGGCCGCTGCGCCCGGAGCTGCACCTGGTGACCCAGGTGCGGGCGATGCCGTCGCCGTCGGACCCGGACGCGCTCTCGGTCGAGCACCTGGAGATCATGGAGCTGTGCCGCCGGCCGCTGTCGGTGGCCGAGGTGGCGGCGTACCTCGACGTGCCGCTGGTGGTGGTCAAGGTGCTGCTCAGCGACCTGATCCAGCGCGGCGACGTCGTGATCAGAGACCCTTCCCGAGTTCCGGTGGTGCCGGACCGGAACCTGTTGCAGGCAGTGCTGGATGGTGTCCGTGGAATCTGAGCGGCCGGGCGGGGAACTGCTGGTCCCCACCCCAGTCAAGATCGTCATCGCCGGTGGTTTCGGCACCGGCAAGACGACCATGGTCAACTCGGTCAGCGAGATACCCCCGCTGCACACCGAGGAGCTGCTCACCGAGGCCGGTGTCGGGGTCGACGACGTGGTGGGGCTGGAGCAGAAGGAGACCACGACGGTCGCCCTCGACTTCGGCCGCATCACGATCAACCCCGAGGTGGTGCTGTACCTGTTCGGCACCCCCGGCCAGAACCGGTTCTGGTTCATGTGGGACGAGCTGGCCTACGGTGCGATCGGCGCGGTGATCCTCGTGGACACGCGGCGGCTGGATTCGAGCTTCCCGTCCATCGACTTCTTCGAGCGGCGCGGCATCCCGTTCGTCATCGGGGTCAACTGCTTCGAGGGCTCGCACCTGTACGAGGTGGACGAGGTGCGGCGGGCACTGGACGTGGACGACGCGATCCCGGTCGTCCTGTGCGACGCCCGCGACCGGGAGTCGAGCAAGTCGGTCCTGGTGAGCCTGATCCAGCACACCATGGACCGCCTGGACGCCACGGTCTGACGTCCCCGGCGCGCAGGCCACCACCCGCGCGCCGGCCACCCCTCGCCCAACGCCCCGCCTCTCACACGACGGGCCCGCCCACGCGCCGACCAAGCCGTCTTCCGGCAGGCCACACCCGTCAGCTCCGCCGAGTCGTCAGCACCTTCGACCCGCGCTGTTTGCGCAGCGCCGCCAGGTAGGTGCCGAAGTCGACCTGCATCGAAGCCGCACGAGTCGTCCCGAAGCGGGCCGCCGCGGCGGTCAGGTGCTGCTCCACCTCGCGCCGCATCGCCGACACCGGCGGCAGCACCGCCACCCCCTCCACCAGGTCCGCGATCCACTCCGCCTGCGCCTCGACCAACCGCGTGATCGCCCCGAACGGCCGGATCAGGCCCGCGAAGTAGAGGTCCGGCTGGGCCGGCGACACAACCCGCTGGTAGAGCGCAATCCGCCCACCCGGTTCGAACACCCATTCGAATGGCAGGAATGGGAACTCGATGTGGTACCCGGTGCAGTAGACGAGGTCGTCGGCCTCCTCGCTGGTGCCGTCCGAGAAGTGCACCACCGACCCCTCGATGCGGTCCACCGCGGGCTTCACCGTCAGGGTCCCGTGGTTGATCCGGCTCAGCAGTTCGTCCGATATCGTCAGGGCCCCGCCGAAGATGCGGTGGTCCGGCTCGGCCAGCCCGTAGTCGGCCAGCCGCCCCCGCATCAGCCGCAACAGCGTTTCGATGAGACCGCGTTGTTGCGGGAACGTCAGCCGGGCCCACCACGGGGCCGAGGCGATCTCGTCGATGGGCAGGCCCATAATCGTCTTCGGCACCACGTGCACCCCGCGCCGCTGCACCAGAACCGTTTTCGCCGCCACTCTCGACAATTCGACGGAAATGTCCGCGGCCGAATTCCCGAACCCGATGACGACCACCCGTCTGCCCGCGTGGGCCACCGGGTTGGCGTAGTCGAAGGAGTGCAGCCTGCGGCCGGGGAACGTCTCGTCCCCCGGGAGTTCGGGCAGCCGCGGCACCCAGTGGTGGCCCGTGGCGACCACCACGTGCCCGAACTCCCGGCGCCGCCGGACCCCGGCGCCGTCACGGCTGGTCACGAGCCAGGTGTCCGCACTGGTGCGGCTCACGTCCTCGACCTCGGTGTGCAGCTCGACCCGGTCGGTCACGCCCTTGTGATCTGCGTAACTGCGCAGGTAGGACGCCACTTGGTCGTGCCGGGGGTAACGCGGGTAGCTCGCCGGCATCGGGAAGTCGTGGAAGCCGGTGAGCCGGGCGGAGGTGTTGAGGTGCAGCGAGTCGTACGCCGGGCCGCGGCTGCCCGGCCCCTCGAAGCGCCACAGCCCGCCGATGCCGCCCGTTCGTTCCAGAACGGTCACCGGGAGTTCTCTGGCTTGGAGCGTTCCGGCGACCGTGAGACCGGACACGCCGGCGCCGATCACGCAGGTGTGATCTTGAATGGGACGTTCGGCGTATTGACTTGCGAGGAATTCAGCCACAAGTCGCACCACTCTTTCGGCTCATTTCCGTCACACTCCGTGCCCGGTGTCCCGGGTCTGTGATCTGCGCCAACCGCCCGATCCTCCGTTGCGTTTCGACCCGTGCACAAGGTAAGCCTTGCGCCCGGAGGTGCCTAGTGTCCAGTTCCCCCGCTGTGGCTCAAACCTCAAACCGTGAGGTCCGGTTCGAGGTCGCTTATGCGACTTTCCGAGAATTCATCAACGAAAAATGGCGTGCGGCGTCGCTCGCCCTGGACCACCCGGTGGGCCCCGCGGCGGCGGCCGAGTTGGATTCCCTGCTCGGCCCGTGGGCCGACCGCCCGATCGGCGCGGACTGCGCCTATCCGTCGTTCGTCTCGCGCGACGGATTTCCCGTCGAATTCTCGGTGAGCTGGCGGCGCGGCCGGCCGGAATTGCGGGTGTTGTTCGAACCCGGTGGTGACGTGCCGACGCCGCGGGCCGCCCAAGAGGCGGGTCGGGCGCTCACCCGAACGCTGGCCGCCCGACCGGGCGTCTCCCTGGAGCGCTACCTCGCCGTGGAGGACCTGTTCGTCGTGGACGAGCCCGAGTCGTTCCGGCCGACGGTGTGGCTCTCGATGTCCCACCGCCCCGGCGCGGCGCCCGGCTACAAGGTCTACCTCAACCCGCAGGCGCGGGGCGTGCCGGCGGTGCCGGAGGTGATGTGCGCCGCGATGTCGCGGCTCGGGTTGGCGCGGGCGTGGGACCGGGTGGCCCGCTCCTACGACGCCCTGGCCGAAGCGGGGCACCAGCTGGAGTTCTTCGCCCTCGACCTCGCCGACACCCCGCAGGCGCGGGTGAAGGTCTACTTCCGCCACGTCGGCCTGGTCGACCTGGACGAGGTGGCGTCGCTGGCGCGGCGGCACGACCCGGGTCTGCTCGAACCGGCCTACCGGGACGTCTACGGCTCGCCCGCGCTGCCCGACAACGAGCCGATGACGTGCCTGGCGTTCCGGTCGGGAGTGGACGTCCCCGACGAGGCGAACGTCTACCTGCGACTGCCCGGCGCGGCGCGGGACGAGCGGGAGGCGGCCGACCGGGTCGCGGCGGTGCTGCGGCGCTACGGGGTGGACCCCGGGCGGCACCGGGCGGTGGCGGCGGCGCTGGTGGGACCGGGCACGGCTCCCGGCCGGCACGAGCTGCTCAGCGTGCGCGCGACCGGGTCGCGGCCCGACCTCGGCGTGTACTTCCGGTTCGACGTGTACGGCCGGCCCGTCCCCGGCCTGCACGCCTGACGCGCACGCGGGTCTCCCGGGGAGGGGAGACCCGCCCGCGCCGCGGGTGTCAGCGGGAGTAGTTGTGGAACCCGCGCCCGCTCTTCTTGCCCAGCAGTCCCGCGTCGACCATGCGCAGCAGCAGCGGCGGCGGCGAGTACAGGGGCTCCTTGAACTCCTCGTACATCGACTCGGCGATCGCCTTGGTGGTGTCCAGGCCGATCAGGTCGGCCAGGCGCAGCGGACCCATCGGGTGCGCGCAGCCCAGCACCATGCCGTTGTCGATGTCCTCGGCGGAGGCGAAGCCGGACTCCAGCATCCGGATCGAGGACAGCAGGTACGGGATGAGCAGGGCGTTCACCACGAACCCGGCGCGGTCCTGGGAGAGGATGACCTCCTTGTGCAGGACCTGCGTCACGAACGCCTCGGCCCGCTCCCGGGTCTGCTCGCCGGTCAGCAGCGAGGGGACCAGCTCGACCAGCTTGAGCACCGGCACCGGGTTGAAGAAGTGCACGCCGATGACCTGCTCGGGGCGGCTGGTGGCCATGCCCAGCTTCATGATCGGGATCGAGGACGTGTTCGAGGCGAAGATCGCCCGGCGGTCCTCGACGACCTTGTCCAGCGTGGCGAAGACCTCGGTCTTGACCTGCTCGTTCTCCGCGACGGCCTCGACGACCAGGTTCCGGTCGGCGAAGTCGGCGAGGTCGGTGGTGAACCGCAGCCGCTCCAGCGCGGCGTCCCGGTCCTCCGCGCTCAGCTTGCCGCTGCGCACACCCTTGCCGAGCGAGGAGGCGATCCGCCCCCGCGCGGCCTCGGTGGCGTCGTGGCCGACCTCGGAGACCAGCACGTCGAGGCCGGCGCGCGCGCAGACCTCGGCGATGCCGGACCCCATGAGCCCGCCACCCACCACTCCAACTCGTTGAATGTCACTCACGCCCTGGATACTGCCAGGAGGGGTCGGGCGCGCACATCTCCAGTCGGAGGGCGACCGGCCAGTAGGTTCACCGGCCGGCCGCCGCGTGGGCCGAAGGATCTTCCGTCACCCGGCGGGCGAGCCGTTGACCGTGGTGGACGCGGTCGCGGGAGAGGTGGATCAGCCCAGCTCCTTCTCCGCCTGCGCGATGGCCGCGAACTCCTCCTCCGGCGCGGCGGCGACCAGGTGGTGGCGGCTGTAGAACCAGAAGTAGGCCAGGGCGACCACGACGATGCCCGCGGTGATGCCGGCGGCCAGCTCGTCCACGAAGAACGTCGCCACCACGGCCGCGACCGCCAGCACCAGCGCCACGCCCGTGGTGACGATGCCGCCCGGCGTGCGGTACGGGCGCTCCAGGTTCGGCTCGCGCACCCGCAGCACGATGTGCGACAACATCATCAGCACGTACGACAGCGCCGCGCCGAACACCGCGATGTTGATCAGCAGTGCGCCGTTGCGGGTCACCGACGCCAGGACGAACCCGATCGCGCCGGGCACGATCAAGGCCAGGTACGGCGTCTTGCGCTTGCCCGTCCGGGACAGCCAGCGCGGCAGGTACCCGGCGCGGGACAGCGCGAACAGCTGCCGCGAGTAGGCGAAGATGATCGAGAAGAAGCTGGCGACCAGACCGGCCAGGCCCACGTAGTTCACGACCTGGGCGAGCAGGTTGTCCCCGCCGTACGCGGCCCGCACCGCGTCGGGCAACGGGTTGTTGGACGCCTTCAACGCCTCCGACCCCGCCCCGCCGGGCGCGAACACCAGGATGGCCCCGGCGAACAGCAGCAGCGCCAGCATCGCGCCGATGATGCCGCGCGGCATGTCCCGCTTCGGGTCGCGCGCCTCCTCGGCGGCCAGCGGCACGCCCTCCACGGCCAGGAAGAACCAGATCGCGAACACCAACGCGCCCAACGCGCCGGTCACGCCGAACGGCAGGAACGAGCCGCCGCCGACGTCGAACAGCTTGTCTGCGTCGAACTTGGGGATCATGCCGATGATGAACGCCAGCAGCGCCACCACGGCGACGCCGGTGATCACGAACATCAGCCGCAGCGCCTCGCCCACGCCGTACAGGTGCACGCCGATGAAGATCAGGAAGCACACCAGGTACACCGGCCACGAGTTGGTCAGCCCGAACAGGCCCAGCGTCTCGACGTACCCGCCGATGAACACGGCGATGGCGGCGGGCGCGATGGCGTACTCGATGAGGATGGCGACACCGGTGGCGAAGCCGCCCAGCGGGCCGAGCGCGCGGCGGGCGAAACCGTAGCCCGCGCCCGCCACGGGGAGCGCCGCGGCGAGTTCGGCCAGCCCGAACACCATGCACGTGTACATGGCGCCCATCAGGACCGTGGCGATCAGCAGACCGCCCCACCCGCCCTCGGCCAGGCCGAAGTTCCAGCCGGCGAAGTCGCCGGAGATCACGTACGAGACACCGAGTCCGGCCAGCAGGACCCAGCCCGCCGCGCCGCGTTTGAGCTGTCGGTGCTCCAGGTACTCGTCGCCCACCTTCTCGTACTCGACGTGCTTCGCCATCTGCGCTCCCTAATGGGTTAGTTGCGCTCCTTTGAAGGTGGTTGAGGGTGGCGCGTGGCCTGCGGTCATGTCAATGGGGGTCTAGTGTCCTGAGCTGGTTGATGTCAGGATGGGGCGTCCAATGGCTCGCTGTCATACCTTTGGAGGTACGCCGGGATGCTCACCGTCGAGGAGTTGCGCGGGCTCGTGGACACCGGTGAGATCGACACCGTCCTGGTGGCGATCGTGGACATGCAGGGCCGGTTGCAGGGCAAGCGCTGCGCCGCGCGCTACTTCCTGGACGAGGTCCTGGCGCACGCCGCCGAGGGCTGCAACTACCTGCTCGCGGTGGACGTCGACATGAACACCGTGGCCGGCTACTCGATGTCGTCCTGGGACCGCGGCTACGGCGACTTCGTGATGAAGCCCGACCTGTCCACGCTGCGCCGCGTGCCGTGGCACGAGGGCACCGCGATGGTCCTGTGCGACGTCGAGTGGGAGAACGGCGAACCCGTCGTCGCCTCGCCCCGGCAGGTGCTGCGCCGCCAGCTCGACCGGTTGGCCGAACGCGGTCTGCAAGCCTTCGTGGGCACCGAGCTGGAGTTCATCGTCTTCGACGACACCTACGAGGACGCCTGGAAGCGCGGCTACCGCGACCTGACACCGTCGAACCAGTACAACGTCGACTACTCCCTGCTGGGCACCGCCCGCATCGAGCCGCTGTTGCGGGCCATCCGCAACCACATGGCGGGCGCGGGCCTGGAGGTCGAGTCGGCCAAGGGCGAGTGCAACCCCGGTCAGCACGAGATCGCCTTCCGCTACAAGGAAGCGCTGGCCACGTGCGACAACCACAGCGTCTACAAGACCGGCGCCAAGGAGATCGCGGCCCAGCACGGCAAGTCGTTGACCTTCATGGCGAAGTACAACGAGCGCGAGGGCAACTCCTGCCACATCCACCTGAGCCTGCGCTCGACCGACGGCGAGCCGGTGTTCGCCGAGGGGCACGGGATGTCCGGGCTGATGAAGTCGTTCCTGGCCGGGCAGCTGGCCGGGTTGCGCGAGCTGACCTACTTCCTCGCGCCCAACATCAACTCCTACAAGCGGTTCGTGCCGGGCAGCTTCGCGCCGACGGCGGTGGCGTGGGGCCGGGACAACCGGACGTGCGCGCTGCGCGTAGTCGGGCACGGGCAGTCGCTGCGGTTCGAGAACCGCGTGCCCGGCGGGGACGTCAACCCGTACCTGGCGGTGGCGGCGCTGATCGCGGCCGGGCTGCACGGCGTGGAGAACGACCTCCGGCTGGAGGACGCGTTCGAGGGCAACGCCTACGGCTCGGACCGGGCGACCGTGCCGACGACCCTGCGCGACGCGGCGTCGTTGTTGGCCCAGAGCGGCATCGCGCGGGAGGCGTTCGGCAAGGACGTCGTGGACCACTACCTCAACGCGGCCCGGGTGGAGCTGGCCGCCTACGACTCGACCGTCACCGACTGGGAGCGCATCCGTGGCTTCGAACGGCTCTAGGCCGCTCATCGGGATCAGCACGTACCTGGAACGGACGCGGTTCGGCGTGTGGGACGTGGACGCGGCCGTGCTGCACCGGGACTACCTCGACTCCGTCGTGCGGGCGGGCGGCCAGCCGGTGCTGCTGCCGCCGGTGGGGCAGTGGTCGGACCTGTCCTTCCTGGACGGTCTCGTGGTCGCCGGCGGCGCGGACGTCGATCCCGCCCGCTACGGCGCGGCCCGCGACCCCCGCACCGGCCCGGCGGCCGTCGAGCGGGACGCCGCGGAGTTCGCGCTGGTGGCGTCGGCCCTCGCGGCGGACCTGCCGTTGCTGGCGGTGTGCCGGGGGATGCAGGTCCTGAACGTGGTGCTGGGCGGGACGCTGGTCCAGCACGTCGACGGGCACAACGTGACGCCGGCGGTGTTCGAGAAGGTCGACGTGGCGGTGTCGCCGGGCAGCCTGCTCTCCGGGGTCGTCGGGCCGGCGGTGTCGGTGCTGTGCCACCACCACCAGGCGGTGGACGTGGTGGGGGAGGGGCTGTCCGTGGTGGGCCGCGCCCCGGACGGGGTCGTGGAAGCGGTCGAGCTGCCGGACCGGCGGTTCGTGGTGGGTGTCCAGTCGCACCCGGAGGCGAGCCGGGAGGACCGGGTCTTCGGGGCGTTCGTCGAGGCGGCGAGGAAGGGTGGGGGCGAGTGACTGCCTTCGAGGTCATCAACCCGGCGACGGCGGAGGTCGTGCGGTCGGTCGAGCTGGCGTCGGTGGAGGAGACCGACGCGGCGATCGAGCGGGCGCGGGCCGCGTTCCCGGCGTGGCAGGCGGTCGCGCCCGGCGATCGGGCCAGGTTGCTGCGCCGGTTCGCCGACGAGGTGGACGGGGCGATCGAGGAGCTGGCCGCGCTGGAGGTGCTCAACGCCGGGCACACCATCGGCAACGCCCGCTGGGAGGCCGGGAACGTCCGCGACGTCCTGCACTACTACGCCGCCGCGCCGGAACGGCTGTTCGGGCGGCAGATCCCGGTGGCGGGCGGCTGGGACGTGACGTTCCAGGAGCCGCTCGGCGTGGTGGGCGTGATCGTGCCGTGGAACTTCCCGATGCCCATCGCGGGCTGGGGCTTCGCGCCCGCGTTGGCCGCCGGGAACACCGTGGTGCTCAAGCCCGCCGAGCTGACGCCGTTGACGGCCCTGCGGCTGGCGGAGCTGGCGTTGGCGGCGGGCATCCCGGAGGGCGTCTTCCAGGTGCTTCCGGGAGCGGGACCCGTTGTGGGGCAACGGTTCGTGACGCACCCGGCGGTCCGGAAGGTCCTGTTCACCGGGTCCACGCGGGTGGGCAAGCAGATCATGGCGGGCTGCGCCGAGCAGGTGAAGCGGGTGACGCTGGAGCTGGGCGGCAAGTCGGCCAACATCGTCTTCGCCGACGCCGACCTGGAGCAGGCCGCCGCGACCGCGCCCTACGGCGTGTTCGACAACGCCGGGCAGGACTGCTGCGCCCGGTCGCGCATCCTGGTCCAGGCCTCGGTGTACGACAAGTTCATGGAACTGCTGGAGCCCGCGGTCAAGGGCGTCGTCGTGGGCGACCCGGGCGACGAGAAGACCGAGATGGGGCCGCTGATCTCGGCCACGCAGCTGGACCGGGTGTTGGCCTACGTCCCCCATGACGCGCCGGTCGCGTTCCGGGGTTCAGCGCCCGGCGGACCCGGCTTCTGGTTCCCGCCCACGGTCCTCGCGCCGGTGTCCCCGCGCGACCCGGCGGCGGTGGACGAGATCTTCGGGCCGGTGGTGGCGGTGATCCCGTTCGCCGAGGAGGAGGACGCCGTCCGCCTGGCCAACGACAGCGAGTACGGGCTGTCCGGGTCGATCTGGACGCGGGACGTGGGCCGGGCGCTGCGCGTGTCGCGGGCGGTGGAGGCCGGGAACCTGTCGGTCAACTCGCACTCCTCGGTGCGCTACTGGACGCCGTTCGGCGGGTTCAAGCAGTCCGGCCTGGGGCGGGAGCTGGGGCCCGACGCGCTCGAACCGTTCACCGAGACCAAGAACGTCTTCATCGCTCATTGATGATTGGGAGAGACATGGCACAGCGATTGGACGGCCGGGTGGCCGTCGTCACCGGCGGCGGCAGCGGGATCGGGCTGGCCTCGGTGCGCAGGCTCGCGAGCGAGGGCGCGCGGGTGGTCGTCGCGGACCTCGACGCGGGCACCGGCAAGGCCGCCGCCGACGAGGTGGACGGCCTGTTCGTGCAGGTGGACGTGACCGACGAGGAGCAGGTGTCGGCGCTCTACCAGACCACCGCGGACACCTACGGGTCGGTGGACATCGCGTTCAACAACGCGGGCATCTCGCCGCCGGACGACGACTCGATCCTCACCACGGGCATCGAGGCGTGGGACCGGGTGCAGAAGGTCAACCTCACGTCGGTCTACCTGTGCTGCAAGTACGCCATCCCGCACATGCTGGAGAAGGGGAAGGGCTCCGTGATCAACACGGCGTCCTTCGTGGCGACGATGGGCGCGGCCACGTCCCAGATCTCCTACACCGCCTCCAAGGGCGGCGTGCTGGCGATGAGCCGGGAGTTGGGCGTCCAGTTCGCGCGGCAGGGGGTGCGGGTCAACGCCCTGTCGCCCGGACCGGTCAACACGCCGCTGCTGCGGGAGCTGTTCGCCAAGGACCCCGAGCGGGCGGCGCGGCGGCTGGTGCACGTGCCGCTGGGGCGGTTCGCCGAGCCGGAGGAGATCGCGGCGGCGGTGGCGTTCCTGGCCAGCGACGACTCGTCGTTCATCACGGCGTCGAACTTCCTGGTGGACGGCGGCATCGCGGGCGCCTACGTTACCCCGCTGTGATGATGCCCTTGCAGGACGCGTTGTTCCGCCCGGTCCGGGCGGGCAACGCGTTCGAGGAGACCGTCGAGCGGCTCATGCAGGCGATCCGGCTGGGCGTCGTCCCGCCGGGGGAGCGGCTGCCCGCGGAACGGGAGCTGGCGACCCGGCTCGGGGTGAGCCGGGTGACGCTGCGCGAGGCGATCCGGTCGTTGCAGGACGCCGGGTACGTCGAGTCGCGGCGCGGCCGGTACGGCGGGACGTTCGTGAACACCACCCTGCCGGCGGCCTCCCCGGGCCGTCCCATCGCGACACCCGAGCTGCTCGACGCCCTGACCCTGCGCACGGTCCTGGAGACCGGCGCCGCCGAGTGCGCCGCGTCCCGTTCCCTGGGTCCCGCGGAACGCCGCAACCTCGGCGCCCGCCTGACCGAGTGCTCGTGCGCGTCCCTGGACGAGTACCGCCGCAAGGACTCGCGCCTGCACCTGGCGATCGCGGAGTCCACGGGCTCGGCGTCACTCACCGCGGCGATCGCGGACGTCCGGATGCGGGTGAACGAGCTGCTGGACCGCATCCCGCTGCTGCCGCCGAACCTGGCGCACTCGAACGACCAGCACGAGCTGATCGTGACGCGCATCCTGGAAGGCGACCCGGAAGCCGCGCGGCGGGCGATGGCCGAACACCTGGACGGCACGGCCTCACTGCTGCGCGGCTTCCTGAGCTGACGTCAGCGTTCCCGGGCGGGCCCCCGATCGTCCATCCGGGAATGCCCGGGCCGCTCGAACGCCCCACCGCGCCGGTCGTGCCCGCGGTCGTGGTCGACCATGGACACGATCCCGCCGCCCAGGACCAGGCCGAGCAGCCCGACGGCGACCAGTTGGGTGGCCCGGTGCCGGGCGAACCTGCCGACGGCCGAGCTTCGGCGGGGCGGCGGGAAGCCCGGGTGACCGGGCGGCGTGTGGGTCGGCGGAATCCCGCCTCCCGGTCCGTTTTGCGGCTCGGCCCCCGCCTGCGCGCCGGCGGGCTGCGGCTCGGGTGCGGCCGGCGGTTGTTCCGCCGCGGTTGCCGCCGGCGGCTCGGCCCCCGCCTGCGCCCCACTCACCGGTCGGTCGGGCGGCTCGGCCTCGGCGGGCGTGTGCGGCCCCGTGTCGGCGGCCTGCGCCCCGCGCGCCGGCTCGGCCTCGGCGGTGTGCGCGAAGCCCTCGGCCGGCGGAGTGGGCAAGGGGCGCGTGCCCGCGTCCGGCGTGTCCTCGGGGCGTTGGTCTGGCATGGCTCGGCTCCTGTGCTCAAGGGTCTGCCCCACCAGCGTGCGTCCCCCACCTGAGCGGACCCTGATCGCCGGCTGTGAAAGAGCTGTCGTCAGCATGTGTTGACGCCCGCCCGCCGTCAGCATATGTTGACGACATGTCCACCATCGCCGATCTCGGCCGGGCCGCGCAGGGCACCGACCCGGACGCCGGGTTGCGCGCCGTCGCCCGCCTGCGGGTCCTGGTCGAGCAACTGGAGGCCGCGCACGTCGCCGCCGCCCGCCGCGCCGGCTGGTCCTGGCGCGACATCGCCACCCGCCTCGGCGTCACCAAGCAGACCGTGCACCGCAAACACGGACGGAGTGAGCCCGATGTTCCGCGCTGACCCCGAACTCGGCCGCGTCGTCGGCCGCGCCCTCAGGATCGCCCGCGACCTGGGCCACCCCCGCACCGGCAGCGAACACCTCCTGCTGGCCCTCACCTCCTTCACCGGCCACGAAGACGCGATCCGCGAAGCCGTCCGAGAAGCCGCGCCACGGGGAGCCGGCGCGGCGGCGGACCGCGCAGCCCTCGCCGCTCTGGGCATCGACTTCGACCAGCTCACGGCCGGCATCCGCCTGGACGAACCACCCGTCGGGGAACCGCTGTTCCCGCTGGGCGCAGCCCGAGCCCGCCAACGCTGCGCCCGGCTCGACCCACCCCTCGGCCTCGACGCCCAAGCCGCCTACGAAGCCTCCCTGCGCTTCGCGCTGGCCCGCCGCGAGCGCCGACACCGCCCCGAACACCTCGCCCTGGTCCTGGTCGCCCTCGACCCCGGGGTGGCCTGGGTCCTCGACACCGCCCGGGTCGACCGCCTCGCACTGGCCCACCGCCTGGCCCGAACCTTCCCACCCCCACGCCGAAACCCGTTGCTGCGCCTGGAAAGACGCCTGGGCAGCGCCATCCGCCACCGCGACCTGGTAACCCGCTACCAACGCACCACGGGCCGCACGGCAACCTCCTCGATAGCCGCCTTCATCACCACCCAGCGCGCTTGACCTTGAGCGCGCTCCAGTTCGTAGCGTCCTGTGTGGAAGGCCGAACACACAGGAGGCAGACATGATCCCCACCCGACACCTGGGCGACCTCGCCGTTTCCGCGCAAGGCCTGGGCTGCATGGGCATGAGCCACGGCTACGGGACCTCCGACGACACCCAGTCGATCGCGACCCTGCACCGCGCCCTGGACCTCGGCGTCACGCTGCTCGACACCGCCGACTTCTACGGCTCCGGGCACAACGAGGAGCTGATCGGGCGGGCCGTCGCCGGGCGACGCGACCAGGCCGTGATCGCCACCAAGTTCGGGTTCGCCAACCGCCTGGGCGAACCGACCGTGATCCGCGGCGACGCGTTCCACGTGCGCAAGGCGTGCGAGGACTCGTTGCGGCGGCTCGGGGTGGACCACATCGACCTGTACTACCTGCACCGCGTCGACCCGTCCGTGCCGGTCGAGGAGACCGTCGGCGCGATGTCCGAGCTGGTCAGGCTGGGCAAGGTGCGGCACCTGGGGTTGTCGGAGGCGAGCGCGGCCACGATCCGGCGCGCGCACGCCGTCCACCCGATCTCGGCGTTGCAGAGCGAGTGGTCGTTGTGGACCAGGGACATCGAGGACCCGGTCGTGCCGGTGTGCCGCGAACTGGGCATCGGCCTGGTGCCGTTCTCGCCGCTGGGACGGGGTTTCCTGACCGGGCGGTACCGGTCGGTGGAGGGGTTGGCGGACAACGACGTCCGGCGGTCGCAGCCACGTTTCTCCGACGGCAACCTGGAGCACAACCTCGCCGTGGTGGCCGTCGTCGAGGAATTGGCCGCGGCGAAGGGCATCACCGCCGGGCAACTCGCCCTGGCCTGGGTCCAGCACCGCGGGCAGGACGTCGTGCCGATCCCCGGAACGCGTCGCCGGCGCAACCTGGAGGAGAACCTGGGGGCGCTGGACGTGGTCCTGTCCGAGGACGACCTCAAGGTGCTGGACGAGGTCGGCGACCAGGTCGCCGGCGAGCGCTACGACCGGACGAGCCTGCGCTTCGTCGACCGCTGAGCGCGGAATTGTCGTACCCCCTCGGTACCGTCCTCGACATGATCACCGCTGAGGAAGAGGCCCGGTTCTGGGCCCTGTTGGAACAGGCGTGGGCCGGCGCGAGCGCCGAGGCCGCGCACGCCCGTCGCGCGTTGGTCCGGCGCGACCCGGAGGAGGACGACGGCTTCGACCAGGCCGCCGTGCTGGAGGAGCAGGTCGAGGGCGTGCTCGACCGGCTGACAGAGCTGTGCGCCGACCTGACGAGCGAGGAATTGACCGCGCTCGACCGCGTGGGCGAGCGGAAGTTGTACGAGATCGACCGGGAGGACGTCCACGAGCACACAGACGGGTCCGACGACGGGTTCCTCTACGCGCGCGGTTTCATCCTGGTGCTCGGGCGGGAGTTCTACGAGGCGGTCGCGCGCGATCCGCGGTTGGCGGTGGAAGACGCCTCGGCCGAGGACTTCTGCTACTTCTTCGCCCATTTGCACGAGGAGCGGTTCGGGGAATTCCCGGAGACGGGGTCGGGGATCTCCCGGGAATCCGGCGCGAACCAGGCCGGGTGGGCCCGAGCGGAGGTACCGTCGGAGGTGTGATCGACTTCGAGAAGGCGTCCGTGTTCAAGCTCGCCCCGTGCAAGCCGGAGGACATCGCGGGCCAGGTGTCCCCGATCCTCATCCAGGGCGAGCAGATCGTGTCGTGCTTCAAGACGGTGCGCGACTTCGTGGTGTTCACCAACAAGCGCGTGATCGCGGTGAACGTGCAGGGGATGACGGGCCGGAAGAAGGACTTCACGTCCCTGCCGTACAGCCGCGTGCAGGCGTTCTCGATCGAGACGGCGGGCACCTTCGACATGGACGCCGAACTCGACCTGTGGTTCTCCGGCCTGGGCAAGGTCCGACTGGAGTTCCGCGGGCACGCCGACGTGCGCCTGCTGGGCCAGATGATCGCCACGTTCGTGCTCTGACGCCCCCGAGCCCGCCGCTGCCGACACGTCACCCGATCGTGCGACATGTCGATCTCGGCACCAAACACCGACTCGCGCGTCCCGTAAACAAGGAGCGCGGGACGGGGGAGCCCACGGTCCCGGGACAACCGAGCCGAACACGCACCAAGCGCCCCGACCCGGCGAGCGGCCCGGCCCGGCGGCGAGCGGCCCGACCCGGCCCGGCGAGCGGCCCGACCCAGCAAGCCTCCCGACCCAGCGAACCGACCCAGTCCGGACCGGCGGTCAGCCTCCCGATCCCGGCCGGTCCGGCCCAGCGGCTGCCCAGCGGCTGCTCGGCGAATGCGGGGCGGTTGCTCGGCGAATGCGGGGCGGCTGCTCAGCGGATGGAGCGGGTGGTGCCGTCCCAGCCATCCAGGGCATCGGGCAGGACTTCGGCCAGCTGCACCGGGTACACCGTGTCCCCGGTCTCGCGCAGCTCGTCCACCGACCACCACCGGTGCCGGCGGATGGTCTGCTGCTCCAGCTCCTGGAACCGCGAGGTGTCGACCTCCGCGCCCTCCACCCGGTGCACGAAGAACCACTCCTCCGACGCGAAGCTCAGCCCGTCGAACGTGAACGCGACGTGCCGCTTCCACACCGGCCCGACCAGCGCGTCCGGCGCCACCACCAGCCCGGTCTCCTCGTGGGCCTCGCGCACGGCCGCGTCCCGCAGCCCCTCGCCCGCCTCGACGCCGCCCCCCACGGTGAACCAGAACAGCTCGTCGGGCCGCGCCGGGTCGAAGCCCTCGAACAGCAGTACCCGGCCCTCGCGGTCGGCCAGCACCACCCGGGCCGACACGCGTGGCGTCGGGGCGTCGGTGTCCGGTTCGGCGATCTCGAAGTACGACGGCGTCGGCGCGGTGCCGGCCAGCCGCAGCCAGCGCACCAACCGCCACCGCCGCAGCGCCAACGTGTCCCGCACGGCGTCGTTGTGCACGCGCCGCGCCAGGACGACCCGCTGCTCGGCGTCGGCCAGCTCCGCCGCGAGCGCGGGCGCCAGCACGGACCGGTCCAGCCCGTCGAGCAGGGCGCTCAGCTCGTTCTCGGCCGTCTCGCGGTCGGCGCGCCCGGCCCGTTCCGCCCGATCCGCCGCCGCACGCAGCTCGGGCGTCCCGCACACCACCGCGACCGCCCGCGTCACCACCGACCGCCGAGCCAGGGCCGCGTCCAACGCCGCCCACGCCGCGTCGGTCCGCACGTGCAGCCGGTCCAGCCGGTTCGCCGTGCCCAGCACCCACGGCCCGACCAGGACCACGACGCCCAGCAGCACCAGGAACGTCAGCGCCACACCCGAACTGGTCACGCCTCACCCACTCCGCGTCACGCCTCAGCCACCCGCCGCGGGTCGGCCGCCATCGCGCTCTCGTACACCCGCAACACCTGCGCCGCCACCACCGACCAGTCGTAGGTCATGACCCGCTGCCGCGCGGCGTCCACGTAGGCCGCCCGCCGCCGCGGGTCCGCCAGCAGCTTGCCCAACGCCGCCGCCAGCGCCGCCGAGTCGCCCACCGGCGTCAGCACGCCCGCCTTGCCGTCGTCGAGCACCCGCCGGAACGCGTCCAGGTCGCTGGCCACCACCGCCGCGCCGGCCGACATCGCCTCGGTCAGGATGATGCCGAAGCTCTCACCACCGGTGTTCGGCGCGCAGTACACGTCGACGCTGCGCAGCGCCCGCGCCTTGGTCTCGTCGTCCACCATGCCCAGGAACACCGTCCGCGCGGCCACCTCCGGCCCGGCCGCCTTGCGGAACTCGTCCTCGTCACCGCGCCCCACCACGAGCAACCGCACGTCCCCGGGCAACGCCCGGAACGCCTCCAGCAGCACGGGCATGCCCTTGCGCGGCTCGCTGAACCGGCCGACGAACCCGACCGTCCCGCCGGCCCGCGGGTACCCGTCCAACGGGGTCGCGTCGGCGAAGAACCCGACGTCCACGCCGTTGGGGATCTCCACCGCGTCCCCGCCCAGGTGCTCCACCTGCACGCGCCGGGCCAGCGCGGACACCGCGATCCGCGCGGTGATCTTCTCCAGGAACGGCTGCAGCACGCCCTGGAACGCGGACAGCATCTTCGACCGCGGCGTCGAGGTGTGGAAGGTGGCCACGATCGGCCCGTCCGCCACCATCAGCGCCAGCATCGACAGCGACGGCGCGGTCGGTTCGTGCAGGTGCAGCACGTCGAAGTCGTGCTCGGCGATCCACCGCCGGACCCGCGCGAAGGACACCGGCCCGAACGACAGCCGCGCCACCGACCCGTTGTAGGGGATGCTCACCGCCCGCCCGGCCGGGGTCACGAACTCGGGCACCGGCGTGTCGTCGTCCGCCGGCCCCAGCACTTCGACCTCGTGGCCCAGGGAACGCAGCGCGCGCGCCAGGTCGACCACGTGCGCCTGCACCCCTCCGGGCACCTCGAAGGAGTACGGGCAGACGATGCCGACCTTCACCGGGTGCCCTCCCTGCGGGCCAGCACCCGTTCCAGCGCCTTCTGCCGGCTCGCCGGCAGGTCGGCGAGCCACAGCTGCTGCAGCATGTGCCAGTCGGTGGGGTGCGCGGCGATGTCGGCGGCGAACACGTCGGCCAGCTGCTGCGTGGCCGAGCCGACGCCGCCGGTGCCCGAGACCCGGATCGGTGGGTGGATGCGGAACGACCAGCCGTCCTCGGTGAACCACAGACCGACCGGGAGCAGCGCCGCGCCGGTCGTCGCGGCCAGGTGCGCCGGGCCGGCGGGCATCAGGGTGCGTTCACCGAAGAACGTCACCGGCACGCCGCCCGCCGTCAGGTCCCGGTCGGCGAGCAGGCACACGACACCGTTCGCGCGCAGCCGTTCGGACAGCACCACCGCGGGGTTGCGCTCGCCGCCGGTCAACGGCAGCACCTCGAAGCCCAGCGACTCGCGGAACCGGATGAACCGCTGGTAGAGCGACTCGGGCTTGAGCCGTTCGGCGACCGTGGTGAACGTTCCGGTGTGACCGACCAGCCACACGCCCGCCATGTCCCAGTTGCCGCAATGCGGCAGCGCGGCCACCGCGCCGTTGCCCGCCTTGAGCGCCGCGTCGAGGTTCTCGACGCCGCTGATCGTCCGGTCGCACTCGGCGAACGCGGCCTTGAGGTCCATCGACGGCAGCCGGAACGCCTCCCGCCAGTACCGGGCGTAGGAGCGCAGGCTCAGCCGGACCAGCTCGTCCAACTCGGCCTCGCCCGCCCGGGGCACCACCCGCCGCAGGTTCGCGCGCAACTGCCGGACCCCGCCACCGTCGCGCTTGGCGGCGAAGTCGGCGGCCCGGTCGAACAGCGCGACCGCCACCCGCTCCGGCAACAGCCGCACCAGCCGCCACCCCGCCGCGTACCCGAGGTCGGCCAGCCGCTCCTTCATGTCCCCAGCTCCTTCGCGGCGCGCCACACGGCCAGCACCCGCTGCACCACCGTGACCACGACGAGCGCGGCCAGCAGGTACAGCGCGACGGGGAGGACGTAGGGCACGCCCAGCCCGTGCAGCCCGACACCGACAAGCACGACGATGAACCGCTCGGCCCGTTCGGCGACCCCGCCGTCGGCGGCGAGCCCGGACGCCTCCGCCCGCGCCTTCACGTACGAGATGACCTGTGCCCCCACCAACGACACCATCGACGCCGCCGCCAACCCGTGCTCGTCCGCGCCGAAGCACCACCAGGTGACGGCGGCGAACAGGGCCCCGTCGGCGATCCGGTCACAACTGGCGTCCAACACGGCCCCGAACTTCGTCCCACCGCCCTGGGCCCGCGCCATCGCGCCGTCGATCAGGTCGAACAGGACGAACGCGGTCACCACGGCGGCCCCGACGAACAACTGCCCGCGCGGGATGAACCACAACGAGGCGGCGACGGACCCGATGGTCCCGGCCACGGTGACGATGTTCGGCGTGAGGCCGCGGCGCAGCAGCCACGCACCGATCGGATCGGTGACGCGCGAGACCGACGCGCGGGCGAAGATGTTCAGCATGGGGCGGCGACTGCACCTACCGGTGGGGACGACTGGGTCCCAGGCAGCCTAACGGCCCAGCTCAGCCCGAGCCGACGCGGTAGGCCGGAAGATCCCTGTCGTGTCGCCCACGCCCACCCGGAACGGGAGGTGGGCGGCCTCCGGCCCCCGACACCATTCTCCCACGGACCACCGACAAAACCGCGAGACGAGCCGGTGTGGGGACGGGAGGCAAGCAGCTCGGGAGGGTGACGCGGACATGCGCGGCGGGGCGCGAGGCGCGGCGAGGGGCGAGGCGCGGCGGGGGCAGATGGGCGCGGCGAGGTGGGGAAGTGCGGCGCGGGGGCGGTGGTTCGGGGCGATCCGGCGGTCGGGGGCGCGGCGCGAGTCACCTCGGCGGGACTCCGGCGACGAAGTCGCGCGCGGCGGAGCCGCGAGGCGGCGGTCGCGCCGCCCTGGCTTGTGCGCTGTGTGCCGTGCCGACCACGCACCGCCCGGACGCCGCCGCGCCCTCCCGGCCCCACGAGACAGCCGCGCGACGCCCGACCCGCGACGCCCGCCCGGCCCGGTCAGCCCAGCCGAGCCCAGCCCTCGCCGAGCCAGCCCAGCCCGACCAGCCCAGCCCGACCAGCCCGACCAGCCCGACCAACCCCAGCCGAGCCAGCCCCAATGAGCCAGCGCCAACCCGCCACCCGGCAGGTCAGCCCAGCTTCCGGTGGTCCGTGGCGATCGTGTCCAGCAGGTCCTCCAGCTGCTCCCCCCGCATGGCCAGCCGCTCCAGCCGGTTGAACAAGGTCAAGTACTCGCGCACGTCGTGCGGGTCGGTGATCGTCGCGTTCCCGGTCAGCACGCTCAACGTCACCACCCGCTCGTCGTACACCTGGAACCCGTGCAGGGCGACCAGGTTGACGTCGGCCGTCCACGGCACGACCCCCAGCTGGACGTTCGGCCGTCGCATCAAGCCACGCAGGTGGTCCAGTTGCTCGCACATCAGGTCCGCCGACCCCATCCGCCACCGCAGCGCCGCCTCGGCCAGCAGGAACACGAAGCGCTTGCCCAGGTCGTCCATGCGCGCCCTGCGGCTGCGCAGGGTCGCCACGGCCGTCTCCTGCTCGTGCGCCGGCGTCGCGGACAGGACCACCCGCAGGTAGTTCTCGCTCTGCAACAGCGCCGGGACGCCGGCGTTCTGGAAGAAGCGGCTGGTCGTGGCCCTGGCCTCGATGCGGGCCACGGTTTGCTGGTGGCGGTGGGCGCCGCGGTGCAGGACCACTCGGCGGGTTTCGGCCTCGGCGTGCAGTTGGCGAGCCAGTTCGACCAGTTCGAGCCTGGTCTCCCGGGTCGCCGACAGCTCGGCCACCAGGCGCTCCACGTCGGTCACGGATGGGAGGAGCATGCCGTTCTCGATCTTGGACAGCTTGGACTGGCTCATCCCGGTCGCCCGCGCGGTGGCCGTGCCGGTCATCTTGGCCTCCGTGCGCAGCCTGCGTAACTCGCGCGAGAGCCGTTCTCGGGCCAGCCGCGAACGCTCAGGTGCGGTCATGAAACGCACGTTATCGATGAACGCGATCCGTGACGATCGGCCACACAGGGAATACTGGCCGTTACACGATGATCATCCGGCACAAGAGGACGTGATTCACGCCACCTCGCACGCGCCAATGCACCTGCACGTGCGATTACCAGTGACGGCGAATCGTCACGAATGCCACGCTTCCGACAACAACTGCCGGGTTTCCCCCAGCAACTGCGGCAGGACCTTCGTCTGCCCGATGACCGGCATGAAGTTCGCGTCGCCGCCCCACCTCGGCACCACGTGCTGGTGCAGGTGCGCGGCGATCCCCGCCCCGGCCACGACGCCCTGGTTCATGCCGATGTTGAACCCGTGCGGCGAGGCCACGGCCCGGATCACCCGCATCGCCCGCTGCGTGAACGCCGCGAACTCCGCCGTCTCCTCCACGGTCAGGTCCGTGTAGTCCGGGACGTGCCGGTACGGCAGCACCATCAGGTGACCCGGGTTGTACGGGTACAGGTTGAGCACCGCGAACACCCGCTCGCCGCGCGCGAGGATCAGGCCGTCGGCGTCGTCCAGTTCGACCACCCGGCAGAACGGGCAGCCCTCCGGCTCGTCGCCGACCGCCTTGCCCTCCCCGCGCACGTACGAGAGGCGGTGCGGGGTCCACAGCCGCTGCAACGCGTCGTGGACCCCGACCCCGTCCTGCTCCTCGTACCGCGGCGTCACTGGACCAGTTCCGCCGTGGGCGAGGCGTTCTCGCGCCGCGCCACCCAGTCCACGATGGTCTCGACGGCCCGCGCCACCGGCACGCCGTTGATCTGCGTGCCGTCGCGGAACCGGAACGAGACCGCGCCGTTCTCCACGTCCTTGCCGCCTGCCAGCAGCATGAACGGGACCTTCTGCGTGGTGTGGTTGCGGATCTTCTTCTGCATCCGGTCGTCGGAAGCGTCCACTTCGACCCGGATGCCGTGCGACTTCAAAGCCGCCGCGACCTGCTCCAGGTGCTCCACGTGCTCGTCGGCGATCGGGATGCCGACCACCTGCACCGGGGCCAGCCACGCCGGGAACGCGCCCGCGTAGTGCTCGGTCAGCACGCCGAAGAACCGCTCGATCGACCCGAACAGCGCCCGGTGGATCATGATCGGCCGCTGCCGCGACCCGTCCGGCGCGGTGTACTCCAGCTCGAACCGCTTGGGCTGGTTGAAGTCCAGCTGGATGGTGGACATCTGCCACGACCGGCCGATGGCGTCCTTGGCCTGAACCGAGATCTTCGGCCCGTAGTAGGCCGCGCCGCCCGGGTCCGGGACCAGTTCCAGCCCGGAGTCCTCGGCCGCCTGCCGCAGCGTCTCGGTGGCGTCCTCCCACTCCTGCGGGTCGCCGATGAACTTCGGCGAGTCGTCCCGGGTGGACAGTTCCAGGTAGAAGTCGGTGAGGCCGTAGTCGGCGAGCAGGTCGAGGACGAACTTGAGCAGCGACCGCAGCTCCGCGCCCATCTGCTCCTTGGTGCAGTAGATGTGCGAGTCGTCCATCGTCAGGCCGCGCACGCGGGTCAGGCCGTGCACCACACCGGACTTCTCGTACCGGTACACCGTGCCGAACTCGAACAGCCGCAGCGGCAGCTCGCGGTAGGACCGCCCGCGCGACCTGAAGATCAGGTTGTGCATCGGGCAGTTCATGGCCTTGAGGTAGTAGTCCTCGCCCTCGAACTCGATGGGCGGGAACATCGTGTCCGCGTAGTACGGCAGGTGGCCGGAGGTGTGGAACAGGCCGCTCTTGCTGATGTGCGGCGTGTTCACGAACTCGTAGTCGGCCTCCTCGTGCCGGCGGCGCGAGTAGTTCTCCAGCTCCCGGCGGATGATGCCGCCCTTGGGGTGGAACACCGCCAGGCCCGAGCCCAGCTCGTCGGGGAAGCTGAACAGGTCCAGCTCGACGCCGAGCTTGCGGTGGTCGCGGCGCTCGGCCTCGGCCAGCAGCTCCAGGTAGGCGTCCAGCGCCTCCTGCGACTCCCACGCCGTGCCGTAGATGCGCTGCAGCTGCGGGTTGTTCTCGTTGCCGCGCCAGTACGCCGCGGCCACGCGGGTGAGCTTGAACGCCGGGATGTGCTTGGTCGTCGGCACGTGCGGGCCGCGGCACAGGTCGCCCCACACGCGCTCGCCCGAGCGCGGGTCGAGGTTGTCGTAGATCGTCAGCTCGCCGCCGCCGACCTCCATGACCTCGGCGGTGTCCACATCGCTTTTGATGTCGACCAGTTCGAGCTTGAACGGCTCGCTGGCCAGCTCCGCCTTGGCCGCGTCCACGGACTCGACCACGCGCCGGTCGAACCGCTGCGCGCCCTTGATGATCTGCTTCATGCGCTTTTCCAGCGCCTGGAGGTCCTCGGGCGTGAACGGCTTCTCGACCTGGAAGTCGTAGTAGAAGCCGTCCTTGACCGGCGGGCCGATGCCCAGCTTGGCCTCGGGGAACTGCTGCTGCACGGCCTGGGCCAGCACGTGCGCGGCGGAGTGCCGGATCACGCCGCGGCCGTCGGGGGTGTCCGCGGCCACCGCCTCGACCTCGACGTCCACGCTCGGCGCCCACGACAGGTCGCGCAGGTGACCCTCGGCGTCGCGGACCACGACGATCGCGTCCGGCCCCTTGCCCGGCAGCCCGGCCTCCCGGACGGCCGTGCCCGCAGTGGTCCCGGCCGGCACCACCACGCGCGGTGGGGCGAGAGCGGCTGCGGGGCTCGACTGGGACACGGTGACTCCTCGGGTCGCTGGTGGTGCCTTTCCCCGAGATGCTATCGGTGCTCACCCAGCGCTTATCGCCGGACATGGGTTCCCGGCCGGGTCAAGCCGCGCCGGCGGCGGTCAAGCCCTCGTCAGGCCGCACCCCGCTCTGCCGGCCGGTGGACGCGGGCGGTCACTCCGCGTCCACCGGCCGAGAATCACCGGGCGTGCGGAATGACCTCATTCCCGTAAGCGGTCAGGGTCTTGTCCTTGTCGTCGTGCATCAAATAGAGCGCGAAATTGGTCACGCCCAATTCCTTGAGTTCCCGCAACCGCTCGACGTGCGCACTCGCCGGTCCCAACAGGCAGAACCGGTCCACGATGTAATCGGGCACGAAATCCGTGGAACGGTTCCCCGCCTTCCCGTGGTGGGAATAGTCGTAACCCTCCCGGTCCTTGATGTAGTCGGTCAGCGCCTTGGGCACCACACCCCCCGCGCCGTACCGCTCGACCAGGTCGGCCACGTGGTTGCCGACCATCCCGCCGAACCACCGCAACTGCTCGCGCTGGTGCGGCAGGTCGTCACCGACATAAGCCGGCGCGGCGACGCACATGGTGATTTCCGCGGGGTCGCGGCCGGCCGCCTGCGCCGCTTCCCGGACCGACCCGATGGTCCACCGCGCGATGTCCGGGTCGGCCGTCTGCAGGATGAACCCGTCGGCCTGTTCGCCGACCACCTTCAACGCCCGCGGCCCGTAGGCGGCCATCCACATCTCCAGCTTCCCGTCCCGCACCCACGGGATGCGCACGGGCGTGCCGTGGTGCTCGACCTCCCGGCCCTCGGCCAGGCCCTTGATCACGGTCATGGCCTGCGACAGGTAGGCCAGCGACGCCGGCTTGCGCCCGATGACCCGCCGCGCGGAGTCGCCGCGCCCGATGCCGCACACCGTGCGGTTGCCGAACATGTCGTTCAGGGTGGCGAACAGGCTGGCCAGCACCGACCAGTCCCGCGTGCTGGGGTTGGTCACCATCGGGCCGACCACCAGCTCCGACGTCCGCGCCAGCACCTGCGAGTAGATGACGAACGGCTCCTGCCACAGCACCGTCGAGTCGAACGTCCAGCCGTAGCGGAAACCGTTGTCCTCGGCGGCTTTCAAGCCGGTCACGACGTCCCGCGCGGGCGGGTCGGTCTGCAGCACCACGCCGAAGTCCACGGCGACCACCCCCTCACACCAGGTACTGGTTCAGGTCTCGGGACAGGAACCGGCCGTGGCCGGTCGAGCCCCGGAAGCCCGACGCGTCCACCACCACCCGGCCGCGCGAGAGGACCGTGTCCACCCGGCCGGTGATCTCCATGCCCTCGTACGCCGAGTAGTCCACGTTCATGTGGTGGGTGGCCGCCGAGATCGTCTGCCGCGGCTTCGGGTCGTAGACCACCAGGTCGGCGTCCGCGCCCGGCGCGATGACGCCCTTGCGCGGGTAGAGCCCGAACATGCGCGCCGGGGTCGTGGAGCTGATCTCCACCCAGCGGGCCAGGCTGATCTCGCCCTTCACCACGCCCTGGTGCAGCAGGTCCATCCGGTGCTCGACGCCGGGCATCCCGTTGGGGATCTTGGAGAAGTCCCCGCGGCCCAGCTCCTTCTGGTCCTTGAAGCAGAACGGGCAGTGGTCGGTCGACACCACCGACAGGTCGTTGGTGCGCAGCCCCCGCCACAGCTCCGACTGGTGCTCCTTGGGCCGCAGCGGGGGAGAGGCCACGTACTTCGAGCCCTCGAAGTCCGGCTTGGCCAGGTCCTCCAGCGACAGGTACAGGTACTGCGGGCACGTCTCGGCGAACACGTTCTGCCCGGTGTCGCGCGCCTTCGTGACCGCGTCCAGCGCCTGCGCCGCCGACAGGTGCACGATGTAGAGCGGCGAGCCGGTCACCTTCGCCAGCGTGATCGCCCGCGAGGTCGCCTCGCCCTCCAGCTCCGCCGGCCGGGTCAGGCCGTGCTCCACCGGCTCGGTGCGGCCCTCCGCCAGCGCCTGCGCCACCAACTGGTCGATCGCGATGCCGTTCTCCGCGTGCATCATGATCGTGGACCCGGTCTCGCGCGCCTTCTGCATCGCGCGCAGGATCTCCCCGTCGGTGGCGTAGAAGACGCCGGGGTAGGCCATGAACATCTTGAAGGTGTTCACGCCCGCCTCGACGCAGGACTCCATCTCCTTCAACGACGTGTCGGTCACGTCGGAGACGATCATGTGGAACCCGTAGTCGATCGCGCAGTTCCCGTCCGCCTTCGCGTGCCACTTGTCCAACGTGGACAGCAGCGAGGTGCCCTTGGCCTGCACCGCGAAGTCGATGATGGTGGTCGTGCCGCCCCACGCCGCCGCCGTGGTGCCGGTGGCGAAGGTGTCGGCGGAGAACGTGCCGCCGAACGGCATCTCCATGTGGGTGTGCGCGTCGATCCCGCCCGGGATCACGTACTTCCCGGCGGCGTCCACGACCTCGTCGGCCGCCAGCGGGAACCCCGGGGCGACCAGCGCGGCGATCGTCTCGCCGGCCACCAGCACGTCGGCGGCCACGGCCCCGGTCGCGTTCACCACCAGGCCGCCCTTGATCAGGATCGTCATGGCTTCACCAGCGATTCGTAGGAGTCGGGGCGGCGGTCGCGGTAGAACGCCCACAGGTCGCGCACCTCGGCGAGCTTGTCCATGTCGAGGTCGCGCACGACGACCTCCTCCTCGGTGTCCGACGCCGCCTCGCCGACCAGCTGCCCGCGCGGGTCCACGAAGTAGGACTGGCCGTAGAACTCGTTGTCCCCCAACGGCTCCACGCCCACCCGGTTGATCGTGCCGACGTAGTACTCGTTGGCCACGGCCGCCGCGGGCTGCTCCAGCCGCCACAGGTACTCCGACAGCCCGCGCGAGGTCGCCGACGGGTTGAACACGATCCGCGCCCCGCCCAGCCCCAGCGCGCGCCACCCCTCGGGGAAGTGCCGCTCGTAGCAGATGTAGACGCCGACCTTGCCCACCGCGGTGTCGAACACCGGGTAGCCGAGGTTGCCGGGCCGGAAGTAGAACTTCTCCCAGAACCCCTTCACCTGCGGGATGTGGTTCTTGCGGTGCTTGCCCAGGTACGTGCCGTCGGCGTCGATCACCGCGGCGGTGTTGAAGTAGACGCCCGGCTGCTCCTGCTCGTACATCGGCACGACCAGCACGACGCCGTTCTGCTCGGCCACCTGGCACATCAGCTCGGTGGTCGGCCCGTCGGGGATGCCCTCGGTGTAGGAGTAGTAGTCCGCGTCCTGCACCTGGCAGAAGTACGGGCCGTAGAACAGCTCCTGAAGGCACACGACCTGCGCGCCCTGCGACGCGGCGGTGCGGACCGCCTCCACCGCGTTCGCGATCATCGACTCCTTGTCGCCGGTCCACTTCTGCTGGACCAGCCCCGCACGGACGATGTTGCTCACGCGTGCTCCCTCCGCGGCGCAAGCGCCAGGTAGACGAGGAGGCCGCCGAGCAGACCGACGACCCAGTTGTAGTCGTAGAGCGGTTTCAGCGGCGGGATCAGCCCGTCCGCCGGGAACGGGCCCCCGTAGGCGCCGCCCACCGCGAGCACCGAGCCCACGGCCGTGGCGACGACCGCGCGCCAGTTCCAGCCCGCGCGGAACCAGTAGGCGCCGCGCCCGGACAGGTACAGGTCCGGCAGCTCCAAGCGGGTCTTCGCCAGCATCCAGTAGCCCGCGACGAACACGCCGGCCACCGACGCCAGCAACCCGCCGTAGAAGCCCAGCCACGCGAAGATGTAGATGTTCGGGTCCGAGATCAGCCGCCACGGCTGGATGACGATGCCGATCACGCCGGTGATCAGGCCGCCCAGCGCGAAGGTGATCCTCCTCGGGAACGCGTTGGAGAAGTCGTAGGACGGGCTGACCACGTTCGCGGCGAGGTTGGCCGAGATGGTCGCCAGCACCAGCGCGACCAGCGCCACCAGCACGACCGCGGTCGAGTCGAACCGGCTGGCCAGCTCCGCCGGGTCCCAGATCGCCTCGCCGTAGAGCGCCACCGCGCCGGAGGTGGTCAGGATGGCCACCAGCGCGATGAACGACATCGTCGTGGGCAGGCCGAGCACCTGCCCGACCGCCTGCTTGCGCTGGCTGCCGCCGAACCGGGTGAAGTCGGGCATGTTCAGCGACAGCGTCGACCAGAACGCGATCATGCCCATCAGCGCCGGGAAGAACACCTTCCAGAAGTCCGGGCCCCAGCCCAGCTTCGACGGCTCGGACAGGATCGGCCCGAACCCGCCCGCCTTGACCGCCACGTACGCCAGCAGCACCAGGAACCCGACGCTGACCAGGGGAGCGGTCCAGTTCTCGAACCGGCGGATGGCCTCCATGCCGCGCCAGATCACCAGCATCTGCACCACCCAGAAGCCCAGGAAGCACAGCCACAGCGTCCACACCTGGCCCAGCACCACCGGCGCGTCGGTCCAGCCGTCACCGGCCAGTCGGCCGACGATCACGTGCAGCGCCTTGCCGCCCACCCACGTCTGGATGCCGAACCACGCGCACGCGATGAACGCCCGCAGCAACGCCACCAGGTTCGCGCCCCGCACGCCGTAGAACGCGCGGGCGAACACCGGGAACGGGATGCCGTACTTCGTGCCCGCGTGGCTGTTGAGCAGCATGGGCACCAGCACGATCAGGTTGCCCAGGGTGATGGTCAGGAACGCCTGGAGCCAGTCCATGCCCAGCGCGACCAGGGACGCGGCCAGGGTGTAGCTGGGGATGTTGTGCGCCATGCCCATCCACAGCGCGAAGAAGTTGTAGGTCGTCCAGGTGCGCTGGTCGAGCGGCACCGGGGCCAGCTCGGGGTTGTAGTGCGGGCTGTCGGAGATCGCGGAGTGGTCGCGCAGCTCCACTCGGCCGTCGGGATCGGATGTGACCTGGGTTGCGGAGTCGAGGGCCATCGGTCACTCCCCTGTTACGCTCGTGGAACACCGTCCGGTCAGGCGATTCGGCGCGTTTCCCATCCCGGAATCCTCGGGTCGGCCCGCGTGCGAAGGGCAGTGTCAGAGTGTCCACGTTTGCCATGATCAGGGCACACTCTGTCCATTGCCACCCCGAGCGGCCCGCCGGGCCGGGTGCGCCGGGTCCCGCCGGCCCTCGACACCCCCGTTCACAGTCCCTACCGTCGGTCGGGTGAAGCTCGAACTGCGGCACCTCCGCGTGGTCTGCGCGATCGCCGACGCCGGCAGCCTGTCCAAGGCCTCCTCCGTCCTGGGACTGGCCCAGCCGGCGCTCACCGCGCAGCTGCACCGCATCGAAGGGCTCCTCGGCGGCAAGCTGTTCGACCGCGACCACAAGGGCGCCCGGCCCACCGCGCTGGGCGAACTGGTGCTCGAACGCGCCCGGGTGCTCCTGCCGGCGTTCTCCCGTTTGCAGGAGGACGCGTTGCGCCTGGTGGACGAGGACCTGCCGACCGACCGGTTCCGGGTGGGCGCGGTCAACGGCCCGATGCTCGGCGGCCTGGTGCACCGGCTCACCGAGGCGCACCCCGGCGCGCACGTCGGCACCCAGGTGTCCTGGTCGGGGGAGGAACTGGCGGCCTCGGTGGCGCAGGGCCGCCTGGACTACGTGCTGGTCGGGGTGTGCGGGGACGCGCCGCCGCCCTCGGAGTACGGCCTGACCTGGAGCGTGGTCGCCGTGGACCCGGTGTGCGTGCTCATCGCCGAGGACCACCCGCTGACCCTGCTCGACGAGGTGCCGCTGTCGGCGCTGAAGGACATGCAGTGGGCCGCGACGCCCGGCGACGGCTGCTTCGGCGACTGCTTCTCCGCCGCGTGCACGCGGGCCGGGTTCGCCCCGCGCACCCTGTACGAGGTGGACATCATGGGCTGCATCGACCTCGCCCAGTCCGGTGACGTGATCGCGCTGTGCCAGCCGACGTTCCGCCGCACACCGGGCCTGGCCGTGCTGCCGATCGCGGGCGTGCCGCTGCGCTGGCGGCACCTGATGGGCTGGGACCCGGAGAGCCCGGCGGCGGCGTTGGGCCCGCAGGTCCTGCGCTACGCGGCCGAGGCCTACCGGGAGACCGCCGAGCGCAACCCGCGCTACACCGGTTGGCTCGGCGACCACCCGGAGTTCGGCGCAGTGCCGCACCACGCGGTCGTCTGACCATCAGCCGTTCTTATGACCGAAGCGGTATTACCGCGAACGGACGGACGCAATTACTTTTCACGGGGAATCCCTGCCTCCCTTCGAGGAGAACCCCCATGTCAAGACTGTTGAGACCGTTCGTCGTCGCGGCGGCGCTGGCGGCCGGTGTCGCCACGGCCCCGGCGTCCGCCGCGCCCGCCGGTCAGGACGCCGAGATCCTGTCGGCGATCCAGCGGGACCTCGGCCTGTCCGCCGACCAGGCCCGCGCCCGGCTGGCCGCCGACTCCGCGTCCAGCATCCAGGCGGGCGACCTGCGCAAACGCCTCGCGGACCGGTTCGGCGGGGCGTGGATCGACGCGGCCGGCACCCTGCGGGTCGCCGTCACCGACGCCGCCGCCCTGCCCGGCGCCCGGGTGGTGGCGCGCAGCGAGCGCGAGCTGGACGCCCTGAAGTCCAAGTTGGACGGTCGGGCGGCGTCCGCGCCCGTCCCCGCGGTCGGCTGGTACGTGGACGTGGCCACCAACTCCGTGGTCGTGAAGTCGCACCCGGCCAAGCTCGCCGCCGCCCGCGCGTTCGTCGCGGCCAGCGGCGTCCCGGCGGCGGCCGTGCGGCACGTGACCACCGACGAGTCGCCCCGGCCGCTGATCGACGTCATCGGCGGCAACGCCTACAACATCGGCAGCGGCAGCCGGTGCTCGGTGGGCTTCTCGGTCAACGGCGGCTTCGTCACCGCCGGGCACTGCGGCTCGACCGGGGCCACCACGTCCAACCCGAGCGGCACCTTCCGCGGTTCGTCCTTCCCCGGCAACGACTACGCCTGGGTGCAGGTCGCGGCCGGCAACACCCCGCGCGGCCTGGTCAACAACTACTCCGGCGGCACGGTGTCGGTAGCGGGTTCGCAGGACGCCGCCGTCGGCGCGACGGTGTGCCGCTCGGGCTCCACCACGGGCTGGCACTGCGGCCGGATCCAGGCGCGCAACTCGTCGGTGACCTACCCGCAGGGCACGGTGACCGGTCTGATCCAGACCACCGTGTGCGCCGAACCGGGCGACTCCGGCGGCTCCCTGCTGGCCGGCAACCAGGCCCAGGGCGTGACCTCCGGCGGTTCGGGCAACTGCTCCTCGGGCGGCACCACGTACTTCCAGCCGGTCAACGAGATCCTGCAGGCCTACGGCCTGACCCTGATCACCGGCGGTGGCGGCGACCCCAACCCGCCGACCGGCTGCTCGTCGTCGGAGGCCACGTTCAACGGGTCGCTGGCCGCGGGCGGCCAGGCGTACCAGCCCAACGGCAGCTACTACCAGTCCACGGTCTCCGGCGCGCACGTCGGCTGCCTGGTCGGCCCGACCGGCGCGGACTACGACCTGTACCTGCAAAAGTGGAACGGCAGCTCGTGGGCCGTGGTGGCGAAGGCCGACAGCCCGTCGGCGACGGAGTCGCTGACCTACAACGGCACCCCGGGCTACTACCGCTACCGGGTCCACGCCTACAGCGGCTCGGGCTCCTACACCCTGGGCATCACCAACCCCTAGCCTCCAGGGTCTGGTGACCAAGCGGTCCCGCGCCGCCGTCCCCCCGGCGCGGGACCGCTACGGGTCCACCACCTGGGTCGAGTCGCCGTCCAGCGGGATCCCCGTTCGGGTGACGTGGCGATACGCAGCGTCAGTCACCCTATCGAGCGGGTGTGGAACCGGTGGAGCCGTGCCGATGTCGGGGAAGTCAACGTGATCGGTCCCCAAAAGGTTAGGAACATCGTGTCTGCACACCGCACCCGCGGAATCCTGCGTGCCGCCGCCCTCCTCGCCGTCGGTGCCTCGCCGCTGATGGCCGGTGCCGGCTCCGCGGCGGCCCAGCCGCTCGACCTCGCCGAGGGCAAGCTGGGCGAAGCGCCGAAGGTCGACCTCGACGTGACCAAGCAGGTGACCGACCTGCTGGGGTCCGAGACCCTGAAGCTGCCCTCGTCGCTGCCGTCCTCGCTGCCGGTCGCACTGCCGGAGGCCTCCGCCGCCCTCAAGGCGGACCAGGCGCCCGCAGCGGCGCAGGAGCGCAGCCTGACCGACGGCGTCGCGCTGCCCTCGACCCCGAAGGCGATCACCCCGCCGGAGATCAAGCTGCCCAACGTGCAGAAGCCGGTCCTGCCCGAGGTGCCGGAGCTGCCGAACATCGGCCAGCCCCCGGTGGACGCGCCCGAAGCGGGCTGACGTCGGCGCGGGGCCGTCCACGAGGACGGGGCGGCCCCGCGTGGTCAGTCGGTCATCTCGCGCACCAGCAGCGCCACGTACAGCGAGAGCACCGACTCCGGGTCCTCCAGCGACACCCCGAGCACCTGCTCGATCCGCGCCAGCTGCTGGTAGTACGCCGTCCGCGACAGGTGCGCCGCCGCTGCCGCCGCCGACTTGTTGCCCCCGGCCTCGCAGTAGCACCGCAACAGCTCCAGCAACCGGCTGCCCTGGCCCGCGTCGCGCGACGCCAGCGCCCCCAGCTCCCGCTCCGCGAACGCGCGCACCCGCTCGTCCTCGCGCAACAGGTGCAGCAGGCCACGCAGCCGCACGTCGTCCAGCCGGTGGTAGAGCCGGGTCCCGGGGGAGCGCAGCGCGGCACCCGCGACGTGCGCCGCCTCCCCGAGGCTGCGCCGCACGTCGGGCACGGCCGACACGGTCGTCCCGACGGCCATCACCACCGGCAGCGCGTGCTGGGTCGCGGCGGCGGACCGGTGGACCTCCCGCGCGAGCCGCCGCAGCACCCCGTCGAGCCCGGCGGCGGGCGGCAGCGAGAGCAGCGCCCGCACGCTCGTGTCGTCCACGACCCCGACCAGCGCGGGCACGGTCACCCGCCGCGTGGCCAGCGCCGTCGCCTCGGCCAGGTCCCGCAACACCTCCTGCGTGGCCAACGCCTGCGCGGGCGTCGACGCCGTCCCCGGCCGGATCGCGACCCCGACCAGTTGGCGGCGCTCCACCGGCACGCCCAGCGCGGCGGCCCGCGCGGGCAGGTCGTGCGGCGGGTGCCCCAACAGCTGGGTCAACAGGGTCCGGTGGGTCTGGCGTTCCAGCGACTCCCGGTCCCGCGCCACCAGCCGGTGCACGGCCAGCGCCGACGCGGCCCGCTCGGCGACGACGACCAGCCGGTGCGGCGGCGGTTCCGGCGTGACCACCACCAGCCGGCCCCAGTCCGCCCCGCGCGCCCCGACGACGGTGACCAGCCACCCCGCCCCTTCGTGGTAGGCCGTCCGCTCCGGCACGGTCACCGCGTGCGACCGCGCGCCCCAGTCGGCCAGCAGCGCGGTCGGGTCCTGCCCGGCGGCGTCGTAGGCGAGCACCTCGTGCCCGAGGGTCTCCAGCACCACCGGCAGCCCGGACGTCCGGGCCACCTCGCGCAGCACCTCCGCCGGTTCGGCGCCCGCCACGGTCAGCGCGGTGAACGTCTCGTGCACCTGCTCGGCCGCGCGCAGCTCGTCGAGCTGGGCGTCCACGATCAGCGACACCACCGCCTCGGTCACCGCCACGAACCGCGTCTCCCGCGCCAGCGCCACCAGCGGCAGCCCGTGCCGCTCGGCGGCGGCCACCAACGCCCCCGGCACCCCGTCGCTCCACCGCCGCACCAGCTCCACGACCAGCCCCGACGCGCCCACCGCCGCGAGGTCGTCCACGTACTTTCGCAGGCCGGCGTCGTCGTCGGGCAGAGCGATCCCGGTGGTCAGGACCAGCTCGCCGCCGCGCAGCAGGTGCGCGATGTCGGCGACCTCCGCCGCGTGCACCCACCGCACCCGCCGCTGCATCCCGGCCGCGCCCGCGAGGACCCTCGGCTCGCCGCGCCGGACGACGGGCAGGGCGAGCGCTTCGGCGACCGTGGGGTACATGGACACAACGTAATGCGATGTCCCGAAAAGCGGTACAGGTTGTGCATGGCGGCGTCGCGCGGTCCCGACCAGACTCCGTGGGCAGGGATGGTGACGAGGAGGACGCGATGTCAGCGACCGAAGGCGATCTGTTGGCCCGGCACCGCGCGGTGATGCCCCGGTGGCTCGCCCTGTACTACGACAACCCGATCGAGTTGGCCAGCGCCTCCGGGCGGCGGGTGACCGACCGCGACGGCCGCACCTACCTGGACTTCTTCGCGGGCATCCTGACCAACGCCATCGGCTACGACGTGGCCGAGATCAGCGACGCGGTGCGCGGCCAGCTGGCCACCGGCGTCCTGCACACCTCCACGCTCTACCTGATCCGGTCCCAGGTCGAGCTGGCGGAGAAGATCGCCGAGCTGTCCGGCATCCCGGACGCCAAGGTCTTCTTCACCAACTCCGGTACCGAGGCGAACGAGACCGCGCTCATGCTCGCCACCCGGTTCCGCCGCAGCGACCAGGTGCTGGCGCTGCGCAACTCCTACCACGGGCGCTCGTTCGCGAGCCAGGCGATCACCGGCAACCGGGGCTGGTCGGCGTCCTCGCTCAGCCCGGTGAAGGTCAGCTGGGTGCACGGCGGCTACCGGTTCCGCAGCCCCTTCAAGGACTACTCCGACGCCGACTACGTCAAGGCCTGCGTCGCCGACCTGCGCGAGGTCATCGAGACGACCACGGCCGGGGACGTGGCGTGCATGATCGCCGAGCCGATCCAGGGCGTGGGCGGGTTCGCCACCCCGCCGGACGGGCTGTTCGGCGCGTTCAAGGAAGTGCTCGACGAGTACGGCATCCTGTTCGTCTCCGACGAGGTCCAGACCGGGTGGGGCCGGACCGGGTCGCACTTCTGGGGCATCCAGGCGCACGGCGTCACGCCCGACGCCATGACCTTCGCCAAGGGCCTGGGCAACGGCCTGGCCATCGGCGGCGTGGTCGCGCGCGGCGACCTGATGGACTGCATCACCGCCAACTCCATCTCCACCTTCGGCGGAAACCCGGTCTCCACCACGGGCGCGCTGGCGACCCTGAACTTCCTGCTGGACAACGACTTGCAGCAGAACGCCGAGAAGATGGGCGAACGGCTCATCGACGGCCTGCGCGCCATCGCCGAGGACCGCCCGGCCGTCGGGGACGTGCGCGGCAAGGGCCTGATGGTCGGTGTCGAACTGGTCGGGCCGGGCGGTGAGCCGGACGCGAAGAAGGCGGCCGGCGTGCTGGAGGGCGCGCGGGAACGCGGGTTGCTGGTGGGCAAGGGCGGCTTGTACGGCAACGTGATTCGGCTCGCGCCGCCGATGACGGTGACCGAGGACGAGGTCGAGGAAGCGCTGGGCATCCTGGGGGACGTGCTGTGAGGATCACGCACTGGATCGGCGGGAAGTCGTGGAACGGCGAGGGGTCGAGGGCGGGTGACGTCTACGACCCGGCGACCGGGCGGGTGGCGGCGCGGGTGAACTTCGCTGACGCGTCCACTGTGGACGAGGCGGTCGCGGCGGCGCGGGCGGCTTTCACGTCCTGGCGCGGCGCTTCCCTGGCGCGGCGGGCCAACGTCATGTTCGCGTTCCGGGAGCTGCTGAACGCCCGCAAGGCCGAGCTGGCCGAGATCGTGACCGCCGAGCACGGCAAGGTGCTGTCGGACGCGGCCGGGGAGGTCCAGCGGGCGTTGGAGGCGGTGGAGTTCGCCTGCGGCGTACCGCACCTGCTCAAGGGCGGGTTCAGCGAGAACGCCTCCACGCGCGTGGACGTGTACTCCATCCAGCAGCCGCTGGGCGTCGTCGGCGTGATCTCGCCGTTCAACTTCCCCGCGATGGTGCCGTTGTGGTTCGTGCCCAACGCGATCGCGTGCGGCAACACCGTCGTGCTCAAGCCCTCGGAGAAGGACCCCTCGGCGTCGGTGTTCATCGCGGAGCTGTTCGCGGAGGCCGGGCTGCCCGACGGGGTGCTCAACGTGGTGCACGGGGACAAGGTGGCCGTGGACCGGATGCTGGAGCACCCGGACGTCAAGGCGGTGTCGTTCGTGGGGTCGACACCGATCGCCCGGTACGTCTACGAGACGGGCACGCGGCACGGCAAGCGCGTGCAGGCGTTGGGCGGGGCCAAGAACCACATGGTGGTCCTGCCCGACGCGGACCTGGACCTCGCGGCGGACGCGGCGGTGTCGGCCGGGTTCGGCTCGGCCGGCGAGCGGTGCATGGCCATCTCGGTGGTGGTCGCGGTGGACCCGGTGGGCGACGAGCTGGTGGCCAAGATCAAGGAGCGCATCGCCGCCCTGCACGTGGGCGACGGCCGGCGGCCGGGGTGCGAGATGGGGCCGCTGGTGACCGGTGCGCACCGGGACCGGGTCGTGTCCTATGTGGACGCCGGGGTCGCCGAAGGCGCCGCGCTGGTGGTCGACGGGCGCGGGCACCCGATCGACGGCGCCGCCGAGGGCTTCTGGCTGGGGCCGACCCTGTTCGACCACGTCGGCCCGGACATGTCGGTCTACCGCGACGAGATCTTCGGCCCGGTGCTGTCGGTCCTGCGCACGGCGACCTACGACGACGCCCTGGACGTGGTCAACGCGAACCCGTACGGCAACGGCACCGCCATCTTCACCAACGACGGCGGCGCGGCGCGGCGGTTCCAGAACGAGGTCGAGGTCGGGATGGTCGGTGTTAACGTGCCGATCCCAGTGCCGGTGGCATATTACTCTTTTGGTGGCTGGAAGGACTCGCTGTTCGGCGATTCGCACGCTTACGGCCCCGAGGGCGTCCACTTCTTCACCCGCACCAAGGTCGTGACCGGCCGGTGGCTCGACCCGTCCCACGGCGGCGTGAACCTGGGTTTCCCGCAGAACACCTGAGCACCGTTCACACGGCGGCGATCCATTCGGTCATCCGATCGGGATCGCCGCCGTGTCGCATTTCCAACGCGAAATTCTTCCGGTTTGGACCGAAACCCCGCGAAGGGCTAGGGTCCCACGACGTCGTCGGTCCGGTTCGGGTTCGCCGGACTCGTCCGAACGCGAATCCGGCTAGGAGTTCACAGGTGGTCATCACCCGCCACGGCGACTCGCCCGGTCTCGTGCTGACCGGGATCATCGAGCTGTCGGACCTGGAAAGACTGCGCGCCGCGCTGCTCGACGCGGCGCGACCGGGGCACCCCGAGGTGGTGCTCGACCTCATTGGCGTCCCGTTCCTGCGAATAGCGGAGCTGCGCACGATCGTGACCACGGCACAAGAACTCGCGCACGGGGGCCACCGCCTGCTCCTCCACCTCGCGCCCCACCACGAATGGGCGATCAACGCCGTCGGCTGGGCCGGCGCCCCCGGTCTCGTCCTGGCGAACGGAGACTTGCCGCGATGAGCAACGAGAACTTCCGCCACCACGCGGCGGTGTACGCGGACGACCGGGAATTCCTGGCGATGGCGGTGCCGTTCGTGCGAGGGGGTGTCGAGCGCGGGGAACCGGTGCTGGTCACCACCACGCCGGCGAACTTCGAATTGCTGAGCTCGGCCTTGGGTGGTGCCGTGGGATTCGACTACGCGGAGACGGCGTACTTCGGCCGCCGGCCGCCGGAACGGGCCGCGGAATTCTTCCGGTACTGGCGGCGCAGGGCCGCCGAGGCGCCGGTGCGCAACGTGCGCGTGCTGGCCGAACCGCTGTGGGCGGGCCGCACCGAGCGCGACGCGCGGGCGTGGCGGCGCATGGAGTCCGGCCTCAACGTCGTCCTCGCCGACACCAACGTGTGGATGATCTGCCCGTACGACGCGCGGGTGGTGCCCGAGGAGGGCCTGGACCACGCGCTGCGCACCCACCCCGAGCACGTGCGGGGCGAGGAGGTCCTGCCCTCGCCCGCCTACGTCGACCCCGAGGAGTACGCGCGGGGCTGCGACGCCGCGCCCATGCCGCCGCGACCGGAGCACGCCAGAGTCCTGCCGCTGCGCGGCGACCCCCACGCGTTGCGCCGGTTCGTCGTCGAGCAGGCGGGCGAACTCGGCCTGTCCGAGCAGCGTTCGGCGTTGTTGACCGTGGCCCTGGGCGAGGCGCTGCGGTTCGTCCGCGACGACGGCTACGTGGCGCTGTGGCCGAACCAGGGCTCGGTGGTGTGCGAACTGGGCGGTGCGCCCGTCGGCGACCTCGCGCCGTTCGCCGGCTTCACACCGCCCGAGCTGCACCGCCCGGGCACACCGGGGGAGGGGCTGTGGGTGACCCGGCAGATCTGCGAGGCCGTGGACGTGCGCGCCGAGCGCGGAACCGTGGTCCTGCGGCTCCAGATGCCGGGCCCGCGGTCGGCGGAGGCCGTGGGCCCGGTTCGCTGGTGAGCGGTCACTTCGCTTGCGCGGCGGCCAGGGACGCGGGCAGCGGGTCGTAGCGGCAGAAGCGGCGGGTGTAGGTGCCGGTGCCCGAGGTCAGGGAGCGCAGTTCGATCGCGTACCGGAGCAGTTCGGTCTGCGGCACCTCGGCGCGGATGACCGTGTAGCCGGCCGTGTCCGCCTCGGTGCCCAGGACCCGCCCGCGCCGGCCGGACAGGTCGCCCAGGACGGTGCCCAGGTGGTCGTCGGGCAGGCGGATGGACACCTCGTCGACCGGTTCCAGCAGCTGGATCTTCCCGTTGGCGGCGGCGTCCTTCAGGGCCAGTGAACCGGCGGTCTGGAAGGCCGCGTCGGAAGAGTCGACCGAGTGGGCCTTGCCGTCCACGAGGGTGACCTTCACGTCGACCACCGGGTAGCCGCCCTGCAGCCCGCGGTCGAGCTGGGCCCGCACGCCCTTCTCCACGCTCGGGATGAACTGGTTCGGGATCGCGCCACCGACGATCTTGTCCACGAACTGGAAGCCCGAACCCCGGGGCAGCGGTTCGACGACGATGTCGCACACCGCGTACTGGCCGTGCCCGCCGGACTGCTTGACGTGCCGGCCGTGGCCCTTGGACTGCGCGGCGAACGTCTCGCGCAGCGCCACCCGGACCGGCTCGGTGTCCACCTCGGCGCCGCCGGCGCGCAGCCGGGCCAGGACCACGTCCGCGTGCGCCTCGCCCATGCACCACAGGACCAGTTGGTGGGTCTCGGCGTTGCGCTCCAGGCGCAGGGTCGGGTCGCCGGCCACCAGCTTGCCCAGGTTGCGCGCCAGGTTGTCCTCGTCGCTGCGCGAGCGCGGCACGACCGCGACCGGCAGCAGCGGTTCGGGCATCTCCCAGGGGGCCATCAGCAGCGGCTTCTCCGGCGCGGAGACCGTGTCGCCGGTCTCGGCCGAGCCCAGCTTGGTCAACGCGCACAGGTCGCCCGCCACGCAGTACGGGACCTCACGGAGGTTCGCGCCCAGCGGCGAGTAGACGTGCGCCACGCGTTCGTCGGCGTCGTGGTCCTCGTGGCCCCGGTCGGCCATGCCGTGGCCGGAGACGTGGACGGGCCGTTCCGGGCGCAGGGTGCCGGAGAACACGCGGACCAGGGACACCCGGCCGACGTAGGAGTCCACGGCGGTGCGGACGACCTCGGCCACCAGCGGGCCGTTCGGGTCCGCGGCCAGCCGCGGGTGGGGGATGCCGTCGACGCCGGTGACGTCGGGCAGGTCGTGTTCCAGCGGGGACGGGAACGCGCGGGCGATGCCGTCGAGCAGCTCCGGCAGGCCCTGGCCGGTCAGCGCGCACACCGGCATGACCGGGTGGAAGGAGCCGCGCGCCACGGCGGTCTCCAGGTCGGCGATCAGGGTCGCCTGGTCGATCTCCTCGCCGCCCAGGTAGCGGTCCATGAGGGTCTCGTCCTCGCTCTCGGCGATGATCCCCTCGATCAGGGCGTTGCGCTGCTCCTCGTAGCGCGGGTCGTCGGTGGTGAGCAGGCCGACCAGGCCGCCGTCGTCGCCGGGCAGGTACAGCGGCACCACGCCCGCGCCGAACGCCTCCTGGCACGCGGCGATCTCCGCCACCACGTCGGCGCGGTGGTGGTCGGTGCGGGCGATCACCACCGCGCGCGGCATCCCGACGGCCGCGCACTCCTCCCACAGCGCCACGGTGGACGCGTCCACGCCCTCCGCCGCGCTCACCACGAACAGCGCCGCGTCGGCGGCCCGCAGCCCGGCGCGCAGCTCGCCGACGAAGTCGACGTAGCCGGGCGTGTCGATCAGGTTGATCTTCACGTCCCCGTGCTTGACGGGGGCGACGGCCAGGCCGACCGAGCGCTGCTGCCGCACGGCGGCCGGGTCGTGGTCGCAGACGGTGTTGCCCTCGGTGACCGACCCCGCCCGGGTCAGGACGCCCGTGGTGGCGAGCAGGGCCTCGGTGAGCGTCGTCTTGCCGGAGCCGGACGGGCCGACCAGCACGACGTTGCGGACCTTGGCCGGGTCGTCCACAGCGACCGCGCCTGCCGAGTGGGTGTTGTCGGAGGTTTTCGCTGCCATCGTGACCACCCTCCACAAGTGTTTAGTGCTCGATCTCACACCCGTGGCGGCGATGGGACAACCCCAAGTGCCCCGGCAGGAGGAACCCGGCCGGTGGTGCACGCAGAGTCACCGGCGGCCCCGGTGGATGGTGGGGACCGCGTCCGGGTGGTGCCGGGCGAGGTCGTGGAAGAAGCGGTCGGGGTCGATCGCGGCCTCCGGCGCGTGCACGCCCGGCGGCACCGAGTCGAGTTGGGCCAGCGCCAACGCCAGCGGCAGCCCGGTCGCCTCCGCCATGTCGTCCAGCAGGGTCGGGTGGTCCAGGCGCGCTTCGACGGCGTGGCCGCCGCCGGTCGCCAGGGCGAAGAAGCGCGGCAGGGTGCCGGGGCCTGCCGGGTGGCGGGTCAGCGACCGCAGCACCCGGCCCGGGGTGGGGCGGACCAGGGCGCGCGCGGCGGTGTCGGGGGTGAGCCGGCCGGTGTCGATGTCGTGGCGCAGCACGTCCAGGTAGGCGATCGTGGCGGCCGGGGCGACCATCAGGGTGGTGGCCGCGCGGGGGCGGAACGTGGTGTGGAAGGTCAGCGGTTCCGGGTGGCCGACGGTGTGGGCGGTGCCGGTCGCGCCGCTGGGGAGGGTCAGCTCCAGCGGGCGCAGGGGCGGCCGCTCGGTGATCGCGCCGCGCTCGACCACCGCGATCCGGCCGCTGATCTGGAGCATCCAGTGCACGACCGCCGCGGTGGCCGCGGGGTCGCCGTCGCCGTCGGCCGGCCAGGCGGTGTGGACCTCGTCCACGTCGGTCAACTCGCGCGCGGCCAGGACGGCCAGGAGGTTGCTCGCGCCGGGGCTCGCGCCCATGCCGACCACCGCCCGGACCCCGGCCGCGCGGGCGGAGCCGTCGAGGGCGAGCAGGTCGCGCGTGGGTTGCCAGTCGTCGCAGATGTCGAGGTAGTGGGTGCCGGTGTCGATCGCTGCTCGCAGGACCGTGGTGCCGTAGCGGTAGAAGGGGCCGACGGTGTTGAGGACGACGTCGGCGTCCTTGAGCAGGTCCCGCAAGGACTTCTCGTCGGTGATGTCCACGCGGGCGCCGCCCGCGCGGTCGGCGATCACCACCTCGCGCACCCGCGGCAGGTTGGCCGCGACCCGGGCCGCCACCGCGCCCGTCGCGCCCGCGCCGCCCAGCGCCACGACCCTCATCGGACCCGCTCCAGGAAGCGGACCTGGTCGTCCAGGACGCCCGGGGCGAACAGCGCGCGCGGGGCGGCGACGGCCGTGGCGGCGAGGACGAGGTCGTTGGTGTCGCGGGTCAGGCCGTGGGTCGCGTTCGGGTAGCGGTGGACCTCCAGGTCGCCGATCAGCCGGCGGTAGGTGGTCTCGGTCTCGGCGATGTCCACGTTGCGGTCGTGCTCGCCCAGCAGGAGCAGCACCGGGGCCCGCACGCGGGCCAGGTCTGCGGTCGCGTCGGACCGGTGGTTGGCCAGCACGAAGCGCCAGCGGTCCGGGGTCATCTCCCGGTCGCCGGTGGCGTTCCGGTACTCCTCGAACGAGACGTTCCGGCGGACCAGGTCCAGCCGGGTCTCGCGGCGGGCCAGGGCGGCTTCGGGGTCCTCGCCCGGCGGGAGTTCGGCCAGGAGGTTGTAGCGGCCCTGGCGCAGCCAGTTCACGGCCGTGCCCACGGCGATCACGAACGCCACGTCGGTGTCGGCGGCCACGGCGGGCATGACCCAGCCGGCCTGGCTCGCGCCCCACAGGCCGACGCGGTCCGGGTCCACCTCGGGTCGGGTCCTGGCCCAGGCGAGCGCCCGGCGCACCTCGTCGGCGCGGTCGGCCATGCTCTGGTGCAGCCAGTTGCCCGGCGCGCCCGCGACGCCCGGCTTGTCCCACGACAGCGAGGCGTACCCGGCGCGGGCGAAGGCCTCCCACAGCGGCCTGTAGAAGGTGTCGTGGGTGGCGTCCACCGGGCCGTCGCCGTGGACGAACACCACCAGGCCGTGCCGGTCGCCGGTCCGCGGGCGGGCCAGGACGGCGCGCAGGTCGCCGATCTCGACCCGTTCCTCCCTGAGCGCGTAGTCGTGCTGGTAGACGACCCACCCCGTGGCGACGAGCGCCAGGATCAGGAGCGCCGCCAGGGTCTTCCACAACTTCCTCATGCATCCCCCAAACTATCGTTCTCGCTACGAGCGTAGTAGATTTGAACACATGGACGTGGAAGTGCCCACCAGGACGGTCGTGGAAGCGCTCGTGAGGCCGGACGGGACGGTGGACGCGGGGGAGCTGTACGACGTCGCGGGCGCGCTCGGGATGTCGGACCAGCAGGTGCGGCTGTGCCTGAAGCGGCTGGTGGCGGAGGGGAAGTTCAGCCAGGACGGGCGCGGGCGGCGGGCCGTGCTGCGGATGACGCCCGAGGCGTTGCGGGCGGCCGAGCCGGACGTGGAGTTCGTGCGGTTCATGTACCGGCAGGACGCGGGGGAGGTGACGTGGGACGGCGTGTGGCACCTGGTGGCGTTCGGGGTGCCGGAGTCGCAGCGGCCCGCGCGGGACGCGTTGCGCGACGCGATCGTCCGGTTCGGCGGTGCGGCGCTGCACGGCGGGCTCTACGTGTCGCCGCACGACTGGGAGGAGTTGGTCGAGGGTGAGGCGTCGCGGCTGGGGGTGGCGGCCTCGGTCACCTTCCTGACCAGCGCGGACCTGCGGGTCGGGGCCGAGCGGGACCCGGCGGCGCTGGCCGCGCGGCTGTGGCCGTTGGCCGAGGTCGCCGCTCGGCACGAGCGGTTGGCCGAGGTGGCGCGGGTGCGGCTGCGGCTGCTGGGCGAGGAGCCGGACCGCACGGCGTTGCTGCGCATCGCGGTCGAGGTGGCGGCGGAGTTCACGCGGGCCGTGGAGCCGGACCCGTTGTTGCCGCCGGAGCTGCTGCCCCAGCCGTGGGCGGGCGCGCGGGCGCGGGCGCTGGTCGCGCGGTGCTGGGCGGCGCTGGCCCGGCGGTCGGACGAGCTGCCGGCCCTCTTCCAGACCTACACGGGTGTGATCCGCTCGGACGTGGTGTAGGCCACTACCTGCGGCGCAGCGTGGAGTGGCCTGCCGAAAACGTGTCGGAGTGGCCTTCTTGGAGGGTCCACGTCGCACGTACGATTGGCCTGTTCGACTCCTCGACTTCGAAAGGTTCGCCGTGACCACTGAAACCGACTCCGGCACCCACGCCACCGGCACCTCCCGCGTGAAGCGCGGCATGGCGGAGATGCTCAAGGGCGGCGTGATCATGGACGTGGTCACGCCCGAGCAGGCCAAGATCGCCGAGGACGCCGGCGCGGTGGCCGTCATGGCGCTCGAACGCGTGCCCGCCGACATCCGCGCGCAGGGCGGCGTGTCCCGGATGAGCGACCCGGACATGATCGACGGCATCATCAACGCGGTGTCGATCCCGGTCATGGCCAAGGCCCGGATCGGTCACTTCGTCGAGGCCCAGGTGCTGCAGTCGCTGGGCGTGGACTACGTCGACGAGTCCGAGGTGCTGACCCCGGCCGACTACGCCAACCACATCGACAAGTGGCAGTTCACCGTGCCCTTCGTGTGCGGCGCGACCAACCTGGGCGAGGCGCTGCGCCGCATCACCGAGGGCGCGGCCATGATCCGGTCGAAGGGCGAGGCCGGCACCGGCGACGTCTCCAACGCCACCACCCACATGCGCAAGATCCGCGCCGAGATCCGCCGGCTGCAGAACCTGCCGACCGACGAGCTGTACGTGGCGGCCAAGGAGTTGCAGGCGCCGTACGAGCTGGTCCGCGAGGTGGCGGAGGCCGGCAAGCTCCCGGTCGTGCTGTTCACGGCGGGCGGCATCGCCACCCCGGCCGACGCGGCGATGATGATGCAGCTGGGCGCCGAGGGCGTGTTCGTGGGCTCGGGCATCTTCAAGTCCGGCAACCCGGCGCAGCGCGCGGAGGCCATCGTGAAGGCGACGACCTTCTACGACGACCCGGACGTGATCGCCAAGGTCTCGCGCGGCCTGGGCGAGGCCATGGTCGGCATCAACGTCGACGAGATCCCCCAGCCGCACCGGCTGGCGGAGCGCGGCTGGTAGTCCAGCGCCGTCCCGCACCGCGGCCCCGGCACCCCGCCGGGGCCGCGGTCGCGTGTTCAGGAGGTGAGCGAGCGTGCCGCGGGGTGTCGCCGAAACGGTGGGGGCGTGGCGGAGGTCGGCGTTGACGGAACTGCCTCTCAGATGTGCTCCATGATCAGCACGACCGAGGTGTTCGGCTCCAGTGCCTGGGCCTTGTGCGGCACGTCGCCCGGGTACATGGCGTAGTCGCCCGGCCCCAGTTCGACCGGGTCGCTGTTCGGCCCCGTCAGCACCCGCCCCCGGCTGACGATCGCGTGCTCCACCGTCCCCGGCATGTGCGGCTCCGACTCGCGGGGGTTGCCGGGTTCCAGGTCCAGCACGTAGATGTCCCGCCGCGCCCCCGGTGGGCAGGACGCCAGCAGCGTCGCGGTGTAGTGGGCGCGCTCCGAGTAGATCGCAGGGCCCTGACCAGCGCGGATCACCTGAACACGCGTCGTCGGCGGGTCCACCAGGCGGCTGAAGGGCACCCCCAGGGCCACGCCCAGCGCCCACAGCGTCTCCACGCTCGGGTTGCCCGTGCCCGCCTCCAACTGCGACAGCGTGGACTTCGCGATCCCCGCCCGCTTCGCCAGCTCGCTCAACGACAGCCCGACGCGGTCGCGTTCGCGGCGCAGGGAAGCGGCGATGACCTCCAGCGGCGCACCTGTGTTCGGCATGACAGTCCAATCGTTCGCCTTGACGAACGGCCCGACAACCGTTCATCGTGGAAGACGATGCGTTCGATATGGCGAACTCTAGACCCCGAGCTGCTGCGTGACGTCGCCGCGGTGGCCGCCGGCGCCGCGGTCAACGGCGCCTCCTTCGGCGCGATCTCGGTCGCGGCCGGTCTGCCCTGGTGGCTGCCCGTCGTGATGTCCCTGCTCGTGTTCGCGGGCGGCGCGCAGTTCATGGCCGTGGGGATCGTCGCCGGCGGCGGCAGCCCGGCCGCGGCGGTGTTGGCCGGGCTCGTGCTCAACGCCCGGCACCTGCCCTTCGGGCTCGCGGTCGGGCACGTGCTGGGGCGCGGGCTGTTCGCCCGGCTCATCGGCAGCCACCTGCTCATCGACGAAACGGTCGCCTTCGCCCTCGCCCAGCGCGACCCGGCGAAGGCGCGGGCCGCCTACTGGTCGTGCGGCGTGGCGCTGTTCGCCGCCTGGAACCTGGCCGTCGTGGCCGGCGCCCTGGTCGGCCAGGCCATCGGCGACCCGGGCGCGTTCGGCCTCGACGCCGCCTTCCCGGCCGCCCTGCTGGCCCTGACCCTGCCCGCGCTCAAGGACCGCCGCACCCGCGACGCGGCCCTGCTCGGCTCGGCCGTCGCCCTGGCCACGACCCCGTTCCTGCCCGCCGGACTGCCGGTCCTGCTCGCCCTCGCCGGTCTGGCGGCCGCCGTCACCACCCGACAGGGGGCCCGCGCGTGACCCTCACCGCCGTGCTGGTCCTGGCCGTCGGCACCTACGCCTTCCGCCTGGCGGGCCCCCTCCTCCGGGACCGCCTCCGGCTCCCGGACCGGGTCAAGGAGCTGATGTCGATCAGCGCGACCGTGCTGCTGGTCGCCCTGGTCGCCACCTCCTCGCTCACCAGGGGCCAGGGCTTCGCCGGTTGGGCGCTGCCGGCCGGTGTGCTGGTCGGCGGGCTCGCCGCCTGGCGGAAAGCGCCCTTCATCGTGGTCGTGGTCCTCGCGGCGGCGACCACCGCCGGCCTGCGCTACCTCGGCGTCGACTGAACGGGCACCAGCCACGGCCGCAGCTCGACCGCGTCGTCCACCTGCGCCAACCGCTCCCGCAGGGCCGGCGTCACCGCCACCAGCTCCACCCGCACGACATCCGCCCCGCCCACCGCGTACACGCCGTTCGCGGGGTCGGCCATGAGCGGCAGGACGACCCGGTCCACCCGTTCCCGCAATGACTTCTGGTCGGCCAGGCTCATCCGCCCGGCCGCGTCCACCACGCACAGGTTGCCCGCGTACCGGCTGCGCAGCGCGTTCCCGGCGGCGGTGACGTCGCCCTTGACCACCTCCACCACGACCACCTCGGCCGACGCCGGGTACGCCACCGACGGCATCCGGAACCGCTCCGGGTGCTCCTCGGTCACGTACCGCTGCAACGCGGCCCGGTCGGCGGTCCCCGGCGAGCGCCACCCGGACGCGGGCGGCGCACAAGGCAGCGGGACGGCCTCCACCTCGGGCCGCACGGCCGGCGTGTCGCGCGCGGTCACCGCCAGCGCGCCCGACCGCCACACCCCGGTCAACGCCACGAGCGCCCCGTCCGGCACCGGTTCGAGCCCGGTGATCCCCACGCCGAACACGCACTCCCGGGCCGCGCCGCCACCCGAGACCGGCGCGGGCGCGCAGAACCTCGGCGGACGCCCGGGAAGCGCCTCGACCCGACCGGTCGCGCGGACCGCGTCCCCCTCGGCCACCACGAGCCGGTCCAAGTCGGGAGCAGGCGGGGCAGTCGCGAACGCCGCCGCGTCGGTGGGCGCGGCGACCACCGGCGGACCGGAAGGGCTCGACGCCACCGCGTAGACCGCACCGGCCACCACGACCGCCGCACCCGCGAACACCGCCACCGAAGCCCACCGCGACGCGCCGCGCGGAACCCCCTCGTCCACGTGATCCCCCGATCACTGCGGGTGGACGACCCTCCACCCACAGCGATCGTCGCAGCCACCGCAACCACGCGGTAACGGCCGAACGGGTCGAACCAGCACCCCGCCGACCCTGCCCCCGCCGAGCCCGGGCCCCCGCCGAACCGGCCCCCGCCGAGCCCGGGACCCCGCCGAACCGGGCCTCAGTCGGCGTACGGCCGCAGTCGCACGGTCAACGCCTGCCGGTTGCCCTTGGCCGTCGGCTCCGCCCCGCCCGACCCGCCGGCCAGCACGTCGGCCACGAACCGCGCCACCTCGCGGGGCGGCGGGACCAGGGGATGGCCCAGGTGGGCCAGCACGACGGGCGCCTCGTAGGGCGCCGTCTCCACCGCGATCGACCAACCGTGGACGTCGCTCCACACCAGCATCAGGTCCCGTTCGGTGCCCTCGGCGAGCGCCAGGTACGCGGTCACGGTGTCGCTGACCTCGTACTCCGTGCCCTCCGGGGGAACGCCGACCTGCTGGGCGACCGCGCGCACGTACCCGGCCAGACCTTCGGTCAGCTCGTCCATACGGGCCATTGTCGCCTTTTCACGCGATGATCGGAGCCCTCGACCACGATTCCGGCACGCCGAACGCGTCCACCAGTCGGCGAGCGTCGGGCCGCAGCAGCCGGCACAGGTCGTTCACCGCCTGGGTCACGGCCTTGGCGCGTGCCGGGGTCAGCCGCCCGTGCTCCAGGAACCACGCCCGGTCCGCCTCGATCACCGACAACGCGTACAGGTCGCACACCCGGTCCACCAGGTCGCGCGTCGACGGGTCCGCGCACCGGTCCACCGCCGCCACGAACGCCTCCAGCACCACCCGGTCCACGTGCGCCCGCGCCGCGTGCAGGACGTGGTCCTGCGCCGCGTTGAACACCTCGAACGCGTTGTCCGCCGTCGCCCGCCGCAACCGCCGCGCCAAGCCCTCCAGCACGTGCCGCTCGCGGTCCTCGAACTGCCGGACCTGCCAACCCCGGTCCAGCAGCGCGTCGGAGCTGCCGCTGACCAGCCGGTCGATGATGGCCCGCGCGGCGGTCCGCTCGATGACCACGCCCACGGCCTGGTCGGCGACGAACCGCGCCATGCCCCACGGGTCGAGGTCGCCGACGTGGTCGCGGTAGCTGGTCAGCAGGCCCTTGGCGACCAGTTGCAGCAGCACGGTGTTGTCGCCCTCGAACGTCGTGAAGACGTCCGTGTCCGCCTTGAGCCCGGCCAGCAGGTTCTCCGACAGGTACCCGGCCCCGCCGCACGCCTCCCGGCACGCCTGGATGGTGGCGGTCGCGTGCCAGGTCGCCACCGCCTTCAGCCCGGCGGCCCGGGACTCCAGCTCGCGCTGCGCCCGGTCGTCGGACACGTCGTGCAGCGCGGACACCAGCTCCTCCTGCGCGAAGTGCAGCGCGTAGGAGGTGGCCAGCGCGGGCAGCAGCCGGCGCTGGTGGGCCAGGTAGTCCAGGACCACGACCTCCTCGCCGGTGTCGGGCCGGGTGAACTGCCGCCGCCGCTCGGCGTACCGGACGGCGATGGTCAACGCCTTCTTGGTCGCGCTGCCCGCGCCGCCGGCGACGCTGATCCGCCCGCGCACCAACGTCCCCAGCATGGTGAAGAACCGCCGGCCCTCGCCCTCGACCGGGCTCTCGTACGTGCCGTCCGGGTGCACCGTCCCGTACCGGTCCAGGAGGTTGGCCCGCGGCACCCGCACGCGGTCGAAGGTCAACCGCCCGTTGTCGACACCGTTGAGCCCGGCTTTCGGCCCGCAGTCCTCGATCCCCACGCCCGGCAGCGGGTTGCCCTCGGCGTCCCGGATCGGCACGAGCAGCGCGTGCACGCCGTGTTCCGCGCCGCCGCTGACCAGTTGCGCGAACACCACCGCCATGCGCCCGTCCCGCGCGGCGTTGCCGATGTAGTCCTTGCGCGCCGACGGGTCCGGCGTGTGCACGACGAACTCGTCGGTCTCCGGGTCGTGCGTGGCGGTGGTGCGCAGGTGCTGCACGTCCGACCCGTGCCCGGTCTCCGTCATGGCGAAGCAGCCGGGCAGGTCCAGGCTCATGATCGCGGGCAGGTGTTCGTCGTGGTGCCGCTTGGTCCCCAACGCCTGCACCGCGCCGCCGAACAACCCCCACTGCACCCCGGCCTTGACCATCAACGACAGGTCGCCGTACCCGAGCACCTCGAACGCCACGACCGACCCGCCGACGTCGTCCTGCCCGCCGTGCTCGGCCGGGAACCCGATCAGCGGGTGCCCGCCGTCGGCCAGCGCGCGCAGCTGGTCCAGCACCCACGCCCGGTACTGATCGCGGGGCAGCTCGCCGGCCGGCTCCAGCTTGCCCAGCAGTTCCAGCGAGGTGCGCCGCAACGTCGCCCAACGCCCGTCCAGCAGGTCCCGCAGTGCGTCAGCCATGCCTTTACCTAACACACCGCGCGGCGTGTCGCCGTTCGTCACGACCACGGGCCGCGCCCCTCGACCGGCGGCACGGTGTGCTTGCGGACGTGCTGGAACAGCAGGTTCGTGTGCAGTTCGCTGACCTCGCGGCGGGTGGTGAAGCGGTCCAGGACCAGGCGTTGCAGGTGGGCGGTGTCGGCGACGGCGACGTGGACCAGGAAGTCCTCGGGACCGGCCACGTGGGACAGCGCCAGGACCTCCGGCAGCGACAGCACGTACTCCATGAACGGCTCGACGATGGCCCTGGTGTGCGGGCGCACGCGGACCGCGATCACCGCCTGCACCGGGCGGCCGATGGCGGCCAGGTCCACCTCCGCGTGGTAGCCGGTGATCACGCCGCGCTCGCGCAGCGCCCGGTGGCGGACCACGCACGTCGACGCCGCCACGTTGACCCGGTCGGCCAGGTCCTTGTTGGGCAGCCGCGCGTCGTTCTGCAACTCCCGCACGATGGCGGCGTCGATCGAATCCATTGCGGTGAACTCCCTTGTCCGCCGAACGGCCTGCGGAATCAAGGCCGTCGCGCCGAGGATAAGTCCACGATTCGGCCATGACACGCTTGCGAACGACGGCGGTGCACGGTGGACGCGGTGACCTCGCGGACCTGGGCGTGCACGCCCCGCCGATCGACCTGTCCACCACCTACCCGGTGCCCGACCAGGTCGCCGGCGGCCACGCCCTCCAGGACCTCGCCGAGGGCGCCGCGCACGCCGCGTCCCCGGTGTACTCGCGGCTGCACAACCCGACCGTGGCCCGGTTCGAGGAGGCGCTGGCCTCGCTGGAGCACACCGAGACGTCCGTGGCGTTCGGCAGCGGCATGGCGGCCGTGACGGCCGTGGTGCAGGCGGCGTGCGTGATGCGGGGGCTGCCGCACGTCGTCGCCGTGCGCCCGATCTACGGCGGCACCGACCACCTGCTGTCCTCGGGCCTGCTCGGCGTGCGCACCACGTACGCGACGGCCGACCGGGTCGCCGAGGCGATCACGCCCGAGACCGGCCTGGTGGTGCTGGAGACCCCGGCCAACCCGAACCTGGACCTGGTGGACATCGCGTCGGTCGTGGCGCAGGCCGGTGGCGTGCCGGTCATGGTGGACAACACGTTCGCCACGCCGGTGTTGCAGAACCCGGCGCTGCTGGGCGCGACCTACGTGCTGCACTCGGCCACCAAGTACCTGGGCGGGCACGGGGACGTGCTCGGTGGTGTCGTGGCGTGCGAGGAGGACGTGGCCCGGGCGTTGCGGCACGTCCGGATCATCACCGGCGCGGTGCTGCACCCGCTGGGCGGCTACCTGCTGCACCGGGGCCTGGCGACCCTGCCGCTGCGGGTCGAGGCCGCGCAGGCGTCGGCGGTCGAGCTGGCGCGGCGGCTGTCCGGGCACCCCGGCGTGGGGCTGGTCCGCCACCCGAGCCTGGCCGGCTCGCCGTTGATCGGCACCCAGATGCGGGGGACCGGCGCGGTGCTCGCGTTCACCACGCGGGAGAACCCGGCGACCGTCGTGCGCCGGCTGACCCTGGTGACCCCGGCGGTGTCGCTCGGCTCGGTGGACACGCTCGTCGAGCACCCGGCCGCGCTGACCCACCGGCTGGTCGACTCGAAGGACCGGATCGCGTCCGGCGTCCCGGAGAACCTGCTGCGCGTGAGCGTCGGCCTGGAGGACGTGGAAGACATTTGGGACGATCTGGACCAAGCCCTTTCCGGTGATTGTGAGGGTGATTACATCAAGCCTTCCTCAAGCGATTCTTACGCGGCCGTGTAGAACCGCTAACGTCCGGCCACCATGAATGAGCAGATGGCAATGGAGCCGGACGCCGACGGCTACACCAAAGCGCTGTCGAAGCGTCAAGTTCAGATGATCGCCATCGGTGGCGCCATCGGCGTGGGCCTGTTCCTGGGCGCGGGCGGGAGACTCGCCCAGGCCGGGCCGTCGCTGGTCTTCTCGTACGCGGCGTGCGGCATCGCGGCGTTCTTCGTGATGCGCGCGCTCGGCGAATTGGTGCTGCACCGGCCGACCGCCGGCAGTTTCGTGGAATACGCCCGCGAGTTCATCGGCCCGTGGGCGGGATTCACCTCGGGCTGGCTGTACTGGGTGAACTGGGCGATGACCGGCATCGCCGAGATCACGGCGGTGGCGATCTACGTCCACCGCTGGCTGCCCGACCTGCCGCAATGGGTGACCGCGCTGATCGCGCTCGGCGCCCTGGTGGCGATCAACCTGCTGTCGGTGAAGCTGTTCGGCGAACTGGAGTTCTGGTTCAGCGTCATCAAGGTGACCGCGATCGTGGTGTTCCTGTTCACCGGCGCGGCGCTGGTGATCGGCGGCGCGGACGTCGGCGGCCACCCCGCGGGCGTGCACAACCTGTTCGACAACGGCGGCATGTTCCCCGCGGGCATCGGCATCGCCCTGATGACATTGCAAGCCGTGATCTTCGCGTACTCGGCGATCGAACTGGTCGGCATCGCGGCCGGCGAGACCGCGAACCCCCGGGCCGTCATGCCGAAGGCGATCAACGGTGTCGTGTACCGGATCGGGGTGTTCTACGTCGGGTCGGTGCTGCTGCTGGCGATGCTGCTGCCGTGGAACCTCTACAGCGGGGCGGAGAGCCCGTTCGTCACGGTGTTCTCGGCGCTGGGCATCGCCGGGGTGGGCGACGTGATGAACGCCGTGGTGCTGACGGCGGCGCTGTCGTCGTGCAACTCCGGCCTGTACTCGACCGGGCGCATCCTGCGGTCGCTGGCGCGGAAGGGCGAGGCGCCGGCGTTCACCGGTCGGATGAGCGCCCGGCACGTGCCCTACGGCGGGATCCTGTTCACCTCGGTGGCGTACCTGGCGGGTGTGGTCCTGAACTACGTCGTGCCCAAGGAGGCGTTCGACATCGCGATCGCGGTGGCGTCTTTGGGCGTGGTGGCGACATGGGCTACGTTGATCTTGTGCCAGTTGCGGTTGCGGAAGGCGGCGTTGCGCGGTGAGGTCGAGCGCCCGTCTTATCGGATGCCCGGTGCGCCTTACACCGGTTACGCCACGCTCGGGTTCCTTGCGCTGGTCATCGTGCTGATGGCGTTCGCGGGGACCGCGGAGCGCATCGCGTTCTGGTCCATCCCCGTGCTCGCGGTCGTCCTGGTGGTCGGCTGGCGAGCGGTCAAGTCCCGTCGTTCGTCGGCCCACCAGGCAGGCGAACGGGTCGCGGCAGGCGACTAGCACCTCATCTGCCGCGGGAGCATCGGGCGGCCGGTCGGGACGAGTGCCACGAGCACCCGCCCCGACCGGCCACCTGCTCTCCACACCCACTCCGCTCGCCCCGCCGCGCGCCTTGCCCGCCGCGCGCCTTGCCCGCCGCCCGCCCGCGCCCCGCGCCCGACCCGCCTGCCTGCCTGCCCGCGCCGGCCCGCCCGCGCTGGCCCGCCCGCCCGCGCCGGCCTGCCCGCGCCTGCCTGCCCGCGCCCGGCCCGCCTCTCCAGCCCGACCACCTCGACCAAACCGGCTGGTGGGAGAGGCCCCGACCGCTCCGGCTAGGCTGGTGGCACTGCACAAGGAGGAAGACCACCCGTGTCCGTCGTCGGTGTCCTCGCCCTACAGGGCGACGTCCGTGAGCACCTCGTCGCCCTCGCCGAGGCCGACGTGCTCGCCCGCCCCATCCGCCGACCCGAGGAGCTGGCCGAGGTCGACGGGGTCGTGCTGCCCGGTGGCGAGTCGACGACCATCAGCCGCCTCCTCGACACCTTCGACCTGCTCGAACCGCTCCGTGGGCGGATCAAGGACGGGATGCCCGCCTATGGCTCGTGCGCCGGCATGATCCTGCTCGCCGACCAGGTCCTCGACGGCCGCGCCGACCAGCACCAGCTCGGCGGCCTGGACATCGTGGTCCGGCGCAACGCGTTCGGGCGGCAGGTGGATTCGTTCGAAGCGGAACTGGACTTCACCGACGTCGGGTCCGTGCACGCCGTGTTCATCCGCGCCCCTTGGGTGGAAAACGTGGGTGAAGGCGTCGAAGTGCTCGCCAGGGTCCCCGATTCCGCCGAAGCCGGAGAGGCCGCCGGTAGGATCGTCGCGGTTCGGCAGGGGCACGTGCTCGCCACCTCGTTCCACCCGGAACTGACCGGTGACGGACGCGTGCACCGCCTGTTCGTGGACATGGTCCGCTCAGCGGGCTGAGCAATCGACGGAGGAGTTTGATGAGCGGCCACTCCAAGTGGGCCACCACTAAGCACAAGAAGGCCGCCCTCGACGCCAAGCGCGGCAAGCTGTTCGCCAAGCTCATCAAGAACATCGAGGTCGCCGCGCGCACCGGCGGGGGTGACCCGGACGGCAACCCGACGCTGTACGACGCCATCCAGAAGGCGCGCAAGAACTCCGTGCCGCTGGACAACATCGAGCGCGCCCGCAAGCGCGGCGCGGGCGAGGAAGCCGGTGGCGCGGACTGGCAGACGATCATGTACGAGGGCTACGGCCCCAACGGCGTCGCCGTCCTGGTCGAGTGCCTCACCGACAACCGCAACCGCGCGGCGTCCGAGGTGCGCACCGCCATGACCCGCAACGGCGGCAACATGGCCGACCCGGGCTCGGTGGCCTACATGTTCACCCGCAAGGGCGTCGTGATCGTGCCGAAGAACGGCCTGTCCGAGGACGACGTCCTCATGGCGGTCCTCGACGCGGGCGCCGAGGAGGTCAACGACCTCGGCGAGAGCTACGAGGTGGTCAGCGAGGCCGGTGACATGGTCGCCGTCCGCACCGCCCTGCAGGACGCGGGCTACGACTACGAGAGCGCCGAGGCGAACTTCCTGCCGTCGGTCACCGTGCAGCTGGAGGCCGAGGGCGCGCGCAAGATCTTCAAGCTGATCGACGCGCTGGAGGACTGCGACGACGTGCAGAACGTCTTCGCCAACTTCGACGTCTCCGACGACGTCATGGCCGAGGTCGACGCCTGATCCCACCCCGTGTGACCCCGGCCGACCGTACGCCGGGGTCACACGCGGTTGGGCAGAATGGCCGCCGTGTCGAGCCCTGACCCGCAAGACCTCAAGCTCCGCGACTGGCTGTTCGACCAGACCGAGCGCCACGGGCACGCGGTGGTCAACGTCGCCGCCGACCGCGAGGGCGCGGGCTACTCGTTCTCCGTCGGGGCGTGGCGGCGGTTCGGCGTGGCGGAGGCCGTCGTGCTGGGCCTGCCCACCGACATCGCCGAGGTGCTGATCCGCAGCTACGTCGACCGCGCCGCCCGCGGCGAGCGGTTCGTGCCCGGCAAGCTGTACTTCGACTTCTTCGACAACGTGCCGATCACGTTCGAACGCGTCTTCAATGGCTTCTACCCGGAGTTCTTCGGCAGCGCGTTCCTGCTCTACGGCAAGGGCGACTTCGCCGCCGTGCAGATCCTGATCCCGACCGTCGAGGGCGTCTTCCCGTGGCAGCCGGGCGCGCCCCGGGGGTTCGCCGACTGGCAGCTGGTGCTGACCGAGAGCGGCGTGCCGGAGAGCTGGACGCCGGGCGTCAGCGGCCCCTGACCCCCTTCACCCGCGCTTTCCGCCCCGTTCACCCGTGAACGGGGCTTCCGTCGTTGTCCGGCGATCGTTGTCAGGTGTCCGGGCCCCGACACCTGACAACCGCGGAGGGCTATCACTGGTGGCGTGCCCGAGTAGTCGGGGACTTGAGCACAGCCACAGGGGGAGGCACGTCCCGCTCCGCGGATGCGGGGAGATTCGTGGAGCGGGACGCGCACCGGGTTCGGGTCCAGGGCTCGGCCTCCGGGACGCCCCGCTCGGGGTCGAGGAACAGGTCGTGGGGGAAGCCCCCGACGGGTTTCCCCCACGACAAGACGGGGTCGGTTCTGCACGGCGAGCACTCAGGGCGTCCGGCCCAGCAACGCGACCAGCCTGGTCTGGTCGTCCGCGTCGTCGGGGACCGGCACGGGCGCGTCGAACAGCCCGCTGTCGGCGTAGGAGCCGGCGTTGGCCCGCGCGTACTCCAGCAGCGTGCGCGCCAGGTCCGGGTCCAGCCGGTCGTCCACGCCGATCGCCCGCGCCAGGTCCCACGCGTGCACGCCCAGGTCGAGCGTCATCTGCCAGCAGTACTCGCGCGCGGGGATCGTGCCCCAGCTGACGTTGACCGTCTTGGCCAGGGCTTCCGGTTCGATCCACGCCTCCCGCGCCGCCGCGGCGGCCACCACCCACGCGTGCAGGGGGTCGTCGCCGAGCTGGTCGCCGTCGAAGCGGTCGCCGACCTGCTGGACCGTGCAGCCGGCCAGCAGCTCCGGCGCCCACAGCTGTTCGTACACGAGGTGGTTCACCAGGTCGTGGACCGACCACTCCTTGCACGGGGTACCCAGGTCCCAGTGGTCGGGGCGCACCCGGCGCACCCGCGAGTCGAACTCCGTCATCGCGCGTCCGTGAGCCTCGATCAGATCCACCCCCCGAGTGCACCAAAGGTTGCCCGGGATCGCACTCCGAACGTGTGCGTTGGGCCACTCGGGGGCCTTCCGGTTTTATCCAGTACGTCCGTACGGCGTAACGTGACCCGGAACGCCGGGGTGACATCGTTGACACCAGCAGGAGGAACCAGTGGGCGCCACGAGCGCGGTTTCCACTCCGCAGCGCGGCTTCTTCGGACATCCCCGAGGACTCTCGACGCTGTTCTTCGCCGAACTGTGGGAGCGCTTCTCCTACTACGGCATGAAGGCGATCCTCGCCTACTACCTGTACCGCAGCGTCGACGAGGGCGCGCTGGGCCTGGACAAGAGCTTCGCGCTGTCGCTGGTCGCCATCTACGGCGCGTCGGTCTACATGTCCGGCGTCGCGGGCGGCTGGCTCGCCGACCGCGTCCTGGGCGGGCAGCGGTCGGTGTTCTACGGCGGCGTGCTGATCATGTTCGGCCACATCGCGCTGGCGCTGCCGATCGGCGTCGCCGGTGTCTACACCGGCCTGATCCTGATCGTGCTGGGCACGGGCTTGCTCAAGCCGAACATCTCCACGGTCGTGGGCGGCCTGTACGCGCCGGACGACCCGCGCCGCGACTCCGGTTTCACGATCTTCTACATGGGCATCAACCTCGGCGGCTTCCTCGCGCCGCTGGTGTGCGGGTGGCTGGGCGAGGAGGTCGACTGGCACTTCGGCTTCGGCGCGGCGGCCGTCGGCATGGCGCTGGGCCTGGTCGCCTACCGCTTCGGCCGGCGCAACCTCGGTGACGCGGCCCTGGTGCCGCCCAACCCGCTGCCCGCCGCCGAGCGCGGCGCGCTGATCGGCCGGATCGTCGGCGTCTCGCTGGGCGCGGTGGCCGTGGTGGCGCTGCTGGTGGTCACCGGGCTGGTGGGCGCGGAGGGCGTGATCAACCTGATCAGCCTCGCGTCGGTGCTGCTGCCCGTCGGCTACTTCGTGGTGATGATGCGCAGCCCGAAGACCACGCCGGTGGAGCGGTCCCGGCTGACCGCCTACATCCCGCTGTTCATCGCGGCGGCCATGTTCTGGCTGCTGTTCGAGCAGAGCGCGACGGTCATCGCGGCGTTCGCCGACACCCGGCTGGACCGGCACTTCCTGGGCTTCGACGTGCCGCCGTCGTTCATCCAGTCGATCAACCCGGTGATGATCATCCTGTTCGCGCCGCTGTTCGCGCTGCTGTGGGTGAAGCTGGGCAAGCGCCAGCCGTCCACGCCGCGCAAGTTCGCGTACGCGTTGCTGCTGGTGGGCCTGTCCTACGTGCTGATGATGGTGGCCAGCCAGGGCGACCCGGCGGTGCGGGCGTCGTTCCTGTGGATCATCGCGATGTACGCGGTGATGACGTCCGGCGAGCTGCTGCTGTCGCCGGTGGGCCTGTCGGTGACCACCAAGCTCGCGCCGCGGGCGTTCGCGTCGCAGACGATGGGCCTGTGGTTCCTCGCGTCGGCGGCGGGCCAGGGCGTGGGCGCGATCGTGGTGCGGTTCTACAGCGACGAGAACGCGGTGGCGTACTTCGGCGTGCTGGGCGGCGTGTCCATCGTGCTGGGCCTGCTGCTCGCGGCCGGCACGAAGAACATCCGCAAGCTGATGCACGGCGTGGACTGACCACCGGGGTGGTGGGGCGGTGGGCGCCCCACCACCCGTCGGCGGTCACGCCGCGAGCGCGTCGAGCGGGTTGGCGCCGAACCGCTGCGACAGGGTCACCGCCTGTTCCAGCCGGGCGAACGACCCGTCCGGGTGGCGGCGGGTCTCCGCCAGGAACAGCGCGCGCATCGCGGTGGTGAAGTCGTGCCGCGGGTAGGCTGCGAGGACGTCGAGGACGTCGTCGCGCCCGAGCGCCTCCAGGTTCAGCCCGGCGACGTCCAGGGCCGCCCCGGCTTGGACGACCCGGTGCACCGGGTCCTGCTCGGGCTCCAGGTTCGTGTGCCGCACGATCGCCTGCTCGACCAGGTGGACGCGCTCGCGGTCCCAGCCCCGCCGCTCCAGGAAGCGGCACGCCAGTTCGGCCCCGACGTCGGCGAACTCCGCCGCGCCGCCGTGGGCGTCGGTGAGGCCGAGGTCGTGGATCATCGCCGCCACGAACGCGGCCTCCTCGTCGACGTCGGGCTCCGGCACGAGGCGACGCCCGAACAGGTACGCGCGGTAGCTGTGGTTGAGCAGATAGGCAGGCGCGGCCTCGGCGGCGAGGTCCGCGGCGGCCCGCGCGGTCGGTGTCTGGGGGATCTCGACGATCACCATCGGCTCCATCGGTCTTGCGAAGGGGGACGTCGCCGATCGTCGGCCGTCCACCTCGTGGTCGGCAATGACGTGGACATGTCGGATCCGGTCTCCGCCCGGCGCGTCCGGATCTGACAGGTCGTCGTCGTTGCGGACGTCGAGACCGTGCGGGCACAGTGGGTCGCATGCCGCCCCATCTCGTGGTGATCACGGTCTACGACGGCGTGGAGCTGCTGGACGTCGCGGGGCCGCTGGAGGTGATCAGCGCCGCGGATCGGCTGCGCGACCCGGTCTCCCGCGGCTACCGGACGCTCGTCGCCGGCCCCCGCCCGGGTCTGGTGCGCTGCGCGGGCGGCGTGTCGATCGCCGCCGAGGTCGCCTGGACCGACCTGCGCCCCGGGATCGGGACGCTGCTCGTGCCCGGGGCTCTCGCGCCGACGGGCCACGACGCGGCACCCCTGCTCGCCCCGGCACTGGTCGACTGGCTGCGCACCCCCGTCGCGCGCGGCGCCGACCGGATCGCCTCCGTCTGCACGGGCGCGCACCTGCTCGCCGCCGCCGGGCTGCTCGACGGCCGTCGCGCCACCACGCACTGGGCGACCGCCGCGCGGCTGGCCGCCGACCACCCCGGTGTCACCGTCGAACCCGACGCGATCTTCGCGCGCGACGGGGACGTCTGGACCTCGGCGGGCGTCTCCGCCGGCATGGACCTGGCCCTCGCCCTGGTCGCCGAGGACCACGACGCCGAACTGGCCCGCCGGGTCGCCCGCTGGCTCGTCATGTACCTGCGGCGGCCGGGCGGGCAGAGCCAGTTCAGCGAATTCCTCGCGCGCTCCTCGGCCCCTGACGCCGAGATCGCCCGCTTGCAGTCGTGGATGAGGCGCAACCCGGCGGAGGACCTCTCCAACGACGCGCTCGCGCGCCGGGCGAGCCTGAGCACGCGCCACTTCGCCCGGTTGTTCCGCAGGCAGGCCGGGACGACCCCGGCGCGGTACGTGGAGGCGGTCCGCGTCGACGCGGCGGCCCGGCAACTCGTCCACACCGACAACGGCCTCAGGGTGATCGCGAAAGCGGTGGGACTGGGCTCGGTCGAGACCCTGCACCGGGTGTTCAAGCAGCACTTCGGCGTGACGCCGGCGGCTTATCGCGAGCGTTTCGGCATGCGCCACCCCGGCTGACGGGGAATGGAAAAACATCCCTTGTCCGCATCCGTGCGGAAAGGCGAGGGCGACCCGCCGCGGCGGCGGTGCGGCGGGTCGCCCACGCGCATTCCAGCATGCCCCACATTCCTGTGGATCAGCTGATGGTTTCCACGATCGTGTGGTGCCGCGCGGCCCCGGTGTGCACGGGGAACCGGGCCGCGCCCCGGATCACCCGCGACGGCCGCCGCCGCACCCGGCCCGCCGCGCGCAGGTCCGGGAACCGGCCGAACAGCCCGCGCAACGCCGCCGCGCCCTCCATCCGCGCCAGGCCCGCGCCCAGGCAGTAGTGGATGCCGGAGGAGAACGCCAGGTGCTCCCGTCCGTCCGGGCGGCCCGGTTCGAACCGGTGCGGGTCGGCGAACACGGCCGGGTCGCGGTTCGCGGCGGCCAGCATGAGCATGATCGGCGTGCCCTTGGGGATCCACGTGCCCGCGACCCGCGTCGACTTGAACGGGATGCGCACCGTGTACTGGACCGGCGGGTCGAGCCGCAGCGTCTCCTCGATGACCGCGTCGGCGTAGGCCGGGTCGTCGATGAGGCGTTCGCGGACCCGCGGGTGTGCCAGGACGGCCAGGACCGCGTTGCCGATCAGGTTGACCGTGGTCTCGAACCCGGCGACCAGCAGCAGTTCCGTGGTGGCGATCAGGTCCTCGCGGGTCAGGTCGTCGTGCGCGACCAGGGCGCTGACGATGTCGTCGCCCGGTTCCCGGCGGCGGTGCTCGACCAGGTCGTCCAGGAACGCCTCGAACTCCCGCAGGCCCCGGTGCAGGGCGCGCATCTCGCCCAGGTCGCGGACGCCGTCGAGCGCGTTGACCAGGGCGCTGCCCCAGCGGGCGAACGCCTGGTGGTCCGCGCCGGGGACGCCGAGCAGGTCCGCGATCACCTGGATCGGGACGCGCGCGGCGAAGTCCCCGACGAGGTCGAAGGTGGAGTGGCGGGCGGCGTCGTCCAGGTACTCCTCCACGACCCGCTCGACCGTCGCGGCCTGGGCGCGCAGGCCCTTGGGCGTGAACCACGGCGCGACCAGGCGGCGCAGGCGCGTGTGGTCGGGCGGGTTGCGGACCAGGAAGGACTCCTCGACCGGGTTGACCAGCCGCCGGCCGTCGACGTGGGCGTTCGAGTCGACGGGCGACAGCGCGCCGGCGGGCAGCGTGCCGAAGTCCGGGCGCTTGAGCAGGTCCAGGCACAGCTCGTGCGAGGCGGTGAGGTAGAGCCCCATCCGGCTCTTGACCAGCGTCCCGCGCGCCCGGACGGCCTCGTAGGCGGGGTAGGGGTCGCGGGACGGGCTCATCCCGAACAACCGGGCGGCGGGGTCCCCGAGCAGCGCCTGCAACCGAACGACGGAGCGCCCCAGGAACAGCAACGTTGCGTTCTTCACCACGGACGACATGCCCACAACGGTGACCCCTCGACCGCCGACTGTTCAAGGACGGAAACGATCAGTTCGACGGCCCGCGACGACTCTTCCCGCCACTCCCTTCTGCGGATGGCACCTCCTCGGGGTCGGCGGATGGCGGCTTCTCGGGGTCGGCGGATGGCGGCTCCTCTGGGTCAGTGGAGGGTGACCGGCAGGGTGGTGAGTCGCCAGGTGCCGGGGTCGGGGCTGCGTTCCGGCGTGCCCGCGAGCTTGAGGTTCGGGTAGCGGGTGATCAGCGCCGTCAGGGCGATCTCCGTTTCGGCTCGGGCGAAGGCGGCGCCCAGGCAGAAGTGCGGACCGTGGGCGTAACCGAGGTGGCCGGGGCCGGACCGGGTCAGGTCGAGCGTGTCGGGCTGGTCGAACGCCCTCGGGTCGCGGTTGGCCGACACGATCGCCGCGCTGACCGGTTCGCCCTTGCGCACGGTGACGTCGCCGAAGGTCACGTCCTCCTTGGCGAACCGCGGCGTGGTGAGCAGTTGCGGCCCGACCCACCGGGTCAACTCCTCCACCGCCCGGGGCATGAGGGAGGGGTCGGCGCGCAGGGCGGCGAGGTGTTCCGGGTGGGTGAGCAGGACCTCGACCGCGTTGGCGATCAGGTTGGTCGGCGTTTGGCCGGCGAGGACGAGGTGCCAGACGAGGGTGACCAGTTCGTCGTCGGTCAGGCGGTCGCCGTCGTCGGACCGGACCTGGAGCAGGGTGGAGATCAGGTCGTCGCCGGCCTCGGCTTTCTTGGCCGAGACGCCCATTTTGTCGGCGAGGGCCTTCCTGTCGGCGAGGGCCTTCCTGTCGGCCACGGCCTTCTGGGCACCTTCGATGATGCGCGGGATGGCGTCGAGGAACGCCGGTCCGAAGCCGCTGACCACCGCCGTGCCGTAGTCCCTCCACTGTGGACGGTCTTCGGTCGGGATGCCCACCAGTTCGCAGATGACGTCCATGGGCAGTGGTCGCGCGAAGTGCTCGATGAGGTCGATCGGTTCGTCGGGGAGCCGGTCGGGGCGGGTGTGGGGGCGGGTGTGGGGGAGTGCGTCGTGGAGGCCGTCGAGGAGGCCGTTGACGATGCGTTCGATGCGCGGGCGGAACGCTCGTGCTCGACTGGCGGTGAAGGCGGGAGCGGCGAGCGTCCGGAGGCGCAGGTGCTCGGGGCCTTCCATCTCGGCCATGGTGCGGAGGTAGCGGAGGCAGTGCTCCGGGATGCCGGGTGGCCGCATGAAGCTGCTGCCGGAGAGTTCGAACCGGCCTCCGCCGAGCACCTCCCGCGCGTCTTGGTACCGGGTCGCGATCCAGAGCGAGCCCATGCCCGGGACCTGCATCCGAGCGATCGGACTGGCCTCCCGCGCGGTGTCGTAGGTGGCGAACGGGTCGAACAGGACGCTCGGGTCGGTGGGGTCGATCTCGGGGACGGTCATGTGTTCACTCCAGATGTTATAGCCATATGTTCACACCAGATGTTCTCATCATCTGAGTGCGGACGTTATCGTGGATCTTGGAGCGGAGGCAAGCGCGGTTGAGTAGTCGCAGGTCAGGCGGGTGGCGTCGGGTGGTCCGGCGGTCCGGCGGCGCGGCGGCCCGGCGGTGCGGCGGCCCGGCGGTGCGGCGGCCCGGCGGTGCGGCCGACCCGGCGGTGCGGCGGTGCGGCGCGACCCGGCGGTGTGGCGGCCCGGCGGTGCGGCCGACCCGGCGGTGTGGCGGTTCGGCGGTCCGGCGGTGCGGCGGCGGTGGCCTGGTGTTAGCGGCGTGGAAAGGTGGCGGCGCGGCTCTGGCGGCCGTGCGCTCTGTGGCGGTCGGCCGGGTCGGCGGTGGTCTGTAGTGGGTGGGTGGAGGTTGAGTTGATGGCGCGGGTCAGTCGGGCGGAGGCGCAGGAGCGGAATCGCGGGAAGGTGTTGGCGGCTGCTCGGGAGGAGTTCGCCGAGCGAGGGTTTCGCGACGCCAAAGTCGATGTGATCGCTCAGCGGGTCGGGTTGACCCGTGGGGCGGTGTATTCGAACTTTCCCGGGAAGCGGGCGTTGTACTTCGCCGTGCTCGCCGAGATGGCTGAGCGGGTTTATCCGCCTGCGGGTGCCGGCGGGGTTTTCGCCGGGGTGGGGCCTGAGGGTGGGGCTTTTGCGCTGAAGGATGCGAGTGAGGGGCGGGAAAGCGCTTTCCGTGCGGATGGTCCGGGCGAGAAAGGCGAAGGGCGTCGGTCCGGGGGCGGGGGAGTCGGGGACCGGGGAGTCGGGGGTGGGGGAGTTCGGCTCGGGGAAGCTCTGGTCGGGGAAGCCCTGGTCGAGGGAATTCGGGTGGAGGGGGCTTATCGGCGGATTTTGGGGGCGTTGGCGCTGGCCTGGGTTCGGCCGCTGGTCGCCGACGACTGGTTGGGGCGGGATCTGGGGGCTGAGCTGCTCGCCGACGAGCTTCGGCGGCCCTACACGCAACTGCTCGAACTGGACGCGCTGCTGCTGGCCCTCGCCCTGGAACGCCTCCGCCCGCCCAACCCCGACCCCGCCGCGCCGCCGACCCGCCTGGTCCGCCACGCCCGCGCACTGCTGACCACGCTGCTCGGAGCCACCCAGCTCGCCGCCACGGCACCGGACTTCCTGGAGCCCTACGACGTGGTGACCGCTGTCGAACGGCTCGCCGACCTGCCGATCAACGACTACTGGGCCCCGCCGACCTCCGAACCGCCGGTCCGGCGCACCGACGACGTCTGGGCACCGCCGTCGGCCACCGACCTGGTGCGCGGCACCCCGCACGAGGTGGCGGACGGCGTGGTGGCGGTCCTGGGGCTGAACCGGCTCTCCAGCGTCGAGCAGGCGGCCCGCCTCGGGAAGACGACCGTCGTCCTGGTCACCGGCTCACCGCAGGAGCTGGGACCGTTGGCGCGCCTGACGCTGGCCCAACTCACGGGACCGCTCCGCCAGGCCTTCCCGGAACCGACCTGGCCGGACGTGCGCGTGGTGTGCGACGAGACCGGGGAAATCGCGCGGGCCGCGGGCGTCCCGGCGGTCAGTGACGAGACGGAGGTGGCGATCCGGGTCGCCGGCGGGCGGATCGTGGCGCGGGCCGAGGGGTTCGCCGCCTGTCACGCCATCGCCGCGGCCGTAGCCTGACGGCCGGAACCTGACGGCCGGAGCCGGCAGCCGGAGTCGACGACCGGGGCTGGAAGGGGCTGGGAGTCAGCGGGTGGCGGAGCGGGGGGTCGGTGAGGCGGGCGAGCGCTCGGCTGTCCGCGTCAGGGGGCGGGGCGTCGGGCGGCGGGGTTGGAAGAGCTTGCGGAAGTCCTCCGGGATCGGGGTGGAACGCAGCTCCGGGGTCCCGAAGGACACGTACCGGTTCCAGCCGGTCGCCACCGGCGTCCCGTCCACGTCCGCGTCGAACCCCATCGTCAACGTCGTCGTCCCCAGCGTCCGCACCCGCACCCCGATCCGCAGCAGGTCGTCGAACCGCGCCGGGCTCAGGTAGCGGATGGACGTCTCCGCCATCACGAAGTCGATGCCGTGCTTCTCCAACTCCTTGTACGACCCGAGCAGGGACCGCAGCGTCTCGACCATCGCCGCCTCGAAGAACACGGCGTACCGGGACGCGTGCACGATCCCCTGGCGGTCGCAGTCGACCGGGCGCACCCGCACCCGGTGCACGTGAGCGGCAGGTCGCGGGTCAGCCATGTCGGTGATCCTATGGGGTCACCCGAAGGGCTCGCGACGGCCTCGCGGCGAGCGAGCCAAGCCCGGCCGCGACCAGGTGCACCGCCGCGACCAGCAAGATCACCGTCGTCGCGCCCGTCCGGACCACCAGCACGCCGCCGACCGCCGCACCGATCGCGAACCCGTCCAGCTTGAGGCTCGCCCCCGTCGTGGACACCTGCCCCAGCAGCGCCGCCGGCGTGTAGACCTGCCGCGCGGTGATGACGGACGTCAGGGTCGGCCCCCACACCGCCACCAGCACCCCGGACACCGCCACCAACCCGCACGCCACCGCCGCGAGCACGAACTGGTTGCCCGCCAACGCCGGCACTGGCCGCCGCGTCCGGTCCAGCCACGCCCCGAGCAACGGCCCGGACAGCACCGACGGGATCGTGTAGGCCGCGACCGCCGCCCCCGCCAGCACGGACGACCCGGTGCGCGCCAACACCAGCAGCACCACCGACACGCCGACCATCTCGTCGGCGAACCGCGCGAGCCCCGCCGACACCAGGTACCGGGGAACCCCGCGTCCTAAAGCACCCGTCAACCCGAACGGCGGTGCCGGCGCACGGACTCCTCGACCAGGTCCAGCACCGGCTCCAGGTCGTCGGCCGGCAACCCCATCGCCAGGTGCGACACGAGCCCTTCCAGCACCAGCTCCAGGAACGACGTCAGCACGTCGATGTCCACGTCGTCGCGCAGGTTGCCCGCCTCGCGCTGCCGCACGAGGCGCTGCCGGGTGGCGTCGGTGAGCTGCCGCGACCGCTCGGCCCACCGGCCCCGGAACTCGGGGTCCGTGCGCAGCCGGCGCGACACCTCCAGCCGGGTGCCCAGCCAGTCGGCCGGGTGGTCGGCGTCCGGCTCGGGCGCGGACAGCAGGTCGCGCATCACCTGCACGAGACCCTGCCGCGCCACCACGTCGGCCATCCGCAGCGCGTCGTCCTCGGCCAGCGCCAGGAACAACGACTCCTTGTCGCGGAAGTGGTGGAAGATCGCTCCCCTGGACAGACCGGTAGCCTCTTCCAGACGGCGTACGGTGGCACCCTCGTAGCCGTAGCGCGCGAAACACGCACGCGCGCCGTCCAGGATCTGGCGGCGGCGGGCATCGAGGTGGTCCTGGCTCACCCTGGGCACCGGTCGATGTTGTCAGGACCGGCTGAGAAATTCCAATCAGTACGTACGGATTGGTCGGACCCACTTTGGGGTGGTCTTCCCGCGCCGGAGTCGAAACCGCTGGTCAAGGGTCACTACGGTGGCGCACCGTGATGAAGGACATCAGCCGGTTCGCGCGCTTGGGCCGGCACCCGGCCGACGGCGACGTGCGGCGCGGGATCGACCTGATCGACCTGGTTCGCCTCGCCCACTACGACCTCGCCGACCCCGACGGCCCGGACGCGCTGCGCGCCGCCGAACGCCGCGCCACCCGCATCGTCGCCTACGACGCCCTGGCGGTGCCCGCGCTGCTCCAGACGCCGGAGTACGCGGGCTTCCTGGGCAACGACCCGGGGCGCGCCGAGGTCCTGCGCCGCCACGTGCCGCCCGCGTGCGAGTTCTTCGTGCACGAGACGGCCCTGCACGCCTGGGCGGGGGACCGGCGCGTGCTCGACGACCAGCTCGCGGCGCTGGCCCGGCGCGACGACGTGCGGCTGGTGCCGTTCACCGCCGGCTGCGCGCCGGAGCTGCGGCACTCGTTCACGTTGCTGGCCTTCGCGGTGGGCGGTCCGGCGGTGCACGCGGACGGGTTGTCCGAGCGGGTGGACGCGGTGGCGCGGTTCCAGGCCGCGGTCGACGTGCTGCGGCGGTGCTCGTTGGACGTCGAGGAGTCCCGGCGGGTGTTCGCGGGCCCGGTGGAGGCGGCCCGGTGACCTTGACACCGGTGCTGTGATCGGCCACAGTTTGGAAAGTTTCTTTTCTATACACCGCCGCCGCTCGTGCTCCCCTGCCGACGTGGAGGCACCGAAGTGGCACCGAGGTACCCGCGCGGCGGCGTCGTCGCGCTGACGGCGTTCGCCCTGATCGCTCCGCCGGGCGCGGCGACGGCCGCGCCGACCGTCCACGAAGCCGAGTCCGCCGCGCTGTCGCGCGCCGTCGTGGAGGCCGACCACGCCGGCTACTCCGGCACCGGGTTCGTCAACTACGACAACGTCGTGGGCAGCCACGTCGAGTACACCGTGAGCGCCGCGCAGGCCGGTCCGCACCGGCTGGTGTTCCGCTACGCCAACGGCACCACGACCGACCGCCCGCTGTCGGTGACCGTGGACGGCGCGGGCGCGACCACCGTCTCGTTCCCCGGCACGGGCGCGTGGACGACGTGGCGCGACGTCACCACCACGGTCACCCTCAAAGCGGGCGCCAACAAGGTCCGCGCCACCGCCACCACCGCAAGCGGCGGCCCCAACGCCGACCGCCTCACCGTCAGCCCCGCCGACACCGAGGCCCCCACCCCGCCGCGCGACCTCCGCGCCACCGGCAAGACCGCGACCAGCGTCTCCCTCGCCTGGGACGCGGCCACCGACAACGTCGGCGTCGTCGCCTACGACGTCTACCAGCACGGCCAGCTGATGAAGAGCGTCACCACGCTCAGCGCCACGGTCACCGGCCTGACCCCGGACACCGAGTACGACTGGACGGTGTTCGCCCGCGACGCCGCGCCGAACGTCTCACCGGCCAGCAACAACGTCCTGGTCCGCACCGACCCCGCGCCCCCGGACACGCAGGCGCCCACCGCGCCGACGAACCTGCGCTCCACCGGCCGCACCGCCACGTCGGTGGACCTGGCCTGGACCGCGGCCACCGACAACGTGGCCGTCACCGGTTACCAGGTCTTCCTCGACGGCGCGCAGGCCGGAACCGCGGACGGCACGTCCACCACGGTCGGCGGCCTCACCGCGGGCACGACCTACCGGTTCACCGTGCGGGCGCGCGACGCGGCGGGCAACCTCTCCGCGTTCAGCAACGAGATCACCGCCATACCCGGTGGCACCACCCCGCCCGGCACCCCCGACCCCGGCACGGTGACGACGATCCTCAACGGCACGGACGTCCCGTGGGGCGTGGCCTTCCTGCCCGACGGCTCCGCCTTGGTGACCGAACGGGAGGCCTTCACCGTCTACCGGCTCACCGGATCGGGTCAGCGCACCAACCTCGGCAAGGTGCCGGGCGCGCAGACCACCGGCGGTGAAGGCGGCGTCCTGGGCATCGAGGTGTCGCCCACGTTCGCCACCGACGGGCACGTGTTCGTCTACCACACGGCGTCCACGGGCAACCAGCTCGTGCGCGCGAAGCTGGAGGGCACGACCCTCACCGGCTGGACCACGCTGCTGTCGGGCGTGCCCAAGAGCCGGTTCCACAACGGCGGGCGGCTGCGGTTCAGCCCCGACGGCCGGTACCTGTTCATCTCCACCGGCGACGCCCAGAACGGCGACAACGCCCAGAACCTGAACAACAACGCGGGCAAGGTCCTGCGCGTCCACCCCGACGGGTCGATCCCGGCGGACAACCCGTTCGCGGGCAAGGCGATCTGGAGCTACGGCCACCGCAACGTCCAGGGCCTGGACTTCGACTCGAAGGGCCGGCTGTGGGCGACCGAGTTCGGCAACTCCGGCCAGGACGAGGTGAACCTGATCCAGAAGGGCGGCAACTTCGGCTGGCCCGCGTGCGAGGGCACGTCCGGCTCGTGCTCCGGCACGGTCGCGCCGAAGCGGACGTGGTCCACCTCCTCGGCCTCGCCCAGCGGCCTGACCATCGTCAACGACCACCTCTTCGTCGCCACGACGGTCGGGCAGCGGGTGTACCGGCTGCGCATCGACGCGTCGGCGAACCTGGTGGACCAGCGGACCTACTTCCAGGGCGCCTACGGGCGGCTGCGGACGGTCGAGGTGGACCGCGACGGCGACCTCTGGCTCACCACGACCACCGACAAGGACGGCACCGCGAACAACGACCGCGTGCTGCGCGTGGACGTCGTCTACTCCGGGTGACCCGGGTTCGCACGAACGGGTGAATCCCGGATTTCTCGGGCTCGCGGGTGCCTCCTGCACGTATGGCACCCAGATGGCTTACCCGGAGGCGGGCCGCCGTCGCTTCGGCGGCGGCCGTCGCCTTGGTGTGCGGCGTCGTCGCCGCCGTGGTGGCGGGCGGGGAGCCGCCCGCGGCGGAGCCCGCGAGGGCGACGGCTTCGACGGCACCCGCAGCCGAGACGACGACGGACACGGCCGCGGGCACGACCCGCGTCGGCACGATCGTCCCGCCGGCCGACCGGACGACCAGGACCACCACTACCACCAAGCAGTCGCCCGGAGAGAGCGGGTTCGCGTGGCTGCCGTGGGGCCCGGCCGACCCCGGCGACCCGCCGCCGATCCAGTGGTACGGGCGGCTCCAGTCGGGCGAGTGCCCGGACGACGGGTCGGCGGACGTGCCGCTCTGGGCGGCGATGCGAGCGCTGTGCGCGGTCGTGGTCGAGGGCGACGTGGGCCGGTGGTCGGACGTGCGAGTGGTGGCGGGTCCGGGGAAGATGCCGTGCCTGGAGAGCGCCGCCCGCGCCTTGCTGGAGCGCGCGGTGGCCTGGCACGAGCGCAACCCGGACCGCCGCCCGGCCGTCACGTTCGCCCAACCTGGCCAGGGGACCGCGTGCCCGCCGGTGGTGACCGGGGTGGCCGGCCCGGAGGAGGGCTGCGACGTCGAGAGCACGTTGCGGGGACCGGTGGCCGGCGGCACCGCGCTGACCTTCTGCGGCTCGGGGTTCGACTCGGCGGAGGTCACCGTCCTGGTCGGCGGCCGGGCGGCGACACCCGACTACGCCACGACCACCCAGGTCGCGGTCCGGACACCGGCGGCGGACGGGCCGGGGGCCGTGCGGCTGGAGGTGGTCAGCCGGGGGCAGCGGGTCGTCGTCTCGGAGGTGTTCGAGTACGAGGCAGAGGTGGTGCCGACGTCATGAGCGACGAGCAGGGCCGGGACCTGTCCGCCCTCGCCGGGGTCGCCTCGGCGGTCGGGGCGCTGGCCCCGCCGGTCACCATCGCGACCTCGCTGATGCTGTACTTCGGGTGGGCGCGCACGGCCGAGCAGGCGCGGTTCATGGGCGTCGATGTCAGCCTGTTCGGCTACAGCACCCAGGACTACGTGCTGCGCAGCATCCGCACGCTCTACATCCCGCTGCTCGTGGTGGCCGCCGCCGTCCTGTGCTGGCTGGCCGTGCACCACCGGGTGCTGAAGGTGCTGGAGACCCGCCGGCGAGGCCTGCGCGTGGCCGGACGCGCCCTGTTCGCGACGGGCCTGGCGGCGCTGGCGGCCGTGGTCGTCGTGGCCACGGTGCAACGCGCCTTCCTCCCGCTGGTGGTGCCGCTGGTGCTCGCCGTGGGGACGGTGGTCGCCGCCTACGGGGCGTGGCTGACCCGGGTCACCGGCGACGCGAAAGCGCCCGCGCCGCCGTGGCACAACGCCCTGCGCAAGCTGATGGTCGGCAGCATGATCACGCTCGCCTTGTTCTGGGAGCTGTCCCTGTACGCGGGGGTGACCGGGCGCGGTTACGCCGACGAGCTGGCCGCGACCGTCCACACCCTGCCGCGCGCCACCGCCTACAGCGGCGAGAGCCTGGGCATCGAGGCGCCCAACGTGGTGGAGGAGCGCCTGGACACCGGCCGGCACCGCACCACCGGCCTGCGCCTGCTGGTGCGCTCGGGCGGCCGGGTGTTCCTGCTGCACGACCGGTGGAACCCCGTGAACGGCCGGGTCGTCGTGCTGCCCGACAACGAGACCGTCCGCTGGCAGTTCTCCCGGTGAGCGCCGGGTTCACCCGGAGCGGACACTGTCCGAAACGCCCCGAATACATCACGCGAACGGCGGTTGTCCTTGGTGCGCAAGGCTTTTCCGGGCATGCGATTGTCGGTCCCCCCGTGTAGCGTCGGAACGACGAGTGTGATCACGGGGAGTGCCGAAAGTGACTGCTGTCCGTAACACCCCGCCCGCGGGGCCGAGCCCGGCGGTGTTCCGGGACCGAGCGGAGGCCGAGGCCTACGTCGCCTCGGTCTGCTTCAAGCACGGACCTCCGAGGCTGCTCGGAGTCGAGATCGAATGGACCGTCCACCACCGAGAAGACCACAGCAAGCCCGTCGACGCGACCGCACTGGCAGCCGCTCTGGGCAAGCACGCGCCACCCACGCTGGTCCCCGACAGCCCCCAACAGCCGCTTCCCGGCGGCACGCCGCTCACCGTCGAACCGGGCGGCCAGGTCGAGATCTCCACCCCGCCGAGCACCTCCCTGACCGAGCTGCTGGGGACCGTCGCGGACGACATCGACCACCTCACCCGCCTGCTGGAGCCCCACGGCCTCGTCCTCGGGCACCGCGGCGCCGATCCCCACCGACCACCGCGCCGGGTGTTGCGGGTCCCCCGGTACGCGGCGATGGAACAGGCCTTCGCCCCCCTGGGCCCCGAAGGCCTCACGATGATGTGCAGCACGGCCGGTCTCCAGGTGTGCCTGGACTTCGGCCTCAAGGAGGACCTGCCCGCGCGCTGGGCCGCCGTGCACGCGCTCGGCCCCGTGCTCATGGCGTTGTTCGCCAACTCGCCCGGCGTCGGCGGCCGGCGCACCGAGTGGGCCAGCGCCCGCATGCGCAGCCTCTACGCCACCGACCCGGTCCGCACCCGCCCGGCGGCGGTCTGCGCGGACCCGGCGGCGGCCTACGCGCGGCGCGTGCTGGACACCCCGGTGATCGTCGTGCGAAGGCCGGGGCCCAACTGGTTCCCGCCGCACACGTTCTCCTTCGCCGACTGGATCGACGGCGCCCTGCCGGTCCAGCCCACCACCGACGACCTCGACTACCACCTGACCCTCCAGTTCCCGCCGGTGCGCCCGCGCGGCTACCTGGAGGTCCGCTACCTCGACACGCCGCCGGACGGGCAGTGGCAGCCGCCGGTGGTGCTGCTGGCCGCGCTGTTCAGCGACCGGTCCGTGGTGGACGGTGTGCTCGCCGCCACCGAGACCGCCGCGAACCGCTGGCTGGCCGCCGCCCGCCACGGCCTGGCCGACCCGGTGCTGGCGCGGGCCGCGCGCGACGTGGTCGAGCTGGGCTGCGCGGCGCTGCACCGCACGGACCTGCCCGTGGGCCAGACCGACGCCATCGCCGCGCGACTGCACCGACAACTCGCCGAGAAGACCGGAGCTGAGAAGACCGGAGGGGGCCGATCATGACCAGCCAGTTCACCGAGGGGACCGAACGGGTCCGCGACCACGTCGCCGCGCAGCTCACCCGCGCGCGGCGGCGCAGCGAGCTGCTCACCAGCGCGGTGGACGACCACGACCTGGTGCGCCAGCACTCCAAGCTGATGTCGCCGCTGGTGTGGGACCTCGCCCACATCGGCAACCAGGAGGAGCTGTGGCTCGTCCGCGACGTCGGCGGGCGCGAGCCGGTGCGCCAGGACATCGACGAGCTCTACGACGCGTTCAAGCACGCCCGCGCGGTGCGCCCCGAGCTGCCGCTGCTGGGCCCGGCGGAGGCCCGCAAGTACGTCACCGAGGTGCGGGACAAGGTCTTCGACGTGCTGGAGACCAGCCCGCTGGAGGGCCGCCGCCTGCTCGACGGCGGGTTCGCGTTCGGCATGATCGTGCAGCACGAGCAGCAGCACGACGAGACCATGCTGGCCACCCACCAGCTGCGCGTCGGCCCGCCGGTGCTCGACGCGCCGCCACCGCCGCGCGGCGGCCCGGTCGGCCCGCCGGAGGTGCTGGTGCCCGGCGGCCCCTTCACCATGGGCACGTCCACCGAGGCGTGGGCGCTGGACAACGAACGCCCCGCGCACCAGGCGTTCACCGACCCGTTCTTCATCGACACGACCCCGGTCACCAACCGCGCCTACGCCGAGTTCATCGCCGCCGGCGGCTACACCGACCCCCGCTGGTGGTCCGAGGCCGGCTGGGCGCACGTCCAGAAGGCCTCCCTGGTGGCCCCGAGGTTCTGGGAGCGCGAAGGGGACCAGTGGTTCCGCACGGCGTTCGGCGTCACCGCGCCGCTCGACCCGGACCAGCCGGTGGTCCACGTCTGCTACCACGAGGCCGAGGCGTACGCGAAGTGGGCGGGCAAGCGGCTGCCCACCGAGGTCGAGTGGGAGAAGGCCGCCCGCTTCGACCCGGCGACCGGCCGGTCCCGGCGCTACCCGTGGGGCGACGAGGACCCGACGGAGGCGCACGCCAACCTCGACCAGCGGCACCTGTCCCCGGCCCCGGTGGGCGCGTACCCGGCGGGCGCGTCGCCGTTGGGCGTGCACCAGCTCATCGGTGACGTGTGGGAGTGGACCAGTTCGGACTTCCACGGCTACGCCGGGTTCGAGGTGTTCCCGTACGCGGAGTACTCGCAGGTCTTCTTCGGACCGGACTACAAGGTGCTGCGCGGCGGGTCGTTCGGCAGCGACCAGGCGGCGGTGCGGGCCACGTTCCGCAACTGGGACTACCCGATCCGGCGGCAGATCTTCGCGGGCTTCCGCTGCGCGCGGGACGCGCGGCCGGAGGAGCTGTCCTGACGTGTGCCGCCACCTGGGTTACCTCGGCCCCGCCGTGCCCGTCGCGAGTCTCGTGCACGACCCGCCGCACTCGCTGCTGCACCAGTCCTACGCGCCGCGGGACATGCGCGGCGGCGGCACGGTGAACGTCGACGGCTACGGCGTCGGGTGGTACCCGGCGCCGGGCCGGGCGGTGCGCTACCGCCGGGTCGGGACGTTGTGGGCGGACGAGAACCTGGCTGCGCTGAGCCGGGTCCTGGTCTCGCCGGCGGTCCTGGCCGCCGTCCGCTCGGCCACGGTCGGCATGCCGGTCGTGGAGACCGCGTGCGCGCCGTTCACCGACGGCCAGTGGCTGTTCAGCCACAACGGCCGCGTCACCGACTGGCCGGGATCGGTCGCCGACCTGGCCAAGACCCTGCCCACCACCGACCTGCTGACCCTGGACGCGCCCACCGACTCCGCCCTGCTGTGGGCGCTGGTGCGGGCGCGCCTGGCCACCACGCCGCCGGCGCGAGCCGTGGCGGACGTGGTCGCCGAAGTGGCCGCCGCCGCTCCCGGCTCGCGGCTGAACCTGTTGCTCACCAACGGCTCCGTGCTCGTCGGCACCACCTGGACCCACTCGCTGTGGGTCCGCCGCGCCGACGACGCGGTGACCGTGTCCTCGGAACCGCTCGACGACGACCCGCGCTGGCGGGAGGTGCCCGAGGGGCACGTGGTCGTGGCGGATCCCTCCACAGTGGACGTTCAACCGATGGGACGACGATGACCGAGCCAGTGCTGGACGTGCACCTGACCCCGGAGGAGGCCGCGGTCGCGCTCCGGGCGGAGGCGAAGGCGGGCCTGACCGCGAGCCCGAAGTGGGTCTCGCCGAAGTGGTTCTACGACGCCGTGGGCAGCGACCTGTTCGAGGAGATCACCCGGCTGGACGAGTACTACCCGACGCGGGCCGAACGCGAGATCCTCGTGGCCCGCGCGGGCGAGATCGCCGCGACCACCGGCGCGCACGCGCTGGTGGAGCTGGGTTCGGGGTCCTCGGAGAAGACCAGGCTGCTGCTGGACGCGTTGCGCGACCACGGAACCCTCAACGAGTTCGTGCCGCTGGACGTGTCGGTGTCGGCCCTGACCGACGCGGCGAAGCAGATCATGGCCGACTACCCGGGACTGAAGGTGCACGGCGTGGTCGGCGACTTCACCGAGCACCTCGGCCTGCTGCCGGGGGCGTCGCCGCGGCTGGTGGCGTTCCTGGGCGGCACTATCGGCAACCTGATCCCGGAGGAGCGGGAGAAGTTCTACGCCTCGGTGCGGGAGGTGCTGGAGCCGGGGGAGTGGCTGCTGCTGGGCACGGACCTGGTGAAGGACCCGGAGGTGCTGGTACGGGCCTACGACGACGCCCGCGGCGTGACCGCCGAGTTCAACCGCAACGTGCTGCGGGTGCTCAACCGGGAGCTGGGGGCGGACTTCGTGCCCGAGGGGTTCCGGCACATCGCCCTGTGGAACGCCGAGGAGGAGTGGATCGAGATGCGCCTGCGGGCCGATCGGGCGGCCTCGGTCCACGTCGAGGCGTTGGGGCTGGACGTCGAGTTCGCGGCGGGGGAGGAGTTGCGGACGGAGGTGTCGGCCAAGTTCCGGCGGGAGGGCGTGACGCGGGAGCTGGCGGAGGCGGGCTTCGAACTGCACCGGTGGTGGACCGACGAGCAGGGCCGGTTCGCACTGTCCCTGGCCCGCGCCCTCGGCTGACCCCTGACCGGGCCGGGGGAGGCGCGTGCCCTTCCCCCGGCCCGTCGGGCCGCGGCGTGACGCGACGCCCCGCCCCGCGCGGCTTCTGGGCGTTGAGCGGGCCGTGTCGCTTCGGGCGTTCCGCCCGCCCACCCCCACCCAGGCCGACCCCGCACAAGCCAGGCGCGCGGGGCGCGCCAGGCGCGCGGGGCGCGCCAAGCGCGCTTCGCGCGCAGACCCGAGCGCTGCGCGCTCGGGTCGCACGGCCGGCGAAGCCAGGCCGTGCCGGCCGCCGCAGGCGGCCCCGCCGAAGGCGGTGCAGTTGGGGCTTTTGCGGGGTGGCCTGGGTGGGGGTGGGCGGGCGGAACGCCCGAAGCGACACAGCCTCAGCTCTAGGCGGCGCAGGCAGCAAAGGCGCGAGGCGCGTGTGGCGGGGCGCGTGTGGCGCGGGGTGTTGTGGCGCGGGGCGGGTGTGGGGGTTCGTGTGGCGCGGGGTGGGTGTGGGGGCCGGTGTGGCGCAGGCCTGACCGCCGACCGCACAGCCCGCGCAACCCGGGACAGCCCTCCCCTCCGGCGCAGTGGGCCGATCGGTCGGTGGAAACCCTCCGTTCTGCGGGTGTTCCCCGTTCCCCGCGGGTGGGAGCCTCGCGCGACGGTGCCGTGGAATTTCGACGAGGGGCGGCACCGACTCGGACGCGAGGGAGCACCGCTCGTGAAGTTTGGTTCTAGAACGTTGGTCGCCGCGCTGGCGTTGGGCACCGCGGTGTCCGGGCTCGTGGCGACCGGTTCCGCCGTCGCGCAGGACGGGCAGGACGCCCGGGACGCCCTGGCCGGCGCGCCCGTCCAGTGGAGCAAGTGCGCCGACGACGTGTTGGCGCAGATCCCCGCCGCCCAGCGGGAACGGGTCACCTGTGCCAACCACCCCGTTCCGCTGGACCACCGCAAGCCGCGCGGTGAGAAGATCACCATCGCCCTGATGAAGGCGCCCGCGACCGACCAGGCCAACAAGGTCGGCTCGCTGTTCATCAACCCCGGTGGACCCGGTGGCGCCGGGCTCATCTACTCCGCGTACGGCAGCTCGTTCTTCCAGCCCGAGGTCATGCAGCGGTTCGACCTCATCGGGTTCGACCCGCGGGGTGTCGGGCGCAGCACCCCGTTGCGCTGCTTCAAGACCGAGGAAGAGGCCAACGCCGTCTTCGGGCGCATGTCGCCGGTCCCGGTCACCCGCACCGAGATCCGCGACACGATGGACGCGACCAAGGACTACACCGACTCGTGCGCCAAGGTCGCCGGGCCGTTGCTGCACCACATGTCCACCGAGGACGTGGCGCGTGACCTCGACCTGCTCCGCCAGGGCGTGGGCGACCGCGAGCTGACCTTCGTCGGCTTCTCCTACGGCACGCTGCTCGGCGCGACCTACGCCAACCTGTTCCCGCAGCGGTCGCGGGCGCTGGTGCTGGACGGCAACGTGGACCCGGCGCTGCGCACCAGCAACGGCGCCGAGTACGACCGGCAGCGCGCGCAGGGCTTCGAACTGGCCCTGGACGCGTTCCTCAAGCGCTGCGACGCCGAGGGCGCCAAGTGCGCGTACAGCGACGGCGACCCGCGGGCCAAGTTCGACGAGGTGCGCGACGCGCTGCGCAAGGCGCCGATCACCCTGCCCTCGGGCCAGGTCGTGACCTACGCCGGCTACATCGGCCGGGTCACCGGCGACCTGTACGCGCCGACCCGGTTCAAGGCGCTCGCGGCGTGGCTGCAGTCGATCTACGGCGTGCTGCACCCGTCCGCCGCGCTGACCGCGCAGGCGGAGCCGGAGCTGGAGAAGCCGTTGGCCAACAAGCACGGCATGGCCGACGTGCGGGCGGGCTTGGCGGACGCGGAGTACCTGTCCGACGACTCGTACTACGGCGTGAACTGCACCGACAAGCCGTTCCTGCGGATCCCGGAGCTGTTCCCGTACGTGGCGGCGAAGTGGGAGCGCGAGTCGCCCACGTTCGGCCGCCAGCAAGCCGCGTCCGACCTGCTGACCTGCGCGTCGTGGCCGGTGCCCAAGCCGGACCGGTACGCGGGTCCGTGGAACAAGCGCACCAAGAACCCGGTCGTCGTGGTGGGCAACTACTACGACCCGGCGACGCAGTACAAGTTCTCCCAGCGCATGACCCGTCAGCTCGGCAACGCGGTGCTGCTGAGCGTGGACGCGTTCGGCCACTGCATCCTGGGTGACAGCGCGGGTGCGGACACCGCGGTGACCGACTACCTGGTGAACCTCAAGACGCCGGCCGCCGGGCAGGTCTTCCAGCCCAACGTCCAGCCGTTCTAAAGGGTTCGCGTGCGGCGGTCGCGCAGGACGAGCGCGACCGCCGCACCGGCCAGCACCAGCGCCGACGGGTAGAACACCACCAGCGGGTCCACGCTGAACCACCACGGCGGGAGCTCGCGCACCCGCCCGTCCACCCACCCCATGTGGAAGTCGGGGGTCGGGGTCAGCGGCATGTAGGCGAACCAGCCGGAGGTCTCGGTCCCCGCCGCCGCGAACCAGTTGGCGGCCACGAGGAACAGCCCGGTGCCGACCACGAGCAACGGGAACCACACCCCGGGCCGGCGGGCGTGCAGGTCGTGCGCCGCGATCACCACCACGCCGGCGAGCGCCACCAGGGCCGGGACGGGTTGCGTCCCGACGAGCCCCGCGACCGCGAAGGCCGCCGCCGCGCCGGCCAGCCGGGTGCTGCGCCACCGCCACGCCAGGACCAGCAGCACGGGCGTCCCCACGGCCACCCCGTACTCCCACAGCGTGCTCAACGGCCCGACGACCGCCAGCGGCACCCAGTCCCGCCGGCCGTGCGCCACCGCGAACGCCACCGCCGCCCCGGCGAGCAGCACCACCTCCGGCCGCACGGCCGCGTCCGCCGTGGCGAGCGCCGCCTCGAACTGCCGCTGGCTCAGGAACTGCATCCCCGGCGCGGACACCTCGGGCTGGACGTACCAGGCGGCGGCGAGGTAACCGGAGGCGGTCGCGAGCACCATGAGGCTCCGCGCCCGCCACGCCCACAACGCCAACCCCACCGCCACCACCAGCGCGACGACCACGGACAACGCCCAGTCCGACATCGAAGTCCCGCCCGCGAACACGGTCGACGCCGACCGCTCCACGTGCACCGCGTAGAAGGTGATGTCGGCGGAGCTGTCCTCCAGGACCAGCGGGAACGCCTGCCACTCCGCGCCGAGGAACGCGACCAGCACGCCCACCCCGATCGCCAGCAACCCGAACCACTCACCCGGCCGCCGCGCGTGCACGTCGTGCGCCGCGAGCAGCAACGCCCCGGCCAACGCGACCACCGCCGGGAACGGCTGGTCCCCGACCAGCGCCGCCACGAGGAACGCCGCCGTGGCCGCCCCCAACCGCACCGACCGGGTCCACCCGGTCACCACCGCCAGCACACCCGCGCCGACCAGCGGCCCGTACTCCCACAGCGTGCTGAGCAGCCCCACCGACACCAACGCGAACATCCTCGACCCCCTCGAAGGCGTTCACCCTAGCGAGCCCGATCACGACAAAGGGGCCGCCCACCCCGAACGGGTGGACGGCCCCTCCACGTCGAGCGACTAGCTGCGGACCATCTTGCGCAGCACGTACTGCATGATGCCGCCGTTGCGGTAGTAGTCGGCCTCACCCGGCGTGTCGATGCGGACCACCGCGTCGAACTCCACCTTCGCGCCGTCCGCCTTCGTGGCCACGACCTTGACCGTGCGCGGCGTCTCACCGTCGTTCAGGGCGGTGATGCCGGTGAAGTCGTAGGTCTCCGTGCCGTCCAGGCCCAGCGACGACGCGGACTCGCCGGCCGGGAACTGCAGCGGCAGGACGCCCATGCCGATCAGGTTCGACCGGTGGATGCGCTCGAAGGACTCGGCGATGACCGCCCGCACGCCCAGCAGCGAGGTGCCCTTCGCCGCCCAGTCGCGGGACGAGCCGGAGCCGTACTCCTTGCCCGCCAGCACCACCAGCGGCACACCGGCCTCGGCGTAGGCCACCGACGCGTCGTAGATGGTGGTCTGCGGCGCGCCGTCGGCCAGGAAGTCGCGGGTGAACCCGCCCTGCACGCCCTGCCCGTTGTTCTCGTCGGCGAGCAGCAGGTTGCGCAGGCGGATGTTGGCGAACGTGCCCCGGATCATCACCTCGTGGTTGCCGCGGCGGGAACCGTAGGAGTTGAAGTCCTTGCGCTCCACGCCGTGCTCGGTGAGGTACTTGCCCGCGGGCGAGTCGGCCTTGATCGCGCCGGCCGGGGAGATGTGGTCGGTGGTGACCGAGTCGCCCAGCAGCGCCAGCACGCGCGCGCCGCCGATCTCGGTGACCGGCTTCGGCTGCATCTCCATGCCCTCGAAGTACGGGGGCTTGCGCACGTAGGTGCTCTCGGCGTCCCACTCGAAGGTCTTGCCGGTCGGCGTGGGCAGCGACTGCCAGCGCTGGTCGCCCGCGAACACGTCCGCGTAGCCCTTGGTGAAGCCCTCCGGCGAGATCGACGACGCGACGACCTCGGAGATCTCCTGCGGCGACGGCCAGATGTCGGACAGGTACACCGGGTTGCCCTGCTGGTCGGTGCCCAGCGGCTCGGTGGTGATGTCCTTGTCCATCGAACCGGCCAGCGCGTAGGCCACCACCAGCGGCGGGGACGCGAGGTAGTTCATCTTGATGTCGGGGTTGATCCGGCCCTCGAAGTTCCGGTTGCCCGACAGCACCGACACCGCCGCCAGGTCGCCGGAGTTGATGCCGGCCGAGATCTCGTCCTGCAGCGGGCCGGAGTTGCCGATGCACGTGGTGCAGCCGTAGCCGACCAGGTGGAAGCCCAGCTTCTCCAGGTAGGGCAGCAGGCCGGCGCGCTCGTAGTAGTCCATGACGACCTTGGAGCCCGGCGCGAGGGTCGTCTTGACCCACGGCTTGCGCTCCAGGCCCTTCTCCACGGCCTTCTTCGCCAGCAGCGCCGCGCCGATCATCACCGACGGGTTGGACGTGTTGGTGCACGAGGTGATCGCGGCGATCGCGACCGCGCCGTGGTCCAGCTCGAACTCCGCGCCGTCCACGGTCACCTTCACCGGGTTGGACGGCCGGCCCTGCGCGCCCTCGGCGGCGGAGTGGAACACCCGCGGCTCGCCGCCCGCGTCACCGTCGGACACCGAGATCGGGTCGCTGGCCGGGAACGTCTCGTCCACGGCCTCGTCCACAGTGGACTTCGAGTGGTCCTCGGTGTCGGTCACGTACGCGCCCAGCGCCTGCCGGAACGCCTCCTTGGCGTTGGCCAGCTCGATGCGGTCCTGCGGGCGCTTGGGGCCGGCGATCGACGGGACGACCGTCGACAGGTCCAGCTCCAGCGTCTCGGAGTACACCGGCTCGTGCGCCGGGTCGTGCCACAGGCCCTGCTCCTTGGCGTAGGCCTCGACCAGCGCGAGCTGCTCGGCCGAGCGGCCGGTCAGCTTCAGGTAGTCGATGGTCTCGCCGTCGATCGGGAAGATCGCGCAGGTCGAGCCGAACTCCGGGCTCATGTTGCCGATGGTGGCGCGGTTGGCCAGCGGCACCGCGCCCACGCCCGAGCCGTAGAACTCGACGAACTTGCCGACCACGCCGTGCTTGCGCAGCATCTCGGTGATCGTGAGCACCAGGTCGGTCGCGGTCGCGCCGGCGGGCAGCTCGCCGTGCAGCTTGAAGCCGACCACGCGCGGGATCAGCATCGACACCGGCTGGCCCAGCATGGCGGCCTCGGCCTCGATGCCGCCGACGCCCCAGCCCAGCACGCCGATGCCGTTGACCATCGTGGTGTGCGAGTCGGTGCCGACCAGCGTGTCCGGGTAGGCCTGGCCACCGCGGACCATGACCACCCGCGCCAGGTGCTCGATGTTGACCTGGTGCACGATGCCGGTGCCCGGCGGGACGACCTTGAACTCGTCGAACGCGGTCTGGCCCCAGCGCAGGAACTGGTAGCGCTCCTTGTTGCGCTCGTACTCCAGGTCGACGTTCAGCTCGAACGCGTCCGGGCGGCCGAAGATGTCGGCGATGACCGAGTGGTCGATGACCAGCTCGGCCGGGGCCAGCGGGTTGACCTTCGACGGGTCGCCGCCGAGCTGGGTGACCGCCTCGCGCATGGTGGCGAGGTCCACCACGCAGGGCACGCCGGTGAAGTCCTGCATCACCACGCGGGCGGGGGTGAACTGGATCTCCGTGTCCGGCTCGGCGGACGGGTCCCAGGAACCCAGGGCGCGCACGTGGTCGGCGGTGATGTTCGCGCCGTCCTCGGTGCGCAGCAGGTTCTCCAGCAGGATCTTCAAGCTGTACGGCAGACGCTCGGCGCCCTCGACCGCGCTCAGCCGGAACACCTCGTACGAGGCGTCCCCCACGGTGAGCGTGCCGCGGGCGCCGAAGCTGTCCTTGCTCGCTGGTGCAGTCACGTGAAACTCCATCTGGTGACGCGCAAAGTCGGTTTGGGAACTTCTGGTGAGTCTTCCGCACCCGGGAGTGCGGCGCGCTCTCGACCTAAACAGTACGCGTGTCCTGTATTCGGCTTCAAGCCGGCCCCACGTAGATCGGAGCATCATCACACCCGTGGTCCGTCTTGATCGAATCGGGAAGCGGTACGGCCGGGGTCCGTGGGTGCTGCGGGACGTGTCGCTGTCCGTGGAACCCGGCGAGGCGGTGGTCGTCACCGGCGGCAACGGCTCGGGCAAGTCCACCCTGCTGCGCATCGCCGCCGGCCTGAGCAGGCCGTCGGTCGGCGCCGTGTCCCGGCCCCGGTCGGTGGGGTGGCTGCCGGAGCGGTTCCCGTCGGGCGTGCGGTTGAGCGCCCGCGACTACCTGCGGCACCAGGCGGCCGTGCGCGGCGTCCCGGCGCGGTGGGACCTGGTCGAGGCGCTGGGCTTCGTGGGCGACCCGGACGCCCCGATGGCCACCTTGTCGAAGGGCAACACCCAGAAGATCGCGCTGGTCCAGGCGTTGACGGCACGTGACCTGCTGGTCCTGGACGAGCCGTGGTCGGGCCTGGACGTGGCCGCCGCCTCCACCCTGCGTTCCTTCCTGGCCTCCACTCCGGCGTCGGTCCTGGTCACCGACCACCACGGCCACGACCTCCCCGGCGCCCGCGTCCTGCCACTGGGCGCCGCCGCGACCGGGGTGGTGATCGAGCTGGCCCGGGTGGGGGAGCTGTTGCCCGAGGTCAGCGCGCTGGAGGGGGTGCTCTCGGCGGCGGCGGTCGGCACAGGAGCCCGGGTCGAGGTCGCCGCCGCGCACAGCGACCGGGTGCTGGCGGCCGTCTTGGAACTGGGGTGCTCGGTGCGGAGCGTGCGGTCGTGACGGCGTTGGTGCGGAGGGTGCGGTCGTGACGGCGCTGGTGCGTTACCTGCTGGCCGACGTGCTGCGCACGCAGCGCTGGCTGCCGCCGTTGCTGCTGTTCGGGGCGGTGCTGGCGATGCTCAACTCCTCCGACGCCGGCCCGCCGCTGTCGGCCTACGCGGGGACGTGCGTGTTCGTCTACCCGGTGGCCGTGTGGCTGACCATCGTGATCGCGACGGCGGAGGACCCGGTGCGGCGGACGGTGACCGTGGCGACGGCCGGGTGGGGTCGGGTGCACGCGGCGGTGACGGTGCTGTCGGGACTGGCCACACTCCTGGTGGTGATCTTGGCAACTCTCGCGCCCTTGTTGACCCAGCCCCGGTCGTACCCGTTGTCGGTGATCGCGATCGGATTCGCGGCGATGACGGTGTGCGGCCTGACCGGCGTCGGCGTGGGCGTGCTGTGCGCGCGTCCGGTGGTGACCCAGCACGGTTGGTCGGTGCTGCTCGCGGTGACTCTGGTGTTCGCCGCGTTCCTGTTCGGCCAGGTGCCACCGATCGGCAACATCCTGGGCGCACTCGGCCGCGACAGTGGAATCCCCACCGCCCTGACCATCTCCGCCGTGTGCGCACTGGCCTTGACCACCGGGGCGACGTGGCTGGCCCGCACCCTCGGCCCAAGGCGAACCTGAGTGCACGCTCTTGCTTCGTGGGCGCGCAGCGCCAGGCCCTCCGGGGCGCGCAGCGCCCCTGCTTTTGGGCTTTTCCGTCCTCCCCGTATGGCCTGCCCGAAGGGCTACCACACTTTCCCGGGGTTGGGCCAAAAAGTTTTGCGAGGAACGAGCAAAAGTTTTTCGACCAACCCCGGGAAAGTGTGGTCGGCTCCGCCAGGCCATACGGGGAGGACGGAAAAGCCCCCTCTTTTTCTTTTCCTCCCCCGGCGGCCTGCCCGCCGGCGAGGCTCTTTTTCTTTCGAGCGCGTCAGCGCGTTTGCGCTGTTCAAGCCCTTGAAGCGCGTTGAGCAACGCGCGTAGCGCTCCCAAGCGAACGCGCTGCGCGCTCTCAAGATGAAAAGCGGCGCTCGCCGCGCGGCAGGCCCCCGGAGGGGAAGAGCGTCGGTCTCCCTCCGCACGGCCTGCCGGAGGCAACCACAGATCGCCGGGGTCGTCCAAAAAACTCCCGCTCGTTCCTCGCGAAACTTTTTCAGGCCGACCCCGGCGATCCGTGGTTGGGCTGCGCCCAGGCCGTACGGAGGAAGACCGAGGCCCTTCCCGTGGGCTTGCAGCACGGCGTCGCGCCTTCGGCGCGAAACCCACCGCGCCGGCGGCGCGGGAGCAGCGCGCCGGCGGCGCGGGAGCGCACCTGCGCCGGGAGGAAGAGCCGATCGCCGACGGTCAACCGCCGGGCGCTGGTGGACAAGCGCGTCGCCCCCGCCGCGACCAGGATCCGACGCATGTCGACGGGTTACGTGTACCACGAGGTCTACGGCTGGCACGACACCGGAACGCACGCCGGACTGCTGCCCGCCGACCCCCGGCGGGGGCTCCAGCCGCACCGCCACTTCGAGAACGCCGAGGCCAAGCGGCGCGTGCACGAACTGGTCGTGGTCAGCGGGCTGGTCGACCGGCTGACCCGGCTCGCCCCGCGCCCGGTCACCGACGAGGAGGTGCTGCTGGTGCACACGCCCGGCCACCTCGCCCGGCTGGTCGCGGCCAACGACACCGGTGGCGACGCCGGGGACGGCGGCAGCCCGTTCGGGCCCGGCGGGCTGGACGTCGCGCGGCTCGCGGCGGGGGGCGTGGTGCGTGCGGTGGAGGCGGTGGTGGACGGCGAGGTGGACAACGCCTACGCCCTGGTCCGCCCGCCCGGTCACCACGCGCTGGCCGATGTCGGGATGGGGTTCTGCCTGTTGGGCAACGTCGCCATCGCGGCGGCCTCGGTGCGGCGGTCACGGGGCGTGGGGCGGATCGCGGTGGTGGACATCGACGTGCACCACGGCAACGGCACGCAGGCGGCGTTCGAGGACGACCCGGACGTGCTGACCATCTCGGTGCACCAGGACCGCGTGTTCCCGCCCGACTCGGGGCACGTGACCGAGCGCGGTTCGGGCGCCGGGTTCGGGTACGCGCTGAACCTCCCGCTGCCGCCCGGGACGGGCAACGGCGGCTACCTGGAGGCGGTGCGGCGGGTCGTGCTGCCCGCGCTGCGCCGGTTCCGACCCGACCTGATCCTGGTGGCGGCCGGGTTCGACGCGAACGCCGTGGACCCGTTGGCGCGGATGATGGTGACCGCGTCGGGGTACCGGGAGATCGGGCGGATGCTGGTGGACGAGGCGGCGGCGCTGTGCGGTGGACGGATCGCGTTCGCGCACGAAGGCGGGTACGACCCCGTGTACGTGCCGTTCTGCGCGCACGCGGTGATCGAGGTGCTGGCGGGCGTCGAGGAGCCGCTGGAGGACCCGTTCGCGGTGAACTTCGACAACCAGGGCCAGCAGGAGCTGCAACCGCACCAGGACGCGGCCATCGCGGCGGCGGAGAAACTGGTCGCCGACATCGGCTGAGCCTCAGCCCGCCCGCCGACTGGTTGCGCGGGCTGAGGCGTACTACGCCGCACGGGCGGTCCGGGCCGGGGAATCGTGGGTGGTCGCCGGCCGGGTTCGCCCTGCGCGACGACCGGTCCGGTGGACCGCCGGCGGATCGCGACCCGTCCGCTTGAGGCATGCTTGCGAGCAGTCCTCACCTGCGTTAACAGCGGACTTCGGTATTTTTACGGACCGCTGAACGCCTCCCGCCGGACCACTCTGTGCCCACCACCCCCGAAGTGCTGGCGCAGGAGTGAGTTGTGCTGTCCATTGAGGACGTCTCGGTCGACCGGGCCGGGTTGGCGATCGTGCGCGGCGTGTCGTTGCGGGTCGGCTCGGGTGAGGTCGTCGCGCTGCTCGGGGCCAACGGCGCGGGCAAGACGACGTTGCTCGAAGGGGTCGCCGGGGTCGTGCCGGTGACCGGGCGGATCGTGCTGGACGGCGAGCGGGTCGAGGGGTGGCCTGCCTGGAAGCGGGTCCGGCACGGGTTGGCGCACGTCGAGCAGGACCGGGCCGTGTTCCGGGAGATGTCGGCGCTGGACAACCTGCGGACCGCCGGTCGCGACGCGGAGCCGGTGTTCGAGCTGTTCCCGGAGCTGCGCAAGCAGGCGCACGTGCCGGCCGGGCTGCTCTCGGGCGGCGAGCAGCAGATGCTGGTGGTCGGCCGAGCGCTGCTCACCCGGCCCAAGGTGCTGGTGATCGACGAGATGTCGCTGGGGCTGGCCCCGATCGTGGTGCGGCGGCTGGCGCGGGCGGTGCGGGAGTTGGCCGACGGCGGGGTCGGGGTGTTGTTGGTCGAGCAGTTCGCCGCGCTCGCGTTGGAGATCGCCGACCGCGCGTACGTGCTGGCGCGCGGCGAGGTCGTGTTCCACGGCCGCGGCGCCGACCTGCGCGCCGACGCGGAGTTGTTGCGGGCGCTGTACCTGGGGAGCGGAGTCTGAAGTGGACATCGTCGTGAAGCGCCCGGTGGTGGCCGGCGTCCTCGGCGCGGCCCTGCTCGCGGCGCTGGTGGCCGGGTTCGCGTCCAGCTACCTGACGTTCCTGCTCACCGGCGCGGCCATCACCACCGTCTTCATGCAGAGCTACGGCCTGATCACCGGCCGCGCGGGCGTGATCTCGCTGTGCCAACTCGGTTTCGCCGCGATCGGCGCGTGGGTGGTGGGCTGGGCGAACGTCGCCGACGTCCCGGGCGGCTTCTACGCCTGGCTGCCGCTGGGCGGGCTGGCCGCGACGGTCGCGGGCCTGCTGATCGGGCTGCCCGCGCTGCGGCTGCGCGGGGTCAACCTCGCCGTGGCCACGTTCGCCTTCGCCACCGCGCTGGACGTGGTGTTCGGTGGCCTGGCCTTCCCCGGTCAGGACGACTTCACCTTCGTCCGCCGCCCCGACGGGTTCACCGGCGACAGCGGCTACTTCGTGTTCACGCTCGCCGTCGTCACCGCGATCTTCCTCGGGCTGCGCGCCCTGGACCGCAGCCGGGTGGGCGGCGCGCTGCTGGAGATCCGCCACTCCGAACGGGCCGCCGCCGCGCACGGCACCAGCGTCGCCCGCGGCAAGCTCGCCGCGTTCGCGCTCAGCGCGTTCGTGGCCGGGGTCGGCGGCGGGTTGATGGCCGGGCAGCTCGGCGTGGTCGCGGCGGGCAACTTCACGACGTTCGCGTCCGTGTCGCTGTTCGCGATCGCCCTGTTCGTCGGCACCCACAACATCGAGGGCGCCGTCGCGGGCGGCCTGATGGGCGCGTTCTTCCCGCTGCTGCTGGACGCGGTCGGCATCCCGCAGGACCTCGCCGCCCTGTTCTTCGGCGTCGGCGCGGTGCAGGTGCTGCGGCTGGGCGGCAGCCAGACCGACCTGCTGCGCGCCGCGCGCCGCCGCCGGCGGCAGACGGGGGACCTGCCCATCCCGGCCGCCAACCCCAGGCCGCTGGTGCCGCTGCGCCTGCGCGCGCCCCTCGAATGCGCCGACGCCACCCCCGCGCTGGAGGTGCGCGGCCTGCGGGTGCGGTTCGGCGCGCTGACCGCCCTGGACGGCGTGGACCTGGTCGTCCCCAAGGGCCACGTCGTCGGCCTGGTCGGCCCGAACGGCGCGGGCAAGTCCACGCTGATCAACGCGGTCACCGGGTTCGCCGACCACTACGACGGCGCGGTGCTGCTGAACGGGGAGCCCGTCGACGCCCTGCCCGCCCACCGCCGCGCCCGCGCCGGCCTGCGCCGCTCCTTCCAGCAGCTCCGCGTCCCCGAGGCGCTCACCGTCGGCATGTACCTCCAGGTCGCCGCCGGTCGAACCCTCGACGCCACCGACGTGGACGAGCAGCTCGCGCTGTTCGAACTGCCCGCCGCCGACGTGCCGATCGCGTGCGTGGACGTCGCCACCCGCCGGCTGCTGGAGGTCGCGGGCCTGACCGCGGGCCGCCCGGCGGTGCTGCTGCTGGACGAGCCCGCCGCGGGCCACTCCGGCGCGGAGACCGAACTGGTGCAGCGCCGCGTCGCCGAGGTGCCCGAGCGCTTCGACACCGCCGTGCTGCTGGTGGAGCACGACATCGAACTCGTCCGGGCCACGTGTGACTCCGTGGTGGTCCTGGACTTCGGCCGCGTCATCGCCGTCGGCCCGCCCGACGACGTCCTCGCCGACCCCGCGGTCGTCGCGGCCTACCTGGGTTCCGCAACCCCCTGAGAGGAACGACCTGACGATGAGAAGGCACCAAGCGGTCCTCGCCGCCGCCGCGTTGGCGGCGTCCGCGCTGGCGGGCTGCGGCAGCGGCGGCGACGACACGATCAAGATCGGCGCCATCGCGGGGCTGACCGGCCAGTTCATCACCGCCGAGGTGGTCAAGACCGCCCAACAGGTCTTCGACGACGCCAACGAGAAGGGCGGCGTCAACGGCAAGAAGATCGAGTACGTCGTCAAGGACGACGCGGGCAACCCGCAGCGCGCCGCCCAGGTGGCGCGCGAACTGGCCGACGCGGGCGTGGTCGCGATGGCCGGGTCGGCCAGCTTCACCGACTGCGACGTCAACGACGCCTTCTACCGGCAGGCCCGGATCAGCTCGGTCATGGCGGTCGCCGCGACCCCGAAGTGCTTCCAGAGCCCCAACATCGCCCCGGTCAACGTCGGCCCGTTCACCCTGATGACCGCGGTGCTGCTGCACGCCTCGCAGAAGCTCAACGACAAGCGCGTCTGCAACTTCACCGTCGTGCTGCCCGGCAGCGAGGAAGCCGTGAAGGTCGCGCTGGAGCGGTGGGAGCAGCTCAGCGGGCAGCAGCTCGTCGTCAACGACATGACCGTGCCGCAGAGCGGCGACCTGACCCCCTACCTGCTCAAGGCCAAGCAGGCGCGGTGCGACGCGGTCCTGTTCAACCCGGCGGAGTCGCTGGTCGTGCCGTGGTTGCAGGCCGCCAAGACCCAGGGCATGGACGACGTGGACTTCCTGCTGCTGGCCCCCGCCTACACCGACAGCGTCGCCAAGGCCGTCGGCGGGCTGGGCCTGAACGTCTACGCGGGCAGCGAGTTCGAGCCGTTCACCTCCGACAGCCTGGCCAACAAGGGCTGGCGGGCCACCGTCACCCGGGCCGACGCGCAGGCCACCGCGTTCTCCCAGGGCGGGTACCTGGCGGCGAAATTCACCGTCGAGGTCCTCAAGACCGTCAAGGGCGAGGTCACCCGCGACTCGGTGAACGCCGCGCTGCGCGACATGACGCCCATCGAGGACCCGATGCTGGGCACGCCGTGGGAGTTCGGGCCCGGCGAGACCCACGCGCCCAACCAGGGCTCCAAGATCGTCCGCCTCACCGGGCTGCGCTGGGTGGTCGTGGACGACACGTTCATCACCGTCCCCGGCGCCTGACCGTGCTGCTGCTGTCCGCCGCCGTCGCGGGACTGGCCACCGGTGGGGCCTACGCCCTGCTGGGGCTGTCCACGCTGCTCACCCACCGGCTCGTCGCGGTGGTCAACTTCGCCCAGGCCGCCGTGGGCGCGTTCGGCGCGTTCACGATGGTCGTGCTGTTCGACGCGGGCGTGCCGCTCGCGGTGGCGGCGCCCTGCGGCCTGGTCGTGGCCGCGGCGCTGCACGTGGGGCTGGGCGCGGTGGTGGTGCGGTGGTTCGCCGAGGCCGGCGTCGGGGTCAAGGCCGCGGTGACCATCGCCGCCTACACCGGGCTGGTCGCGCTGGGGCTGCGGCTGTTCGGCGCGCAGCACCCGCGCCGGTTCCCCAACCCGTTGGGCGGGCCGGCGCTGACCCTGGGCGGCGTGGTGGTGACGTGGGCGGCGGTGGTCACCATGCTGCTGGCCGCGCTGTTCGCCGTGCTGCCGGCGGTCGTGCTGCGCCGAACCCGGGTCGGGTTGCTGCTGCGCGCGGCGGCCGAGCGGCCCACCACGGCGCAACTGGTCGGCATCCGGGTCCCCCGGCTGTCGCTGGCGGTGTGGGCGGTGGCCGGCGCGGCGGGCGCGCTGGCCGTCATGGTCGTCGCGCCGCAGCTGGCCGGCGACTTCGGCGCGCAGGCCCTGCTCGTCACGCCCGCGCTCGCGGCGGCCCTGGTCGGCGGCTTCCGCAGTTTCACCTGGACGTTCGTCGGCGGCGTCGCCCTGGGGGTGCTCCAGGGCCTCGCGAGCACCGTCGTCGCGCTCCAGCACTACCGCGGCGTCCTGCCGTTCCTGGTGGTCCTCGTCGTCCTGCTCTGGACGCGCCGCCGGGACCGGTGGGACTCCGCCGCATAACACCGAAAGGGAATCTCATGTGTCACGCTGACGAGTCGCGTCCCCCGGCGCCGCCCGAGGCCACCAGTGCCGTCGCCGAAGCCGGAGAACTGCGGCTCACCTCGGCCGACGGGGCCGGGTTCCTGGCCTACCGGGCCGTCCCGGAGACCCCGACCGGGGCCGGCGTCGTGCTGCTGCCCGACGTGCGGGGAGCGCACGAGTTCTACCGGGACCTGGCGCGGCGGTTCGCCTCCACGGGCGTCGCCGCGCTGGTCCTGGACTACTACGGCCGGATCGCCGACAACGACGTCCGCGACGCCGACTTCGACGGGTTCTCCCTGGTAGCGAAGCTGGACCGGGAGCGGACGCAGGACGACATCGTCGCCGCGGTGGACTACCTGGTCTCCGGCGAGATGGGTCCGGTGACCGCGCCGTTCACGGTCGGGTTCTGCCTGGGCGGGGCGATGTCGTGGGCGCAGTCGGCGTTGCAGCCCCGCCTCGCCGGGGTCGCCGGCTTCTACGGGCGGCCGGCGGAGTGCCGGGAGCTGATCGGGCGGATGACCCGGCCGCTGCTCGTGCTCGCCGCCGGCGCGGACGTGCTCACCACGGTCGAGGACAACCGGGCGTTCGACCTGGAGCTGTCCGAGGCCGGCGTGCCGCACGAGTTCCGGCTCTACCCCGACGCGCCGCACTCGTTCTTCGACGGCGCGCTGCCCGAGCAGGCCGACAACGCCGCCGACGCGTGGGCCCGGGTGCTGGCGTTCCTGCGGGCCACGGCGGGCTGACGTGCGGCCGACGTCGACGCGCGCGGCGGTCCTGCGCGAGTTCCGCGCCCCGCTGGAGGTGACCGAACTGCCGTTGCCGCAGGAGTTGCCCGCCGGGTCGGCGTTGGTGCGGATCTCGTGCACCACCTTGTGCGGGACGGACGCGGGCCTGTGGCGGGGCGCGCTGCCGTTCGTGCGGCTGCCGATCGTGCTGGGGCACGAGATGGTCGGCACGGTCGTGGCGCTGGGCGCCGGGGCGGGCTCGGACGCCGTCGGCCGGCCGGTGGCGGTCGGCAGCCGCGTGGTGTGGTCGGAGTCGGTGTGCGGGCGGTGCCGGGCGTGCACGGTGCTGCGCGAACCGGTGCTGTGCGAGCACCGCGGGTACGGGTTCGGGCAGCGCGCCGACCGGTGGCCCTACGCGGTCGGCGGGCTGGCCGAGTACGCCTACCTGCCGCCGGGCGCGCACCGGCTGGTGGTGGCCCCGGAGGTGCCCGACACATGGGCGGCGTCCGCGGGGTGCGCCGTCAAGACGGTCGTGCGGGCGTTCGCCAACGCGGGCGGGGTGCGGCCGGGCGCGGCGGTGGTGGTGCAGGGCGCGGGCCCGCTCGGGCTGGTCGCCACCGCCTACGCGCGGGTGGCCGGCGCCGGGCGGGTGATCACGCTGGGCGGGCCGGCCCACCGACTGGCGGTGGCCGCCGCGTTCGGCGCGGACCACGTCATCGACGTCACGGCGGTGACCGACCCCGACGAGCGGGTCGCGCAGGTGGAGGAGCTGACCGAGGCGCGCGGCGCGGACCTGGTGCTGGACTTCGCGGGCGGGCCCACCGCGAACCGCGAGGGCGTGCTGATGTGCGCGCCGCGCGGCACCCACGTCGTGGTGGGGCTGGCCGGCGCGCAGGCCGCGGCGGTGCCGCTGGACGTGGTGCTCATGCGGGAGGTCCGGGTCGTCGGGTCGCTCAACGGCGACGTGTCGGACCTGTTCCTGGGCCTGCGCTTCCTGTCGGCCTGCGCGGGCCGGTTCGAGTGGGACGCCCTGTTCTCGCCCCCGGTCGGGTTGTCGGGGGCGGGGCGGGCGATCAGCGAGACGGCGTCGATGGCGGCGGTGCAGGCCGTCGTCGACCCGGGACTGGACTAGAGATGCGGGGGGTTGCGTGATGGTGGCTTTGGTGACGGGTGGCGCGGGCGGCATCGGCGGGGCGATCGCGACCGCCCTGGCCGGGCGCGGGCACCGGGTGGCGGTGGCGGACGTCGACCCCGTGGGGCTGGCGCGCAAGGCCGACGAGTTCGGCGCGCTGCCCGTGGAGATGGACGTGCGCGACGAGGCGGCCGTGCGCGAGGGGGTGGCGAAGACCGTGGCCGAGCTGGGCCCGATCGACGTGCTCGTGCACGCGGCGGGCGTGGTCGGCGGGGTGGGGCCGCTGCTGGCCTTACCCGTGGCGGCGCTGGACGCCGCCTACGCGGTGAACGTGCGCGGCACGTTCCTGCTGACCCGGGTGGTCGGGGAGGCGATGATCACCGCCCGGCGGGGCGGGGCGATGGTGCACATCAGCTCGGCCGGGTCGTTCCAGCCCACCGTCGGTCTCGGCCACTACGAGGCCACCAAGGCGGCGATGAACGCCCTGGTCCGCTCGGCCGCGCTGGAACTCGCGCCGCACGGCATCCGGGTCAACGCCGTCGCGCCCGGCCCGGTGGAGACGCCGCTGACCGCCGCCGCCCTGGCCGACCCGGCGGCCCGCGCGCCGTGGGTCGAGCGCATCCCGCTGGGCCGGCTCGCGACCACCGACGACCTGGTGCCCGCCGTGCTGCTGCTGACCTCCCTGGAGGCGCGGCACGTGACCGGGACCGTCCTGCCCATCGACGGCGGACAGCTGCTGAGGAGCGTGTGATGGCCCTGCACCCCGAGGCGCGGGCGGTGCTGGAGGACAGCGCCGCCGCGCTGATGCGGTTCGACGCGCCGGCGGCGGAGGTGCGGGCCCGCTTCGCCGAGGCGTGGCGGTCCTCGGGGCGGGGCGAGGTCGTGGACTCCGTGCGGGACCGGGCCATCCCCGGCCCGGCGGGCGCGATCCCGGTGCGGATCTACCGGCCGCACGGGGACGGGCCGTTCCCGGCGATGGTGTGGTTCCACGGCGGCGGGTGGGTGGTCGGGTCGGTGGACGAGAACGACGCCACCTGCCGGGCGCTGTGCAACGCGGTCGGCATGGTCGTGGTGTCGGTGGCCTACCGGCTCGCGCCCGAGCACCGCTACCCCGCCGCCGTCGAGGACGCCTACGCGGCGCTGACGTGGGTGGCCGCGCACGCCGGCGAGATCGGCGTGGACGGGCGGCTCGCGGTCGGCGGCGAGAGCGCCGGCGGCAACCTGGCCGCCGTGGTCAGCCTGATGTCGCGCGACCACGACGGGCCGCGCATCTCGCTGCAACTGCTGGCCGCGCCGGTGATGGCCCCGCCCAGCGACCGCAAGTCCTACGTGGACTACGGCGAGGGGCACTTCCTCAGCCGCGAGGGCATGGAGTGGTTCTTCCGGCAGTACCCGCGCGACGAGGGCGACCTGGACGACCCCTACCTGGCCCCGCTGGCCGCGGGCCACCTGCGCGGCCTGCCGCCGGCCCTGGTCATGACCGCCGAGTGCGACCCGCTGCGCGACGAGGGCGAGGAGTACGCGCACCGGCTGCTGGACGCGGGCGTGCCGGTGACGCTGCTGCGCTACGAGGGCCAGATCCACGGGTTCTTCGCGCTGCTGGTGGACCGGCTGTCGGTGTCGGCCCAGGCGCACGCCCGCGCGGCGGCGGCGTTGCGGGCGGCGTTCGCGCAGGAGGTGCCTTGGCCCCACGGGACCGGTGGTTGACCGGCAGCGCACCCGACGACTCCTCGGTGTTGCCCGCGTCCCGTCACGCACCGTAGGTTGTCCGCCTACCGAGGAGGCGTGATGGACACCACGATGCTCGCCTCGGCGGTCCGCATCGGCTCCGCCCTGGGCAGCGGCGCGGCCGTGGAGTGGGGCGAGGTGTTCGCCGCCCTCCGCGCGGCGCTGCCGGACCTGTGCGCCGTGCAGGTCACCGGCTGGGACCCCGTCGCCCGCGGTTTCGTGGTGCTCGCCGAGGACGGCTACAACCACAGCATCAGCCAGGAGCTGGCCCACGAGCTGCCGCGGACGCGTTGGGGCGGCCAGCTGTTCGACTCCGCCGTGCCGCTGCTGATGGACGACATGCCGCACAACTTCCGCGATTCCCCGCACTACCAGGAGCGCTTGCGGCCGGCCGGGTTCGACGACGGGTTGTCCGCGGTCCTGCGGGTGGGCAGCTCGCCGCGGGTGATGGGGGTGCTGCACGCCAACGCGCCCGTCCGGGGCGCGTTCGGCGAGGCCGCGCGCGCGTTCACGGCGACCGTGGGCACGGCGCTGGCCCGCCGCGTGGACCCGTTGCACTGCCCCAACCTGGACGCCTGGTTCGGTCCGGAGTGGACGGCCAGCTGGGTCGTGCCGGCGGGTGGCGCGGTGGCGGGCCGGGCGCCGGCCCCGGTCGCGGACGACCCGGGGGTGCGGGAGCTGGCGGAGACGTTCGCCGCGTTGGGCGTGCGGACCGTGCCGTTCCTGTGGCCGTCGAGGGACGGGTGGTGGCGGGTGCGGCTGCTGCGCGTGGTGGACGGGGCCCGGGTCGGGGTCGTGGTGGCCTGCACGCCCTTCGAGAACCCGTCCGGCTTGACCGCGCGCGAGTTGGACATCGCGACCGGGTTGGTGGCCGGGCTGTCGAACCAGGCGATCGCCGAGGCGCTGGTGGTCAGCCGGCGGACGGTGGAGACGTACGTGGAGCGGCTGTTGACCAAGCTCGACTGCCAGTCCCGGGGTGAGGCGGCGGGGGTGGCCGCTCGGGCGGGGTTCGTGCGCCCTTCGGCGGACGACGACGGGGTCGGCCCGCTCGCCAGGTTGACGCGCGGAGCCGACCCCTACTGGATCTGACCTCAGCCGTGGTGCATCCAGACGCCCTTGATCTCCGTGTAGGCGTCGATGGCGTACGGGCCCATCTCGCGGCCCCAGCCGCTGGTGCGGAAGCCGCCCCACGGGGCCGCCGCGTCCGGGATGCAGGCCATGTTCACGAACACCGCGCCCGCCCGGATGCCGTCGGCCAGGCGGTGCGCGGTGCGCAGGTCGTTGCTCCACACCGACGCCGCCAGGCCGTACGGCGAGTCGTTCACGCGGTGCAGGAGTTCGTCTTCGTCGTCGTAGGACAGGACCGCGAGGACCGGTCCGAAGACCTCCTCGCGGGCGATGGTCATGGTGTCGGCCACTGAACCGAAGACCGTCGGCCGGTAGAAGTGCCCCGGGCCGTCGCCGAAGGAGCCGCCGGTGAGCAGGTCCGCGCCCTCGGCGACCGCGCCCCGGACGTAGCCGTCCACCCGGGAGCGGTGCTCCGAGCTGACCAGGGGGCCCAGGTCGGTGTCGGGGTGCAGGCCCGCCCCGAGGCGCAGTCTCGACGCGGCGTCGGCCAGCTTGGTGGCGAACTCGTCCTGGCGCTTGTGGTCCACGTACAGGCGGGCGTAGGCGGCGCAGACCTGGCCGGTGTTGAGGAAGCCGCCGGCGATGGCGCCGGACACGGCCGCGTCGACGTCGGCGTCCCGGGCCACCACGGTCGGCGTCTTGCCGCCCAGTTCCAGGGTCACGCGCTTGAGGTCGTGCGCCGACGCGGCGACGATCTCCCGGCCCACGGCGGTGGAGCCGGTGAAGGAGACCTTGTCCACGCCGGGGTGGCGCACCAGCGCCTGACCGGTGGTGGGACCGCCGGTGACCAGGTTGACCACGCCGGGCGGGAAGCCCGCCTCCACGCACAGCTCGACCAGGCGGATGGTGGTCAGCGGGGTCTGCTCGGCGGGCTTGATCACCGCGGTGTTGCCGCACGCCAGGGCGGGGGCCAGTTTCCACGCCATGATCATGAGCGGGAAGTTCCACGGGGCGATCAGCGCGCACACGCCCACCGGGACGCGCTTGTCGTACTGGAGGGTGTTGGGGAACGACACCTGCCGCACCGCGCCGTCGATCTTGGTCGCCCAGCCCGCGTAGTAGCGGAAGTGCTCGACCGCGCCGGTCACGCTGACGTTGCGGGCCACCGGCAGCGGCTGCCCCTGGTCGCGGGTCTCCAGCTCGGCGAGCTTCTCCGCGTCGGCCTCGACGAGGTCGGCCAGGCGCCAGAGGAGGGCCGCCCGCTCGGTCGCGGGCAGCGCTTGCCACGCGGGCAGGGCGTCCCGGGCCGCCGCCACGGCCGCGTCCACGTCGGCGGCGGTCGCGTCGGCCACCTCGGCCAGCGGCTCGCCGGTGGCCGGGTCGGTGGTGGTGGAGGTGTCCGTCGCCGCCACCCACCGGCCGCCGATGAAAAGACCTGTCGCGCGCATGTCGACTCCCCTCTGACTGGCTGAACGCGGCCAGTGTGGGGGCCGTCCGGGGCGCTCGGCTTGGCTGCGGGTGCACTGCGGTTGTCGGTCGGTGCCTAGGCGGTGCGGTGTCCCGCCGTTGTCGGTCGGCGCCTAGGCGGTGCGGTGTTCGACGCTGCGGCGGCGGTATTCCGACGGGGAAAGGCCGTATTCGGTTTTGAACGCCCGGCTCAGGTAGGAGGCGTCCACCAGGCCCCACCGCGCGCCGATCACGCCGATGGCCAGTTGGTGCTTGCCGGGATCGGCGAGGTCCTGCCCGCAACGCTCCAGCCGGCGGTGGCGGATCCACGCCGAAACCGTCGTGCCCGCTTCGCTGAACAACTTGTGCAGGTACCGCGTGGAGATGTGGTGGGCCGCCGCGATGTCGCCCGGGGAAAGGTCCGGGTCCTCCAGGTGCGATTCCACGTAGGACTTGATTTTCACCAGCATCGCGGCCCGCGACGTTTCCGCCGGCACGTCCGGGAAATCGACCTGGTCGGCCAGCGCCGTGCCCAACAGGTCCACGACGTTGCGCGCCAGGCGGACACTTCCGTGCACCAGCGGGTCGTCCAGGTTGCGCGCCAGCTGCACCAGCGTCGTGCTCACGATGCCGCTCACGCCCTGGCCGCCGGCGAACCGGATCGCGGTCAGCTGCTCGACCTGACCGGTCGGCAGGCACAGCATGGAGCGCGGGAACATCAGCACGAGCGTGGACGACACGTCGTCGAACGCCAGCGAGTACGGCCGGGTCGTGTCGTAGATGGCGAAGTCGCCGGGCCGCAGTGCCGCCTGACGGCCGTCCTGGCTGAGTTTCGCCGTGCCGTGCAGCTGGAGGCTCAGCTTGTAGTACTCCGGGGCCGCACGGGAGATCGTGCGGCTGGTCCGGCGGACGGTGTGCGCGTCGGCGGAGGCCTCGTAGACGGCCACGCTGCCCAGGTTCCGGCCGCGCAGGCGGCCCCGGAACGCCGAGTGCTCGCCGGTGGTGGCCTCCAGGGGAACGAAAGTCTGCGAGACCGCCGACTGCCAGAGGTCGAACTGCTGGGTCGCGGGGACCCCCGCGGTGGTCAGCACGTAGGACATCGTCGCCCTCCAGGGCTCGTGACGCTGCGTGAGATCGGTGATGGGCACGGTCGTCCGCGTTCCGCTGTTCGTCAAGGGGTTGTTGCCGAGTCGTAAAAAGTTCAACCAGCGGTGCGCGGTGGGTCAAACAGCGTGCGCCGGCGGTCAACCGCAGGTCAGGACCGTCCTGTTAGACCTGGATGGCCGGCGCGTGGACACGTGCCGAGCGCGGATCGTATTCGATCCGCTACACGATCCCCGATGCGGAGGTGACCATGGGTGAGGTCGTGTTGGCCGCCAAGATCACGCATGTTCCGTCGATCTGGCTGTCCATCCACCCCGGCAAGCACCACGGCATCCGCAGGCCCGCCGAGCTGGGCCTGGCGGAGGTGGGGCGGCGCGCGAAGGAGCGCGGCGCGGACACCTTCGTCGTGGCCGACTCGCACTGGATGAACAGCATGAGCTTCCACATCAACGGAAAAGCTCGCCACCAGGGCAGTTACGCCTCGCACGAGCTGCCGCACTTCATCCGGGACCTGGAGTACGACTACCCCGGCTGCCCGGAGCTGGCCGCGCTGATCGGCGAGGAGATCACCGCGGGCGGCCAGAAGGCGATGGTCCACGACGTCAAGGACCTGGGCCTGGAGTACGCGACGCTGGTCCCGATGCACTTCATGAACCGCGACGGCGACCCGATCGCCGTGGTCCCGGTGGGGTGCAACATCTACTCGTCCATCGACGAGAACCGGCGGGTCGGCGAGGCCATCGCGCGGGCGGTGCTGCGCAGCGACCGCAAGGTGGCGTTCCTGGCCAGCGGGTCGCTGTCGCACCAGTTCCCGCCCAACGAGGTGTCCTCGCGCTACCTGGACCGGATCAGCAACCCCATCAACGAGCAGGCCGACCGGCTCGTGCTGGAGCAGTGGCGGTCCGGGCGGATCGCGGAGTTCCTGGCCGCGCTGCCCGCCTACAACGAGCGGTTCACCGGCGAGGCGGCCATGGCCGACACCGCGATGCTGTTCGGCATCCTGGGCTGGGACGCCTACACCGGTCACGGGGAGCAGCTGTGCGACTACTTCCCCAGCAGCGGCACCGGTCAGGTCATCGTCGACTTCCCCATCCCGGACGGGCTGAAGGCATGACACACCCTTTGGGTCTACAACCGTCGAAAATCATCGCGGTGCACCTGAACTTCCGCAGCCGCGCGGCCGAACGGGGCCGGTTCCCGGAGGAACCGTCCTATTTCCTCAAACCGCCGTCGTCGTTGTCGTGGACCGGGCGTGACCTGGTCCGGCCGGCGGGCACGGAGTTGGCGGCATTCGAGGGCGAAATCGCCGTGGTGATCGGGAAGCGCGCTTCCCGGGTGTCGCGTGAGGACGCGGCGGAACACATCGGCGGTATCGCCGCCGCGAACGACTTCGGTGTGCACGATCTGCGTTATGCCGATCGCGGGTCGAACCTGCGGTCCAAGGGCGCCGACGGGTTCACGCCGATCGGTCCGGTGTTGTTGGACCCGCGCGAAGTGGACCTGCACGACATTCGTCTACGAACGTGGATCAATGGCGAACTTGTGCAGGACGACAACTCGGGTGAGCTGTTGTTCGACTTCGCCTACCTCATCGCGGACCTGAGCCGGAACGTGACGCTGGAGGCCGGGGACGTCATCCTCACCGGCACGCCCACCGGGGCGACCGTGGTCTCCCCCGACGACGTCGTGGAAGTGGCGTTGAACGACACCGCGCGGCTGCGCAACGTGGTCCGGGAGGGCGCCGCGCTCGAAGGTCCCGGCGCACGGCCCCGCGTGACGGTCGCGGACCGGGCGGCGGCGGTCGGCGGCGAGGTGCCCGCCATCAAGCCCGAGACCGAGGCCGCGTTGCGGCAGGTGTCCACGGCGACCCTGTCCAGCCAGCTGCGCAAGCGCGGCCTGAACCACACGTTCCTGACCGGGCTGGCCCCGGCGCGGCCGGACCTGCGCATGGTCGGCGTCGCGCACACCCTGCGGTTCCTGCCGCTGCGCGAGGACCAGTTCGCCGAGCGCGGCGGCGGCATGAACGCCCAGAAGCGGGCCGTCGAGGCGATCGGGCCGGGCCAGGTGCTGGTCATCGACGCCCGCGAGGACCACGGCGCGGGCACGCTCGGCGACATCCTCGCGATGCGGGCGCTGCGGCGCGGCGCGGCCGGCGTCGTGACCGACGGGTGCCTGCGGGACAGCCCGGCCTTCGCCGAGCTGGACCTGCCCGCCTACAGCGCCGGCGCGCACGCGGCGGTGCTGGGGCGGCGGCACGTGCCGTGGGAGGTCGGCGTGGACGTGGCGTGCGCCGGGGTGCTGGTGCGGCCCGGTGACGTGCTGGTCGGCGACGCCGAGGGGGTCGTCCTCATCCCGCCGGCGCTGGTGGACGAGGTGGCCGCCGACTCGCTGGCGATGGAGCGCGAGGAGCGGTTCATCCTCGAACGGGTCGCCGCCGGGGCGTCCGTGGACGGGCTCTACCCGCTGGGGGAGGCCGCGCGGGCCGAGTACGAGCGGTGGGACGGATGACCGTCCCCGCCACGAAGTCCAAGACCCAGTACGCGTACGAGACCCTGCGCGACCGGATCGTGCAGGGCCGGTACGGGCCCGGCGCGCGGCTGGTGTTCGACCGGATCGCCCGCGAGCTGGGGGTCAGCCCCGTGCCGGTGCGCGAGGCCGTGCGGCGGTTGCAGGCCGAGGGCTGGGTGGTGTTCGAGCCCAACGTCGGCGCGCAGGTCGCCGAGTTCGACCCGGACGGCTACCGGCACACGATGGAGACCCTCGCCCTGCTGGAGGGCCACGCCGTCGCGGGCGCGGTGCTCACCCGCGGTCTGCTGGACCGGGCCGCGCACCTCAACGACCTGATGGCCGCGTCGCTGGTGGAGTTCGACCCGCTGGGCTTCACCCGGCTCAACCGCGAGTTCCACCTGCTGCTGTGCGGCGCGTCGCCCAACCCGCGGCTGCGCGAGCTGATCACCACCGAGTGGTCGCGGCTGGACCTGAGCCGGCGCACCACGTTCACCCTCGTGCCCGGCCGGGCGCACGAGTCCGTCGCCGAACACGCCGAGCTGCTGCGGCTGCTGCGCGCCGGCGCCCCCGCCGACCAGGTGGAGCGCTACGCCCGCGACCACAAGCTCAACACCCTCCGGGCCGTGACCGCGGCCCCGTTCCCAGGGGAGTTCCACACATGAGGTTCCGTTCCGACCCGGCGGCCATCCGCGGCTCGATCGCGCCGGTCGTCACCCCGTTCACCGCCGAGGGCGAGCTGGACACCGACAGCCTGCGCGCGCTGGTGCGCTGGCAGAAGGAAGCCGGTTCGCACGGCGTGTCCATCGGCGGCTCGACCGGCGAGCCCAGCGCGCAGTCGCTGGAGGAGCGCGTCACGGCGATGCGCGTGGTGGCCGAGGAGACCGGCGACGCCATCCCGTTCCTGCCCGGCACCGGCGCGGCGACGCTCAAGCAGACGCTGGAGCTGACCGACCAGGCCCGCAGGCTGGGCGCGGACCTGGCGCTGGTGATCACGCCGTACTACAGCCGCCCCACCCAGGAAGGGCTGTTCGCCTGGTACGACGCGGTGGCGCGGGAGTTCCCCGACCTGCCGATCGTGATCTACAACGTGCCGTCGCGCACGGCCGTGGACATCGCGCCCGACACCGTGGCCAAGCTCCGCCACGCCCACTCCAACATCGTGGGCATCAAGGAGACCACCAAGGACTTCGAGCACTTCTCGCACGTGCTGCACAAGTGCGGGCGGGACTTCCTGATGTGGTCGGGCATCGAGCTGCTGTGCCTGCCGCTGCTCGCGATCGGCGGCGCCGGGTTCGTCAGCGCCCTGGCCAACCTCGCGCCGGCCGCCGTGGCGCGGATGTACGAGCTGTACGCGGCGGGCGACCACGACGCCGCGATCGACCTGCACTACCGCCTGCACCCGCTGGTGGAGCTGCTGTTCGTGGAGACGAACCCGGCCCCCGCCAAGCACGTGCTGGCCGACCTCGGGCGCATCGCCAGCGGCCACGTCCGCCCGCCCCTGGTCTCCCCCACCCCCGCAGGCCTCGCCCGCATCGACGCGCTGCGCGCCCAGGCCGCCGACCTCCTCGAACCCGCCGGAGTCACCGCATGAACATCCCGAACGAACTGCTGCACCACATCGACGGCAAGGACGTGCCCAGCGTCGACGGCGCCACCTTCGGCGTCGCCGACCCGGTCACCAACACCGAGTACGGCCGCGTGGCCGCCGGCGGGCCGGCCGACATCGACCTGGCCGTGGCCGCCGCGCGCCGGGCGTTCACCGACGGGCCGTGGCCCCGGCTGTCCCTGCGCGAGCGGGCGAAGGTCCTGGTCCGGATCGCCGACGCCATCGAGGCCCGCGCCGAGCGGCTGGCCGAGCTGGAGACCTTCGACACCGGCCTCCCGGTCACCCAGGCCCGCGGCCAGGCGCACCGGGCGGCGGAGAACTTCCGCTACTTCGCCGACGTCATCGTGGCGCAGCACGAAGAGGCGTACCTGGTCGGCGACAAGCAGGTCAACTACGCGATCCGGCAGCCGGCCGGCGTCGCCGGGCTGATCACGCCGTGGAACACCCCGTTCATGCTGGAGACCTGGAAGCTCGCGCCGTCGCTGGCGGCCGGGTGCACGGTGGTGCTCAAGCCCGCCGAGTGGTCGCCGCTGTCGGCGAGCCTGCTGCCGGGGATCATGGCCGAGGCCGGCGTGCCGGACGGCGTGTTCAACCTGGTGCACGGCATCGGCGAGTCGGCCGGCGCGGCGCTGGTGGCGCACCCGGACGTGCCGCGCCTGTCGTTCACCGGCGAGAGCGGCACCGGCCAGATCATCATGCGCACCGCCGCCGAGCACCTCAAGGAGGTGTCGATGGAGCTGGGCGGCAAGTCGCCGTGCGTGGTCTTCGCCGACGCCGACTTCGACCGGGCGGTGGACGCGGCCGTGTTCGGCGTGTTCTCCCTCAACGGCGAGCGCTGCACGGCGTCGTCGCGGGTGCTGGTGCAGCGGGAGATCTACGACTCGTTCGTGGACGCCCTCGCGGCGCGGGCGGCGGCCGTGCGGGTCGGGCTGCCGTCGGACCCGGCGACCGAGGTGGGCGCGCTGATCCACCCCGAGCACCACGCGCGGGTCATGGAGTACGTGGAGACCGGCAAGCGCGAGGCGCGGCTGGTCGCGGGCGGCGGGCGGCCCGCCGGGCTGGACGAGGGGAACTTCCTGTCCCCCACCGTGTTCGCCGACGTGCCGGTGGACGCGCGGGTCTTCCAGGAGGAGATCTTCGGGCCGGTGGTGTGCGTGACGCCGTTCGACACCGAGGAGGAGGCGGTGGCGCTGGCCAACGCCACCAAGTACGGGCTCGCCGGGTACGTGTGGACCTCCGACCTCCAGCGCGGGCACCGGGTGGCGCGGGCGGTGCAGTCGGGCATGGTGTGGGTGAACTCCCACAACGTCCGGGACCTGCGCACGCCGTTCGGCGGCATCAAGGCCAGCGGCGTCGGCCGGGAGGGCGGCGCGCACAGCATCGACTTCTACAGCGACCTGCGGGCCGTGCACGTGGCGGTCGGCGACCTGAAGCCGCCGCGGTTCGGGGCGGCGCGGTGAGCGACCGCTTCGCGGGCCGGGTGGCCCTGATCACCGGCGCGGGCACGGGCATCGGCGCGGCGACCGCGCGCCGGATCGTCGCCGAGGGCGGCCGGGTCGTGCTGACCGGGCGCCGGCCGAGGCCGCTGGAGGAGGTCGCCGGGCCGTTGGGCGACTCGGCGCTGGCGCTGCCCGCCGACGCCGCCGACGGGCGCGCGATGGCCGACGTGGTGGCGCGGGCGGCCGAGCGGTTCGGGCGCGTGGACGTCGTCGTGGCCAACGCCGGCGGGCACGGCGTCGGGGCCGCCGGCGACACCACCGACGAGGCGTGGCGGTTGTCCTTGGACGCCAACCTGACCAGCGCCTTCGTCACCATCCGGGAGGCGCTGCCCCAGCTGACCGACGGCGGCGGGTCGGTGGTGCTGGTGTCGTCGCTGGCCGGGTTGTTCGCCGGGCCGGGCGTCGCTGGGTACACCTCGACCAAGCACGCCCTGGTGGGGCTGAGCCGGTCCATCGCGCGCGACTACGGGCGCTTGGGCGTGCGGGCGAACGTGGTGTGCCCCGGCTGGGTCCGCACCACGATGGCCGACGAGCAGATGGACCGCTTCGCCGCCGCCAAGGGCCTGGACCGGGCCGGCGCGTACGCCCTGGTCACGTCCAACACCCCGCTGGGCCGGCCCGCCGAGGCCGACGAGGTGGCCGCGCTCATCGCGTTCCTGGCCTCGCCGGACGCCTCGATCGTCACCGGGGCCGTGGTCACCGCGGACGCGGGCGCGAGCGCGGTCGACCTGCCCACCATCGCACTGGCCTAGGGAGGACGCATGTCGGAGTGGAAGACCGTCGACGACTTCGCGGCGGGCATCGACGGCAACCGGTTGCCGCGCAGCAACGCGTTGGCGGGCTTGAAGTGGACCGTGCGGCACGACGACGGTGGCACCACGGCGCTGACCTTCACCGACGAGTCCACTTTGGACAGCGGTGACCCGTACGAGGCGGTCGAGGGCGCGCCGGGGACGTTCTTCGTCTCCCGGACGTTCGGCGACGCGCCCCGGCGGGCGGAGGTCGTGATCGCGGACGTCAACACGCTGCGCACGCTCACCGTCACCTCCACCATCGCGGAGGAGGCGACACCAGGGGTCCCGCAGGTGTCGCAGGAGTTCCGACCCGGCGTCCTGGACACCGGCGAGGAGCCGTCGGGGAAGGCGCCCGAGGAGACCCGCGACCTGATCGGGTGGCGGGCGCTCTACCGGTACAGCCCCAACCACCTGTACGAGCACGTGTACCTCAGCTCGGAGCGCTACGCCTGGCAGTGCCTGGTGGGCGAGCAGCGGGGACACGGTGACGTCGACCTGGCGACGGCGTGGAAGATCGGCGAGAACCGGTACGTGTTCACCTTCCGCGAGTTCCGCATCCCGGTCGCCACGACGTGGCTGTACGACCTCGACGCGATGCGCACCACCGGCGTGTTCTTCGGCCTGAACGGCTCGGGCGAGGTCCGCCACGCCCCCGGCGGGGCGCACATCATCCCACTCGGCCGGGTCACCTACCCCGGCGACGACCAGCCCGTGTGAGGGGACCGATGTCTGCACTGGAAGTCGTTCAGGCCCACTACGCCGCCTCGGAACGGGGTGACCTGGACGGGATGCTCGCCCCACTGGCCCCGGACGCCCGGTGGACGGAGGCGGCGGGGTCCACGTACGCGGGCACCTACTTCGGCGTGGACGCGATCCGGGAGAACGTGTTCCACCGGATCGGGGCCGAGTGGGTGACGTTCAGCGCCAACGTGTCGGAGGTGCTCGCCGCCGGCGACACGGTGGTGGCGCTGGGCGACTACGTCGGGGTCCACCGAGCGACGGGCAAGGCGATGACGGCCCGGTTCACCCACGTGTGGCGGGTGGCGGACGGCCGGGTGACGTCGTTCGAACAGGTAGCCGACACCGCGCTGATCAGGGCTGCGGAAAACTGAACCGCGCGCAGCGCGCGCCCTTGTCTCGTGGGGCGCGCGCCAGCGCGCCTGCTTTTGGGCTTTTCCGTCCTCCCCGTATGGCCTGCCCGAAGGGCTACCACAGATTTCCCCGGGTGCGGCCGAAATTTTTGTGAGGAACGAGCAAAAATTTTAGCGGCACCCGGGGAAATCTGTGGTCGGCTCCGCCAGGCCATACGGGGAGGACGGAAAAGCCCCCGCTTTTCGCTTTTCCTCCCCGGCGGCCTGCCCGCCGGCGAGGCTCTTTTTCTTTCGAGCGCGTCAGCGCGTTTGCGCTGTTCAAGCGCTTGAAGCTCTTTGAGCAACGCGCGTAGCGCTCCCAAGCGAACGCGCTGCGCGCTCGAAAGAAAAAAGAGCCTCGCCGGCGGGCAGGCCCCCGGAGGGGAAGAGCGTCGGTCTCCCTCCGCACGGCCTGCCGGAGGCAACCACAGATCGCCGGGGTCGTCCAAAAAACTTTCGCTCGTTCCTCGCGAAACTTTTTCAGGCCGACCCCGGCGATCCGTGGTTGGGCTGCGCCCAGGCCGTACGGAGGGAGACCGAGGCCCTTCCCGTGGCTAAATAGCCCAGAGGAAAAGCGTGCCCCTGTGGCGCTGTGTGCCGCCCTGGGACGGCACACAGCCCTTACAGCGTGAGCGGGGCCCATGCTTTAAAGCAGGGACAGGTCCACGGCCTCGGCCATCGCTCGGTAACCCGCGTCGCCTGGGTGCAGGGCGTCGCCGCTGTCGTAGGCCGGCAGCATGCGGTCCGGGTCGGTCGGGTCGGCCAGGGCCCGGTCCAGGTCGATCACGCCGTCGTACTCGCCCGACGTGCGGATCCACTCGTTCAGCGCGTCCCGGGTGGTCTCGCCCTCCTCGGTGAAGTACGCCGCGCCCTTGTACGGCAGCAGGGTCGCGCCGAGGATGCGCACGCCCTTCGCGTGGGCCTGGCGGATCAGTTCGCGGTGGCCCTCGATGAGTTGGGCCGCCGTCACCTTCGGGGCCGGGAGCGCGCAGGCGTGGCCCAGTTGCGGGAAGCCGATGTCGTTGATGCCCTCCAGCACGATCACCGTGCGGACGTCCGGCTGGGCCAGTGCCGCCTGCGCGAACCGCGTGGTGGCCTTCTCGCCGAAGCACGTCGAGTCGGTGAGCACCCGGTTGCCGCCGATGCCCGCGTTCACCACGTTCTTGCGGCCCCGCAGGCGTTCCGCCAGCTCGTCGGGGTAGCGGTTGTCGGCGTCGACCGTGGACAGCGCGCCGTCGGTGATCGAGTCGCCGAAGGCCACCACCGTGTCGCGGCGCGGCGACGCGTCCACCGCCTCCACCCCGGCCAGGTAGAACCACGACTGCGAGGTCTCGGTGAACGCCTCCCCGTCCACGGCGGACCGGTGGTCGCCGACCGCGCGGTACGACGTGGCGTTGGCGAAGAAGTGACCGGTGGCGGGACCGGTCGGCGACGCCAGGTACAGCGTGACGGTCACCTTCGACAGCGGCGCGACGGGGAACACCGCCACGTCGCTGACGGTCTGCGCCCCGGCCGGCACCACGACCGAACGGTCACCGCGGAACCGCAGGTGCCGCACCGATCCCGGCTGCACGGCCGCCCCGGAGTCGGTGCGGGCGATCGTCGCACCGGTCACCTCCAGCGGGCGCGTGCCGTAGGTGTTGGACAGGCGGATGCGCAGCGCCGGGCCGCCGCCGTTGAGCCGCACCACCTGGCGCAGCGTGTGGTTGTCGAACCCGGTCACTCCCCAGGTCGGGCCGAACCCGTCGCTGGGCGCGTGCTGCGCGGCCCCCCAGATCGCGGTGAACCCGCGTGCGTGGTCGGCCGCCGCGGCGGGCGCCAGTGCCACTCCCACCACCGCGGTGAGCAGGAGTGCGCCGAACTTCTTCATCGCTGTGCCCCCAGTAGGCGTTGATCGATGATCACCAATCTACTCGTCCGGCCTCGGGCGCGCGCGGCTCGGGGACCGCGCGGTCGGGGATGACGCGGGGGTTGCGCCGACCGGTGGCCAGGCCGTTGGCGACGTGGTGGCGCGCCTCCCGCTCGGTCCAGCCCTCGACGCCGTTGTGGCGGGCGGCGGCGTCGAGGAGGGTGGCGGCGGCGTCCTGCTCGTCCAGCCAGCCCGCGCCGACCAGTTCGCCCAACCGGCACGCGGCGGTGAACAGCGCGTTGGCCCGCGTCCCGGGCAGGGCGGTGCGCACCCGGTGCGCCTCGCCGTCCAGCGCGGCGGCCCGGTACGCGCGCACGCGGCGCGGCGCGGGCACGGCGGACGCCGTCGGGGGCGGTGGCGGCGGCGGTGGGCTGAGCAGGCGGACCAGCCAGGCCGGCGCGGGAGCCGGTTCGACGTCCCGCACGACCTTGTAGAGCCGCAACCCGCTGGTCATGTGCCGGATCGACCCGGCCGCCGCCACGTACCCGCCCGCCGACCGCGTGTCCACGTGCCGCCCGAGCTTGCCGACCGTGTTGCGCAAGGGGATCTCCGGCGCTCTGAAGTACCGGTGCTCTCCCCCGCTGGGCGTGAACACGGTGTAGGTGTCGACGGGGTCCTCGGCGCCGTGGCGCCGCGCCAGCTCCGCCAGCACGTCCCGGCCGTGCGGAACACCCTGGTCCAGGTCCACCACCAGCAGCCCGGCCGCCCGGCAGGAGATCCCGATGTTGTAGGGCCGGTGCCGCCACCAGGCCTCGACCCGGTCCCGGTCCAGCGTCGCCCGCCGGTCCCAGTCCTTGAGCGCCGGCACCTTGCCCAACGGCCGCAGCGGGAAGACCGGCCACCCCCGCTCGACCGCGGCCATCGCCGCCGCCAACCTCGCCTCGAACGCGCCCATGCCGAAACCCCCTCGCCTCGCCGGCTCGGCGTGGGGGAAGCGCGCCGCACCTTCATTCTCCCTGGTGGGAGGCCGTGCGTACAGGCGTCCGTTCGGGGGTGGGCCACCCGTCGCGCGGGGTCCGCGGCGCGTGCGGACCCCGCGCGACGGTCACCGGCCGACTTCCTGGGCGGCCCAGGCGGCGGCGGCCGAGTAGTACTCGCCCGCGTTGGGGGCGAGGTTGATCGAGTGGCCGTGGTCGGGCAGGCTGAACGCCCGCACCGGGCCGCCGTAGTACGGGGCCTCGGCGTCCAGCAGGGTTTGGGACGTCGAGCAGTCCGTGGCCAGCGGGCCGCACACGGCCGCGTCCCGGCTGCCCACGGCCACCATCACCGGCACGTCGATGAGCAGGCTGTAGGGCAGCAGCACCGACACGCCCAGGCCGTCCGCGGCCTCGGTCGCCGAGAAGACGTCCTTTGTGGACTCTTCCTCCTCCTCCAGCGGCGGGGCGAGGAAACCGGGGGCGTGGAAGCTCTCGTACCGCGTGCCGGGCGCGGTGGTGAGGTAGCCGACCGGGTAGAGCAGGCCGAACTTCGGGTCCAGGTTCGCGGGCACGAAGTTGGCGAACGCCGCCGCCACCCCGGCCGGGTTGACGCGGTGGGTCATGCCCGTCACCAGGACGCCGTCAACGTCGCGGTAGGCGCCCGCCTCCAGCACGGCGATCGCCGCGCCCAGCGAGTGGCCGCCGGTGATCACCTTGTCGAACGACCGGCCGTACGCGCCGGACCGCAGGCCCTGCACCACCTGGTGCAGGGCGTCGGCCTGCACGAACCCGGTGAGCGCCACCGCCAGGGGCCGCGAGCTCGCGCCGGTGCCCAGCCGGTCCACGGTCAACGTGGCGAAGCCCGCGGCGTTCTGGGCGGCGCGGAAGGAGTGCGTGCCGTCGGAGTAGTTCCAGTACGCGCTGTTGTAGGTGGCGCCGGGGACCAGGACCTGCACGGTCGACGCGCCGCCGGCGGGCGTGCACAGCTCGCCGTGCACCGTGTGCTGCTGTTCGAGGACCCGGACCGGGGCGTAGACGTCCCGGCAGGTCGCGCCGGCGGCGGACGCGGTGGTCAGGGACGACGCCACGAGCAGCGCGACGGCGCCGGCGGCCAGTGAGTACCGCAAGGAAGAACGACCTCCTAGTGAGAACGGGGAACAGCGGTCATCGGCAGTCGGTCGGGGTGGATCAGGCCGACGACCTTGGGGCGCACGGGTGTGCCGGGCACCGGGACCAGCCGCCACCGGGCCGCGATGGTCGCGGTGGCGATGGCCAGCTCGTACTGGGCGAACTGGTGGCCGGGGCAGTGGTGCAGGCCGCCCGCGAACGGCACGTACGCGCCGCGCGGCACCCGGGCGGCGCGGTCGGGTGACCAGCGGTCGGGGTCGAACCGCTCGGGCGCGGGGTGCGAGAGCGGGTCGTGGTGCAGGGCGTGCGGGCTGAACGCCACGTCCGCGCCGGCCGGGAGGTCCACGCCGCCCAACGTCACGTCGGCGCCGGTGCGGCGCATCATGATCCACAGCGGGTACTTGCGCAGCACCTCGGTGATCACCCGCCGCGTGTAGCGCAGCTCCGGCACGTCGGCCAGGGTCGCGGGCCGCCGCCCCACCACCTCGTCCACCTCGTCGTGCACGCGGTCGGCGACGTCGGGGTTGGCGGCCAGCTCGTGGAACAGCCAGGACAGCGCCACGCCGGTGGTCTCGCTGCCCGCGACCAGCAGGGTCACCACCTCGTCGCGCACCTGGCGGGCGTTCATCGGCAGGCCGTGCTCGTCGCGCGCCTCGACCAGGGTGGACAGCAGGTCGGCGCGGTCGGTGCGGCGGTGGGCGACGATGTCGTCCACGACCCGGTGGACGCGCGCGACGGCGTCGTCGAACCGGCGGTTGACCGGGAGGGCCAGCGGGCCCGGCGCGAGCGCGCGGACCACGCCCAGCCGGAGCATGGTCGAGGTGTGCCGGCGGATCTCGGCGCTGACGCGCGGGTCGAAATCGGTGGAGAACAGCGTCCGGCCGACGACGCCGATGGTGAAGTCCTGCACGACCCGGTCGAACCGGAGCGGTTGTCCGGGTCGCCAGGAATCGACCAGATCGGCGGCGGATTCGGTCATCACCGCCGCGTGGCGTTCCAGGGCGGGTTGGCGCAACGCGGGTTGGATCATCCGACGTTGTCGGCGGTGGAATTCGCCGTCGGTGCTGACCAGGCCGTTCCCGAACGCGCGGCGCAGTTTGTCGACCAGCAGGCCCTTGCGGAACTTCTCGCCGGGACCGGAAAGCACCTGGTGGACCAATTCGGGGGTGGTCGCGAAGTGGACCGGCAGCGGTCCGAGCCACACCCGCACGAGATCGCCGTGGGACCGCAATTTCGCGGTGAACGCGAGCCGTTGTCGCAGCATGGCGGGGGTGTGACCGATCAGGGGTAATCGTCCGGGAACTGTGGGTGCCTCACGTTTTCGCGTTCCGGTGGTCATCGCATGGCCTCCAGCCGGGGATTGACCGCGAGCACTCTATGCGCCGTTCGGAGGCCCTGGGGATCGCGCATTCGAGTTAAGTTGTTGGATCGGCTGGCTTCTGTGTTGCGTAGACGGTTGGATGTTGTGGTCACGCAACCACACGGGAGTGCGCCATGACCGATCTCGACTGGGTGCCCGACGGCATCGACATGAACGTCCCGAGCGTGGCGCGCACGTACGACTACCTGCTCGGCGGCGCGCACAACCTCGCGGTGGACCGCCGAATGGGTGACGAAATGCTGAAAGTCCTCCCCGGCGCGCGAAGACTGGTGCGGATCAACCGCGCGTTCCTCCGCCGGGCGGTCACCCACCTGGTGGCCGACGGCGTCGACCAGTTCCTCGACATCGGGTCCGGCATCCCGACCGTCGGCAACGTCCACGAGATCGCGCCCGCCGCGAAGGTCGTCTACGTCGACAAGGACCCGGTCGCGGTCGCGCACAGCCGGCTCATCCTCGCCGGCACCGACCGCGCCACCGTCGTGCAGGCCGACATGCGCGAGCCGGAGGACGTCCTGTCCCGCCCGGAGGTGGTGGGGCTGCTGGACTTCGACCGCCCGATCGCCGTGCTCATGCTGCTGGTGCTGCACTTCTCGCCGCACTCGGAGGACCCGGTCGGCTACCTGGGCCGCTACCGCGACCGGCTCGCGCCCGGCAGCGCCCTGGTGATCTCGCACGCCACCGCCGACCGCCGCGTGGACACCATGCGGGAGGCCGCGGCCACCGTGCGGCGCAGCAACTCCCAGGACAACCTCGTCTACCGCACGCACGGCGAGGTCACCGAGCTGTTCACCGGCTTCGACCTGGTGGAGCCCGGCGTGGTCGGCGTCGCCCTGTGGCGGCCCGACGGCATGGGCGACATCTCCGACGACCCCGACGACAACACCCAGGTCTACGTCGGTGTCGGCCGCAAACCCCGGGCGGGAGCCGCCTGACATGACCGCTGCGCTCCCCCAGGACGCGGCCGGACCGCGGGCTCGGGCGAAGCTCGCGAGGAAGTGGGCCTACCTGCTCAGCGCGCGGACGTTCGTCCCGCTGAGCACCCCCGAGCTGGAACGGCACCTGCTGGGCCTGGTCGAACGGCTGTGGGTGGCGGCGGGCAGCGACGCCTTGGCGCAGAAGGTCGGGCACGAGGTCGGCGCGGCGCTGGTGGACCTCAACTGCACCGGACCCGAGGGCCTCCAGTGCACGGTCGAGGTCGTCGCCAAGGGCCTGCTGACGATGCCGCCCAGCGGCGACGGGGACAAGGCGCGCGACCGGGTCGTGGACGTGATCGCCGCGCTGGCGGCCGGGTTCGCGCAGCGCGTGAAGACCTCCACGTTGGAGCAGCAGGAGCAGTTGGGCCGCTCGCTGTACCGGGCGATGCGGCAGGCGCAGGTGGACCTCCAGCTCACCCGGTCCCGCTGCGACCTGCTGGAGAACGGGACCTCCACCGGGGTCGCGACCGCCGACCTGTCCGGCGAGCTGGTCAAGGTCAACGGGGCGCTGGGCCGCATCGTCGACCGGCCGGTGGCGGAGCTGACCGGCGCGACCCTGTTCGACCTGGTGCACGAGGACGAGCGGGAGGCGCTGCGGTCCGACTTCGCGCGCCTGGCGGCGGGCGGCACGACCTCGGTCACCCAGCCGCACCGGCTGCTGCGCGCCGACGACGAACTGGCGTGGGTGGCGCTCACGCTGTCCCCGCTGCGCCGCCAGGAGGGCGACAACCAGGTGGTGGTGCTGGCCGAGGACGCCACCGACGTCAACCTGCTGCAGGGCCAGCTCAACCACCAGTCGCTGCACGACGTGCTGACCAGGCTGCCCAACCGCCAGTACTTCACCAGCCGGCTGGAGCAGGCGCTGCGCGACGCCGACCCGGCGCACGGCGTCACCGTCTACCACCTGGACCTGGACGGCTTCTCGCTGGTGACCGGCGGGTTGGGGCGGCCGGTGGGCGACCACCTGCTCAAGGTCGTGGGCGAACGGCTGGAGCAGGTCGTCGCCGACGAGGACGCGATGGTGGCGCGGTTCGGGTTCGACGAGTTCGCGGTGCTGGTGCGCAACTCGGCCACGACGCCGGACGTGGTGACGATGGTGCGGCGGATCAACGACCGGCTGTCCGAGCCGTTCGCGGTGCGCGGCGAACTGGTCGCGTGCTCGGCGACGATCGGCGTGGTCCACCGCCCGCCCCGCGACGCGTCACCGCACGACCTGCTGGACTCGGCGGACCTGACCCTGCGCCGGGCCAAGGGCAACGGCCGCCGGCAGTGGGAACTGGCCGACCCGGCCCAGGACACCCGCGACCGCCGGACGTTCAGCCTGGCGGCGACCATGGCGGGCGCGTGGGAGCTGGGCGAACTGGCGGTGCGCTACCAGCCGCTGGTGCGCCTGGCCGACGAGCGGGTGGTCGCCGGCGAGGCGTTGCTGCGCTGGGACCACCCGCGCCTGGGCGTCGTGCCGCACGGGCAGTGCCTGGCGCTGGCCGAGGACACGGGTCTGGTGGTGCCGCTGGGGACGTGGCTGCTGCGGGCGGCGTGCGCGCAGGCCGCGGAGTGGTCCGCGCCGGTGCGGGTGTCGCTGACCGCGCGGCAGGCGGCCGACCCGGAGCTGGTCGGGTCGGTGCGGGAGGCGTTGCGGGACACCGGTTTGGCGGCCGGGTCGCTGTGGTTGGGCGCGCCGGCGGAGGTGGTGCTGGCCGACGGGGAGGCGGCGGACAACCTGCGCATCCTGGCGGACATGGGCGTGGCGGTGGAGGTCGACGGGTTCACCGCCGCGCCGGCGGACTTGGTGGCGGTGGCGGGGTTCCCGGCTCGGGCGGTGCGGGTGTGCCGTCCGTTGACCGACCAGCCGGCGCCGTTGGTGGCCCGGGCGTTGGCGCAGCTGCTGGAGGTCCTGCGGTCGGCGGGGATCGCGGTGTCGGTGGCCGACGTGACGACCTCGGTGCAGGCGCGGTGGTGGCGGGAGGTCGGGGCGGAAACGGCCTCGGGCCCGCTGTTCGCCCCGGCCGGCCCGCCGGAGGCCATCGCCGACCGGCTGTGAGCGCCGGCCACCGGTAGTCGTCGCCGACCGGCTGTGAGCGCCGGCCGGACGACAGGAGGTCCGCGCCGACCGGCTCCCGATACCGGCCGGACGCGCCACCGTCAGGGCTCCCGACGGGCGAACAGGATCGCCTGCGGCACCTCCGTGTCCGGTTGCATCAGCCACTGCGCGTCCACCGCGAACCCGGCCTCCCGCAGCCACCCGGCCACCTTCTCCGGCCGCCGCCGGTGCACGTGCACCCTCATCGGGTGCCCGCCGTACCCCTCGGTCTTCAGCCGCGACACGTCCCCCACGTGGAACCCCAGCTGCACCAGCCCGCCCGGCCGCACCACGCGCCGGAACTCCCCCAACGCCACCGGCACCTCGTCGTCCGGCACGTGGATCAACGACCACCACGCCAGCACCCCGGCCACCGACCCCGCCGGCAGCTCCAGCGCCGTCATCGACCCGACCTCGAACCGCACCCCGGGATGCTCGCGCCGGGCCAGCTCGACCATCCCCGGCGACAGGTCGACGCCGAACGCGTCCACCCCCAGCCCCCTCAGGTGCGCCGTGACCTGCCCGGGCCCGCACCCCACGTCCGCCACCGGGCCACCACCCGCCGCCCGCACCGCGCCGGCGAACACCGTCAAAGCCGCGCTCAGGTACTGCTCCCGCTCAAGCGCACCCCGCACGAACTCCGCATAGCTGCCCGCAACAGTGTCGTAGGAAGCCGCCGTGTCGGCCAACCACTCATCCATGATCGGCACGGTAGCCCGCCACCCCGCACAGCTCGTCCGCCACCCGCCACAGCTCCTCCTCCCGCTCCACGTCGTACGACTCCGCCGACGACGGCACCACCCGCCCCCGGTCGATGTAGGCCCCGCCCTCGGAAAGCCGCGCCCCGACCACCGTCTCCGCCAGGACGCGTCCCGCCCGCTCCTGCCCCATCGCCTTGGGCGTCAGCCGCAGCACCTGCCCGATCGACGCCACCACCGCCCGGCCCACCGGGTGGGCGTCGCGGACCAACCCCGTCCCCGGCACGAAACCCGGGTTGTACGTGTACGCGTCCACCCCCTCGGGCAGGCGGCGCTGCAAGGCGTGCACCAGGTAGATCACGCCCAACTTGCTCGTCGCGTAAGCACGCCGCCCCTCCCGGGCCCCACCGGGACGCGGAGCCGCCAGCTTGCGCACGTCGTCCCACCGCGGCGGCGGGATCGCCCCGAACCCGTGCTGCCAGGTGCCGAAGTGGACGTCGCTGCCGACCACCAGGACCCGCGACCCCGCACCGAACCGGTCCATCAACAGCCGCAGCATCAGGTGGTAGGCCAGCACGTTCACCGCGAAGGTCCGCTCGAACCCGTCGACCGTCCGGTCCGAAGTGGACGTGTGCTGCACCCCAGCGTTGCCCACGAACCGGGTCAACGGCGGCAGGTCCAGATCGGAGAACTCCTCGCACGCCCGCCGGATGTCGGCGAACGACGTCAAGTCGCACGGGATCACCGTCAGGTTCGGCCCCGCCAACGGCACCTCGCCCCGCGCGAACACCACCAAGTGCTCCGACGACCGCAACAGGTGCTCGGCGGCGTAGCGGCCCAGACCCCGGGTCGCGCCGGTCATCAACGTCGTGCCCATCGGGCACCTCCTGGTACGTAGTTCTAACTGGTACTCAGTACCATAACGGACGAAGTCCCAGGACCGCTATGCTCACCCCATGTCGATCCGACCCCCGTTGCGCCAGCGCAAGCGGCAGCGCGCCCGCGACCAGATCGTGGCCGCCGCCTTCGAGCTGTTCGCCGAACGCGGGTTCGCCGACGTGACGGTGGCCGACATCGCCGAGCGCGCGGAGGTCGGGCGCACGACGTTCTTCCGCTACTTCGGCGACAAGCAGGAGGTCGTCTTCTCCGAGGAGCAGGCGCTCATGGACGACTGGGTCGCCCGGCACCGCGCGCTCCCGCCCGCCCCCGACCTGCCGACCGCGCTCGACCAGACCCGCGGGTTCACCGTCGCCCTGGTCCGGGAGATGACCGCCGACGCCGACCACTTCCTCCAGCACGAACGCCTGCTCGCGGCCAACCCGGAGCTCGCCGACCGCGCCACGCGCAAGTACCAGCGCCTGGTCGAGGCGATGAGCGAGAACCTGCGCGCCAAGGGCACCCCCGAACCGGCCGCCACCCTCGCGCCCCAGCTCGCCCTCGCCTGCTACCGCACCGCCCGGCACGTCGCGGGCTCCGACCCGGTCGCCCTGCCCGCCGCGCTGGAGGACGCGTTCGAACAGCTGATCGGCTTGTCGCGCCGATAAGGCCGTGCGCGACCACCCGGGTGGACTAGGTTCGTGCTGTCATGCGACTCATCGGACGGGACCACCCCAGTGGCGTGCTGCGCGCGGAGGTCGAACGCGCCGCGCACAGCCACGGCGGGCTGGTCCTGGTCGCCGGCGAGGCGGGCATCGGCAAGACCACCCTGGTGACCGGCGCCGCCGACCAGGCCCGCCGGCAGGGCGCGCTGGTGCTCGCGGGGTCGTGCTGGGACTCCGACACCGCGCCCGGCTACTGGCCGTGGGTGCAGGTGGTCCGGGCGCTGCGCCGGGCCGCGACCGGCGAGGAGTGGCACCCCCGGTTGTCGGCGCTGCTGGGCGAGGGGTCGGCCGAGCACACCCCGGAGAGCTTCCCGCTCTACGACGCGGTGTCCTCGGCGCTGGTCGCGGTGTCGCAGCGGCGGCCGGTGGTCGTCGTGCTGGAGGACCTGCACTGGGCCGACCCGGCGTCGCTGAAGCTGCTGGAGTTCGCCGCGCAGCACACCTGGTTCGAACGCGTCCTGCTGGTCGGCACCTACCGGGACGTCGAGGTCGAGGCCGACGGGCACCCGCTGCGCCCGCTGGTGACCCCGCTGATCAGCCGCGCCACCGCGGTCACCCTCACCGGGCTGTCCGAGGCCGAGGTGGGCGAGCTGATGGCCGCCACCGCGGGCCGCTCGCCGGACGCCGACCTGGTCGCCGCCGTGCACCAGCGCACCGGCGGCAACCCGTTCTACGTCGAGCAGACCGCGCGGCTGTGGCAGGGCGGCAACCCGGTCACCGCCATCGCGCCGGGTGTGCGGGACGCGTTGGAGCGCAGGCTTTCCCTGCTGCCGCCGCGGGTCGGCGAGCTGCTCACCGCCGCCTCCGTGCTGGGCCGCGAGTTCCACCGGCGGGTGCTGGCCGCGACCGCCGGGCTGCCCGTGCCGCACGCGGACCGCCTGCTCGACCAGGCCGCGCAGGCCCGGCTGGTGCGGGCGCTGGGCGGCGGGCGGTTCGCCTTCGCGCACGACCTGGTCCGCGAGACCCTCTACGACTCGGTGGCGGACAAGGACGTGCGGCACGCCGCCGTGCTCGACGCGGTCACCGGGGACCTGACGGCGCACGTGCTGCCCACCGACCTGGCCCGGCACGCCCACCTCGCGGGCGACCGGCTGCCCGCCGAGCGCGCGGTGGACCTGATGGTCGCCGCCGCGCGGGACGCGAGCGGCCGGCTCGCCGTGGAGGAGGCCATCGGGCACTACCGGCGCGCCCTGGACCGGGCCGCCGACCCCCGGCTGCGGATGAAGCTGGAACTGGGCCTGGGCCACGAGCTGTTCCACTGCGGCGCGCCCGAGGAGTCCGCGAAGGCGTTCGCCGCCGCCGTGGACCTGGCCCGCACGCTGGACGACCCGGTCGCGCTGGCCCGGGTGGCGCTGACCCGCATCCGGTTCGCCGCGCACGACGACGAGACCCGCGAGCTGCTGCGCGACGCCTACGCCGGGCTGATCGGCCCGCCGCCGGACGAGCCCGAGGACGTGCTGGCGCGCGCGTTGAGCGTGCAGGTCGCCGACCTCGCCCGGTCCGGGCAGGACGACGACGCGCTGGCCGACGGCCTGTGGGCCGCGCACGACATCGCGTGGGGCCTGGGCACCGCGCACAAGCGGCTGGCGCTGACCGCGGAGCTGGCCGACGTCGCCCGCCGCACCGCCGACCACAGCGCCGAGAGCTACGCGGCGTCCCTGCGCTGGGTGGCGCTGCTGGAACTGGGCGACCCGCGCTACCGCGAGCAGTTGCAGACCTTCGTCGCGCAGTCCGACCGGTGGGCGCAGCCGCGCTTCACGTTCGCCTCGGCGGTGGACCAGAGCATCATCGCCACCTTCCAGGGCCGCTTCACCGAGGCCGAGGCGCTGATGGCCCGCGCGGAGACGCTGGGCGTGGCACACGAGCACGGCGGCTACTCGATGATGCACGCCCACCTGCGCTGGGCGTTGCTGCTGGCCCAGGGCCGGTTCGCCGAGCTGGACGAGCTGGACCTGGGCGGGCACCCCTACCCCGGGCTGCTGCGCGGGATCGCCGCCGTGCAGCGCGGCGACCTGGCCACCGCGCGCGTCCTGCTGGCCGGCTACGACCCCGACGACCTGCGGTTCCACTGGCTGTTCGAGCCGCTGTGGCAACGCTTCCGCGCGCACTTCGCCCACGCCGCGGGCGACCGGGCGCTGGCGGCGGAGATCCGCGACCAGCTCGCCCCGCACCGCGGCCAGTGGCTGGTGGGCCTGTACGGGTGCGACCTCAGCGGCCCGGTGGACCTCTGGCTGGGCCTGGTCGACCTCACCCTGGGCCGCCGCGACGAGGCCGTGGCGGAGCTGACCGCCGCGCTGCGCTCGGCGGAGGCCATGCACGCCCGGCCGTGGGCGGAGGAGGTGCGCCGCCACCTGGAGGCCGCCACCGGCGAGCACGCCGCGCCCGCCAACGAGTTCCGCCGCGACGGTGACGTGTGGTCGTTGTCCTACAACGGTTCCACCGTTCGCATGCCGGACTCCAAGGGCCTGCGCGACCTGCACGTGCTGCTCGGCAACGCAGGCTCCCCCGTCCCGGCGGTGAGCCTGCTGGACCCGGAGGCGGCGCCGTCCGCGCGCCTGGGCGGCGACCCGGTCCTGGACGAGGAGGCCAAGGCCGCCTACCGCCGCCGCCTGGCCCGGTTGGACGACGAGATCGACAACGCCCCCACCGACGCACGCGCCGCCGAACTCGACCGGGAGCGCGCCGCCCTCCTCGACGAACTCCGCGCCGCCGCGGGCCTGGCGGGCCGCACCCGCCGCCTGGGCGACGAGGCGGAACGCGCCCGCAAAACGGTCACCGCGCGCATCCGCGACACGCTGCGCAAATTGACCGAACGCCATCCGGAACTGGCGGCGCACCTGCGTGAACACGTTTCCACCGGCAGCACCTGCACGTACTCCGGCCACGAGCGGTTCCGCCTCTAGCCCCACGCCGGCGAAACACGACCGACCGATGACCGAGCGCTCCTAACATTCCTCACAGGGAGGAATAAATGAGTGAAAAACCAGCGGTCGACGATTTCGTACCGGTCATCGACCTGTCGACCCGCACCACCCCCGGAGGCCGCCGGCGGATCGCCGACGCCATCGGGGAGTCCTGCCGGCGCTCGGGCTTCTTCACGATCGTGGGCCACGGCGTCCCCCAAGACCTGGTGGACCGCATGCACCACGTCACCAACACCTACTTCACCCTGCCGGAACAGGAGAAGGACAAGTCCGCGAGCGTGGCCGGCGTCTCGGGGCTGCGCCGCTTCCTCGGCACGGCGGACACCCCACCGGGCCTCTACGAGGCCTTCGCGGCCCACGCGACCGGCGACCTGCCGGAGGAGCGACGAGCCGCGCTGGGCGCCTACCCGGCGACGTGGAAAGTCGCCAACATCTGGCCCGACACCCCCGCCGCGTTCAAGGCGACGTGGCACGAGTACCTGGCCGCCATGACCACCCTGTCCGAGGACGTCATGCGCCTGTTCGCGCTGGCCCTGGACCTGCCGGAGGCGTACTTCGACGAGAAGTTCGACCGGCACGTGTCCCTGCTGCTGGCCAACTTCTACTACCCGCAACCGGCTGTGCCGCCGGCCGGCCGGATCCGCCGCGAGTCGCACACCGACTGGGGCACCCTGACGATCCTGTACCAGGAGGACGACCTCGGCGGCCTCCAGGTGCTCACCGACACCGGCGAGTGGCGCGACCTGCCGGCGGTCCCCGGCAGCTTCGTGGTGAACATCGGCGACCTGATGGCCTTCTGGACCGGCGGCCGGTGGGCGTCCACCGTGCACCGGGTGGTCAACCCGGAACAGGGCAACACGAGGTCCCGGATCTCGATCCCGTTCTTCCACCTGCCCAACCACGACACGTCGATCGAGCCGATCCACCCGCCGACCACCGGGGCGCAGGAGTTCGACCGCGTCACCGTCGGTGAGTGGTTCTCCCACAAAATGCGCCAGACCTTCGCCCCCGAATTGCCGGCCTGACCACCTGCTTTTGATCGGGGCTATCAGCACGGGAAGGGCGTCGGTTCGCCCACCTTACGGCAACGAACCGACGCCCTTCCACCCCCGGAGCTTTTCGAGCCTGCTTTACTTGCGGTTGTAGAGCCGCATGGTCCAAGCACCGAACACAATGGTGAACAAAGCGGCATATCCGCCGGTCCACATCATCGCGTCCCCGTCCACCTGGCCCGCCATCAACGCCCGCACCGCCTCGACCAACTTGGTGATGGGGTTGACGTTCACGAACGCCTGCAACCACCCGGGCATGGTCGTCGGGCTGACGTAGACGTTGGACAGGAACGTCAGCGGGAACAGGAAGAGCATGCTCACGCCCATCACGGACTTCTCGCTGCGCATCATCAGCCCGAACATCGTCCACACCCACGAGAACGCGAACGAGAAGCCGATCAGCACGGCGATCCCCAGCACGACGCCCACGAACCCGCCGTCCGGCCGGAACCCGATCACCAACCCGACGACCAGGATCACCAACGACGCCAGCGCGTAGCGCAGCAGGTCACCCAGGATGTAGCCCACCATCGGGGCGGGCCGCCAGATCGGCAGCGTGCGGAACCGGTCGAACACGCCCTTGCTGATGTCCGTGTTCACCGCGACACCGGTGTACATCGTGATCATCACGACGCTCGTGACCGTGATGCCCGGCAGCAGGTACTGGATGTACTCCCCCGGCGACCCGGCCAGCGCGCCGCCGAACAGGTAGGTGAACATCAGGATCATCATCACCGGGAACGCGGTGACGTCGAACAGCTGCTCCGGCACGTGCTTGATCTTCAGCACCGCCCGCCACCCGAAGGTCAGCGACGCGGACACCGCGCTGGGCCGGCGCGGCGTGGACGACTCCAGCAGCAGCTCGGCCAGGTCCTGCGGCCGGGGCGCGGCCAGGGCGGCCTCGGGCTCCTTGGTGACGGTCACGCCGCAACCTCCTTCTTCTTGTCGGTCAGGGCCAGGAACACCTCGTCGAGGCTGGGCTGGCCCAGGGAGAAGTCGTCCACCGTGATGCCCTCGCGGGCGAGCTGGGCCAGGGCCTCGGCGGCCTGCTCGGTGGCCCGGCCGGACAGCCGCGCGGTCAGGGCGACCGGGTCGGCGTCCAGCAGCACGTCGGCGTCCAGCACGCGGGCCAGCAGGGCCCGCGCGGTGGGCCGCTGGTCGGCGTCGCGCAGCCGCAGGTGCACCGCGCCCACGCCGACCGACGCCTTCAACTCGCCCTTGGTGCCCTCGGCGATGACCTTGCCGTGGTCGATCACGGCGACGCGGGAGGCGAGCTGGTCGGCCTCGTCCAGGTACTGCGTGGTCAGCAGCACGGTGGTGCCGTGCGCGACGACCGCGCGGACGATGTCCCACACCTGGTTGCGGCTGCGCGGGTCCAGGCCCGTGGTGGGCTCGTCCAGGAACAGCAGCTTCGGGGTGTTGAGGATGCTGGCGGCGATGTCCAGGCGCCGCCGCATGCCGCCGGAGTAGTGCTTGGCCTGCTTGGCGGCGGCGTCGGTGAGGCCGAACGCGGCCAGCAGTTGGGCGGCGCGGTCCTTGGCGTGCCGGCGGGAGTGGCCCAGCAGGCGGCTGAGCAGGACCAGGTTCTCCGTGCCGGTCAGGTCCTCGTCGACCGACGCGTACTGGCCGGTCAGGCTGACCAGCGAGCGCACCCCGTCCGGGTCGGCCCGGACGTCGCGCCCGAAGATCCTCGCCTCGCCGTCGTCGGGCCGCAGCAGGGTGGCGAGCATCCGGACGGTGGTGGTCTTGCCCGCGCCGTTGGGGCCGAGCAGGCCGTACACGGTCCCGGCGGGCACGGTGAGGTCGACGCCGTCCACCGCGCGGGTGTCGCCGAAGACCTTCACCAGTCCCGCTGTCTCGATCGCGTTCACGTGGTGTCCCCTCTCATGTGACGTAGGGCCGCAGGCCACGGGCCTCCCGCAGGGCGCACGCCCACCAGACGAGCTGGTCGAGCATGGCCGCCGCGGCGAGCCTGCGGGCCTCCGTGTCCAGCGGGTCGGCGTCGCCCAGGTCGAAGCCGACGGTGTTGCGCACTGTCATGACGTGCAGCTCGGTGAAAACTGAGCGCAGCTGCTCGACGGCGTGCAGCCCGGCCGACCGGTAGCCGTAGGAGACGAACCCGGCGGGCTTGGCGTGCCACTCGTCGTAGGCGAAGTCGATCGCCTGCTTGAGGGAGGCGGGGAAGCTGCGGTTGTACTCGGGCGTGACGACGACGAACCCGTCGGCCCGCCCGATCCGCTCGGCGAAGCGCCGCACCTCGGCGGTCGGCTGCCGCGGGTAGTGCGCCGGGAAGTCGAACCCCGCGAGGTCGAGCACGTCGACCGCGCAGTCACCCCGCGCCCCGGCCACCTCGGCGACCCACAGCGCGAAAGCGTCCCCGACCCGGCCTTCCCGCGTACTGCCGACGACCACGGCGATCCGCACCGGCCGCATCCGCCACCTCCTCTCACCCAGGAGGCGCTAGACGGGGTGCCAGACGCGGTCTAGCGGACCGCCGGACCACGCGAGAACGCGAAGGGCCCCGCGCCAAGCGGCGCGGGGCCCGAACCGAACAAGATCAGATCCGGCAGGTGTCCAACGAGCTGACCAGGATCGCCCGCGCACCGACCTGCCACAGCTGGTCCATGATGAACGGCGCGTCGTCCCGCGGCACGAGCGAGCGCACGGCCACCCAGCCCTCCCGCGCCAGCGGCGACACGGTCGGCGACTCGATGCCCGGCACCAGCTTGAACGCCTCCTCCTGCGCCGACACCGGGCAGTCGAAGTCCAGGATCACGTACCGCCGCGCGATCAGCACGCCTTGGAGCCGCCGGTGCAGGATCTCCACCGAGTGCACCGCTTCCGGCATCTCCGCCACGGTGTCGCCCTGGATCAGCACGGCCTCGGACTTCAGGATCGGCTTGCCGAACGTCTCCAGGCCGGAGGTCTTCAGCGTGACGCCGGTCTCCACCACGTCCGCGATGGCGTCAGCCACGCCCAGCTCGACCGCCGTCTCCACGGCTCCGTCCAGGCGCACCAGCTTGGCCTTGATGCCCTGCTCGGACAGGTACTCCTCGACCAGGTTCGGGTAGCTGGTGGCGATCCGCTTGCCCTCCAGGCCCGCCTGGTCGCTGATCCCGCCGGGCTTGGACGCGAAGTAGAACGACGCCTTGCCGAACCCGAGCGGCAGGATCTCCTTGGCCGACACGCTGGAGTCCAGCAGCAGGTCCCGGCCGGTGATGCCGACGTCGAGCGAACCCTCGCCGACGTAGACCGCGATGTCGCGCGGGCGCAGGAAAAAGAACTGCACATCATTCGCCGGGTCGGCCACGATCAGCTCGCGCCCCGACCGATGGACCCGGTACCCCGCCTCGGCCAGCATTTGCGCCGCGGGAGCACTCAGGGAGCCCTTGTTGGGCAGGGCGAAGCGAAGAGGAGCCATGGCCCGCAGTCTCCCACACCGCCGCGCACCGCCCTGACCTGGGGCCGGGGTTCCACTCAATGGGAAATGAATGGAAATCACACCATTCGCGACACACCGGCAAAGCGTCAGAAAAGACGTCCCAAACGGGTGTGCGCGGTGAGCAGCCGGCCCAGTCCGAACGATGCCGCGATCGCCGCCGCCGCGACCAGGAACGCCTTGCCCTCCGCCGGCAGCGGCACCGGTCGGGCGGCCACGGCCAGCAGCACCAGCACCGGCCCCTGCACGACGAACGCCGCGAACGCCGACCGCGCCAACGCGCCCGCGAGCGCGCCGCCGCCGGTGAGCCGCCGCTGCGCCAGCCCGAGCAGCCACACCGACCCGCCGACCACCAGCACCGACTCCACGACCACGAGCACCAGCGCCTCCCACCGCCACCCGCCCAGGAACGGCCCGGACTGCCCGGACAGGTCCGACACCCCCGCCGCGACCGCCGCCACCGGCACGGACGCGATCGCCGCGAACGCCACCACCCGGCACGTCCGCCACATCCGCTCCGGCACGTGCGCCGCCAACCCGGCCCGCGCGCCGGCGATGCCCAGCCCGAACAGGGCGACCAGCTGCGGCCACCACCAGACGTGCAGGTCCCCGACCTGGCCGCTGCGCGCCGGCACCCACAGCCGCACGGCGAACGTGGACAGCGCCACCCCCGCCGCCACCGCGACCAGGTGCCCGGTCCTGATGGTCAACGGCCTGTCCGAGGGTCGCCCGACCACCGCGTAGACCAGGGAGAACAGCAGCAGGATCGCCACGAACCACAGCGAGCCGGAGTCCAGCAACGGGTCGCGGTGGGTGAAGACCCACCACGGCGACACGTCGTGCCCGGCCGCCCGGTAGGCCACCCACAGCGACAGCGGCCACACCAGCAGCGCCGACACCACCCACGGGATGCCCAGGCGCGCCAGGCGTTCGCGGACGAACCGGGCGCGGCCCTTGCGGGCCAGCGAGCCGGGCGTGAACAGCCCGGACAGCAGGTAGAAGGTGCCCATGAGGAACAGTCCCGACGGTCCGAGGACCGCCGCCAGGACGGCCTCCACGCGGGGCGTGAAGGTGACCTCGTTGACCTCGTCGTAGGGCCACCCGCCCACGGCGGAGTACCCGAGCAGCGCGTGCCCGCCGATCACCCAGGCGACGAGCAGCACCTTCAGGTTGTCCACCGCGGTCAGTCGCGACCGCTGTCCCACCTGCGCGGTCATCCGTCAAAGGTAACGCCGACGCGCCTGCTCAGGCGACGGCCGTGATGGCTTCGAGCAGTTCCGGTCCGTCCATCGCACCGGCGGGAACGGGTAGTGCACGCGGCCCACGTCGGCCGGCGCGGTGAACGGGGAGCGCAGCACCAGGCCGGCGGGCGGGTTGCGATGAGCCGGCTCCGGCGGGCCGGCTGCGATGCGCGCCTTCGGTGAGCCGGCTCCGGCGGGCCGGTTGCGATGAGCCGGTCGCGGTGCGCCGGCTTTGGTGAGCCGGCTTTGGTGAGCCGGCTTCGGGTTGCGGCCTCGACCGGGACCACCCGCGCGCCGCCCACTACCCTGTTTCGCCGATTGGCGGTGAGTGCCGTGAACACTGGCTTCCTGGACCGGATCGCCCGCGCGATCGAGGCGGACGAGCGCGCCGCCGTGGCCGCCGCCCGCGTCGAGCCGTGGTACCCGTACCGGCTGGCGGACGGCCGGTTCGTGGTCACCGGCACCGCGTTGCCCGAGGTCGGCACGGCGGTGCGGCTGGGCGGGGTGCGCGGCCTGGTCACCCGGGTGGACGCGCGGACGGTGGCGGTCCGGTTCGAGCAGCCCGTGCAGCCGCCGCCGACCGGGGTGCTGGAGCCCGCCGTCGCGTCCTTCGCGCCGCAGCGCGCGGCGCTGGCCGCCCTGCGCGCACACCGGCTCCTGGCGCCGCTGTCCGAAGGCCGGGTCGCGCCGTTCACGCCGACCCCGGACGCGCCCGCCGAACTCGACGCGGACCAGCGGGAAGCGTTCCGCCGGGCGTTGGCCGTCCCCGACCTGCTGGTGGTGCTCGGCGGGCCGGGCAGCGGGAAGACCCGGTTGGCGCGGGCCCTGGCGGGCCACGGTGTGTCCACTGTGGACGATGCGCACCGCCTGGGCCTGCCGGACCTGGTGGCGCGGCTGGTGACCGTCGATCGGGCGGTGCTGCTGGGCGACGGCGGTCTGCTCGCCGAACTGGCCGCGCGGCTGCCGGGCCGCAACGTCGTGCGGTTGGGCCGGCGGCGGACGGCCCCGCCCGAGATCGCCGAGTTCTGCGCCCGCCTGCTCGGCGGGGACCCGGCGGCGGTGGCCCGGCCCGCGCGCCGCGACGACGTGTTCGCCGGTCCGCTCGCCTTCGTCGACACCTCCGGCCTGCCCGGGCGGCGGCGGCGCGAACGTCCCGCCCGGCGGCGCGACCGCGGCCGGCCCGGCTTCTACAACCCGGTCGAGGCGAACCTGCTCGCCCGGCTCGCGGCGCACTACGAGGCGACCGGGCGCGACTGGGCGGTGGTCGTCCCGTACGCCGCGCAGGCGGAGGAGGTGACCGCGCGGATCGTGGCGATCGTCGGGGCGCACGCGCGGGCCCGGCGCAACGTCGGCGCGGAGGACTTCCGCGGCGGCGACCGGCAGGTGGTCCTCTACGGCTTCACCCGCGACCGGGCGGACCTCGGCCGCACCGGCGCGGCGCTGGCGGCCACGCGGGCGGCCGAGCAGTTGGTGCTGGTCGGCGACCTGCCGGCGCTGTCCCGCGAGTCCCCGGTCCTGGCGCTGCCCGAAACCCGCGCCCACGACGAAGTCCTCGCCGCCCTCACGACCCGCCGGGGGTGACCAGGCCCGTCTCGTAGGCCGCGATCACCGCCTGCACCCGGTCGCGCAGCCCCAGCTTCGCCAGGATGCGCGCGATGTGGGTCTTCACCGTCGCCTCCGACAGGTGCAGCCGACCCGCCAGCTCCGCGTTGCTCAAGCCGCGCGCCAACATCCCCAGCACCTCCAGCTCGCGCGGCGTCAGCGCGGCCAGGTCCCGGTGCACCGCGGACGCCCCCGCGTCGTCCCGGTGCGCGAACCGCTCCACCAGCCGGCGGGTGATGGTCGGCGCGAGCAGCGCGTCCCCGGTGCGGACCAGGCGCACCGCCGACACCAGGTGCTCGGGCGTCACGTCCTTGAGCAGGAACCCGCTCGCCCCGGCCGCCAGCGCCGCGTACACGTAGTGGTCCAGGTCGAACGTCGTCAGCATGATCACGCGCGGCTCGTCGGGCCGGCCGGTGAGGATGCGGCGGGTGGCCTCCAGGCCGTCCAGCTCGGGCATGCGGATGTCCATCAGGACCACGTCGGGCCGGGTGCGCCGGACCGCCGCCACGGCCTGCTCCCCGTCCGCCGCCTCGGCCACCACGTCGATGCCGTCGGCGGACAGGATCATCCGGAAACCGGTGCGCACCAGGACCTGGTCGTCGGCGACCACGACCCGCGGCGTCACGTCGCCTCCAGCGGGATCAGGGCGCGCACCCGGTAGCCGCCGGTCGGGCGCGGACCGGTGTGCAGGGTGCCGCCGTAGACCGACAGCCGTTCGCGCAGCCCGATCAGGCCGCGCCCGCTGCCGGCCGCACCGGTGGGCTTGCCGCCGGTGTCGGCGACCTCCACGGACAGGTGCTCGGGGGTGTACTCGACGGTGACCGTCGCCGACGCGCCCGACGCGTGCTTCACGGTGTTGGTCAACGCCTCCTGCACCACCCGGTACGCGGCCAGCCCCACCCCGCTGGGCACCGGGCGCGGGTCGCCGGCCACGGTCAGGCCCACCGGCATGCCCGCGCCGCGCATCCGGCCGACCAGGTCGTCCAGGCGGTCGATGCCGGGCTGCGGCGCGAGGTCGTCGGCGTCCGGGCCGTCCGGGGTGAGCAGGCCCATCACGTGCCGCAGCTCGGCCATCGCCGCGCGGCCGGCCGCCTCGACCGCGAGCAGCGCGTCGCGGGCCTGGTCGGGCGCGGAGCCCATGACCTTGCGGGCCGCGCCGGTCTGGATGACCATCACGCTGACGTTGTGCGTCACCACGTCGTGCAGCTCGCGGGCGATGCGGGCGCGTTCCTGCTCGACGGCCCGGCGCAGCGCGTCGCGCTGCTCGCGCTCCAGGACCGACAGCCGGGTGCGGCGCTCGTCGGCGCGCAGCTTCCACGTGCGCAGCCCGTTGGCGGCCAGCACCAGCGGCACGACCACCAGCAGCGGCACGTACTCGTCGGGCACGGTCGGCAGGACCGGGTGCTCGGGCAGCCACACCGCGAGCACCGCCAGCGGCAGGGACGCCAGGGTCGCCACCCGGTACGGGCTGTACGCGGCGGCGGTGTAGGCGGCGATGACGCACGCGTAGAACGTCAGCCGAGGCGCGTCCGGCACCAGCAGGCCGACGCCGACGACCACCCACAGCACGGCCAGCGGGTACCGGCGGCGCAGCACCAGCGCCAGCGACGCGACCAGCGCGACCAGCACCGCGCTGACCTCCGAGCCCGCGTAGGCCGACGCCGGCTCGCCGACGCGCACCACCACGTCCGGCGGCGGGGGCGCCATCGGACCGGGCGGGAACAGTCCCACCGGCGCGTCGAAGTCGGTGATGTTCAGCGCGAAGTCCAGCGACGCCACGCACAGCACCAGCGCCACCGCGACGTCGAAGACCAGGCTGCGGCGACCGGGCCGCGGCAGCGGTCCGGTCGGGCGCGCCACCAGGGCCGCCCACGCGCGCAGTCGGTCGATCACCGGCCCATTCTGTCCGACGCGCCCCGCCACGACACCCCTCCGGAGGTCTCCCCGCCGTACGACCCTCGACTACACCGCTCGGAGGACACGGTGTCGAGTACTCCCGACGCGGTACCGGTAATGCCCCCGGCGACCGACGCGCCCGCCCCCGCCCGGCTCCTAGCGTCCCCGGCACCGAAAAATCCCGGGGGTAAGGGGAGCGATGTCCACACCGCTGATCGAACTGCACGGCGTCACCCGCAGGTACGAGAACGGCCCACCCGCGCTGCGGGACGTGTCGCTGACCGTGCGGGAGGGCGAGGCGGTGGCCGTGCTCGGGCCGTCGGGCAGCGGCAAGTCCACCCTGCTCAACCTGGTCGCGGGCCTGGACCGGCCGGACGAGGGCACGATCACCGTGGCCGGCACGCGCGTGGACGGGCTGAGCGAGGCGGGCGCGGCGCGGCACCGGCGGGCCGGCGTCGGCATGGTGTTCCAGTTCTTCAACCTGCTCGACGACCTGACCGTGCTGGAGAACGTGGTCCTGCCCGCGCGGCTGGCCGGGACCGGCCGGGCCGACGCCCGGCGGCGCGCGACCGCGCTGCTGGAGCGGCTGGGCATCGCGCGGCACGCCGCCGCCCACCCGGGCCGGCTCTCCGGCGGGGAGCGGCAGCGGGTGGCGGTGGCGCGGGCGCTGGTGAACCGGCCGCCGCTGCTGCTGGCCGACGAGCCGACCGGGGCCCTGGACGGCGCGTCCGGCGCGGACGTCGCGGACCTGCTGGTCGAGCTGAACGCCGACGGGCAGACCGTGGTGCTGGTGACGCACGACCGGGAGTTGGCGCGGCGCTGCACCACCCGGACCGTGCGGCTGGTCGACGGCCGGGTGGCGCTGGACGAGGTGACCGTCCGGTGAGCGCTCTGCTGAGCCTGGTGCGCGCCGGGGTTGCCCGGCGGCGCGTGCAGTCGGCGGTCATCGGGCTGGCGACGATGATGTCGGTGACCGCGGCGGTGCTGGGCGGGTCGCTGCTGGTCGTGTCGTCCGCGCCGTTCGAGGACGCGTTCGCCGCCCAGCGGGGCGCGCACCTGTCGGTCGAGTTCACCGCGACGGCGCGGGAGGCGGCGGCCACCGCGGGCACGGCGGCGGCGTCCGCCGGTCCGTTCCCGAGCGCGTCGTCGGCCGTGCGCGCCGACGGGATCGACCTGCCGCCGGTGACGGTCGTGGGCCGCGCCGACCCCGGCGGGCCGGTCGACCGGCTGACCCTGGTCGACGGCGAGTGGGCGGACGGCCCGGACGAGATCGTCGTGGCGACCTCGTTCCCGATGACGGGGTTCGTCGGCAGGCGGGTGACGCTCACCGACCTGCCCGGCTCGCCGTCGCTGGAGGTCGTCGGCGTGGCCCGGTCGGTCACGCGCACCGCCGAGGCGTGGGTCGCGCCGGCCGTGCTCACCGAGCCGCGGGGCTACCAGGTGCTGTACCGGCTGGCCGCGCCGCTGGAGGTGGACAGCGCTCTCTCGGCGATCACGGCGGCGGTGCCGCCGGACGCGGTCGCGGGGTCGCGGTCGTGGTTGACCGCGAAGCGGGAGGCGGTGCGGGAAAGCGCTCTGTTCGTGCCGTTCCTGGTGGCGTTCGGCGTGCTCGGGCTGGTGATGTCGGTGCTGGTGGTGGGCAACGTCGTCGCGGGCGCGGTCGGGTCCGGGGTGCGGCGGATCGGGGTGCTCAAGGCGTTGGGGTGCACGCCCGGCCAGGTGGTGTGGGCGTACGTCGGGCAGGCGCTCGTGCCGGCGGTCGCCGGGGTCGCGCTGGGGGTGGTCGCGGGCAACCTGCTGGCGATCCCCGTGCTGGGGCAGACCGAGGAGGTCTACGACGCGGACCTGTCCGTGCCGCTGTGGATCGACGTCGTGGTGGTCGTCGGCGCGCTGGGCGTGGTGACCGGGACGGCGTGGGTGGCCGCGCTGCGGGCCGGGCGGTTGCGGACCGTGGACGCGCTGGCCGTGGGGCGCACGGGCGCCACGCGGGGCCGTTCGGCGCTGCGGTGGTTCGGCGGGCTGCCGTTGCCGCTGGCGCTGGGCCTGGCCCGGCCGTTCGCGCGGCCGGCGCGGGCGTTCGGGATGGTCGCGGCGGTCGTGTTCGGCACCGCCGCCGTCACCTTCGCGATGGGGTTGGGGATGTCGTTGGGCGTCATCCAAGGGGCGCGGGACTACGACACGTCCGACGTCACCGTGGGGCGGGAGGGTCCGCCGCGGCCCGGCGCGGTCGATCCCGACCCGGCGGTGGTGGGCGCGGCCATCGCGGCGCAGGCGGGCACGGACCGGTACTTCGGCCTGGCGCGGACGGAGGTGACCGTGCCGGGCATGGCGGGGTTCTCGCAGGTGTTCGCCTACGACGGGGACGCGAGCTGGGGCGGTCACCCGATGATCGCCGGGAGTTGGTACGCGCGGCCCGGCGAGGCCGTCGTGCCGACCGCGTTCCTGACCGCGACCGGGAGCCGGATCGGGGACACCGTCACCCTGCGGCACAAGGGGGAAGCGGTTCCCGTGCGGATCGTGGGCGAGCTGTTCGACACCCGGCACGACGGCCTGGCGGTGTACGTTGACGCGGCGACGTTCCCGGACCTGAAGGCGGGGACGTTCTTCGTGGCGGTGAAGGAAGGTGTGGCTGTCCAGTCCTATGTGGACGGGTTGAACGCGGCGCTCGGGTCGGCTTCGCAGGCGCGGCCCGGTGACGCGGGGCAGCTGAGCGACACGATCGCGGTGATCGGCGCCCTGACCGCGCTGCTGACGTTGATGCTGGTGGCGGTGTCGGCGATGGGTGTGCTGAACACGGTGCTGCTCGACACGCGGGACCGGGTGCGGGACCTGGGCATCCACAAGTCGTTGGGCATGACGCCGCGGCAGACCATGGCGCTGGTGGTGTCGTCGGTGGGCGTGGTCGGTGTGGTGGGCGGCGGGTTGGGGGTGCCGTTGGGGGTGGCCCTGCACGACCGGATCGTGCCCGCGATGGGTCGGGGGGCGGGGACCAACCTGCCGGCGGCGGCGTTCACCGTGTACTCGCCGTGGGTGGTGGCGGCGCTGGTGGCCGGCGGGGTGGTGATCGCCGTGCTGGGCGCGCTGCCACCCGCCGGGTGGGCCGCGCGGACCCGGACGGCCACCGCGCTGCGCACCGAGTAGGCGGACGGGAAGCCGGCCGGCCCGCTCGGGGTGCCCGGCCCGCGGGCCGAAAGCCGGCCGGCGCGCAGAAGCCCGACAGCGAGCCGGGGGTCAGCCGGTGGGCAGCAGTTCCCGGCCCCGGTCGTGCCACCACGCGTCGAAGGCGGGGCTACAGCCCTCGCGGGCGGCGTACGCGGCCAGGACCCGGGCGTGGATCTCCTCGACGTGCGCCGCCACCACCGTGTCCGGCCGGTAGTACAGGCGCAGCTCCTGCCACAGCGGCTGGTCCTCCAGCGCCCGGACGGCGATGCTGCCCGGCCGGTCGCGGCTGGTGGCCAGGGCCGGGGCGACGGCGAGCTTGGCGTGCACCAGTTCCAGCATCGTGGCCAGGCAGTGGGTGCTGTGCGGTTGGCGCAGCACCAGGCCGTGCTCCCGGCAGGTCCGGCTCAGGTACGCCGACCACCGGGTGGTGCCGGGCGGTTCGTCCACCCACGGGTGGTCCAGGACGTCGGCCAGCGCCACCGGTCCCGGCCGCACCACCGGGTGGTCGTGGGCCATGGCCACGAAGACCGGCTCGGCCGGGTGCACCAGGACGCTGGCCACGCCGGGCGGGGTGGTCGTGCCGGGCAGCGGCGGCCGGTAGACCAGCGCGAGGTCCAGTTCGCCGATCGCGACCTTCTCCACGCTGATCCGGTCGTCGGTGTCCTCCACCAGGTGCACGTCCGCGCACCACGGCTGCTCGCGCAACCACCGGCTGACCACGACGTGCAGGAACCCGCAGTACCCGCCCACCCGCAGCGGGTCCGACGGGTTCCCGCGCCGCGACCACTCGGCGACCCGCTCGGCGATCGCGCCCATCCCGCCCAGCACGACGCGGGCCTGCGCCAGGACGTCGGTGCCCAGCGGGGTGGGCAGGCAGCCGTACTCGGTGCGGAAGAACAACGCGCCGCCCAGGCTGTGCTCGATCCGCTTGAGCAGCCCGGACAGCGCCGGCTGGGACATCCCCAGCAGGCGGGCGCCCCGGGTGAGGCTGCCGGTGTCGTCGATCGCGATCAGCGCGCGCAGGTGCCGCACTTCCAGCTCCACGGGCCACTCCCCTGCTCCACGTAGGCGCGGCGGCTGGCGCGACCGTACCGCCGCCGCGCGCACGTGAGGAAGGGGTCGGCTACGGCTTGGCCGATTCCAGCGTGTACTGGCCGGACCCGCTGTAGGAGCGCAACTGCCAGCGGTAGCGGCCGGCCGTGCCCGTGTAGGTGACCTTCTCGGTGGACGTCGGGCCGGTGCCGGAGGCGACCGTGCGCCAGGCCGTGCCGTTCCACTTCTGGAGGTAGAGGTCGAAGTCGGTGTTCGCCGGACCGGTGAGGCACGCCCGGTGCGCGCCGGCCGCGGCCTCGTAGTAGCCGGACTTCGGTTCGACCGCCGTGCCCTGGGAGGCCAGGGTGCCGGTGGACGCGGTGCCGCAGGCGGGCGGCGGTCCGCCGTCGGAGGTCACCAGCGTGACGCCGTAGCGCTGGAGGATCTCCGGCACGGGCTGGAAGTAGGTCGTGGCCGCGCCGCCCTTGCAGTCGCCGGAACCGCCGGAGGTCACGCCCTGGGCCTGGTTGCCGGAGATGGCCGACCCGCCGGAGTCGCCGGGCTCGGCGCAGGCCGTGGTCTCGATCGCCTGGTAGACCTTGCCGATGGACGGCCCGTAGTCGACGGTCGCGTTGCGGGAGCGGATGGTGCCGCAGTGCCAGCCGGTCGTGCCGCCGGACCGGCAGATCGACGCCCCGACCGGCGCCTCCTCCGCGCCCGCGACGGCGACCCGGCCGCCGTTGTAGTCGTTCACCGCGCCGACCGGGGTGTTGCCCGCGTCGGTGCGCACGAACGCCATGTCGTCCACGGGGAAGCTGGACCCCTCGAACCGGCCGCCGGGCTGGGTGGTCGTCTCCCCGACGTCGCCGCAGTGCCCGGCCGTGATGAACCCGCCCACCACGGAGAACCCGACCGAGCACCCGTACTGGCTGGTCCAGTACCGGTTCCCGCCGACCACGTCGATCAGCGGCCGGGCCCGCTCGGTGCTCTCGACCAGCCGCACCGCCCGCGCGTCCGCCCCGCTGCGCGCGACCCACGCGGCGACGGCGTCCCGCGTGCCGGGCCGGTGCTTGACCACCACGACGTTCGCGGCGGCGTCCACGTGCCAGCCGGGCACCCCGTCGGGCGCTCGGCCGGCGACCCCGTCGAGCTTCTCCTTGGCCCGGTCCAGCTCCGCCTCGGACCGCGCGACCACCCGAGCCACCCCACCGGCCGCCCGCACGTCGTCCGCGAGCCGCCCCTCGGTCACCCCGACGACCAGCACCCGCGCCTCGGCGTCGAACCAGCTCCCGCCGAACCCGTCCCCCAACGCCCGACGCACGCTCCGGTCGACCCCGGCCGCGACCCGCTCGGCGGCGAGCAGCGAAACCGGGTCGGCGACCCCGAGGTCGCGCTGGATGGCCGACAACACCCGATCTTCCCCGGCGACCGCGGGCGCGCCACCCACCAACCCGGCCACCACGACACCGACCACCGACACGACCACAGGCGACGACCGCAACCCGAACACGCGACTCTCCTCACGACGCAGGGAACCCCGGCACGGCGCAGGACCGGCCGGTTCCCCGGAACGTAAGCGCGCCCCACCGGCCCGGGTACCTCACAACAACCCATAGCACCGCCGGCGCCGGCCCGGCCGCGGGTGTTTGTGCCGGTGGCGGGCGGGTAGTCGGGGGTCATGGGTGATGAACGGATCCGGTCGGAGCAGCAGGAAGACGTCGAGCGCGCCGACTACCTGCCGGAGGAGCACGCGCGCGACGCCATCCAGGTGACCACGCCCGGCGGTGGCGGCGAGCCGGTGGACGACGAGCCGGACGAGGTCGCCCAGGACGCGGGCACCGCCTACTCCGGCGGCCCCGAGGAGCAGGCGCTGCACATCGAGCAGCGCGAAGCGGGCGGCGGACGGGTCGACCGGCCCACCTCCGGCTACGTCGAGGACCGGACCGGGGGGTGAGGGCGCACGGCCGGCGCGTGAGCGGGCGCGGGTGGGTGCAGGGACCACCGGGCCAGGTCGAGCGCATCCGCTAGCGGGACGTCGCGGACGCGGTAAGCGTGCACGCCGGCGGCCGTGGCGAAGGTCAGGGTGGCCAGGTCGTTGCGGCGTTGGAAAGGCGACCGGGTCAGCTGCCACCCGACCACGCCCTCCCGCCGCAGCACCACCGTGCGCCGGGCGAACGTGCCGGACCGCATGACCACGACATCGCCTGCCACACCGTGCCCCAACGCCCGGTAAGCGTCGAAAGCCAGCCACACGCCGGCCGCCGACGCGACCACGCCCACCGCCAGCGCCGCGTACGCGAACACCGGAGCCAGCACGCCGAGCGCCGCGACTACGAGCACCGGCGGCACCACGACCAGCGGAACCCGCCCCAGGCGACGCCGCAAAGCCGACACCGGGTGCCGCCGCAAGGCCACCGGGCGCCGCCCCGGAGCCGACACCGGGTGCCGCCGCGGGGCCACCGCGCCTCCGCCCAGCACCGCCGACGCCACCCGCCACGCCAACGCCACCGGCGCGGGCGGCAGCAGCGCCGACCCGGCGGCCGACGACCGGTCATCGGCCGTGCCCACCCCCACCGCGATCACGTTCGTCCGCGCCGCGCCCACCAGCCGCAACAGCAGCGGCTCGGTCACCTGCACACCCCGCACCCGCGCCCGGTCCACGGTCAGCGACCGCGTGGTCAGCAGCCCCCGCCGCACCCGGAACGCCTCCCCCACCCGGGACAGCCGGAAGTCCCACCACGTCTCCACGAACCACGCCGTCGAGCCGCACGCCCCCGGCACGACCACCGCCGCCACCAACCCGAGCACCGCCACCCACCCGGGCAGGCCGGCGACGTAGGAGTACACGCCCCGCACGACCCCCAGCTCGTACGGCTCCACCCCGAACGCGTCCAAGGCCCGGTACGCGCCACCCAGCGCCACCCCGACCCCGCCGACCGACCAGAACGTCAACGGCCCGTACTTCAGCCACGCACGGTCCACGACGGCCAGTGGCTCCTCACGCCCCGACGGCCACAGGCGGTCCCGCAACGCCGACGCCCGCGCCCGGGTCACGCCGTCCAGCCGCAGCCCGCCCTCCGCCGTCGACACCTCGACGGTCGCCAGCCCGAACACCCGGTGCACGGGCCGCGCGGTCACGTCCACACCCCGGATCCGGTCCACCGCCGCCGTCCGCACCCGCCGGAACACCAGCCCCGACCGGACCTCCACCCCGGCCGCCGTGACGCGGTACCGCGTGGTCGCCCACCGCAGCACCACCACGCCCGCCACCACCAGCGAGGTCACCACCAGGCTCGCCAGCGTGATCACCGCCGCCGGGGTCACCCCGTCCAGCAGCACGACCCCGACCGCCGCCACCAGCGGCCCGGCCACCCACGACACCCCGACCAGCACCAACCGGGGGTGCAGCCGCTCCCACCCGGTCACGTCGCGTCACCCCCGTGCCGCCGCACGGCCTGCGCCAACTCGTCCACCAACCGCTCGGCCACCGCCCGGTCCAGCCCCTTGATGGTGACCGCGCCCGCCGTGGACGCGGTGGTGAGCGTGACCCCGGTCAGCCCGAACGCCTGTTGCACCGGCCCGCGCAGCGAGTCCACGGTCTGCACCCGCGCCAGCGGCGTGACCCGCCACTTCTGCCACAACCACCCGCTGCGCGCGTAGACCACGTCCTCGGTCACCTCCCACCGGTGCACCCGGTACCGCCACCGCGGCATCACCACCACGTACGCCAGACCGACCACAGCGGACACCACCGCCGACGGTCCGAACAGGAACCGCGTCGGCGGGATCGTCAACGCCAGCACCCCGAACACCACCACCGGCGGCAACGCCCACAGCGACCCCACGGCCGTCCACCACCCGATCGCCCGGCGGTCCAGCCGGTGCCGCGGCGGCCGGAGCCCCGCTTCCCCAGTCCACAACGGACTCCTACCTCCCTGCTCGCCGACGCCTTCGACGCTAGGTCCGCGCGCGGTCGGCCCGGGACGACCGGTCGGTGGACCCGGCTGTCCGTCGACCGGTGGACACCGGCGGGTGACCCGGCTCTGGTAGGACTGGGCGCGTGTCCGAAGCGGGAACGGCCGTCGCGCCGCAGCGCCGACTGGTCCTGTGGGACCTCTACTTCGCGGTCTCCTACCTGGTCACGGCCGTGCTGGTGCTGGACAGCGCGGCCGTCGTGCCGCTCACCGCCGGCGCGGTCTGGTACGTGGTCGCGGGCCGGCCGGCGATGGCGGTGGAGGACCGGCGCGGCGGCGTGTTCGCCGGTGTCCTGTTCGGACTGTTCGCGGTGGCCGTGCTGCTCAAGCCGGTCAGCGGGTTCGCGCTGTTCGCGGTCGTGCCGATGCTGTTGACGACCCTGCCCACCGCGCCGGCGCTGGTCCTGGCGACCGTCGGCAACCTGCTGCCCGCGGTGGTGGTGTGGTGGCACTTCGGCGCGGGTCCCGAGCTGCGGGGGCTGCTGCCGATCACCGCGCTGGGCATCGCCGTCTCGACCCTGATGGGCCTGTGGATCACCAAGGTCGTCCGCCAGAACCGCGAACGCGCCCAACTCGTCGACGAGCTGCGCCGCAACCGCGCGGAGGCCGCCCGCCTGTCCCGCGCGGCGGGGGTGGCCGCCGAACGCGAGCGCCTGGCCCGCGAGATCCACGACACCCTGGCGCAGAGCCTGACCAGCGTCATCAGCCTGATCGACGCGGCTGAGTCCGACCCGCGCGCCGACCGGGCCCGGCTGCTCGGGCTGGCCCGCGCGGCGGCGGAGGACGGCTTGGCCGAGGCGCGGCACTTCGTCGCCGCCCTCAGCCCGCCTGCCCTGCGCGGCGGGTCGCTGGCCGACGCCCTGCGCCGCCAGGCCTCCGGGCCGGGCGTCGACTACGACGTGGAGGGCACGGAGGTGCCGCTGCCGATGGCCACGCAGGTCGTGCTGCTACGGGTGGCGCAGGAGGCGATGGCCAACGCCCGCAAGCACGCCGGCGCGACCCGCGTCGCGGTGACCCTGGTGTTCGGGGAGGTCGAGGTCGAGCTGGCGGTCGTGGACGACGGGCGCGGGTTCGACCCCGCCGCCGCGACGGGAGGGTTCGGCCTGGCCGGGATGCGGGCCCGGGTGGAGGAGGTCGGCGGCGGCCTCACCGTCACCACGGCCCCCGGCGAGGGCACGATGATCACGGCCACCGTGCCGGTGGGGAGCGCGCGATGACCACGACGGTCCTGCTGGCCGACGACCACCCGGTGGTCCGCGAGGGCCTGTCGGCGATGCTGGAGGCGGCGGACGTCGAGGTCGTGGGCCGGGCCGCGTCCGGCGCGGAGGCCGTGGCGCTGGCCGTGCGGGCGAAGCCGGACGTGGTCCTGATGGACCTGCGCATGCCGGGCATGGACGGCGTCGAGGCGACCGCGCGGATCGTGGCGGAGGCGCCGGGCACGCGGGTCGTGGTGCTGACGACCTACGAGAGCGACGCGGACATCCTGCGCGCGGTGGAGGCGGGTGCCGCCGGCTACCTGTTGAAGGGCGCTTCGCGGGTGGAGCTGGTGACGGCGATCCAGGCGGCGGCGCGCGGCGAGACGGTCCTGTCGCCTTCGGTGGCGCAGGTGCTGTTCCGCGCGCGGACACCCCGACCCCAGGCGTTGTCCAGCCGGGAGCGCGAGGTGTTGGCGCTGGTCGCGCGGGGGTTGAGCAACGCGGAGATCGGCCGCGAGCTGTTCATCGCGGAGGCCACGGTGAAGACGCACCTGCTGCGGTCGTTCAAGAAGCTCGACGTGTCCGACCGCACGGCCGCGGTCATGGCCGCCGTCGAGCGCGGGTTGCTCGCGTAGGGGTGTCGCGGGGGTTGCCGTCCGGGGGGCGGATCAGCACGCCTCCACCAGCAGGCCCATCGACTGGGCGCGCAGCACCGTGGACAGGCGGTCGGTGGTGCCCAGCTTGCGGTAGACGTTCTGGAGGTGGCGGTGGACGGTCCGGGGTGAGATGTCCATGCGGCGGGCGATGGCCTCGGCGGTCAGGCCCTGCGCGAGGACGGTCAGGACCTTGTGCTCGCGCTCGGTGAGGCCGTGGTCGGGGACCGTGCCCGCCCAGGTCGTGCCGGCGCGGTCGAACAGGCCCGGTTCGCAGGCGTCCAGCAGGGCGCGGGCCTGGTCCAGCTCGCGGCGCTCGCGCTCGGGCCGGCCCGCCTGGCGGAACAGCGCGGCGGCGATGACCCTCGCCCGGCCGGCCTGGACCGGGTGGTGCGCCTTCTCCAGCAGGTCGGCGGCCTGGGCGGCGGCGGTCGCGGCCTCGGCGGGGTCGGTGTGGCGCAGGGCGGCGGCCTGGGCGAGGCGGGCGAAGCCGTGCCGCAGGCGGCCGGGGAACTCCGCGACCATCGACCGGGCGTACTCCGCCCAGCGGACGGCGTCGGCGGTGCGGTTGCGGGCGCTGTCGGCCAGGGCCAGCAGGGCGCACCACTCGACGGTGGCCAGCGGGTCCACCAGCGGGAGGTCGAGGCTGCCGCCCGCGTCGAGGAGCCGCTCCACGCACCGGCCGGGGTCGTTGGAGTGCAGGGCGGCCAGGCCCAGCGCGTGGTGCGCCGGGAAGTCGGGGCTCGCCGCGACCGCCTGCTCGGCCAGCCGCAGCCCCTCGGCGACCTCGCCCCGCCACACGGCGATCCGCGCCAGGCCGGCCAGGGCCAGGGCGTCGGACGCGCCGGTCGTCCGGTGGGTCTCGGCGGCGTCGCGGTAGCACTCGGCGGCGGCGGCGAGCCGACCCAGGCGTTCCAACGCCTCGCCGCGCGCTTGGGCGAGGTCGCCCAGGACGTCACCGCGGTCCTCGTCGCGGGCGGCGCGGACGGCGCGGTCGAGGTGGCGCAGGGCGTCGGCGGGGCGTTCCAGCGCGGTGAGGGCGCGGCCCAGCCACAGCAGGGCCTCCGGCGGGCAGTCGGCGCCGGCGGCGAGCGCGACGGCCTCCTCCAGGAGGTGGGGCGTGCGGCGGTCGACGGGTTTGCCCAGCCGGACCGCGAGCGCCGCCACCAGCAGGGCCGGGTCGCCCAGCCGGCGGGCGGCGCGCACGACGTGGTCGGCGCGGGTGCGGTCGGCGGCGGGGTCGGCGGCCAGGCCGATCGCCAGCAGCAACCGGCCACGCCGGTCGGTCAGGTCGCGCTGCTCGCGTTCGAGCAGGGCGTTCGCGTCGGCGTGCCGACCCTGGGCGCGGTCGGTGAGGGCGCAGCGCAGGGCGATCTCGGGCCGGTCGGGCGGGCACAGGGCGAGCAGGTCGCGCACGGCCCGGCGGTGCTCGTGCGGCCGACCGGCGGCGTGGGTCGCGGCGACCAGGCCGCGCAGGAGGTCGCGGCGGGTGGCGGTGTCCGCGCGGGGCGTGCGGCGGAGGGCGGCGTCCAGCCAGTGCGCGGCCACGGCGGGCGCGATGCGGGCGGAAGCCTCGGCCGCGGCCACCAGTCCCTCGACCGACCCCAACCCGCCCAACCCCAACCCGCCCGACGCCGACCCGCCCGACGCCGACCCGCCCGACCCGGACCCGCCCGACCCGGACCCGCTCGGCGCGGCAGATGCGGCCGTGCAAGGGGCGTCTGGTCGGCTCCGGTCCTCCGCGGCGGTGGTCTCGACCAGGTGGGTGTCGGCGGGCAGGCGAAGGCGGTGGTCGTCGGCCACCGCGATCACCACGTGGGCCGTCGGCGGGTGGCGGAACAGGTGGTCCAGCAGTTCCAGGGTCGCCGGGTCGGCCAGGTGCGCCTCGTCCACCGCGACCAGCAGGCCCGGGGTCCGCGCGATCGACTCGACCAGTTCGGCGGCGGTGCGGTGCACGCGGTGCCGTTCCACGGCGTTGAACAGGCACGCGGCACGGTCCAGCGACGCGTGCAGCACAGCGCCCAGCAGCAACAACGCGTTCTGCGCGGTGACGGCCTCCACCCCGCGCAACGCCCGCCGCAGGACCCCGAACGGCACGAACCGGTCGGCCTCGGCGGCACGCGCGTGGACCACGGCCATCCCGTCCCGCCGCGCCGCCCCGGCCAGCTCGGCCAGCCACCGCGACCGGCCGGCGCCCGCGACGCGAACCGCACGCGGCCCGCCGGGTCTCAGCACGTCGGTGGAACTCGTGGTCATGGCACCTCCCGGGGACAAGGAGGGGACCGGCCGGCGGGGGATACGCCTTCTGCGGAAATCACCCGGACGGGCGCGCCACCCGCAGGTCCACCTGGAGCAGCACCGGCGACACCGCGAACCCGGCCCGCACGTAGCTCGGCACCGCCCGCTCGGTCGAGTACACGGTCACCCGCTCCAGCCGCAGGTCGCGGGCCGCCGCCAGCACGTCCCCGACCAGCCGCCCGGCCACCCCGCGCCGCCGGTCGGCGGGCCGCACGTACACGCACTGGAGGTCCCCGGACGCCCGGTCGAACGACCGCGGGTGCGGCACCCGCGCCACCACGCCCAGCCACGCCATCCCCAGCACCACGCCGTCCCGCACGGCCACGGAACACCGGTGCGAGGCCGTGTTCGCCGCCGCCCAGTCCGCGAACCGCGGCACGAACTCCGCCGGCGGCACGGGCACCGACCCGTGCACCTCCTCCACCCACCGCCACCGCAACTCGCCGACGGCGGCCAGTTCACGCGGTCGCGCGGCACGCACCTCGATGTCGTCCACGACCCCCAGTCAACCGGTCCGTTCGGCAAACCGGCCGGTTTTTCCGCCGCACAGCGGGACAATGGCGGGAAAAACTCGACAGGGGGTCGGGCGGTGCGAGACGGGGGGCTGTTCACACCGTTGCGGGAGCAGGTGTTCCGGCGGTTGGTGGCGGGGCGCGGGTGCGCTGAGCTGGCCAACGCGATCGCGCCCGTGGCGCTGGCGTTCGCCGTGCTGGACGTGACGGGGAGTCTGGTGCAGCTCGGGGTCGTGGTCGGCGCGCGGTCGCTGGCCGTGGTGCTGCTGGTGCTGTTCGGCGGGATGCTGGCCGACCGGCTGCCGCGTTCGGTGATCCTGCAGGGCACCGCGCTGCTGGCCGCCACCACGCAGGCCGTGATCGCGGTGGGCGTGCTGGGCGGGTTCGCGACGTTGCCGCTGCTGGTGGTGCTCAGCATCGCCAACGGCGTGACGTCGGCGATGTCGCTGCCCGCGGCTGCCGCGCTGACCCCGCAGACCGTGCCCGCGGCGATCCTGACGCAGGCGAACGCGGTGGCGCGGATGTTCGTCAACAGCGGCCGGTTCACCGGGGCGGCGGTCGGCGGCGTCCTGGTCGGCGTGTTCGGGCCGGGGTGGGCGATGTCGGTCAACGCGGGGGTGTTCGTCGCGGCGGCGCTGGCGTACCGGGCGGTGCGGGTCGAGCGGACGCCGCGCGCGGCCGGGTCGGCGTTCAAGGACTTGGCCGACGGGTGGCGCGAGTTCACCGAGCACACCTGGGTGTGGGTGGTGGTGCTGCAGTTCATGGTCGTGAACGCGGTGCTGGCGGGCGGCTTGTTCGTGCTCGGGCCGGCGGTGGCCGACCAGTCCATCGGGCGCACGGCCTGGGGTTTCGTGATCGCCGCGCAGACGATGGGCGCGTTGGTCGGCGGGGTGCTGATGGCGCACTGGCGGCCCCGGCGGGCGTTGTTCGCCGGGGTGGCGGTGGTGCTGCTGGAGGTCATCCCGTTGATCACGCTCGCCAAGGCGCCGCACGTGCTGCCGTTGCTGCTGGCGATGTTCGTGGTCGGCTTGTCGGGCGAGGTGTTCGTGGTGGCGTGGGACGTGTCGTTGCAGGAGAACATCCCGCCGGACAAGCTCGCCCGCGTCTACTCCTACGACATGCTGGGGTCGTTCATCGCGTTGCCGGCGGGTGAGGTGGTGGCCGGGCCGTTGGGGACGCGGTTCGGCACGGAGACGACGTTGCTGGCCGGGGCGGTGGTGTTGGCGTTGGTCACGTGCTGGTCGTTGTCCAGCAGGCAGGTGCGCGGGTTGGTGCGGCGCGCGTCGGTGGAGGCGTCGGGCTGAAGTCCAGTTTCGCGGAAGTGGCCCGCGACAGCGGTTCCGGGCGCGTGTCAGGGTCGGCACGCGTTCCCCGAGACCCTTGGAGTGACCCCGTGGACCCCGTGCTGGCCGCCGACCTCGCCGCCCTGCCGGACGTGCTCGACACCACCCGCCGGTACGCGGCGGACGTGCTGGCCGGGTTGGGTGACCGCCCGGTGAGCCCGGCGGTGACGGCCGATCCGCGTGCGCTGCCGGTGGTGGGCGGGGGTTTCGCGGGCGCGCTGGCGGAGTTCGGTGAGCGGTGGGCGGACGGGTTCGCCGCCTCCGCCGGTCCGCGCTACCTGGGTTTCGTCACCGGCGGCGCGACGCCGGCGGCGGTGGCGGGCGACTGGCTGGCCGGCGCGTTCGACCAGAACCCGTCGTCGCGGAGTGGGGCGGAGGCCGCGACCGAGCTGGAGCGGGAGACCGTGCGGTGGCTGGCCGAACTGTTCGGAGTGGACGGTCACACCGGCGCTTTCGTCAGCGGCGCGACGATGTCGAACTTCGTCGGCCTCGCGCTCGCGCGGGAGTGGCTGGGCGAGCAGCGCGGCGTTTCGGTGGCGGAGCAGGGGGTCGCGGCGCTGGGTGAGGTGACCGTGTTGTCCGGTTCGCCGCATTCGAGCGTATACAAGGCGTTGTCGATGCTCGGCCTGGGCAGGGGTTGCGTCCGACTCGTGCCGACGTTGGCCGAGCGGGAGGCGGTCGACGTGGGGGCGTTGGAGGGGGTGCTGGGGTCGGTTTCGGGGCCGGTGGTCGTGGTGGCCAATGCGGGGACGGTCAACACGGTGGATTTCGACGACCTGCGGGCGTTGGTGCGACTTCGGGAGCGGTACCCGTTCTGGCTGCACGTCGATGCCGCGTTCGGCGGGTTCGCCGCGTTGAGTGGCGAGCACGCGCACTTGGTGGACGGGTTGGCGGAGGCCGACTCGGTGTGCGTGGACCTGCACAAGTGGCTCAACGTGCCGTACGACTCGGCGGTGCAGTTCACGCGGCGACGCGACTTGCAGGTGAGGGTGTTCCAGAACGCTGCCGCTTACCTCGGCCTGCCGACCGACGACCCGGACTTCGTGCACTTGACTCCCCAGAACTCGCGCCGGTTGCGGGCGTTGGCGGCTTGGTTCGCGCTGGCGGCGTATGGGCGGGAAGGACATCGCGAGGTGGTGGAGCGGTGCGTGGCACAGGCCCGGCGGTTGGGGGCGTTGCTTGACGGGACGGCCGGGGTGCGGTTGTTGGCTCCGGTGCGGCTGAATGTCGTGTGTTTCGCGGTGGATGGGGCGGAGGTGGGCGAGGTGATGGAGCGCGTGAACGGGTCGGGCGAGGCGTTCCTGACGCCGACGGTTTATGCCGGGCAGCCGGCAATGCGGGCGGCGTTCAGCAACTGGCGCACGACGGACGAGGACACGGACCGCGTCTACGCCGCGATCGTCAAGGCGCTCCCGAACTAGCCCCTTCGCCGCAAGCGCCGCTCTTCGCCGCGCAGCGGCGTGCTTTTCGGCTGGGCTCCCAGCCACAAGGGGCCTTCGTGTTCCCCACCGTATGACCTGCCCGAAGGGCTACCACACTTTTCGGGGGTCGGGCCAAAAAGTTTTTGCGAGGCACGAGCAAAAAGTTTTTCGACCGACCCCCGAGAAGTGTGGTCGGCTCCGCCAGGTCATGCGGTGGGGAACACGCAGGCCCTTCCCCCCACTGGCGGCCTCCCCAGCCGCTTTTGATCTTGAGAGCGCGCCAGCGCGTCCTTCAACGCGCGAAGCGCTCCCAAGCGCGAAGCGCGTTCATCCTCAATTAGCGCGGAGCGCGTTCCGTGAGGACCCGCGAAGCGTGGGCTTGAGAGCGACAGCGTCAGTCCAAAGCGTAAAAGAGCCTCGCCGGCGGGCAGGCCGCCAAAGATGACACAAAAGCAAAAGAAAAAGCGGGGGCTTCTTGCTTGTGTCATCTCCGCATGGCCCGGCAAAGCCGACCACATTTTCCCGGGGTTGGTCGAAAAACTTTTGCTCGTTCCTCGCAAAACTTTTTGGCCCAACCCCGGGAAAATGTGGTAGCCCTTCGGGCGGGCCATACGGAGATGACACAAGCAAGAAGCCCGGGTTGGGGTGTGTCCCCTCCGGTGACTGCCCGCTCGGCTTCGCCGCTCAGGCGTGCAGGGTCGGGAGGATGTCTGTGGCGACTGTTTCTAGGATGTCTTCCTTGCCGGCGAAGGGGCCGGAGGCGCGTGGCCACGGGACGGCCATGTCGGTGAAGCCCAGAGCCTCCGCCCTGCCCAGGAAGTCGCGGTAGCACTCGGTGCTGGACAGCGAGTAGACCGGAGCGGCGTCGGTTTGGAGGATTCTGCGGAAGTTCGGGTTGTCGCCCAGGGTGTCGTCCAGGCGTGCGGAGAGGTCCGCCAAGGACGTCCACCAGTTGTCCAGGGTGTCGTGGCGGGTTCCCGTGGTGATCCAGCCCCGGCCGAAGCGCGCCGCCAGCGCCAGGGACTTCGGGCCGTTGGCTGCGACGATGAACGGGATGCGCGGCTTCTGGACGCAGCCCGGCAGGTTGCGGGCGTTGGCGGCTCGGTAGTACTCACCGTTGTAGGTGACGTCGTCCTGGGTCAGGAGCAGGTCCAGGAGTTCCACGAATTCCGCGTAGCGGGTGGACGGGCTGCGAACCAGGTTGGTGCCGCCGAAGACCTTCGTGTCGTAGCCGCCCTGGCCGCCTGCGCCCACGCCCAGCGTGAAGCGGCCGTCGGAGACGTCGTCCAGAGCCGTCAGCTCGCGGGCGAACGGGATCGGGTGGCGGAAGTTGGGTGATGCCACGAGCATCCCCAGTTCGATCCGGGACGTGACCGTGGCGGCCAGGGTCAGGGTCGGCACCGCGCTGAACCACGGGCCGTCGGACAACGGGGTCCACGCGACGTGGTCGAAGGTCCAGGCGCTGGCGAAGCCGTACCGCTCGGCGGCCTGCCACTTCGGCCTCGCCTCGGTCCAGCGGTACTCCGGCAGGATCGTGATCCCCGCGCGCATCCCCCAGCTCCAATCACTCGATCTGTTCGATCGAACACGCGCGATGTTCGTGTGTCAAGCGGGGCTCACGCGGTTGCCCGGCCCGCCCAGGTGAGCGGGGCGCGCACGACCAGGACGCCGTCGAGCAGCCACGCCTCGATGCGGTCCACGTCGACCACGGCGGGGATGGTGGCGCAGAAGTAGAAGCCGTCGGGCGGGCGGCGGGCCGTGATGCCGACGCGCGAGCGCAGCACCGGCACGCCGTCCGCCCGCACGTCGTGGTCGTGCACCTCGACCAGCACGTCCGGGCCGGGCAGGACGGTGGCGATCAGGTAGGCGTCGCGGGTGACGACGACGTCCACCGCGTGCGGGTCGCCGTCGTCGGTGGTGACGTCCCAGTCCCGCCCCAGGGTCCGGCCGATGAGGTTCCACCAGAGGTCCATCTCGCGCAGCGGCCCCGGGTCCGGTCGACCCCGGTGGACCGTCAGCCACTCCACGACCGTCACCTCTCGGTGGGTTTCGGGCACGTCGAACGGGGTGTACCCGCTCCAAGCGGGCACACTCTCGTCCGAACGGGTGAAGTTGTTACTCCGTGTCGGGGGCTCCGGAGGGTGACTGCTCCTCGACCACGGGCAGGTGCGCGGTCTCGGCGGCGGACTCGGCGTCCTCCACCAGTTCCGGTCCACCCCACTGCCCGTCGGCGGTGCCGAGTCTGTGCTTGCCCATCGTCGTACTCCCTCTCACAGGTTCCGGGGACACGTACCCGTGCTCCCGGGTGTTCACACCCGGGTGTTGGGTGGATCACGCTGGAAATGCGAAGATCTTCCGCCTATGACCCAGCTCACCACCCGGGTCCGCGCCGGCTACGCGACGGGCTCGCTCGTCACCGGCGCGTTCGGCACCGTGCCCGGCCTGCTCCTGCTGCCCTACCTGACCGACCGGCTCGCCGTGCCCGCCGCCGTCGCCGGGCTGCTGGTGCTCGCCCCGAAGGCGTGGGACGTGCTGTTCAACCCGGTCGCGGGGCGGATCAGCGACCGGGCGGGCGTGCGGCGTCCGTTCCTGCTGCGCGGCGGGGTCGCGGTGGCGGTGCTGTTCGCGCTGCTGTTCGCCGGGCCGTTCACCGGCGCGGCGGGCGCGGCGTACGTGGCCGTGGTGTTCCTGCTATGCGCGACGGCCTACGCGTTCTTCCAGGTGCCGTACGTGGCGATGGCGGCGGAGCTCACCGAGGACTACGACGAGCGCACGCGGCTGATGGCGTGGCGGATCACGTTCCTGGCGCTGGCGATCCTGGTCAGCGGGGCGGGCGCGCCGGCCGTGCGGGACCTGGCCGGCGGGTACGGGCTGATGGGCGTGGCGGTCGGGGCGTTGATCCTGGTCGGGACCGTGGTGACGGTGCTGGGCACGCGGGACGTGGCGCGGCACGTGCCCGCCTCGGCGGGGTTGCGCGAGCTGGTCGGGGCGGTGCGGGAGTCGCGGGCGTTCCGGCTGCTGCTGGCGGTGTTCGTGGTGCAGGCGGTCGGGCTGGGCACGATGTTGGCGGGCGTGGACTACTTCGCCCGGCTCGTGCTGGGCGACCAGTCGTTGCAGACCTGGCTGTTCGTCGGGTTCGTCGGCCCGGCGCTGGTGGTGATGCCGCTGTGGCAACGGGTCGGGCGGCGGCGCGGCAAGCGGTTCGGGCTGGTGGCGGCGTCGCTGCTGTTCGCCGCCGCCGTGGTCGGGCTGACCGCGTCCCGGGCGCTGCCGGTGGCCGCCGTGCTCGCGCTGATGGCGGTGATCGGGGTGGGGTACGCGGGCATGCAGGTGTTCCCGCTGGCCATGCTGCCGGACGTGATCACCGCGCAGGAACGGCGCTCCGGCGACACCCGCGCCGGGCTGTTCTCCGGCGTGTGGACGGCCGGCGAGACGCTCGGCCTGGCGCTGGGACCCGGGGTGTACGGGCTGGTGCTGGGACTGGGCGGGTACGTGGCCGGCACCGGCGACGCCGTGCAGCCCGGCAGCGCCGTGACCGCCGCCCTGCTCGGGTTCACCGCCCTGCCCGCCCTGCTGGTCGTGCTCGCCCTGCCGCTGCTGCCCCGTGAGGAGACCGCATGACCCCCGAGGACGTCCTGGCCGAGCTGGCCGCGCTGCGCGCCGGTGACCTGCCCACGCACGGCGGCCGGACGCTGGCCTACGTCTACGACAGCGCCGTGCCCGGCCTGGACGACCTCGCCGCGCGGGCGCACGCGTCGGCGTCCTCGGTCAACGGCCTGGACCCGACGGCGTTCCCGAGCCTGCTGCGGCTGGAGAACGACATCGTCGCCACGGCGGCGCGGCTGCTCGGCGGGACTCCGGAGACGGTCGGGACGGTGACCTCCGGCGGCACCGAATCCTGCCTGCTGGCCGTGCTCGCCGCGCGGGACGCCCGGCCCGTGGAGTCGCCCTCGATCGTGCTGCCGGAGACCGCGCACGCCGCGTTCCACAAGGCCGCGCACTACTTCGGCGTGCGGGTGGTGGCGGTGCCGGTGGACCCGAAGACCTTCCGCGCCGACCCGGACGCGATGGTCGCCGCGATCGACGACACCACCGTGCTGGTCGTGGTGAGCGCGCCGTCGTACGCGCACGGCGTGGTGGACCCGGTGCCGCCGATCGCCGCCGCGTGCCTGGAGCGGGGCGTGCGGTGCCACGTGGACGCGTGCATCGGCGGGTGGGTCCTGCCCTTCGCGCCCGACGCGCCGCCGTTCGACTTCTCCGTGCCGGGCGTGACGAGCATCTCGGTGGACCTGCACAAGTACGCGTACTGCCCCAAGGGCACGTCCGTGCTGCTGCACGCCAACGCCGACCTGCGCCGCCCGCAGTACTTCGCCAGCGCCGCGTGGCCCGGCTACACGATGCTGAACTCCACCACCCAGTCCACCCGCTCCGGCGGTCCGGTGGCCGCCGCGTGGGCGGTGCTGCGGCACATCGGCGACGACGGTTACCGGACGCTCGCCGCGACGGCGTTGGGGTCCACCCGCGTGATCCGGGACGGGATCGAGGGGATCGACGGCCTGCGCGTGCTGGGCGAGCCGGACTCCACGCTGGTCGCGTTCACCTCCGACGACGTGGACGTGTTCGTGGTGGCCGACGAGATGCGGGCGCGGAACTGGTACGTGCAGCCGCAGTTCGCGCACCGCTCGTCGCCTGCGAACCTGCACCTGACCGTGACGGCGGCCAACGCGGGCGCGGAGGACGGGTTCCTGGCCGACCTGCGGGCGTCGGTGGCCGCGGCGCGCGCGGCGGGGCCGGTGGACGTGCCGGCGGAGGTGGTGGCGTTCATCGAGGCGCTGGACCCGGACGCGTTGACGCCCCAGGAGTTCGCCGGGCTGCTCGCGGCGGCGGGCTTGGGGGGCGGGGCGGCGCTGCCCGAGCGGATGGCCACGGTCAACACCCTGCTGGCCGCCGCACGGCCCGCGTTGCGCGAACGGCTGCTGGTGGAGTTCCTCGGCGTGCTGTACTCATGAGGCACAGCTGCGCCCGGACCGGGATTCAACCCGAGCTACGCCGTCAACCATAGCAATCGTCCCGAGTGCGAATTCTTCGGGGTCCACCTGCGCCTCTCCTTCCCCGTTCTCCGGGAATCCGTGGCACGATCCGGGCACAACACCGATTGCCTTGGGGGAGGCGTCATGTCCGTTGTCCGGGCCATTGCCGACGAACTTCACGACACCCTGGCGAACCGCTGTCCCACCACCGCCGCGCTGCGCGGGACCACCGAAGACGACCGCCTGCCGGATTTCGGCGAGGACCGCGACGCGGAGTTCGACCGGGCGCTGGCCGGGCTGGGCGAGCGCGCGCGGGCGGTGGACCCGGCGGGCCTGCGCGCCACCGACCGCATCACCCGGGACGTCGTGCTCCAGCAGGTCGGGGCCGAGCGGGACCGGATCGCGTGCCGGTGGGTGGAGTTCACCATCGGCGACGCCCTGACCACCCCGGTGCCCGGCCTGTTGCTGACCTTGGCCACCCTGCCGGTCCGGACCCGCCGGCAGCGCGCCGCGCACCTGCGCCGCATCGAGCGACTGCCCGAATTCTTCCGCACCCTCTCGGAACGGCACCGTGCCGGAACAGCGGCGGGTCGAACGCCGGTCGCGCGACTCGTGCGGGCCGCAGTCGCGCATTTGGACAACCAACTCGCGAACATCGACGAGATCTGCCGCGGGCAAGGCCGGGAAATCGCGACCACCGCCATTCTGGAGTACCGCGACATGCTGTTGGCCGAAGTGCTGCCGCACGGCCGCGACGACGACCACGCGGGCGTGTGCCGGCTGCCCGGCGGCGAGGCGGCCTACGAGACGGCCGTGCGCGCCCACACCACCACCGACCTTTCCGCGCAGCGGCTGCACCGGGTGGGGCTGGACGTGCTGGCCGGGCTCGCCGAGGAGTACGCCGAACTGGGGTGGCGGGTGTTCCGCACGCAGCACCTGCCCGACATCTTCGCCCGCCTGCGCGACGACCCGGCCCTGCGGTGGCACGACGGCGCGGAGATGCTGGCCGCCGCGCGGGAGGCGGTGCGGCGGGCGGAGGCGGCGGCACCCCGGTGGTTCCACCGCGTCCCGACGCGGTCGTGCGCCGTCGCCGCCTACCCGAGGTCCGGGTCGCCGACCACGCCGCCCGCGTACCTGACGGGGTCGGTGGACGGGTCGCGGCCGGGCACCTACTACGTCAACACCAAGCGGCCGGGCGAGCGGATGCGCTACGAGGCCGAGGTGACCGCGTTCCACGAGGGCGTGCCCGGCCACCACCTGGAGGTGTCGCTGCGGCAGGAGCGCACGGACCTGCCGGCGCTGCGCCGCACCGCGCCGATGAACGCCTTCGCCGACGGGTGGGCGCTGTACGCGGAACGGCTGGCCGACGAGATGGGCCTGTACTCCGACGACCTGTCCCGGCTGGGGATGCTGGCACTGGACTCGCTGCGCGCGGCGCGGCTGGTGGTGGACACCGGCTTGCACGCCAACGGCTGGACGCGGCGCGGCGCGGTGGCGTTCCTGCGCGACCACACGCCGATGGGGCACGCGGCGATCGAGGCGGAGGTGGACCGGTACCTGGCCGACCCGGGGCAGGCGCTGGCCTACCTGGTGGGGCGGCTGGAGATCCAGCGGCTGCGGACGCAGGCCGAGCGGGCGCTGGGCGCGCGTTTCGACCCGCGCGACTTCCACGAGGTCGTGCTCTCGGAGGGCCGGGTGCCGCTGGGACTGCTGTCGGAGGTGGTGACGGCGTGGACCCGGACCGCCGCGTGACCGGGGTCACGCCCGCCCTGAGCGTTGGCTGAGGGCGGGTCTTTCCGGCTTGCCGCCGCGTGCGGCGGTTGACACGCTTCGGTCCGTGGACTGGCGGGTGTTGTTGATCGGCGGGGCTTCGGGGAGCGGCAAGAGCGCGTTGTCGTACCCGACCGCCCGCGCGCGGGGTGCGGCGTTGGTGGAGGTGGACGACCTGGTGGTCGCCACCCAGGCGGTCACGACGCCCGCCGCGCAACCCGCCCTGCACTACTGGCGCACGAACTCCGACGCGGGGTTGACGGCCGACGAGGTCGTGGAGGCGCAGGTGGCGCTGGCGCGCGCCCTGGAGCCGGCGCTGGCGGCGGTGATCGAGAACCACCTGGACACCGACCTGCCGCTGGTGCTGGAGGGTGACTACCTGCTGCCGGAGTTCTGCGCGAAGTGGGGGCCGGAGGTGCGGTCGGTCCTGGTGCACGAGCCCGAGGCGGGGCAGCTGGAGCGCAACTACCTGATCCGCGAACCGTCGTCGGGCACCCAGCGCAAACGCGCCCACGACAGCGCGCAGTACGCCGCGTGGCTGGCCGCCGAGGCCGGGCGCCACGGCGTGCCGCTGCTCACGGCCCGCCCCTGGTCGACCGCGCTGGACCGGCTGGCCGACGCGCTGCGGTGACGGCGGCTGGGCCGCTGCGGTGACGGCGGGCGCTGCGGTGACGGCGGCCGCTGCGGTGACGGCGGGCGGGGCGGTGACGGCGGGCGGGGCGCGGCGGTCAACCCGGCCGGCCGGCCTCCGCCCAACTCGGAACAGACCGGTGGTCCGGTAACCTGGTCGGGTGGAGTTCCGGCGGGCACGGCGGCCCGAGCAGGTCGCGGCGCGGCGCGCGGCGATCCTGGACACCGCCGAGGCGATGCTCGCCGACACCGCCCTGACCGGGATCAGCCTGCGCGAGCTGAGCTGCCGCGTGGGGCTGGCCAAGTCGAACGTGCTGCGCTACTTCGACAGCCGCGAGGCCGTCTTCCTGGGCGTCCTCGACCGGCGGTGGGCCGCGTGGCTGGACGACGCGGAGGCCGCCGTCCGGGCCGTCGAGGCCGAGCCGGTCCCCTACGGGCGCGCCATCGCGATCGGCACCGCGCTGGCCGACTCGCTGCACCGGCACCCGCTGCTGTGCGAACTGCTGGCCTCGATGGCGGGCGTGCTGGAGCGCAACATCGGGCTGGACACCGCCCGCGAGGTCAAGGCGCGGGTCACCGACCACACCGCCCGCCTGGCCGACCTCGTACGCACCGGGCTCCCCCAGCTCGACGACCGCGCCGCGACCCGGTTCGCCCGGTCGGTCGCGGTCGTCACCGCCGGGCTCTGGCCGCACGCCCACCCGACCGAGGACGTCGCCCGCGCCGCCGCCGAACTGGGCCTGCCGCCGGCCGCCGAGGTGTTCGCCGCCGACCTGCGGGAGACCCTGGTGGACCAGCTCATCGGCCTGGTCGTCCGGTCGAGCTGACCGCGTACCCTCAGAAGAGACCACCGGTCCGTTAAGCCGGTCCGCGAGAACACGGAGAGCGCCCATGGCCCGCACCGACGCCCCGCCCCGGCCGTCCACCCGCCGCCGGCTCGTGTTCATCGCGGTGCTGACCGTGATCAGCACGCTGCTGTTCTGGGTGCCGTGGACGGGTCTGCTCGCGCCGGGTGCGCAGTGGCCGGTACCGGTGGTCGTCGTCGGCACGGCGGTGATCACGGCGGCGTGGGTGGCGTTCCCCTTGCTGCTCGTGCGCTCGTTCACCCGCCACTCGGACCGGGTCGCGCGGATCGCCATGCCGTTGCTGGGCATCGCGTGGATCGCGTTCGCGTGGACGCTGGTCACCCACGTGCTGCGGCTCGCCCTGGCGGTCGCGGGCGTGGAGAACCCCTTCCGCGCGCGGTTCGTCGCCGTGCTGCTGCTGGCGCTCATCGTCGGGCTGGGCCTGCACGGGTACCGGCAGGCGATGCGCGTGCCGCCCGTGCGGCGGACGGACGTCGTGCTGCCGCGCCTGGACCCGGCGTTCGACGGGCTGACCATCGCGGTGCTCGCCGACACCCACTACGGCCCGATCGACCGCGCCGAGTGGTCGCGGCGGACCGTCCAGCGGGTCAACGAGGTGGGCGCGGACGTCGTGGTCCACGTCGGCGACATCGCGGACGGCACCGTCGAGCAGCGCCGCGACCAGTCCACCCCGCTGGCCGAAGTGCAAGCGCCGCAACGGTTCTACGTCTCCGGCAACCACGAGTACCTGAGCAACGCGCAGGCGTGGATGGAGCACATGGCCGAGTTGGGCTGGACGTCCCTGCACAACCAGCACCGCGTCCTGGAACGCGGCGGCGCGCGCCTGGTGTTCGCGGGCATCGACGACATCACCGCCGCGCACTCCGGCGAACAGGGCCACGGGGCCGACCTCGCGGCGGCGCTGGCGGGCGTCGAGCCGACCGACCCGGTGGTGTTGCTGGCGCACCAGCCCAGCGAGATCGGCAAGGCCGTCGCGGCGGGCGTGGACCTGCAACTGTCCGGGCACACCCACGGCGGGCAGATCTGGCCGTTCCACCTGCTCGTGCGGCTGCAACAGCCGGTCGTGCGGGGCCTGTCCGACCACGGCGACCGCACGCGCCTCTACACCAGCCGGGGCGCGGGGTTCTGGGGACCGCCCTTCCGCGTCTTCGCGCCCTCGGAGATCTCGCTGCTGACGTTGCGCTCGCGCTGAGGCGGACGGGACCGTTCGGCACGCCCTCCTCCCCCGGGTGAGCGAGCGTCATTTGTTCGAACGTCGCAACAACGCCGGTTTCCGTGACCGCCCGACCACGAACCGCGACGATCGATAGCCGATTCAAATAACCGGTCGATCGATTGCTGAATGAGCGGTTCGACCGTTCAGTGGATTTCACCGGAGTCTGCCCTCCACGTAGCGTTGCCTGACCGGCGACCGCCCGCCGGCGAAGGGGCAGGAGAACACCGTCATGGGCATCGAGAACGCGGATGGCCGCGAATTCCTGGTCGTGGTGAACAACGAGGAGCAGTACTCGGTCTGGTTCGCCGACCGCGACCTCCCGCTCGGCTGGCGCGCCGAGGGCAAGACCGGTACCAGGCAAGAGTGCCTCGACCACATCACCGCGGTGTGGACCGACATGCGACCCCGCAGCGTGCGGGAGCACCTCGCCGCGAACGGCTGAGGGCCCGGTCGCACCCGTTCCACCGGTTGGTTGCACACCTTTTTTGCGGGCGGTCGAAGACTGCCCGCAATTGGCCGATGAATCGGCACGCCCGAATGCGCCGTTATTGGGGGAGGCTTTGGTGTACCCGGATCCGGCTGTCCGGACCACGCCCGCGCTGCCGTTGCAGCGGGGAATGATCGCCGCCGGTCTGCGCGACCCGGCCGCGGGCACGGACGTCATCCAGTGCGTGCAGCGGTTCGCCGCGCCGTTCGACGCGGAGGCCTACCTCGCCGCGTGGCGCAGGGCGATCGAACGGCACCCGATCCTGCGCACGCGGTTCCGCTGGCGCGCCGACGGGGAGGCCGAACAGTGGGCCGGCCCGGCGGCCGACGTGCCCGTGATCGCGGACCTCGCGGACACCGCGGGCACGGCCGGCGGCACCGCGCCCACATCCGGCGGCACCGCGCCCACATCCGGCGGCTTCACGAGCAGCACCGATCTCGCCGCTTTCCTGGCCGCCGACCGGCGCGCGGGCGTCGATCCCGTCTCGGGGCCGCCGTTGCGGGTGCGGGCGTTGCCGGGCGGGGTCGTGGTCGCCACGTTCCACCACGCCATCCTCGACGGCCGGTCGCTCGCGATCCTGCTCTCCGAGATCGACGACGACTACGCCTCCGGCGGCACGGCCGTCTTCCCCGACCGGCCCGAGTTCGCCGACTACGCCCGCTGGTACGCCGAGCGCACCGCGCCCGACCACCCCCTGGCCGTCGCCGACCGCGAGTTCTGGGCCCGCGAGCTGGCCGACCTGCCCGAACCGGGCCTGCTGCCGTTGGAGCACAACGGTTCCGCGACGCCGGTCATGGGCGTGGCCGCCGCCGACCTGTCCGACGCCGAGACCGCCGCCGTGCGCACCCTGGCCGCCGCCGCCGGCGTCACCGTCAACACGGTCGTCCTCGCCGCGTGGGGACTGGTGCTCGCCACGCACGCCCGCGGCGACGAAGCCGTGTTCGGCGTCACCCGCGCGGCCCGGCACGGGTCCGTGCCGGGTGCGGAGGACATGGTCGGCCTCCTGCTGGCCACCGTGCCGCTGCGCCTGCCCGTCGACCTCGACGCGCCGGTCGCGGAGTGGCTGCGGACGGTGCGGGAGCGGTCGGTCGGCGCGCGGGACCACCAGCTCGCGCCGTTGCCGGACATCCAGCGCGCCGCCGGGCACGACCAGCTCATGCGCAGCCTCGTGCTGTTCGAGCACCGGGAGATCAACACCGTGCTGTCCGCGCGGCCGACCGCGCCCGCCGGCCGGACGGTCCGCATCCTGCGCAGCCCCGGCTACGCGATGACGCTCTACGCGTTCGCCGAGCCGCACCTGAGCGTGCAGCTCATCCACGACGTCACCCGCTTCCCCGACTGGGCGCCGGACGCGCTGCTCGGGCAGTTCCGCGAGCTGCTCGCGGGCATGGCCGAGGCGCCGGAGCGGCCGGTGCGGGAGCTGACCGAGCCGCGTGGCGCGGAGCTGGTGCGGCTGCTGGAGAAGTGGAACGACACGGCCGTCGAGTACCCCGCGGACGCGACCGTGCCGGCGTTGTTCGCCGAGCAGGTGCGGCTGCGGCCGGACGCCGACGCCGTGCACTCCCCCGACGGCTGGCTGTCCTACGCCGAGCTGGACCGCCGCTCCAACCGGCTGGCGCGCACCCTGCTGGCGCGGGGCGCACGCCCGGACGAGCCGGTGGGCCTGGCGCTGCCGCGCGGCGCGGACCTGGTGACCGCGATGCTCGCCGTGGTGAAGACGGGCGCGGCCTACCTGCCGCTGGACCCGGCCAACCCGGCGGCGCGGGACGCGGTGGCGTTGCGCGAGTCCGGCACGCGGCTGGTGGTGACCGATCGGGAACGTCCGTTGCCCGAGGGCGTCTCGGCGGTCCCGGTGTCCGCTGTGGACGGTTCCGACGAGCCGCTGCCCGCGCGGGCGCACCCGTTGGGCGTGGCGTACGTGAACTACACGTCCGGCTCGACCGGGCGGCCCAAGGGCGTGGCGGTGCCGCACCGGGGTGTCGTGCGGCTGGTGACGCGGCCGACGTTCGCGGAGTTCGGGCCGGGGCAGACGTTCCTGCACCTGTCGGCGACGGCGTTCGACCTGACCACGCTGGAGGTGTGGGGCGCGCTGCTGACCGGTGGCCGGGTGGTGGCCGCGCCCGAGGGTCCGCCCGACCCGGCGGTGCTGGGCGCGCTGGTGCGCGAGCACGGCGTGAGCGTGCTGTGGCTGACCGCCGGGCTGTTCCACCAGCTCGTGGCGCACGCGCCCGAGGTGCTGGAGCCGGTGGCGCAACTGCTGGCCGGCGGTGACGTGCTCGCGCCGGACGCCGTGCGGGCGGCGCTGGTCGCGCGCGGCGGCAAGCCGGTGGTCAACGGGTACGGGCCGACGGAGAACACCACGTTCACGTCGTGCTGCGTGGTCACCGACCCGCGGCAGGTCGGGGCGTCGGTGCCGATCGGGACGCCGATCCAGCGCAGCACGGTGTACGTGCTGGACGAGTGGATGCGGCCGGTGCCGGTCGGCGTGCCCGGCGAGCTCTACACCGGCGGCGCGGGGCTGGCGCGCGGGTACTGGGCCAACCCGGCGTTGACGGCGGACAAGTTCGTGCCCGACCCGTTCGGCGCGCCGGGCGGGCGCCTGTACCGGACCGGTGACCTGGCGCGGTGGCGGCCGGACGGCGTGCTGGAGTTCCTGGGGCGCGCGGACCAGCAGGTGAAGGTGCGCGGGTTCCTGGTCGAGCCGGCCGAGGTGGAGAGCGCTCTGCGCGAGTGCGCCGGGGTCGTCGAGGCCCTGGTGCTGCCGTCCGGCGAGGGCGAGGCGCGGCACCTGGTGGCGTACGTGACCGGTGAGGTGGACGTCCCGGCGGTCCGCCGCCACATCGCCGACCGCCTGCCCGCCTACCTGTGCCCGGCGCAGTACGTGGTGCTGCCGGAACTGCCGTTGAACCGCAGCGGGAAGGTCGATCGGGCCGCGTTGCGCGCCTTGCGGTCCACGGGCCGGCGTGCCGGGACCCCGCCCGCCGAGGGGACCCAGCGGCGCTTGGCCGGTCTGTGGCAGGCGCTGCTCGGGGTCGAGGACGTGTCCGCCGAGGACGACTTCTTCGCGGTGGGCGGCAACTCGTTGCTGGCGGTGCGCCTGGCGTTCCGCGTCCGCGACGAGTTCGGCGTGGACGTGCCGGTCGCGGAGCTGCACCGCGCGCGGACCCTGGCGGCCTGCGCGGCGGTCGTGGACGGCACCCGCAACGCCCGGACCCTGACCACCATCACCCGCCGCGACCGCACGGCCTACCGCGTCCCCGCGCCCCGCAAGCCCGCCGAGGCCAGCGAGGCCAGCGAGGGCACTGGGCCCGTCGAAGTCGCCAAGCGCGCCGAACCCGCCACGTCCGTCGCACCGGCCGATCACCTGGTCGTCCCGCGCGGCACCGGGCAGTGGGCGGTTTGGCGCTGGGTCGAGTTGCGTGGCACCGGGTTCGGCATCGAGCCGCTGCTCGCCGTCGCCTCGCCGCGGGCCGCACGCGCCGCCGAAGCGGTGATCGCCGCCGACGACGTGGTGGGCGAAGCCCGGTGGGCCGCGTTCAAGGTGCTGCGCACGGTCGAGGACGCGGCCGAGGGCGAGGAGCGCGCCAAGCTCCGGCGCGTCGGCAGGCTGGTGCGCAAGGGACGGTTCGCCGAGGCGCGGGCCGCGCTGGACGGACCGGCCGAGGTGGACGCCGCGCTGGCCGCAGCCGCCCTCGCCGCCGCCCGGCACGAAGCCGCGCTGGCCCACTTCACCGAGCGGTTCGAGGCCTGCCGCGCGAACACCGCCGAGGTGCTGCACCAGATCAGCGGCGACCCCAAGTTCCGCGAGGCCGTCGCCTGGCAGAACCCGCGCGCCCTCCAGACCGCCGTCGACGCCCTGCACAAGACGCGCAGCAAGACGCGCAACGTCGACTACCGCCGCTGGGAGCACACGGTCGTCAGCTACCTCCAGCGCTACTGCGCGAAGAACGACACCATCGGCTTTTTCGGCCCGGTCGGCTGGGCGCGGGTCGAGGACGACGCGGAGCAGGCGCTGTCCGTGCGGCCCGGCCCGGACCTGGTCGACCGCCGCACGGTCTACCTGGAGAACTGGGCCGTGCACGAACTCGCCGAGGCCCTGACCACCGACGCCGTCCGCCCGTGGGCGGTCCCGCGCCGGATGCCGTTCATCGACGTCGACCACGACACCCTCCACGTGCCGCTGGCCGACCCGATCACGCTGCCGCCGCTGGACGCCGCCGTGCTCGGCGCGTGCGACGGCCGCCGCCGGGCCGTGGACATCGCCGACCACCTGGGCGCCGACCGGGACACCGTCCTGGAGACCCTCGACCGCCTCCGGCAGGCCAAGCGGATCGCGTGGACGATGGAGGTGCCGCCCTCGGCGCTGCGCCCGGAACTGGCCCTGCGCGAGCAGATCGAGCGCATCGGCGACCCGGACCTGCGGGACGGGGTCGGCGCGAAGCTGACCACCGTCGAGCGGGCGCGGGACGCGATCACGCGGGCCGTCGGCGACCCGGACCGGCTCGTCGCGGCGATCGGCGACCTCCAGGAGGAGTTCACCGCCATCACCGGCGCGGAGGCCGTCCGCCGGCCCGGCCTGTTCTACGCGGGCCGCACGCTGGTCCACGAGGAGTGCCGGCGCGACCTGGAGGTCACCCTCTCCCCCGCGCTGCTGGACACCCTGTGGCCCGCGCTGGAACTGGTCCTCGAAGCCGCCCGCTGGTTCACCCGCGCGGGCGCGGCCCTCTACACGCGGGCCCTGCACGAGGTGTTCCGGCAGAACGCCGCCGGGCGGACCGAGGTGCGCCTCGCCGACTTCTGGCTGTGGGCCAACGACGCCATCTTCCGCCTCGACGACCGGCTGCTGGACCGGCTCGTCGCCGCCCTCCAGTCCCGCTGGGCCACCGCCCTGGGCGGCCCCAAGGCCCACTACGACAGCGACGAGGTCCGGGACGCCGTGCTGGAGGCGTTCGCCGCGCCCCGGCCGGGGTGGCGCGGCGCGGTGCAGCACAGCCCGGACGTGCTGCTGGCCGCCAAGGACGCCGACGCCGTGCGCGCGGGCGACTTCCACTGGGTGCTCGGCGAGGTGCACCCCGGTGTCAACACGATGCGCTCCGCGCTGTTCGTGTCCCAGCACCCCGACCCCGCGCAACTGCGGGAGGCGATGCGCCGGGACATGGCCGGCCCGCGCGTGGTCCTCACTACCACCCGCGAGCAGGGCGGCACGCCGCAGCGCCTCGCCGACGCCCTCGTGCTGCCGCACGACCTGCGCATCGTGTTCGGGCACGACTCGTGCGGCCCGGACCTGGCCGGCGCGGTGCCCGTCGGCGCGTGCTCGGTGGTCGAGGTCGACGGCCGGCTGCGCGCCCGCAGCCGCGACGGCCGGGTGGACCTGGAACTGGTGGAACTGCTCAACGAGCAGATCATGGCCCAGCTGGTCCAGAAGTTCCGGCTGCTGCCCGCCGGCGCGCACACGCCGCGGGTGACGCTGGACCGCCTGGTGGTGGCGCGGGAGAGCTGGCGGTTACCGCCCGCCTCCTGCAAGTTCGCCTTCGCCCCGGACGAGCCGAGCCGGTTCCTGGGCGCGCAGGCGTGGCGGCGGGAGCACGGCGTCCCGCGGTTCGTGTTCGTCAAGAGCCCGATCGAGCACAAGCCGTTCTACGTGGACCTCGAAAGCGGTCCGTCGGTGGAGTTGTTCGCGCACGCGGTGCGCGCGTTGGAGCGGGAAGAGCCGGACGCGCCCCTGGCGGTCGGCGAGATGCTGCCGGGCCCGGACGCCTTGTGGTTGACCGACGCCGAGGGCAACCGGCACACCGCGGAGTTCCGGCTGGTCGCCGTCGACCGCCGGGGTTGGCACCAGGGAGGAACGCGGTGAGCACGGTGACCCCCGAACTGTTCCGGTTCCCCGCTTCGTCGGGGCAGCGCCGGCTGTGGCTGCTGGACCAGCTCATGCCGGCCAGCCCGGTCTACAACATCGGCTGGCGGGTGGCGCTGGACGGCCCGCTGGACGTCGAGGCGCTGCACCGCGCGCTGAACGCGGTCGTCGCCCGGCATGAGGCGCTGCGGACCCGGTTCGCCGCCGAGGACGGCGTCCCGGTGCAGGTCGTGGCGGAGGCGCAGCACGTGCCGCTGCCGACCGTGGCCGCCGACGACGTGGACGCCGCGGTCAAGGCCCTGGTGCGCGAACCGTTCGACCTGCACACCGGACCGCTGCTGCGCGCCACCCTGGTCAACGCCGACGTGCTGGTCCTGGTGCTGCACCACAGCATCGCCGACGGCTGGTCGTGCGCGGTGCTGTTCGACGAGCTGGCCCGGTGCTACGCCGGGGACGCCGACCTGCCCGAGCTGCCCGTCCAGTACCCGGACTACGCGCTGTGGCAGCAGGAGCAGGTCGACGCGGGCGCGTTCGCCGACGACGCCCGCCACTGGTCGGAGGCCCTGCGCGGCGCGCCGACCGTCCTCCCGCTGCCCGGCGACCGCCCGCGCCCGGACTCCCCCACCGGGCGCGGCGCGGAACTGCGCCGGGAGCTGACCGTCGCCGACGGGTCGTTCGCGCACCTGCTCGCGCGGTTCCAGTGCGTGCTGCACCGGGTCACCGGCCAGGGCGACTTCCTGGTCGCCACCCCGGTCGCCGCGCGCACCCGGCCGGAGACCGAGGGCCTGGTCGGGTTCGTGGCCAACACCCTGCCGCTGCGCGCCACCTTCGAGCCCGAGACCACCCTGGGTGAGGTGGTGCGGGCCGCCGAACAGGCGACCGTGGCCGCGCTGGAGCACCAGGACCTGCCGTTCGAGCAGGTGGTGGACCTGGTCGCGCCCGAGCGGACGCTGGCCCACGCGCCGCTGGTGCAGGTGATGTTCGCCGTCGAACCGCTGCCGCCGGCGCGGCGGGCGGGCGCGCTGACCCTGCGGCCCGAGCCGGTGTCCAACGGCGGCGCGAAGTTCGACCTGTCGCTGACCGTGGAACGCGACGGCGACACGTGGTTCGGCCGCTGGCAGTACGACGCCGAGCTGTTCGAGGAAGCGACGATCGCCGCGCTGCACGACGCCTTCGCCGCGCTCACCGGGGACATCGACCCCGGCACGAAGGTCGCCGAACTCCCCCTCACCGGGACTCCCGGGCCACAGCCCGCCGGCAAGGCCGCGCGCAGCGCCCTGGACCTGATCGCAGAGGCGCTCGCCGCCCACCCGGACGCGCTGCTCGACACCATGACCCACCGGGAACTCGACCGGGCCGCGAACCGCCTCGCCCACGCCCTCAAGGCGGCGGGCGCGCGACCGGACGACCCGGTGGCGCTGTGCCTGGAACGCGGCGAGCCGACGATCATCGGCATCCTCGCGGCGTGGAAGGTCGGCGCGGGCTACCTGCCGCTGGACCCGTCGTGGCCGGTCGAACGCCTGACCACGATGGCCACCGACGCCGGGATCCCCGTGCTGGTCACCGATTCGCCCGAGAAGGCCCTCGACGGGCCGTGGACGACGGTGGACCTGACCGGGGTGGACCTGACCGGGGTGGAGGGACCCGACACGCCGCCCGACGCCGTGCCGCCGATCCCGGAAAGCCTGGCGTACGTCATCTACACCTCCGGTTCGACCGGGAAGCCGAAGGGCGTCCGGGTCACCCAGGGCGGGTTGGCCGAGCTGCTCGCGTCGATGAACCGCCTGCTGGGCCTGTCCCCCGAGGACCGCCTGGCCTCCATCAGCACGCCCGCGTTCGACGTGTCCACGGTGGAGATGCTCGTGCCGCTGCTCAGCGGCGCCCGGTTCACCGCCGTGCCCGCGGCGGACGTGGCCGACGGCGCGCTGCTGCGCCGGCGGATCGCCGAGTCCGGGGCGACGGTCGTGCAGGGCGGCCCGGCCGGTTGGCGGATGGTCGTGGCGGCGGGCGGGGTGCCCGACCACGTGCGGCTGCGGGTGACCGGCGGCGAGGTGCTGACCCGGGACCTGGCCGACGACCTCCAGTCCGGCGGGGCGACCCTCATCGACGGCTACGGCCCCACCGAGACCACCGTGTACTCCACGGCCGGCGTGGTGCCGCTCAGCCCCGCGCCGGTGCGGCTCGGGCCGGCCGTCGACGGGACGACCCTGCACGTGCTGGACCCGTTGCTGCGCCCGGTGCTGCCCGGCGTCATCGGCGAGCTGCACATCGGCGGCGCGGGCGTGGCCCGCGGCTACCACGGCCTGCCCGCGCTGACCGCGGACAAGTTCCTGCCCGACCCGTTCACGGCCGGCGGCGGCCGGCTCTACGCCACCGGCGACCTGGTCCGGCCGCGCGCCGACGGGACGCTGGAGTTCCTGGGCCGCGCCGACCGGCAGGTCAAGATCCGCGGGTTCCGCATCGAGCCCGGCGAGGTCGAGGCCGTGCTGCGGGCGCACCCCGACGTCGCCGACGCCGTGGTCACCACGTGGTCGGCGGGCGCGGCGGACGTCCGGCTGGTCGCCCACGTCGTGCTGCACCGGCCGGTCGCGGACCTGCGCCCGCACCTGGCGGCCCGGCTGCCGGAGTACATGATCCCGGCGGCCGTGGTGGAGCTGGCGGCGCTGCCGCGCACCGGCACCGGCAAGATCGACCGGGCCGCGCTGCCCGAGCCGGAGTGGACCGGCGCGGCGACCGAGCACGTGCCGCCGCGCGACGACACCGAGGCCCGGATCGCGCAGATCTGGCGGGACGTGCTGAGCCTGCCCGGCGAGGTCGGCGTGCACGACAACTTCTTCGCGCTGGGCGGCCACTCGCTGACCGCGACCCAGATGCTGGCCCGCGTCCGCACGACGCTGGGCGCGGACCTGCCGCTGGCGGCCCTGTTCGCCGCGCCCACCATCGCGGGCCTGCGCGCGGCGATGGACACCGCGGGGGTCGGCGCGCGCGGGCCGGCGCCGCTGCTGGACCAGTTGGACGACCTGTCCGACGAGGAGATCGACCGGTTGCTGGGGACGTTGAGCGAGGACGGGCTGTGAGCGACGCGGTGGTGGTCGGGGCGGGCCTCGCGGGCTCGCTGGTGTCGGTCTACCTGGCCCGGCGCGGGTTCACCGTCCGGGTGCTGGAGCGGCGGGAGGACCCGCGCACGCCCGGCGCGCGCGAGGCGGGCCGGTCGATCAACCTGGGCCTGTCCCAGCGCGGGATCGTGGCGCTGAGGGAGATCGGGCTGCTGGACTCGTTGAAGCCCCTGACCGTGCCGATGCGCGGCCGGGTGGTGCACGCGCCCGACGGGGCGCTGCGGTTCCAGCCCTACGGGACCGAAGAGGACCAGATCCTGCACTCGGTGCTGCGCCACGACCTCAACGTGGCGTTGATCGACGAGGCCGAGAAGCAGGGCGTGGAGTTCTTCTGGGGCCGCAAGGTCGTGTCCGTGGACCGCGACCAGCCGTCCGTGGCGACCGACGGCGGCGAGTTCGAGGCGGACCTGGTGGTCGGCGCGGACGGCGCCTTCTCCGCCGTGCGCGCCCACCTCGGGCGGGGCCGCCGGATGACGCTGCACCAGGAGTACCTGGAGTGGGGCTACAAGGAGCTGCTGATCCCGGTCGGCGACGACGGCAAGCCGCGCACGGAGTTGCGGGCGCTGCACGTGTGGCCGGGTGACGACGGGCTGATCGTGGCCCACCCCAACGCGGACGGCTCGCTCACCGCGACGGTGTTCCTGCCGTTCGAGGGCTCCCGGGGCTTCGCCGGGCTGGACACGCCCGCGCGGGTGCGGGCGTTCTTCGCCCGCCGCTTCCCCGACACGCTGACCCTGATCCCGGACGTGGTGGAGCAGTTCCTGGCGCACCCGCCCGCGAGCCTGGTCACCATCCGCACCGCGCCCTGGCACCTGGCCACCGGGTCCGGCCGCGGGGTGGTGCTGCTGGGCGACGCCGCGCACGCGGTGTACCCGTTCTTCGGGCAGGGCATGAACGCGGCGTTCGAGGACTGCTCGGTCCTGGACCGCTGCCTGGCCGCCCACCCGCGCGACCTGCCGGCGGCGCTGGCCGCCTTCGAGGCCGCGCGCCGGCCGCACACCGACGTGCTGGCGGAGCTGTCCAAGCGCAACTTCGTGGAACTGCGCGACAAGCTGCGCTCGCCGCTGTTCCTGGCCCGCAAGAAGGCCGACCTGGTGCTGCACCGGCTGTTCCCGCGCTCCTGGGTGCCGCTCTACACCCTGATCGCGCACACGACCACGCCCTACGGCGAAGCCCTGGCCCGCTCTCGGCGCCAGGACCGCCTGTTGGCCACGACGACCGCGCTCACCGGCGCGGCACTGGCGGTGCTCACACACCGAGCCCGCCGCAAGAGGCAGGTGACATGATGCTGCACCACCCGAACCGGCCGGCCCATCCCCTGGTCGAGCCGTCGGACTTCGCCGCCGCCACGCTCCCCGAGCAGGTCGCCGCCCACGAGGCCGCGCTGCGGACGGTGTTCGCGTGGGCGGCCGAGTACCTGTGCGCGCCGCACCCCGAGCTGGGCCGGCGCGGCGACGTGTGCCCGTTCACCGACACGTCGATGAAGAAGGGCCTGTTCTACCTGTCCGTGCACCCGGGCCGGCCGACGGACCCCGCGGAGCTGGCCGAGCTGCTGCTGCACTACCGCGACTGGTTCGCCGAGCTGGAGCCGCGGACCGGGCCGGGCGCGCAGTTCAAGACGATCCTGGTGCTGTTCCCCGGCTTGCGCGAGCCGGCCGACTGGTCGGTGGTGGACCGCACGCAGGAGCTGCTCAAGCCCGAGTACACCGCGAACGGCCTGATGGTCGGCGAGTTCCACCCGGGCCCGCCGGACAAGGCGGGCCTGTGGAACCCGGTGTTCCGGCCGTTGAACAGCCCGGTGCCCATGCTGGCCATCCGGCACATGGTGCCCACCGACTTCCCGTTCCTGCGGGACGACGACGTGACCCTCGCCGCGTACCTGGAGCGCTTCGGCGACCGGGTGCCCACGCACCTGCGCGGGGACGTCCGCGCCGCCGCCGACCGACTCGCCACGTCCGGGAGCTGACCATGACCCACCCCGACGCCGGGTCCGCCGCGCGCAAGCGGGAGCTGCTGGCCCGCAGGCTGCGCGAGCGGGCGGCGAAACCGGCCGCCTACCCGCTGTCGTTCGGGCAGCAACGCCTGTGGTTCCTGGAGAAGTTCTCCCCCGGCGGCGCGGTCTACAACATCCCGCTGGGGCTGCGCCTGCGCGGGCCGCTGGACCGCGCGGCCCTGAAGGAGGCCTTGGACGCCGTCGTGGCGCGGCACGCGGCCCTGCGCACCACCTTCCCGGACTCGGGCGGCGAACCCGTGCAGCTCGTCGCGCCCACCGGGACGGCGACGCTGGAGGACTTCGCGCTGCCCGAGGGTGACCGGGACGCGGTGGCGCGGGAGTTCGCCGACCAGCGCGGCGCGGTCGGGTTCGACCTCCAGCGCGGGCCGCTGTTCACCGCCTCGCTGGGCCGGTTCGCCGACGACGACCACGTGCTGGTGCTCAACCTGCACCACATCACCTCCGACGCCTGGTCATTGTCGGTGCTGCTGGGCGAGCTGGGCGAGGCCTACGCGGCGGCGTTGGACGGCCGGGCGGCGGACCTGCCGGAGCTGCGGTTGCAGTACCCGGACTTCGCGGTGTGGCAACGGGACCGGATGGCGGGCGAGGTCGCCGAGAACCACTTGGAGTACTGGGCGCGGCACCTCGACGGCGCGCCCGAACTGCTGACCCTGCCGACCGACCGGCCGCGCCCCTCCGTGAGCACGTACCGGGGCGCGCTGCGGTACGGCACCGTGCCGGCGCAGACGTTGGCGGCGCTGGAGTCGTTGGCGCGCAAGCACGGCGTGACGCTGTTCATGGTGCTGCTGGCCGCGTTCTCGGCCCGGCTGGGGCGGTTGGCGGGCCAGGACGACGTGGTGGTCGGCACCCCGGTCGCCGGCCGCTCGCACCCGGACCTGGAGGGGCTGATCGGGTTCTTCGTCAACACGATCGCCCTGCGCACCACGGTGGCCGGCGACCCGACGTTCGCCGAACTGCTGGAACGCGCCAAGACGTCCACTGTGGACGGTCTGGCGCACGCCGAGCTGCCGTTCGAACGGCTGGTGGAACACCTGCGGCCCCAGCGCAGCCTGGGCCACGCGCCGCTGTTCCAGGCCCAGCTGATCCTCCAGAACACGCCGCCGCTCGCGCTCGGCCTGCGCGGGCTGGCGGTCGAGTCGATCACGCCCGACCCGGGCGTCTCGAAGTTCGACATCACGGTGGCGGCCGAGCACCGGGGCGACACGCTCGCGCTGGGCGTCGAGTACAGCACGGACCTGTTCGACGAGGACACGATCGTCGACTTCACCGACCGGCTGATCGCCCTGCTCACCGCCGCCGCGGAGCACCCGGGGCGGCGGATCTCCGAGCTGGACGCGCTGACCGGCGTGCGCCGCTGGGAGGTCCTGGAGGGCTTCAACGCCACCGACCTGCCGCTGCCGGACGCCACGACCGCGCTCGACCTCATCGCCGGCGACCCGGACGCGCCCGCCGTCACCGCAGTGAGCCACCCCGACGCGCCCGCCGCCGCCCCGCCGAGCGCCCCCGACGCGCCAGCCGTCGGCACGCCGAGCCACCCCGACGCGCCCGCCGCGCTGAGCTACCGCGACCTGGGCGAGCGGTCCGACCACATCGCCGCGCTGCTGCAAGCGCACGGCGTGGGCCGGGGCTCGCTGGTCGCCCTGCACCTGCCGCGCACGCCGGACCTGGTCGCGGCCGTCCTGGGCGTGTGGAAGGCGGGCGCGGCCTACGTCCCGCTCGACCCCGGGTGGCCGCCGAACCGGCTCGCGCTCATGCTCGCCGACTCCGGCGCGGAGGTCGTGCTGACCGATCCCGCGCTGGACCCGCTGCCGTTCGACGGCGTGTTCCTCACACCCGCCGACGCCACGCCCGCCGAGCCGACGCCGACCCCCGTGCACCCCGAAGACCTGGCGTACGTGATCTACACGTCCGGTTCGACCGGCACGCCCAAGGGCGTCGAGGTGCCGCACCGGGCCGTGGTGAACCTGCTCGTGTCGTTCCAGCAGGTGTTCGAGCTGGGCCCGGAGGACCGGCTGGCGGCGGTCACCACGTTGTCCTTCGACATCTCCGTGCTGGAACTGCTGCTGCCGCTCACCGCCGGCGCGTCGGTCGCCGTCGTGCCGCCGGAGGTCGCCGCCGACGGTGTCGCCTTGCGCGCGGCCCTCGCGGACGTGACCGTGCTGCAAGCCACCCCGGCGACCTGGCGGCTGCTGACCGAGACCGGTGGCGTCCCGGCCGGCGTCACCACCCGGATCTGCGGCGGCGAGGCGCTGCCCCGCGACCTGGCCGACGACCTGCTGACCGGCGACTGCCTGCTGTGGAACGTCTACGGCCCCACCGAGACCACGGTCTGGTCGGCCGCCGGCCTGGTGGACCCGTCGCCCGCGCCGGTCGTGATCGGCCCGCCCATCGGCAACACCCGCCTCTACGTCCTGGACGCGGGCCTTGAGCCGGTGCCGCCGGGCGTGGTGGGCGAGCTGCACATCGGCGGGCTGGGCGTGGCGCGCGGCTACCGGGGCCGCCCGGAGCTGACCGCGAGCCGGTTCGTGCCCGACCCGTTCGCCGGCGCCCCGGGCGCGCGGCTGTACGCCACCGGCGACCTGGTCCGCCACCGCGCCGACGGCACGCTGGAGTTCCTGGGCCGCGCCGACCACCAGGTGAAGGTGCGCGGGTTCCGCATCGAGCTGGGCGAGATCGAGACCGCCCTGGTCGAGACCGGCGAGGTCCGGCAGGCCGTGGTGGTGCCCAGGGACTCCCGCCTGGTCGCCTACCTGGTCGCCGACCACCCGCTGGACTGGGCGCGGCTGCGCGCCGCGCTGGCCGGGCGGCTGCCGGACTACATGCTGCCCACGACCGCGGTGCTGCTCGACGCGTTCCCGTTGACCCCGAACGGGAAGATCGACCGCCGGGCGCTGCCCGAGCCGGACTGGACGGCAGGCGGCGAGCGGGTCGCGCCGCGCGACGCGGTCGAGGAGGTGCTCGCGGGCATCTGGCGCGAGGTGCTGGCCGTGCCCGAAGTCGGGGTGCACGACGACTTCTTCGCGCTGGGCGGGCACTCGCTGCTGGCGGCGAAGGCGTTGGCGCGGGTGCACGGGGCGTTCGCCGTGTCGGTGCCGATCGGGCGGATGTTCGCCGCGCCGACGGTGGCCGGGCTGGCGTCGACGCTGCTGGCGCTGGACGAGCCGGACCGGATCACGGCCGTGGCGCAGCTGCGGGTGCAGCTCGCGGGGCTGTCCGACGAGGAGGTCGCGGCCATGCTCGGGGAGGGCTCGTGAAGCGGTTCGCCGTCGTCTGGGCCGGTCAGCTGGTCAGCGTGATCGGCTCGGCGCTGACCGCGTTCGTGCTGGGCGTGTGGGTGTACCTGGGGACCGGCTCGGTGACCCAGTTCGTGCTGATCCAGTTCTGCGCGGTGGTGCCGGGCATCCTGCTCGCGCCCTACGCGGGCGCGGTGGCCGACCGCTACGACCGGCGGCGGATCATGCTGGCCGCCGACACGGGCGCGGGCGTGGTGACCGCGTTGCTGCTGGTGTCGGTGAGCACGGATTCCCTTGCCGTGTGGCAGGTGTACGTGGCGTCGGCGCTGACCGCGACGCTGAACTCGTTCCACCTCATCGCCTACCAGGCGCTGGTGCCCGCGCTCGTGCCGGCCAAGCACCTGGGACGCGTCAACGGCCTCATGCAGCTCACCCAGGGCGTGCAGATCGCCGCGCCGCTGGTGGCGGGTGCGCTGCTCGGCCTGGTCGGACTGCGCGGCGTGCTGGTCATCGACGTGGTGTCGATGGTCTTCGCGGTCGCCGCGCTGCTGCTGGCCCGGCTCCCCGCGGGCGCGAGCGGGGGCCGGGGCGGCGGCGCCCGGGGGTTGGGCGCGGGCCTGCGCTGGCTGCGCGGCGCGCCCGGCCTGTTCACGCTGTGCGTGGTGTTCGGGCTGTGGAACTTCCTGTTCGCCGTGGCGGGCGGGTTGGTGCAGCCGCTGATCCTGTCGTTCTCCTCGCCGGCGACGCTGGGCGTGCTGATGGCGGCGGGCGGCAGCGGGCTGTTCGTCGGCGGCCTGGTGATGGGCGCGTGGGGCGGGCCGAAGCGGCGGGTGCTGGGCATCTACGCCGGTTTGGGCCTGGGCGGGGTGTTCCTGGTCCTGCACAGCCTCGCGCCCTCGCCGTGGCTGATCGCGGTGGCCGCGCCGGCGTTCCTGTTCACGCTGCCGCTGATGAACACGTGCTGCGTGACGTTGTTGCAGACCAAGGTGGACAAGGACGTGCTGGGCCGGGTGCTCGGCGTGGTGCGGACCCTGTCCACCGCCGCGATGCCCGTGGCCTACCTGGTGATCGGCCCGCTGTCCGACGGCGTGGCCGAACCGCTGATGGCCCCCGACGGCGCGCTGGCGTCGTCGCTGGGCGCGCTGATCGGCACCGGTGAGGGCCGCGGCATCGCCCTGATCTTCCTCGTGGTCGGCGTGCTGATGCTCGCGCTGACCGCGTTCGCCTGGTCGCGGCCCCGGCTGCGGACCGTGGACGACCTGCCCGACGCGGTGACCGCCACCGAGGCGCACCCGGACCGGGCGAACCCGGAGAGGACCCACTCGTGACCGAACTGTCCGACCACCGCGAGCGGCTGCTGGAGCGCCTGCTCGCCCAGCGCGGCCTGGGGGGCCGCCAGAGCGTGCCGCGCCGGCCGGAGGGCGCGGTCGTCCCGTTGACCGGCAACCAGCGCGGCCTGTGGCTGACCGGGCGGCTCGGGCTGGACGCCGGCGCGTACGCGATGTTCGCCGCGCTGCGCATCGCCGGCGACCTCGACCCCGCGCGGTTGCGGGAAGCCGTGGACGTCGTCGTGGACCGGCACGAGGCGCTGCGCACCCGGATCGTGGACGACGAGGGGACGCCGGCGCAGCGGGTGCTGCCGTCGCTGTCGGCGCCGGTCGTGGTGACCGACCTCGACGGGTCGCTGGAGGACGTGGTGGTGTCCGAAGTGGACACGCCGTTCGACCTGGAGGCCGGGCCGCTGGTGCGGGTGCGGCTGATCCGGGTCGCGCCCGGCTCCTCGGCCCTCGTCGTGACCGCGCACCACATCGTGTGCGACGACGTGTCGCTGGGACAGGTGGCGCGCGAGATCGGCGACGCCTACGCGGGCGTGGCGCTGGAGCCGGTCGGGGCGCAGTTCCCCGACTACGCGCACTGGCAGTCCGGGCGGCTCGCGGACGGCGAGCGGCAGCGCCAGCTCGACCACTGGGCGGACCGGCTCGCCGGCGCGCCGGAGGTGCTGGACCTGGCGGCGGACCGGGCGCGCACCCCGAACCGCACGGTCGCGGGCGGCAGCCACCGGTTCGTCGTGCCCGCCGCGCTGACCGGGCGGCTGGCCGAGCTGACCCGCGCGCACGGCTGCACGACGTTCGCCGGGCTGCTGGCGGCGTTCTCCCTGGTGCTGTCGCGGCGGTCGGGCACGGACGACCTGGTCGTCGGCTCGCCGACCACGCACCGGCCGTTCCCGGAGCTGGAGCGGTCGGTGGGCATGTTCGTCACCACGACCGCGCTGCGCATGGACCTGTCCGGCGACCCGACCGTGGCCGAGCTGCTCGCGCGGGCCAAGGCCGTCGCCGTCGACGCGCTCGACCACGCCGAGGTCAGCTTCGACGAGGTGGCCGCGCGCGTCGCGCCCCGCCGCGACCTCGCCCACCACCCGCTGTTCCAGGTGATGCTGGTGCTCAACCGGGGTGGCGGCGCGGGGCGGTGGGCCGGGCTGCCCGCCGAGCCGCTGACCGTGGACCGGGGCACGAGCCGGTTCGACCTGACCCTGCACGTGCGGGAGACCGACGGCGACTGGCCCGCGAACCTCGACTACAGCACCGACCTGTTCGAGCCGGACACCGTGGCCCGGTTCGCCGAGCAGCTCCTGACCGTCCTGGCGTCGTGGACCGCCGGGAGCCGGCTGTCCACAGTGGAGTGGACGACCGAGGCCGACCGGGTCGCGGCGGAACTGCTCAACGCCCAGCCCGCACCGGACGGCGCGGACGTGCTGACCCGGATCGCCGAGCAGGTCCGGGCGCACCCCGACACCACCGCCGTGCTGGAGGTCGGCGGGTCGTCGTTGACCTTCGCGGAGCTGGACCGGCGGGCCAACAAGGTCGCGCACGTCCTGGCCGACCTCGGTGTCGGGCCGGAGGTCCCGGTCGGGCTCGCGCTCAAGGCCGGGGTGGACGCGTTCGTGGCGCTGCTTGCGGTGCTCAAGGCCGGCGGCGCGTACGTGCCGCTGGACCCGGCGCACCCGCCGGCCCGGCTCGCCGGCCTGCTCGCGGACTGCGGCGCGCCCGTGGTGATCACCGCGCCGGGCACGCGCGACCGGTTCGGCGAGTTCCACGGGGCCCTGCTGGACACCGCCGACGACGCGTTCACCGGGGAGGCCGGGGAACCGCCGGCATTCGACGCGCACCCGGGCCGGCTCGCGTACGTGATCTACACGTCCGGTTCGACCGGTGTGCCCAAGGGCGTGCAGGTCCAGCACGACACGCTGGCCAACCTCGCCCGGGCGTTCGTCGAGCTGCACGACTTCGGTCCGGGGCAGCGGATCCTGATGGTCCCGCCGTTGAGCTTCGACGCGTCCGTGGGTGACGTGTTCCCGGCGTGGTGCGCCGGCGCGGCGGTGGCCGTGCACCCGGAACCGGCCGCGATCGGCGGCCCGGACCTGCTGCGGCTGTGCGCCGAGCACGGGCTGACCGCCGTGGACGCGCCGGCCGCGCTGTGGAAGCGGTGGGTGGCCGACCTGGAGGGCATCACCGACACCGGCGGCCCGCTCCGGGTCATGATGATCGGCGGCGAGGCCGTGCCGCCCGCCACGGTCGCCGCCTGGGCCGCCGCCACCGGGGTCGCGCTGGTCAACCACTACGGGCCGACCGAGACCACGGTGTGCGCGACGGCGTACCGGACGCGGGACGCGGGCGAGGTCGATGCCCGTTCGGCCACCCTGCCCATCGGCCGGCCGTTGCCCGGTGTCCGCGCGTACGTGCTGGACGCCGACCTGCGCCCGGTCGCCGTGGGCGTCCCCGGGCAGCTCTACATCGGCGGCCGGGCCCCCGCGCGCGGTTACCGCGGCGACCCGGCCCGCACGGCGTCGGTGTACCTGCCGGACCCGTCCGTGCCGGGCGGCCGGATGTACGCGACCGGCGACCTGACCCGCCTGCTGCCCGACGGGACGCTGGAGTTCCTGGGCCGGGTGGACGACCAGGTGAAGCTGCGCGGCCACCGCATCGAGCCCGGCGAGGTGCGCGCGGCCCTGCTCAAGCACCCCAAGCTGGTCGACGCGGCCGTGGCGGTGCGGTCGGACACCCTGGTGGCGTACGTGGTCGCGCGCCCCGGCGAGACCGCGCCGGAACTGGACGAGCTGCGGGCGTTCTGCGCCGAGCACCTGCCCGAGTCGATGCTGCCCGGCGCCCGGGTGGCGCTGGACGAGCTGCCGCTCACCGCGCACGGCAAGGTGGACGTGCGCAAGCTGCCCGAGCCGGTGGTGGACGCGAAGCCGTACGAGCCGCCGCGCACGGCCGTCGAGCGGGTGCTGGCGGAAATCTGGTCGGAGGTGCTCAACGCGCCGCTGGTCGGGCGGCACGACTCGTTCTTCGGGCTGGGCGGGCACTCGCTGATCGCGGCGGCCGTGCTCGCGAAGGTCCGGACCCTGCTGGGCGTGACCGTGCCGCTGCGGGCCCTGTTCGCCACCGCCGACCTGGCGGAGCTGGCCGAGGTGGTGGAGAGCGCGGCGGCGTCGGACCACACCTTCGCCAAGCGCTACAAGTCCGGCCTGCCCAGCGTCGAGCAGATGTGGCGCGACGCCACGCCACCCGACGACATCGCCCCCACCGCCCCGGCCGTGACCGGCCCGGCTCAGCGAGTCCTGCTCACCGGCGCGACCGGCTTCCTGGGCGCACACCTGGTCGCCGAACTCCTCACCCGGACCGACGCCGAGATCCACTGCCTGGTCCGGGCGGAAACCCCGGCGGTGGCGTCCGCCCGCATCCGCGCCAACCTGCGCCGAGCACACCTCGACGTCCCCGAGGACGTCCTGACGCGCATCGTCCCCGTGGTCGGCGACATGTCCAAACCCATGCTGGGCCTGTCGGAACACGACTTCGACGGCCTGGCCGAGAGCATGGACGCCGTCTACCACAACGGCGCGGTGATGAACTTCGTGCTGACCTACCAGTGGATGATGCCGCCGCACGTGGGCAGCACGGTGGACGTCCTGCGCCTGGCCACCCGCTACCGCACGAAGCCGTTGCACCTGATGTCCACGCTGGGGGTCTTCCTGGGCGCCTCCTACGACCAGCAGGTGGTCAAGGAGACCGACCGGCCGGAGGACCCGGCGGGCCTGGACACCGGTTACCACACCACGAAGTGGGTGGCCGACATGATGGGCGTGCTGGCCCGCGACCGCGGCGTTCCCGTGTCGATCCACCGGATCGCGGCGATCGTCGGCGACGTGCGGACCGGCACGGCGAAGACCGAGTCCTACCTGAGCCGCCAGATCGCGACCTGCGCCCACACCGGGGCCGTGCCCCGCACGCAGGACGTGATCGACATGCTCCCGGTGGACCGGCTCGCCGCCGCCATCGCCGGCATCTCCACCCGTCCCGAGCACCACGGCAAGGACTTCCACTACTACCGGGCCGACGGCTTCCGCTACGCCGACCTGGGCGACGTCCTCACCGCCAAGGGCTATCCGACCAAGGCCCTGGACTACCAGGAGTGGCGAGCCCTGATGCTGGAGAGCCCGGACAGCGCCTTCGGCCCGCTGGCGTTCGGCCTCACCACGACCCGCCGCGCCCACCCGGTGTTCGACTGCACGGCCACGTGGGCGGCGGCGGCCGAGTGCGGCGTGGAGTTCCCCCCGGCCGACGCGGAGATGATCGGCCGCCACATCGACTTCCTGGCCACCGCGGGCGTCCTGCCGGAAAGGTCCTGACATGCCCCTGCACCTGGAGCCGGGCGACGGCCCACCGTCCTTCGTGGACCTCATCGCCACCGCGGGCTATCGCGCGATGGCCGCGGCCCTGCGCCTGGGCGTCTTCGCGGCCCTCTCCCCCACTCCCCTGACGGCACCCCAACTGGCCACCACCCTAGACACCGACCCGCGCGGCACAGCCCTGCTGGCCGAGGCCTTGGTGGCTTTCGGCTACCTGGAACGCGAGGGCGACACGTACAGCAACACCGCGCCCACGGAGAAGTGGTTGTCCGGCAAGGGCTACAGCGAGGTGGACCGCTTCTGGTCGACGGTGCTGTTCGAGTCCTGGGACGGCCTGGAGGACTCGATCCGCACCGGCAAGCCCGCCCTGGACTTCTACGGCTGGCTCTCCGACCGCCCGGAGACGTTGGAACGCTTCCAACGCATGCTGTCCAGCCACGCGGACAGCATCGCCCCGGAGGTGACCACCCACGTCCCCACAGGCAGTTCGTTGTTGGACATAGGCGGCGGCCACGCCAAGTACGCCATCCGCCTGTGCAAGGCCAATCCGACTTTGCACGCCACGGTCATCGACCTGCCCGAGGCCCTGGCCGTGGGCGAGGAAGCGGTAACCGCCGCGGCCTTGACCGACCGCATCACCCTCCGCCCCGGCGACTACGACGAACTGGACCTGGGCGCCGACCACGACACCATCCTGCTGTTCAACGTCGTCCACGGCCGCCCGGCCGAAGCGAACCGAACCCTGCTGACCCGAGCGGCTGCCGCCCTGCGCCCAGGAGGCTCGGTGGTGCTCCTGGAACACGACGAACACAGCGAGGACCGAGCCGGCGACGCCTTCGCGAGGGTCTTCAGCCTCAACCTGTTCCACGGGCAAGGCGGCCAGGTCTACCCGACAACGGAAATCGAAGACTGGCTCCACACCGCCGGCCTGACCACCATCACCACCCACCCCCTAACCACCTCCCCCGGCCAATCCTTGATCACAGCCACCAAACCAACCTGACCGCAAACGCCCACCCCGGCCGCGAAGCGGCCCAGCGGGCTGCCAAGCACAGGAAGGGCCTCGGTTCGTTCCCCGTACGGCCTGGGCGCAGCCCAACCGCGCTTGGGTCTTCCCCGCAACCAGCTTTTCCGGTTGCGGGGAAGACCCAAGGGTGGTTGCCTCCGGCAGGCCGTACGGGGAACGAACCGACGCCCTTCACCCCCGGGGGCCTGCCCGCCGGCGAGGCGCTCTTGATCTTTCAAGCACTTCACGCTTTCAAGCACTTCGCGCTCTCAAGCGCGAAGCGCTCCCAAGCGCGAAGCGCGTTCGAGCTTGAGAGCGCGGAGCGCGTCGCGTGAGAACCCGCGAAGCGTGGGCTTGAGAGCGTCAGCGTTCAGTTCAAAGCTCAAAAGAGCCTCGCCGGCGGGCAGGCCGCCGGAGATGGCAAAAGAAAGAGCGGGGGCTTCTTGCTTGTGTCATCTCCGTATGGCCTGGCGGAGCCGACCACACTTTCCCGGGGTTGGTCGAAAAACTTTTGCTCGTTCCTCGCAAAACTTTTTGGCCCAACCCCGGGAAAGTGTGGTAGCCCTGCGGGCAGGCCATACGGAGATGACACAAGCAAGAAGCCCGGGTTGGGGTGTGACCTCACGAGGCCCTACGGCGGGATCGATTGGGCGAATCGGAACACGTTCTGCGGGTCGTACCTGCGCTTCGCGGCCCTCAGTCGTTCCACATGGTCGCCGTAGTAGGCCGTCAGCCAGTCGGGTAGGTCCGGATCGGGGAAGTTGGGGTAGACGCCGCCTGTGCCCCACGGGTGGAGGATGTTCCAACTGGTGGCGAGCCAAGCCAGCACCTCGCCCGCGCGCTTGGCCGCACCTCCCGGCCCCACCAAAACCGTGTGTTTGACCAAGTACAAAGCAGTGCGGTGAGCGAAAGCTCCGGTTTCGGCCCGCGCGTAAGCGCCACCCCAAGGCGTGAAAGACACCTCCCTCAACTCGCCCATCGCCCGCCGCGCCACAAAATGGCCCAGCAGGCCCGCCACCGCCTCCTCCGGCAACGGCCGCGCGAAGAACTCGGTCTTCGCCGTCGACATCCCCGGCCGCTCGGACACCAACGGAATGCTGGTCGGGTCATGCGACACCGCCGAGTACGGGGTCGCGTGCAGCACCCCGGCGTCCTCGGCCGACACCGCCACCACCTCGGCGACCACCGGCTCCGGGCACCCCGGCACGGCGGGACCGGCCCCGACCAGCAGCACCACCGGCTCCTCCTCCGGGTACTGCGGGCACAGCAGCACCAGTTCCGCCGACATCGCGTCCTCCGCGAACGGGGCCCAGCCCTGCCACCACCGGATCAACTCCGCCGCCCGCCCGAACGGCCACTCCAACCGGAAGTGCACCCGCGGCCTCGCCTCGTACGTCCGAAAAGTCGCCCGGGTCACCACCCCGAAGTTCCCACCCCCGGCCCCGCGCAACGCCCACAGCAGCTCCGGCTCGTCATCGGTGTGCACGACCTCCCCACCCGCCAGCACGACCTCCGCCCCCAGCAACGAGTCGCACGTCAACCCGTGCAACCGCCCATGACTTCCGAACCCACCCCCCAACGCCGCGCCGACCACCCCCACCGACGGGCACGACCCGGCCGGCAACACCCGAGACCCCAGGGCAGCCGCCACCGCACCAACCCGCACCCCGGCCCCCACGGTCACCGACGACCCGGCCACCTCGACCGCACCACCCGGCGACAGGTCGATCAACAACCCACTCGTACTCGAAAAACCGGCATTGCTGTGCCCACCACCGCGCACGGCGAACGGCCACCCCTCGGCACGCGCCCACGCCAGCGCCTCGACAACGTCCGAGGCCCCCTCGCACAACGCCACCGCCCGCGGCAACACCTCCACCGGACGGCCGATGAACTGGCTGCGGCACGACTCGTACCGCTCGTCACCCGGGTACACCAGCTCAGGCATCGGCGTACATCCGGCTCTGCAACTCGTACAGGTCCGCGTACCGCCCACCCGACGCCAACAACTCCGCGTGCGTTCCCTGCTCGACCAGCTTCCCCTCGTGCAGCAACAAGATCCGGTCCGCGTGCCGCACACTCGCCAACCGGTGGGTGATCAGCACGACCGTCCGGTCCTCCGCCAGCGCCCGCAGCGACTCGTACACCGCGAACTCCGCCTTGGCGTCGAGGGGCGCGGTCGGCTCGTCCCAGATCAGCAGCGGCGCGTCGCGGTACAGGCCGCGGGCCACCGCCAACCGCTGCCACTGGCCGCCCGACAGCTCCACCCCGCCCCGGAACTGCTTGGACAGCAACGTCTCCCACCCGGCGGGCAGCCCGTCCACCACCACGTCCGCCCCGGCCTGGCCCGCCGCCTGCTTCAACGCCACCCCGTCCGGGTCCACCCGCGAATGCCGCCCGACGCGGACGTTCACGCGCGCGGTGTGGGGCCAGCGGACCGGGTCCTGCAACACCATCATCACCTGGGACGCCACGCTCGACCGGTCGGCCTCCGCGATGTCCTGCGCACCCCACAGCACCCGACCGGCCGTCGGGGCGTAGAGACCGGCGATCAACTTGGCCAACGTGGTCTTCCCCGAACCGTTCTCCCCGACCAGGGCCACGGTCTCCCCCGGCTCGATGCTCAACGTGATGCCGTCGACCGCAACACGCCCACTTCCCGGATAGGAGAACGAAACACCCTCCAAGCGCACCCGGCTCGGGTCCAGGCCCACCTCGGGCCGATCCGCCGGACGCCGCGCCGAGGCCAAGAACTCCTGGTAATCGGCGACGTACATGCCCTGCTCCACCAACTGGTTCGCCGCCAGCACCAACCGGTTGAGCGCGGTCGTCGCCACCCGGATCGCGATCACCGCCGTTCCCGCCACGGCCAACGGCACCCACTCGTAGCGCACCAGCAGCCCCAGCACCACGTAGGTCACCGCCAGCCCCAGCCCGGCCAGCGCCCGCCCGACCCCGCGCACCCGTGCCTGCGCGGTCGCCAGCCGGACGTCCTCGTCGCGCAACGGGTCCGCCGCGACCCGGTACTCGTCCAGCACGAACGGTTCCGCCTGGTACGCCCGGATCTCCGCGGCAGGCTCCCGTTCGGTCGCCAGGTCGGACACCATCTGCACCCGCCGGTCCAGCACGACCGTGCGGCCCACGCTCGCGTACGCCAACCGCGCCGCCCGCTGCACCGCCCACCCGTCCGGCAGCACCGCCAGCAACAGCACCGGCAGCAGCACGGGGTGCAGCAACGCCAGGCTGCCCGCCGCCGCCGCGATCCCGATCACCGACCCGACCAGCTCGACCAGGTTGTCCGCCGCGCGTTCCAGGAAGAACAGCCCCCGGTCACGGGCGCGGTGCATCCGGTCGTAGAACTCGGAGTCGTCGAACGCCGCCAGGTCCGCGCCCAGGCTCGCCGCGTACAGGCGTTCCTCGGCGACGCGCCGCACCGACGGCGTGATCCGGGCGTGGGCGAGCGCGACGCCGACGTCCATCGCGCCGCGCAACCCGAACGCGGCACCCACCAGCAGCAGGTCCGGCAGCGCGGCGACCACCCGCTCGGTCGTCGGCCCGGACGCCAGCAGCTGCGTCAGCACGCCGGTGGTCGCGAACAGCCCGAACGCCGCCGCGAGCCCGGACACGACCTGCATGACCGCGACCGCCACCGCCGCACCGGGCGCGGCCCGCCAGATCGTGCCCAGCACCGGCCAGGTGGCCGCCGGCACGCCGCGCAGGCCGCGCCGGGTGGCCGCCGAGTCGTCGAGCTGCCAGTGCGGGGTGACCAGGTTGCCGTCGCGCGGATCGGGTTCGCTCATCCGGCCCCGCCCGGCAGCAGCACGGACGGCAGGTCGCACTCCGGGTGCATGCGCAGCAGCTGGTAGGCCACCCCGCCCGACCCGGACATGATGCTCGGCGAGTACACCTCGCGCGCCAGGCCCGTGGTGACGCCGTTGGCCTCCAGGCTGCCCAGCACGGTCGCGTCCAGCGTCGCCCGGTCGAGCCCCTCTGGCGCGACCCCGGCCGCCAGCGCGGTGGTGAGCAGCTCCCAGACGCCGGTGTCACCGTGGCACAGCGTGTGCGTCCAGCCCAGGCCGTCCCGCCACGCCGAGGACGCCGCCCGCCGCAGCACGTCCCGCTCGCCCAGCGCCGGCACGTCGGCCGCCGCCAGCCCCACGCCGATCGCGCCGTGGCACCAGGCCGCCGCGACGGTGTCCGGCTCGCGCGGGTCCATCCACGCTTGCCTCTCGGCGCTGTACCAGGTCTCCTCGAACGCCGCCGCGCCCTCCACGAGCCCGTCGAACCGGCGCTCCCCCGTCGCGGCGCCGAGTCGGGCCAGCGCCCACCCGATCCCGGTCGCCCCGTGCGCGAACCCGCCGATGCCGCCCGGGAAGTTCGGCGCGGGCCACCGCACGACACCCCCGTCGCGCACCGCGTCCCCGGCGAGCTTGTCGCCGGCCCGCAACGCCAACGCGGTCCACCGGGCATCGCCGGTCCGCTCGGCCAGCGCCAGCAACGGCACGATCGCCCCGGCCGTGCCGACCACCAGGTCCGGACCTTCGCTCGCGTCCAGCGCGGCGGGCACCTGCCGGGCCAGGAACAGCGCGTCCTCCACGCAGTCCAGCCCGAGCCGGTCCAGGGTCAGCCAGCACCAGAGCTGCGAGCCCAGGCCGATGTACCCGCCCGCCGGGTCGGGCCGCCGACGCGTGTGCTCGGCCTGCGCCGCCCACCACTTCTGCGTCAACCGGGCCGTGCGCACGGTGCCGTCCAGCAGTTCCGGCACACCCTCGACGGCGTCGGCGCGCCCCGCCGACACCTCCCGCCGGTACGCCGCGAGCAGCACCGCCACGCCCAACGTCCCGCCGTACAGGTCCGGCGTCAACGGTGTGGTCTGCCAACCGGACCGGTCCAGGATCGGCGCGAACCACGTGGCCGTGCCGTCACTCCCGCGCACCGCCTCCGCCGACAGCTCGCCCAGCAACCGCGCCGCCGACCGCCGCCGCCGAACGTCCACATCGGACACGGCGACGCCCGCGGACATGCGCCCGAGATCGGGTTCGGCGCCCTGGTTGAGGTAGGCGCTGACCAGGGCCGCGTGCGTGACCCGGCGTTCCAGCGCGAAGTCCGCCGTCCGCCAGTTGTGCAGGGCCAGCGCCACCTGGTCCACCCGCGGACCGCACACCAGGCCGCCCGGCGTGTGCAGCCAGCCCTCGGCGGGCGTCGTGGTGAACACCGGGATGTCGCCCACCAGCAGCTCCGCGACCTCGGCCGCGTGCACGTCCGGGTCGCCCGGCCCGCGCGTGTTGATCGAGTGCCGCGCCAGCAGCGCCCGTGCCTTGCGCTCGGCGGCGTCCTGGTCGTGCAGGCCGGCCGGGTGCCACAGCATCCGCGCCAGCTCGGTGTAGGACTCGGTGTCCCGCACGATCACCCGCACCACGCAGTCGGCGAACGTGGCCAGCAGCGGTTCCAGCCGGCCCTGCCCGTCCAGCGCCGTGATGCGGCCGGCCATCTCGTCGAACCCGGCGACCACGCGCGGCCAGTGACGGGCCAGGTGGGGTTGCGGGCTGGGCAGGTTGCGGGTCGGCGGCGGCTGGGACGGCACGATCGCCACGCGCGCGGAGTCGGTGCCCGCGCCCACCAGGTCGGGCAGGCCGATGTCGGGCTGCTCGCCGGGCAGGCCGCCCATCGCCGAGCCGTCCACGCCGCGCCACCCCAGGCCCGCGCCGCGACCGGGCAGCAGGCCGGTGCGCAGCACGGTCCCGTTGAGCTGCTCGGCGACCAGGTCGGTGGCCTCGCCCGCGCCGGTCGGCGGGTGCGGCGGCCGGGGCGTGAAGACGCTCTCGCAGTCCACCACGACCGGCACCGGGCCGCAGGCGATGATGTTCTCCGCGTGCAGGTCCGTGCCCGCGACCAGGCGCATGACGGCCAGCCAGTGCCCCAGGTTGCGGTAGAACAGGTCCAGCTCGGCGTCGGAGGCGCAGTACCGGTGGGCGACGTGCTCGGCCCAGCCGTACCCGTCGAGCACCAGCGCCCCGGGCACGCGGATCGGGTGCTCGTCGCCGTCGGTCAGCACGGCCAGCAGCTCGGCCAGGCGTTCGTCCACCCGCATCGGCCGGGGCTTGTAGACGACCGTGCCGCCGGTGCAGTGCACCAGGGTCACGGTGTGGCCGCCGTGGTGGCTGTCGCCCGCGCCGAACTCCACCTTGAGCAGCTCGCCCGCCCGCGCCCCCAGCAGCGCGTCGAGGCGGTGGCGGTCGGCGGCGAACCGCCGGACCATCGCGTGGATCGCGTCGACCCGGTTGTCGACGGTGGCGCGCAGGCGGGTGACCAGGTTCGGGTAGTGGCGGGTGAGGTCGTGCCAGAACGCGGGCCGCGCGGCGGTGTCCAGGAACTCAGACCAGCGGCCCGCCGGGTCCGGCGCGCGCAGCCGGCCGGTGACGCGGGCGGCGTTCAGTTCCAGCACGAGCACGCGGATCACCTTGCGCCGCACCACGTCCAGCAGCACGTCGCGGGTCGCGGCGAGCACGGCGCCCGCTTCGGCGGCGCCGAGGTCGGCGACCTCGGCCAGGCAGCGGGCCAACCGGTCCACCGCGGGACCGATCAGCCAATCCAGGGTCCGGTCGAGTTCGCCGACCTCGTCACCAGTCATGTCCGGTCAGCAGCAGTACACCGGACGGGACGCCGTGCAGGACGAACAGCGGCTGCCGGGCGGGTTGCACGCCACGATGTCGCCCTCGGCGAACTCGCCGTTGGCGAACAGCGGGCCGGCCGGGTTGTCGACGTCGTCCAGCCCCGCGCGCCAGCGGGCCACCAGTTCCTCGGCGCTTTCGAGCAGTGCGGTCGTCATCCGAACTCCTTCCGTGGACAGGAGCGGCGAGTGTAGAAATGGGATGCACACGGGAGCGCACACGCGGAAGTGGTCGCCCGGCGGTCAGGCGCGCCCGTCGCGGACCGCCTCGTACAGCGACGTCGTGGCGGCGCTGGGCGCCACGCCCAACTCCACCTCCAGCACCCGGACCAACCGCCGGTACACCGCCAGGGCTTCGCTGCGCCGACCGGACGCGGCCAGCGCGGCCACCAGGAGCCGCCACAGCCGTTCCCGCAACGGGTACTCGACCACCAGGCCCGCCAGCGCGGCGACCAGCTCGGCCCGCAACCCCAGTGCCAGGCGGACTTCCGCGAGGTCCTCGATGGCGCAGACCCGTTGTTCCTCCAGCACGGTCACGTCCGGGCGCACCACGTCCGGCACCGGCAACCCGGCCATCACCGGGCCGCGCCACAACCCCACCGCGTGCTCCAACGAGTGCGCGGCGGCGGCGTTCTCGCCGTGCGCGCGCAGCTCACGCCCTTCCCGCACCAGCCGCTGGAACCGCGTGACGTCCACGGCGTCCGGCGCGGCGGCCAGCACGTACCCGTCGCGGGAGGTGACGATGCACGGCCCGCCGGGCGCGAGGTTGGCCAGGATGCGGCGCAGCTCCGCCAGGTGCGTGCGGACGTTCGCGGCGGCCGAGGGCGGCGGCTTGTCCGGCCACAGCGCGTCGACCACCCACTCCAGCGGCAGCGCCCGGTTGGCCCGGACCGCCAGCACCCCCAACAGGATCCGCACCATCCGCCGCGCCGGGTGCCGCGTGACACCACCGCCCCGCACCGCGGGCCGCCCCAACACCAGGACCGCCATCGCCACTCCTCAGACCGCTCGGGTCCCACCAGGATTGGCGACGATCCGGCCCGCTCCGGGCAGCGCGCGACCCCGGGCGTCCCGACACTGCGGATGCGCGAAGCGGCAACGGTTTCCGCGCACCCGACCGGCCCATCACGCCGTGGCCGTACGGCTCAACCGGGGTCGAAAACCCCTGTACCGCAACAAAAACGCCGCGTACACGCGCGGTCACTCAGCGGCGTCCCACCCGGTCGGCCAACAACTGCCCCGGCCACTCGCCGACCAGGAAAGTCTGCACGGGCTGGAAACCGTTGCGCTTGTAGTACTCCACGAGCCGACCGTCACCGCCCGCGTAGCAGTCGACGCGGACCAGGTCGACGCCCTGTGCCCGCGCCTGCGCACGGGCGTGGTCGAGCAGCGCGCTGCCGACGCCCTTGCCCGCGTGCTCGCGGGAGGTCACCAGCAGCCTGATGTAGAGCTCCGGCTCCTCGACCGGCGGCACGTACTCCATCGGCCGCTCGGAGTGGGTCAGCGCGCCCGCCGGCTCCCCGTCCACCTCCGCGATCCACACGGTCTCGTCCCGCAGCTTGGCGGTGATCTTCTCGACCCGGTCGGGGTTGGTGGACCACGGCTCGGTCCCCCACTGCCCCGTGCGCCCCTGCGCGCCCAGCCACTCCACCGCGCCGTCCAGCATCGCCAGCACCGGCGCCAGGTCGGCCAAGCCGCCCCGACGGATCTCCACAGCCATCCCCCTCGTTCACCCGGTCGGTCCAACGCGACTCTACCCCGCGAATGGAAAACATCTCGCGGACCTCACCCCGCGGGAGGTTTCCATCGCCATTCGCGAAATCCGCCGAACCCCCTTGCGCCGCAGGAAAGCAGATCCGGTAAGGTCCGCGTCAAGACCTTGGACGGGGGGAACGCCCAATGGCCGACAACACCTTCACACCGCCCGGCGTGGCGGACTTCTTCCCACCCGCGATCTTCGGGTGGGTCACCAAACCGATGGTGCTCGTCGTGCTCTCGGTGGTGATCATCGCCGCTTTCTTCCTGGCCGCCACGCGGAAGCTCGCGCTGGTGCCGGGCAGGTTCCAGTTCGCCGCCGAGTCGGTCTACGACCTGGGCCGCAACACCATCGCGCGGGAACGCATCGGCGCGCAGGACTTCCAGCCGTACGTGCCGTTCATCCTCACGCTGTTCTGCTTCGTGCTGGTGAACAACATCTTCGGCATCGTCCCGCTGGTGCAGTTCCCGACGATGGCCCACATCGGTTTCCCGATGGCGTTGGCTTTCCTGCTGGTGTTCCCGGTGTACCACTACGTGGGCATCAAGCGGCACGGCTTGAAGGGTTACCTGCGCAACCAGTTCATCGTGCCGGGTGTGCCGAAACCGGTGCTGTGGGGTCTGCTGATCCCCACCGAAGTCATCCTGAAATTCTTCTTCGACCCGCTCACGTTGGCCATCCGGGTGTTCGCGGCGATGTTCGCGGGCCACCTGCTGGTCATGGTGTTCGTGCTGGGCGGCGAATTCCTGCTGCTGCACGCGGGGCCGCTGCTCAAGCCGGTGTCGTTGATCAGCTTCCTGTTCGCGATCGGCATCACCCTGCTCGAAGCGTTCATCCAGGTGTTGCAGGCGTACATCTTCGCCACGCTCAGCGCCCACTACATCAGCCGCTCCCTCGCCTCCGACCACTGACCGCCGCCGGTCAGCTCGACAGCCGCCCGGGGGCCCCGGCCTCGGCGGCGCCGTCGAGCTGGGGCAGGTCGTGGCCCAGGCGGTCGCGCTTGGCCGCCAGGTAGCCGATGTTGTGGGGGTTCGGCGGGGCCAGCAACGGGACCCTGGCGGTCACCCGGATGCCGTGGTGCTCCAACGCCTTGATCTTGTCCGGGTTGTTGGACATCAGGCGGACCGACCGGACCCTCAGGTGGCGCAACACCCGTGCCGCCGCCGTGTAGTCGCGCACGTCCACCGGCAGGCCCAGGGCGGTCGCGGAGTCCAGGGTGTCCAGGCCGCGCTCGTCCTGCAGGACGTGCGTCCGGACCTTCTCCACCAACCCGATGCCCCGCCCCTCGTGGCCCCGCAGGTACACCAGGACCCCGTTGCCCTCGCGGACGATGTTGTCCAGTGCGGCGTCCAACTGGTCGCCGCACTCGCACCGCATCGCACCGAAGATGTCACCGGTCATGCACTCCGAGTGCACGCGCACGAGCACGTGTTCCCGCATCCTCGTCTTGCCGTGCACCAGGGCCATGTGCTCGTGGCCGTCGGCGCGGAACGCCACGGCTCGGAACGTCCCCCTGCGTGTCACCAGGTCGGACTCGGCGACGTCCTCGTCGCGGAAAGCCTGCTCGTGCATCCGGTCCCTTCGTCCGCGCGGTCGTTACGCTCGGGCGTGGTTGCACCGTAACCCGCTCACCTCGTGGAGGTCACCCTGTTCAGCATCACCGTCCGCGACCACGTGATGGTCGCCCACAGCTTCCGCGGCGAGGTGTTCGGTCCGGCGCAACGCCTGCACGGAGCAACGTTCGTGGTGGACGCCCGGTTCAAACGACCCGACCTCGACCCGGACGGCATCGTCGTCGACATCGGACTGGCCACCCGCGAACTCGGCGCGGTGCTGGCGGAACTGAACTACCGGAACCTGGACGAGGTGCCCGAGTTCGCCGGGATCAACACCTCGACGGAGTTCCTCGCCCGGCACATCGCCGACAGGCTCGCCGACCGCGTCCACGCCGGCGCGTTGGGCCCGGGAGCGCTCGGGCTCAGCGGGGTCGAGGTCACCGTGCACGAGTCGCACGTGGCCTGGGCGAGCTACGAGCGGGCGCTGTGACCTGCTGGTTCGTGCTGCCCGCCGGCGTGGACGACCCGGCCGCGCCCAGCGGCGGGAACGCCTACGACCGGCGGGTGTCGGCCGGCTCGGGCCTGCGGGACGTGCTCGTCCCCGGCACCTGGCCGCACCCCGACGACAACGCCCGAGCCGCCCTGGACCGGGCCCTGCGCGCCGTTCCGGACGGCGCGGTCGTCCTGATCGACGGTCTGGTCGCCTGCGGCGTCCCCGAAGTCGTGGTGCCGCACACCGAGCGGCTCAAGGTGGCCGTCCTGGTCCACCTGCCGCTGGCCGCGGAAACGGGACTGCCCGCCGAGGTGGCCGCCCGGCTGGACGCCGCCGAGGGCCGGTGCCTGCGCGCGGTGGCGGCGGTCATCGCCACCAGCCCGGCCGCCGCGACGCGCCTGGCCGAACACCACGGGCTGTCCCGTGTGCACGTGGTGCCGCCCGGGGTCGACCGGACAGCCGTGGCGCCCGGCACCGACGGGGTGTCGAGGCTGCTCACCGTCGCGTCGATCACCCCTCGCAAGGGCCATGACGTGCTGATCAAAGCGCTGACGGCGGTTTCGGACCACCCGTGGACGTGCGCGGTCGTCGGGCCCGCGCCGGATCCGGCGTACTCGGCCGCCGTCCGGGAGTCGGCGGGGTCCTGTGCGGACCGGTTCGAGTGGACGGGACCGCTGTCCGGGGACGCGTTGGAGCGGCGGTACTCCGCCGCCGACCTGTTCGTGCTGGCGTCGCGGGCCGAAACGTACGGGATGGTGGTGACCGAGGCGTTGGCGCGCGGCATCCCGGTCATGGCCAGTGCGGTGCCGGACGCGCTGGGGACCGGCGGCCTGCTGCTGCCCGGCGGTGACGTGCCGGCGTGGTCCGCGGCGCTGCGCCGGTGGTTCGAGGACGCCGACCTGCGGGCACGGCTGCGCGCGGCGGCGTCGGCGCGGCGGGCGGAGCTGTCCACCTGGGACGAAACGGTCACGGGCGTGGGGGTGGTGCTGGCTAGTCTGCGCGCATGACCGGATTCGCGCCCGAGTGGCTGGCCCTGCGGGAAGACGCCGACGCGGCGGCACGTTCGACCGAACTCGCCGACCGGGCGCGTGCCCTGGTGGTGAACCGCGGCGTGCCCGTCATCCGTGACCTGGGGTGTGGAACGGGATCGATGGGGCGGTGGCTCTCCGCGCGACTCGGCGGCGCGCAGCACTGGGTGCTGCACGACCGCGACCCGCGCCTGCTGGACCTGGCGGGTGCGTCCTTGAGCGGCGTGTCGGTCGAGACGCGGTTGGGCGACCTGACCGCGTTGCGCGCGGCGGACCTGGCGGGCGCGTCGCTGGTGACCGCGTCGGCGTTGCTGGACCTGCTCACCCGCGACCAGGTGAACGCGTTGGCCGCCGCCTGCGTCGGAGCCGGTGTGCCCGCGCTGTTCACGCTGTCGGTCGTGGGTCGGGTCGAACTGGACCCGGCCGAGCCGCTCGACGCCCGCTTCCGGGACGCCTTCAACGCCCACCAGCGGCGCGACGGGCTGCTGGGGCCGGACGCGGCGGCGGTGGCCGTCGAGGCGTTCGAACGGCTGGGCGCGTCGGTGCAGACCCGGCCCAGTCCGTGGCGGCTCGGGCCGGGCGCGTTGTGCCGGGAGTGGTTGCGCGGGTGGGTGGAGGCGGCGTGCGAGCAGGAACCCGGGCTGACCGGCGAGGCGGAGGCGTACCGGCGGCGACGGCAGGCGGCGCGGGCCGTGGTGCACCACGTGGACCTCTTGGCGGTGCCGTGAAAGGCGTCGTGCGGGTCGGCCTGGCGGTCGTGGTGCTGGGGGCGCTCGGGGCCAAGGTCGGCGCGGGCGCGTTCCTGGACGGGGTCCGGGCCGTCGAGTGGTGGTCGGTCGGGGCGGCGCTGCTCATCGGTGCCGTGACCACGCTGTTCAGCGCCTTGCGGTGGTGCGAGGTGGCGCGCGGGATGGGGTTGGCGATCGAGGTCCGCACGGCGGTCGGCGACTACTACCGGGGGCTGTTCCTCAACGCCGTGCTGCCTGCCGGGGTCCTCGGGGACGTGCACCGGGCGGTCGAGCACGGACGCAAGGCTGGGGACGTCAAGCGAGGTCTGCGGGCCGTCGTGGTCGAGCGGGTCGCCGGTCAGGTCGTGCTGGTGGTCTCCGCCGTGGCCGCCCTGGCGCTGTGGCCGGTCGACGTGCCCGGGATGCCGGATCAGCCCGTGTTGGTCGCCGGGGTGGTCGCGGGGATCGTCGCGCTCGGCCTGTGGCGGCGGGCCAGGGAGGTGCTGTCGGCACGGGTGGTCGGGTTCTCCCTCGCCACCACCGCCGGCCACGTCACGTTGTTCCTGGTCGCCGCCCGGACGGCCGGGGTGTCGGCCCCGCTCGACGAGTTGGTCCCGTTGGCCTTGTCGGCGCTGGTGGTGATGGCGATCCCGGTCAACGTCGGCGGGTTCGGGCCGCGCGAGGCGTTCCTGGCGGTGGCGTTCGGCGCGACCGGGCTGGGCGCGGCGCTCGGCGTCACCACCGCCGTGGTCTACGGGGTGCTGGCGTTCGCGGCGGGCCTGCCGGGGGTCGTCCCGCTGCTACAGCGTCGCCAGGTGCCGCGCGAAGCCGCTGACCAGCGCCGCGAGCAGGTCCCGGCCCTTGTCGGCTGACGCGCGGGACGGCCGGCCGACCACGCCCGAGGACGTGTAGGCCGCCATCCCGGTGGTGAGCAGGTGCCGCCGGTCGTCGGCGACGTGGTCGGCGGTCTCGAACCCGGGGCGGACGACCTCGGGGTGGGCGTGCAGGAGGATCGACGTCTCGATCTCGCCGGCGTGCATGTCGGTGGCCGACGGGGTCTCGACGCCGGCCGCCGCGCGCGCCTCCGCCCAGTCCGCCGAGGTCGGGTAGAGCGCCATCCGCCGCGACTCCTGCACCACGTTGGACAGCACGTAGTTGCCGCCGTGGGCGTTGACGATGACCAGCGGGAGACCGCGCAGGGACTCGGCCACGTCCATGATGACCGAGTGCAGGGTGCGCGCCGAGATGCTGACCGTGCCGGGCCAGTCGGCGTGCTCGTGGGAGCAGGAGATGGTGATCGGCGGCAGCAGCTGGACCGGGTAGGCGTCGGCCAGCCCCCGGGCGATGGCGCACGCGATGATCGTGTCGGTGGCCAGCGGCAGGTGCGGGCCGTGCTGCTCGAAGCTGCCCACCGGGAGCACCGCGACCGCCGCGCCGCGCGCCCGGACGTCCTCGGTCGTCGCCAGGGTGATCATGTCCCGGCACCGTACCGAACGCGCCGGCACAGCGCGGGCAGGTGGGCCAGCGCGGCGGGCAGGTCCTCGAACGCGGTCTCGCCGCTGATCAGCGCGTCGAACCGGGCGTCGGCGAGCAGGTCCAGGGCGAGGGCCATGCGCTCGCCGAACGTGCGGTCCGGGCGGGCGAGGGCGCCGACCTGGCTGCCGCGCACGGTCAGCCGCCGCGAGTGGAAGTGCTCCCCCAGCGGCACGGCGACCCGCCGCGACCCGTACCAGCTCAGCTCCACCACCGTGCCGCCCGGCGCGAGCAGCCCGAGCGCGGTCTCCAGGCCCGCCTCGGCCGCGCTGGCGTGCACGACCAGGTCGAGGCCGGCGCGGGCGTCCGCCGGCCCGGCGAACCCGACCCCGAGGGCGGCGGCGACCGACGCGCGGGCCGGGTCGGTGTCCACGAGCTGCACCCGCACGCCCGGGAAGTCGGCCAGCAGGGCGGCCACCGCGCAGCCGACCATGCCGCCGCCGACCACCGCGACCCGGTCGCCGACCAGCGGTCGGGCGTCCCACAGGGCGTTCACGGCGGTCTCGACGGTGCCGGCGAGCACCGCCCGTTCCGGCGGCACGGTCGGCGGCACCGGGGTCACGGCGGACGCGGGGACCACGTAGTGCGTCTGGTGCGGGTAGAGGCAGAACACCGGCCGGTCGAGCAGGTCCGGCGGGCCCTGCTCGACCACGCCGACGTTGAGGTAGCCGTACTTCACCGGCCACGGGAAGTCGCCCTCCTGGAACGGGGCGCGCATCACCGCGTGCTGGTTGGCCGGCACCCCGCCGTGCAGGACGAGCGTCTCGGTGCCCCGGCTGACGCCGCTGAACAGCGTCCGGACCAGCACGTCGTCGGGCCCGGGGTCGGGCACGTCCACCGGGCGGATCTCGCTGTCACCCGGTCCGGTGAACCAAACCGCCCTCGCGGAGCGTGTCATCCAGCAACCTCCGAAAACCGACCGAGGGGCACGATGAGCACACTTCAGCACACCGCCGCGCCGGCCGTCCCGGAACGGGCCGCGTGGGCGGGCGGCCAGGTCCTCCTGCTCGCCGCGCTCGACGGCGCGATCGGGTTGGGCGGCGCGGGCTGGCTCGCCGGCCTGGCCTACGGGTTGGCCACGTGGGTGCTGCTGGGTGCGGCGATGGCGCGGGCCGGGGTCCGCGCGCCGGGCCCCGCCGACCGCGTGACGCTGGCCCGGGGCCTCCTGGTGGGCGCGGTGACCGCCCTGGTCGCCGACCAGACCGCCACGCCCGCCGTGGTGGTCGGCCTGGCGGCGGTCGCGTTGGTCGGCGACTTCGTGGACGGTCGGGTGGCGCGCCGGACGGGCACGGCCTCGGCGTTGGGCGCGCGGTTCGACATGGAGGTCGACGCGTTCCTGATCCTGGTGCTCAGCGTGCACGCCGCGCTGGTGTTCGGGCCGTGGGCGCTGGCGATCGGCGCGATGCGGTACTTGTTCGTGGCGGCGTCGTGGGTGGCGCCGTGGTTGCGCGGGGAGCTGCCGCCGAGCTTCGCGCGCAAGACCGTGGCGGCGCTGCAGGGCGTCCTGCTGGTGGTCGCCGCCGCCGGGGTGACGGCGTTCGCGTGGGCGCTGGTGGCGCTGGCGCTGGCCGCCCTGGTGTGGTCGTTCGGCCGCGACGTGCGGTGGTTGTGGCGGAACAGGGTTCGCGCGGTCGTGGGGGCCGCGCCGGTGAAGGGAAGTGCCCGTGTCTGACCAGGCCGCGTCGGTTCCGGTGAAGGTGGGCAACGTCGTCGTGTGGGCGTTGCGGCTCGCGCTGGCCGCCTACTTCCTCTACAGCGGGTGGCTGCTGTTCGGGGAGGGGTTCGTGAAGAAGTTCGACGACATCGGCTTCGGCCAGTGGCTGCGCTACGTGACCGGGACGCTGGAGATCGCCGGCGCGCTGGGGTTGCTGCTCCCCCGGCTGTGCGGGGTCGCGGCGCTGGGCTTGTTCGGGGTGATGGTCGGCGCGGTCTCGACCGAGCTGTTCATCCTGGACAGTGCGGAGGGCGCCCGGCTGCCGGCGGTGCTGGGCCTGGTCGCGCTGGTGGTCGCGGTGCTGCGGCGCGACACGGTGAAGGCCTTGGCGGCTCAGGTCTTCGGGAAGTAGCGCAGGACGGCGACGTCGCCGAGCCGGGTCACGTCGGCGAGGTGGAAGCGCCGCGCGGGACCACCCGGGAACCGTGCCGGGTGCAGGAAGCGCGGCGCGTCGGCCCGGCCGATCAACAGGGGCGCGACGGCGATGCGGACCTCGTCGGCCAGCCCGGCGGCGAGGAAGGCGGTGTGCACGCGCCCACCGCCCTCCACCATCAGCCGCCCGACGCCGCGCGCGCCGAGGTCGTCCACCAGGCGGCCGAAGTCGAGGCGGTCGCCGAGCGCGACGACGGTCGCCAGGTCGCCCAGCGCCCGTACGGCGCGCGGGCGGGCGTGGTCGGTGGTGTAGACGAGCTTGTCCCCGCCGCAGTGCCAGAACAGGAGGTCCGCGTCGAGGTCGCCGCTGCCGGTGACGGTGACCTTGAGCGGGTACTCGGGCGCGCCGCGCGCGGCCCGGTCGGCTCGACGGTCGGCGCTGTAGACGAGCAGGCGCGGGTTGTCGCGGCGCAGGGTCTCCGCGCCGACCAGGACGGCGTCGGACTCGGCGCGCAGGCGGTCGACGTGGTCGAAGTCCTCGGCGTTGGACAGCGGGAACCGGTCGGCGGACCCGTCGTCGATGTAGCCGTCCACGCTGACGGCGACGCTGAGCAGGACGTGGGGGCGGGTCACGCGGCCCACCGTAGGGGAAGGTCTGAACCGGGTGCACCCGTCTCGCGTTGTCCCGGAGGTGGACGAGTTCTTGCCGGCGGGGCGCGCGAGGCGCGGTCCCGTGAGCGCGGCGGCGGCGCTGCTGGTGCTGTTCGCGCTGGTCGCACCGGGCGACCTCGACCAGTTCACGACGAGCGCGTTCCTGCGGGTCCCGGTGGAGGGCCTGCTCGGGGTGATGCTCGTGCTGGCCGTGCCGGGCCGGTGGCGGTGGGCGGTGGCCGGGGTCGGCGGGGTCGCGCTCGGGGTCGTCGCGGTGGTGAAGGTGCTGGACATCGGGTTCGACCTGGTGCTGTACCGACCGTTCGACCTGGTGCTGGACTGGCCGATGTTCGAGCCGGCTGTCGATTTCGTGGCGGTGACGGCCGGGCCGGTCGCGGCGGTCGCGGCGGTCGCGGGCGCGGTGGCGGTCGCCCTGGGCCTGGTCGGGATCACCGCGCTGGCGGTGCAGCGGGTGAGCCGGATCGCCGTGCGGCGGCGGCTCGTGACGACCCGGGTGGTGGCCGCGTCGGCGGTCGGGTGGATCACGTTCGCCGTGCCCGGGGCGCCGGTGGCGTCGGACAGCACGGCGGCCTTCGTCTACGAGCACGCGCGGCAGGTTCGGGCGGGGCTGGCCGACCGGGAGGCGTTCGCGGAGGCGGCGTCGGTCGACGCGTTCCGGGACGTCCCCGGTGACCGGTTGCTGACCTCGTTGCGGGGCAAGGACGTCCTGGTGGTCTTCGTGGAGAGCTACGGTCGGGTCGCGGTGGACGACCCCGGCGTGGCACGGGTGTTGGACGAGGGCACGCGGCGGCTGGGTGCCGTCGGGTTCGAGTCGCGCAGCGGGTTCCTGACGTCCTCGACGACCGGCGGCGGGAGCTGGCTAGCGCACGCGACCCTGTTGTCCGGGCTGTGGGTGGACAACCAGCAGCGGTACCGGACGTTGGTGGGCAGCGACCGGTTGACGTTGAACGGGGCGTTCCGGCGGGCGGGTTGGCGGACGGTCGGCGTCATGCCGGGCATCACCCGGGCGTGGCCGGAGGGCGCGTTCTTCGGCTACGACTGCGTGTACGCGGCCGACGAACTGGGGTACCGGGGTCCACGGTTCGGGTACGCGACAACACCGGACCAGTTCACCTTGGCGGCGTTCACCCGATTGAAGGGCAACGACCCAGTCATGGCCACCATCCCTTTGGTGACGTCGCACGCACCTTGGTCCCCGCTGCCACGAATGGTCCCTTGGGACGCGCTGGGCGACGGTTCCATCTACAACGAGATGACCTCGGGCGAGGCGGCCCCGGAAACGATCTTCAGCCGCGATCCGCGGGAGGTCCGAGCCGACTACGCGCGGTCGGTGGAATACTCGATCAAGGCGCTGGTGTCCTACGTGGAAGAGCACGGGGATGACGACTTGGTGTTGCTGTTCCTGGGCGACCACCAACCGGCCCACGTGGTGACCGGCGCAAGCACTTCCCGAGACGTCCCGATCACCTTGGTAACCCGCGACGCGGGATTGGTGGAACGAGCCGCCAACTGGGCTTGGACCAACGGCCTGCGACCCACCCAGTCAAGCCCGATATGGCCAATGGACACCTTCCGAAACCACTTCCTAGCCACCTTCTAACCACACGAAGCGCGCCAAGCCTTCCCCTGGGCTGCCAAGCCACAGGAAGGGCCTCGGTTCGTTCCCCGTACGGCCTGGGCGCAGCCCAACCACGCTTCACCGTTCTTGGCAACCACGCTCCACCGGTTGCCAAGAACGGTGAAGCGTGGTTGCCTCCGGCAGGCCGTACGGGGAACGAACCGACGCCCTTCCACCCCCGGGGGCCTGCCGCGCGGCGAGCGCCGCTTTTAGCTTTTGATCTTTCGCTCTTCGCTCTTGAGAGCCCTCCGGCGCACCTATGAGATCGTAAGAGCGTGAAAGAGCGTGCTCGGGTGCCGTTGGACGACATAGTCCGGCTCAGGCGCGCCCGCGACACCATGGACCGGGACTACGCCCTACCACTGGACGTGCCCGCCCTGGCCAAGGTCGCCCTCATGTCCCCCGGCCACTTCTCGCGCAGCTTCCGGGCCGCCTTCGGTGAGACGCCCTACAGCTACCTCATGACCCGGCGGATCGAGCGGGCCAAGGCGTTGCTCCGGCGGGGCGACCTGTCGGTGACCGAGGTGTGCTTCGCGGTCGGCTGTACGTCGCTGGGGTCGTTCAGCACCCGGTTCACCGAGTTGGTCGGCGAGTCCCCCAGCGCCTACCGGGCCCGGGACCACGAGGACGGGGCGGCGATCCCGGCGTGCGTCGCCAAGATGTACCTGCGACCGATCAGGAACGGAGAAGCGAAACCCGACCCCCGGTCGTAGCGTGACCGGCATGGACATCAAGGTTTCCACCTGCTTCATCGCGGTCGACGACCACGACAAGGCCCTCGCCTTCTACCGGGACGCCCTCGGCCTGGAGGTGCGCAACGACGTCTCCTTCGAGGGCATGCGCTGGGTCTCCGTCGGGTCGCCCGACCAGCCCGACCTGGACATCGTGCTCGAACCCGCCGTCGCCACGCCCAACGCCACCGCCGCCGACCGGGACGCCGCCGCCGAACTGCTGGCCAAGGGCCTGCTGCGCGGGGTGATCTTCACGACCTCCGACGTCGACGCGACCTTCGAACGGGTCCGCGCGGCCGGTGGCGAGGTCCTCCAGGAGCCGATGGACCAGCCCTACGGCGTCCGGGACTGCGCGTTCCGCGACCCGTCCGGCAACATGCTGCGGATCAACCAGAAGTAGCGCGAAGGGCCCGCCGGAACGGGCCCTTCCCCCCGCTCCGACGCCACGAACCCGGGCGGGGTTGGCGTCGGCGAGCCGCCAACGCATCACCGCACTTTCTCTACGATGGGCTGATCGGCATCATGCGCGTGGTCCGATCATGAGCAACGTCGAAGCGGCACCGGTTGAACTGGTGTGCGGCAGCACGTCGGCGCACCGGCCGGTGGAGGTCCTGACGCCGCGCGACGTGCCGCTGGGCGGTCCCCGGGCGATGTCGGTCCGCCGCACGCTGCCCCAACGCGACCGGACCATGATCGGCGCGTGGTGCTTCGCCGACCACTACGGTCCCGACGACGTGTCGCGGACCGGCGGCATGGACGTCGCCCCGCACCCCCACACCGGTCTGCAAACGGCGAGTTGGCTGTTCACCGGCGAGATCGAACACCGGGACAGCCTGGGCGTGCACGCCGTGGTCCGCCCCGGCGAGCTGAACCTGATGACCGGTGGCGCCGGCATCTGCCACTCCGAGGTGTCCACGGCGGACACCGCGGTCCTGCACGGCGTCCAGCTGTGGATCGCCCTGCCGGACCGCCACCGCGACGCCCCGCGGAACTTCCAGCACCACGCCCCCGAGCCCGTCGAGGTTCAGGGCGCGGTGGTGCGGGTGTTCCTGGGCACCCTGTGCGGTGAGACGTCCCCGGTGGACACCTTCAGCCCGTTGTTGGGCGCGGAGTTGGTCCTGGCCCCGCGCGCGGATCTGACCTTGACCGTGAACCCGGCCCACGAGCACGGCGTCCTGGTGGACCAGGGCGCTCCCACCCTCAACGGCACCCGCCTCGGGCGCGGTGAACTCGGCTGCACGGCGACCGGCGCGGACGCCCTCCACCTGACCAACCCTTCGGACGAGCCGGCCCGCGTGGTCCTGCTGGGCGGCGAGCCGTTCGGCGAGGAGATCGTGATGTGGTGGAACTTCGTGGGCCGCACGCACGACGAGATCGCCCGGTTCCGCGACGAGTGGCAGTCGGAGTCGGACCGCTTCGGCCGCGTGGAGGGCTACCCCGGCCCCCGCCTACCCGCCCCACCCCTACCCACCGGCCGCCTCCGCCCACGCGGCAACCCCCGCTAACCCACCGCCCGCACCGCCCCGCGCCCGCACCGCCCCGCGCCCACACCCCTCGCGCCCGCACCGCCCCGCGCCCAACTCCGGCTACCCCGCCGCCCACGCCCGCGCCCAGCCCCGGCCGACCCGCCGCCCGCGCCCGCCTGGCCCCCGGCACGTCCGACTAACCCGCCGCCTGCCAGGGCGTGAACCGTCCGCCGTCCTGCTCCACCGACGTGTGCAGGCGGCCGTCGGCGGCGATCGCCAGGAGGACCACCCGGCCGTTCCCGTCCACCGCCGCCGTCGGGTAGTCCAGCGGCTGCCCGCCCACGGACGTGCCGTTCACCGACACCGCCCCCGCCGCGTCCCGCCCGACGACCACCACCCCGTCCCGGCCGTGGACCGCGGCGGGCTGCCCCGGCCCACCCGGACCGGGGGCGCGCACCGGCGGCGACCAGCCGCCACCCGATCGGGCAGTACGAACAACTTCACCCGTCTGAGCGACCGCGTGCACCACGGTGAGCGTCCCGTCCGGCCCGACCGCCACGCTCGGCGGACCGGCCGGCGGCGTGGACGGGTAGGACCGGTCCCACGACCCCGCCCAGTGGACCACCGCGTCCACCGTCGTCCCGAACACCTCCGGCACCCCGGACGCGCCGGTCACGGCCGCCAAGCCGTCCACCACGCCCGACCCGCCCAGCCTGGTCCACCCGCCCCAGCGGCCGTCGGCGTCCTGCTCGGACCGGCTGATGCCACCACCCGCGTCCCGGACGAACACGGTCACGCGGCCGTCCCCGTGCGCCGCCGCCGCGGGTGTGCCCACGCGACGGTCGCCCGGGTCGGGGCTGCCCAGCGAGTGCCAGCCGCGGTCGTCCCGGCACCGGATGTCCCGGGTGTCCAGGCGCCGGCCGCACACCGTCATGCCGTGCCTGCCCCTCGTCACGGACAGACCGAAAGCCAGCTTGCCGCCCGGCGACCCCAGGTCCCCCAAGCGCTCCCACCCCGAGCCGACCTGGCGCCAGCCCAGCAGGCGGCGGCCCTGGGCCGCGTACGCGCGCAGGCCGTCGTCGGCCCTGCCCACCCAGGCCGTTCCCCGGTCCCAGCGGTAGTACATGCGGCGGGGCCAGGCGTCGTAGGACGGGTGGCCGCCCGCGTAGCGGTCGTGGGCCTGGTAGGCGGCGAAGTCGGCGAGCTTCTCGGCCTGCTGGTCCGGGCTCAGGTTCACCGGGGCGCGGTCGGTGTTGTAGTCGCGGTAGCCGACCACGACCAGGCGCGGGCGGTCCGGTGAGCGCTGGTAGACGCGGGCCGCCTCCTCCGCGAACCGGGCGCTCATGACGTGGTCGGGGTGGTCGTGCCAGGGCTGCCACTGCGGGTAGTCCGGGTCCGGGTCGCTGTCCTGCACGCGCAGCACGGTGGGGCGGAAGCCGTCCATGATCTTGACCAGGACGCGGATCAGGGCGTTGCCGGTGTAGGTGGACGGCTCGGTCATCCTGCCGCCGGTCGGGGTGAGGGTGTCCACGGAGACCACGCCGCCCGCCCGGTCCTGCCACAGCCGCCGCAGCGCGCCCCGGCCGCCGTCGGCGCGGGGGTCCGCGTCCTCCGGCAGGTTCAGGAACACCAGCGCGACCTGCGGTTTCGCCTTGAGCGTGTAGCGCTCGCCCACCCGGCCGCCGGCCAGGTCCATCGCCGCGCCGTCCCACTCGTCGGGCACGCCCGCCATCCGCGCGTACGCCGCCCGCGCCCCGGCCTGGCGCGACGCCGAGTAGCCGTTCGCGTCGACGGCCTCGGCCTCGCCGGCGGTGACGAACACCGTCATCACGCGCTTGCCCGACCGGACCGCCTCGCGCACGTCGGGGTTCATGAACAGCACGTCGTCGTCGTGGTGGGCGACCACCTGCAGGTAGGCGACCTCGGTCGCGCCGGCCGGCTCGTGCGCGGGTTCGGCGCAGGCCACGACCAGCGCGAGCACCAGCGCGACGAACACCGCCAAAGGTCGTGCACGTGCCATCGGAACCGCCGCCCCCCATCCCCGCGTGCCGGCGCCGGACAGGCTACCGACACAATGGCGGCCGGGACGACCAGGACGGACAAAGCAACGCAATACGGGTGCCCGGCGTCGGTAATGGGTGGGGACCGCCGGCGATAGTCCCAGGGGTACTCGGCCAACAGGGGTTCAAGGGGAGTTGTGCGCATCTCAGTCGTGGTGCCGTGCTTCAACGAGGAAGCCGGACTGGAGGAGCTGTACGCGGCGCTGAGCCGGGTGCTCCCGCCGCTGGGCGGGGACTTCGAGGTCCTGCTGGTCGACGACGGCAGCACCGACAAGACGCTGGACCTGCTGCGCACCATCGCCGAGCGCGACGCGCGCTTCAAGTACCTCGCCCTGAGCCGCAACTTCGGCAAGGAAGCGGCCATGCTGGCCGGGCTGAGCCACGCCACCGGCGACTACGTCGCGATCATGGACGCCGACCTCCAGCACCCGCCGGAGCTGCTGGGCCGCATGGTCGAGATGATCGGCGCGGGCTACGACCAGGTCATCGCGCGGCGCACCCGCAAGGGCGAGGCGACGCTGCGCAAGCTGGTGTCGAGCCTCTACTACAAGATGATCAACAGGGTCATCGACGTGGAGCTGGAGAACGGCGTCGGCGACTTCCGCGTGCTGAGCAGGCGCGCGGTGCAGGCGCTGCTGTCGCTGGGCGAGTACAACCGGTTCTCCAAGGGCCTGTTCGCCTGGATCGGCTTCGACACGGCCGTGATCGACTACGAGAACGTCACCCGCGCGGCCGGCAGCAGCAGCTGGACCTTCCGCAAGCTGCTCAACTACGGCATCGACGGCGTCGTGTCGTTCAACTCCAAGCCGCTGCGCGTCGCGATCTACCTCGGCGGCCTGGTGACCGCGCTGGCGTTCGCCTACGCGGTGTTCGTGCTGGTGGACGCCGTGCGCAACGGCGTGGACGCGCCCGGGTACGTCACGCTGATGTGCGCGGTGCTCGTGCTGGGCGGCCTCCAGCTGCTGTTCCTGGGCGTGATCGGCGAGTACGTCGGCCGCATCTACTTCGAGTCCAAGCGCCGGCCGCACTTCCTGGTCAAGGAGTCGGCGGGCGCGGGCCACATCCCGGTGACCCTGCCGCTGGGCCGTGAGCTGCCCGAGCACGCCGCCGAGGTGCGCGGCGAGGTCGTGGCCGGCCCGTTCTCGGAGCGGTCCACGCCGTGACCGGGAAACTCGGCCGGATCGTCCGGTTCGGACTGGTCGGCGTGCTCAACACGGGCGTGTACTACGGCCTGTACCTGCTGTTCAAGCTCGTGCTGCCCTACATGGCCGCGCACATCGCGGCGTTCGTGCTGGCGATGGTCGGCTCGTACTTCATGAACTGCTTCTTCACCTTCCGCACGAAGCCGTCCTGGCGCAGCTTCCTGCTGTTCCCGCTGTCCAACGCGACCAACTTCGCGGTGACCACCGCGGGGCTGTACGTGCTGGTCACGTGGTTCGCGGTCAACCAGCGGATCGCACCCCTGCTCGCGGCGGCGGTGGCGGTCCCGTTCACGTTCATCATCGCGCAGTTGGTGCTCACCGGGCGGTCGAAGCCCGTCGCGCCACCGATCAGGGAAGAGGAACGGACGTCGTGACGACGCTCGTCCGGCGGCGGGTGTGGGGCCCGCTGGTCGCATTCGGCGTGTGCGCCGCTGTCGTGCTGCTCGCGCAGGTGCCGTACCTGCGCAACCGGTTGTTCTACGTGTGGGACGACAGCGCGGTGCAGTTCATGCCGACCTGGCACCACCTGGGTCAACGGCTGGTCGACGGCGACTGGCCGCCGCTGCTGGACGTCGACGGCTGGATGGGCGGCAACCTGCCCGCCGAGGCGCTGTTCGGCATCTGGAACCCGGTCAACCTGGGCAACTACGTGCTGGTGTCCCGGTTCGACGACCTGGCCCTGGCCGCGCTGGTGGTCAAGTCGGAGATCCTGGCGCTGCTGGCGCTGGGCGTCTACCTGGTGTGCCGGGAGCACGGCGCCGGGCGCGGGCCGTCGGCGGTGATCGCGATCGCGCTGCCGTTCAGCGGGTTCACCCTGTACTTCGACACCGCGACGTGGGTGGCCGGGCTGATGGCGTTCGCGTGGCTGCCCTACACGTGGTGGGCGGCGCGGCGGGCGGCGCGGGGCGCGGCGAGCCCGCTGTGGGCGATCCTGTTCGGGGCGCTCGCGGTGACCACCGGCAACCCCTACGGGCTGCTGGGCGTGTGCGTGGTGCTCGGGGCGCTGCTGGTGGAGAACCGGTTGCGGCGCGACCGGCCGGCGCTGGTGAAGCTGTTCCTGATCGGCGGGCTGGTGGCGTTGTTCGTGCCGCTGGTGTACCTGCCGCTGCTGGGGACGTCGTCGGTGACCATGCGCGCCGGGCAGGGGTTCGCCAGCGACGGCATCCTCATGCCGCGGCTGTCGGACCTGCTGTCGATGAGCATGCCCAGCCACCGGCCGATGATCCGGACGTTCAACCTGGACTACCGCCTGCACACGCCGGGCGTGTACTTCGCGTGGTTCCTGGTGCCGCTGCTGCCGTGGCTGCACTGGCGGCGGCTGCGCGAGCGGTGGCGGGAGCTTTCGGGCGTGTTCGTCGTGGCCACCGTGTACGCGCTGCTCGCGGTGGGCCCGTCGAACATGTGGATGTTCCGGTTCCCGCTGCGCCACCTGGAGGTCGTGTACCTGGCGATCGGGGTGCTGTTCGCGGTGGCGTTCACCGGCGGGCCGCGGTTCGACCACGTGCGGCGGCGGGTGGCGCTGACGGCGGCGGCGCTGGTGCTGTCGGGGTACCTGACCTTCGCGGCGCAGCCGTGGCAGTGGCGGCAGCACCTGGCGGCGTTGGCCCTGCTGACCGTCGGGGTCGCGGTGGCCGTGGCGCTGGCCCGGTTCGTCCGGCCGCCGGCGACGTACGCGGCGCTGGTCGCGGGCGTGGCCGCGGCGCTGGCCATGCAGACCTCGTGGTTCCCGGCGAACCTGGACGTGGCGGCCTACGGGTTCCCCCGGTCGGTGTCGGAGTTGAAGCGGCAGGCGCTGCCGCACGAGGGCACGACGTTCCCGGTGGGGACGGTGCTGCCGGGCAACGTGGGCCTGGTGGCCGACCTGAAGTCGACCGCGGCGTACTCGGGCATGTCCTTCCGCGAGTTCGGCGTCGCGACCTGCATGAGCTACCACGGCACGACCTGCCCGGCGAGCTTCGGGCGCATCCTCGCGCCGACCGCCGTGGACGGGCGTCCGCTGGTGGACCTGCTGCGGGTGGGCACGATCGTGGTGCAGAACGACGTGCTGCCCGACGTGCAGCCGCCGCCGGGGTGGCGGATCGGCGACCGGACGGCCACGCACACGTCGCTGCGCCGCGAGCAGCCGCTGCCGTGGCCGGGCGGCCGGCTGTCGTACGCCTCCCCCGGGGTGCGGGTGAGCGAGAACGTCTCGCCGGACGACCGCGACGAGTCGGTGCGGTTCACCAAGGACCGCGGCCCCGGTCAGCTCGTGTTCGCGCGCCTGGCGTGGCCGGGGTACCGGGCGGAGGTGGGCGGCCGTGAGCTGACCACCCGGCAGGGTCCGGCGGGCGTGCTCGTCGTGGACCTGCCGGCGGACGTCGAGGGCGGCGAGGTGAAGATCCGCTGGACCCCGCCCGGTCTCGGGCTCGGCGCGGCCCTGGCGCTGGCAGGCCTCCTCGGTGCCGTGGTGTACGCCCTGGTGAGCAGGCGGAGGCCACGGCGCGAGCGGCCCGCGCCCGCGGCGGAGGCCCCCCAAGACCTCGCCGTGGCGAACGCGTGACTCCCGGCGGTGGGTGCTCGCCCACCGCCGGCTCCCCCTCCTCGGCCCGCGCCGTGGCGGGACCACGCTACGACGACCCCGGTCCCGGACCGCGCCGACGCGTGCACGCGGCGTTGTCGATCCGGGTACGGTTGTGGGCGGGGAGGCACCCGTGCCGGACTTCACCACCGACCACACCGAGCCCGCCGCGGACCGGGTCGAGCGGTTCCAGGCGGCGGCGTCCACCGCGTTCGCGCCCCTGCTCGTCCGAGCGCACGACGGCCCGCCGTTCCACGCGACGATCCGCGCCCAGGCCACCGGTGGGCTGCTGGTCTCCGACATCCGCACGTCGCCGGTCACCGTGAACCGGCCGGCCGGGCGGATCAGCTCCAGCGACAACGACGTCTACAAGGTCGCGCTCCAGCTGTCCGGCACGATGGGCGTGGCGCAGGACGGTCGCCGCGAGGTCATGCGGCCGGGTGACCTGGCCGTCTACGACACGACCAGGCCGTACGCGCTGGAACACTTCGCGGCGCCCGACGGCGAGATCCGCACGGTCGTCATCGCCTGCCCCCGCCACTCCTTCGCCGCCGGCCCGGACGCCCTGCGCGAGGTCGTCGCGACCCCCGTACCGGCCACCCGAGGCGTCACCGGGTTGGTGGCGGCGTTCTTCACCGGCCTGGCCGACGAACTCCCGAACGTGGACGCCTCGGGCACCCACCTGGCCGACGCCCTGGTGGACCTGATCTCCCTGACCTTCGCGACCCCGCCCCGGCCCGACCCCTCGGCCCTGACCGCCCGCATGATCGCCTACTGCGAGGCCAACCTGAGCGACCCGACCCTGTCACCGCGCACCGTGGCCCGAGCCCACCACATCTCGGTCCGCTACGCCCACCGCCTATTCGCCGAGACGGACCGTTCCCTGGCGTCCTGGATCAGGTCCCGCCGCCTGGACCGCATCCGCCGAGACCTGGAAAACCCCCTCCTGGCCCACCGCACGGTAGCCGCCATAGCCGCCCGCTGGGGCTTGTACGACGCCCCGCACGTGAGCCGCCTGTTCCGAGCGACCTACGGCGTCAGCCCCACCACCTACCGCCGCGCCCACTCCGGCGGGTTCTGAGCCTCCCGGATTTGTCGGTACCCCGTGCGATCATGGAACCGGGGGCCGGAGGCCGGCCGCCTCACCGGCCGACGCGCCGGTCGCTCACCGGCTGGCGCGGTCAGCGGCTCGTCGGGCGGCGCGGTCAGCGGCTCGTCGGGCGGCGCGGTCAGCGGCTCATCGGGCGGCGGAGTCAGCGGCTCGTCGGGCGGCGCGGAAGTCGGCGGCTGCTCCCAGTGCTTCGCGCGCCGGGACGAACGGCGGGACGCTTCCGGCCACCGGGATCACCAGTTCCAGGAAGTCGGCGGGGAAGTCGGCGTGCGTGTTGGCCGCGCCGAACGGCCCGGGGTCCGCGCCCTCGTGCCCACGTGGTGCAGGCGCGTGATCGTCATACCGACCAACGTTCGCGCGAGATCAGCACGACTTCCGCAGCACCGTCCCGGACGTGCCGGGCAGCGAGACCGCCGTGACCGGCACGTTGCGCTCGTCGGCGTACGGCTGGCCCAGGTCGATGCGCACCGGCCCGGACTTCGTCGGGTTGGCGTTGACGATCACCGCGCCGCACGTGAAGTCCCGCCGGTACACCTTGGGCGCGATCTCGCGGTACGGCTGCTCGGCGGAGCCCAGGTTCCAGTAGTACATCGGGTCGCGGGCGGTGGGGTCGCCGTAGTCGTCGGTCTTCTCCACCTCCGCGATGGCGGCCTTGTCGCCGACGACCAGGTAGTAGCTCGCCATCGCGTACCGGAACGGCTGTTCGCGGCCCGGGGAGAAGTGCGGCTGCACCCAGGTGATCTTGCCGCGCCGCTCGTTGGCCGCGACCTCGGCGACCTGGCGGCTCCAGCCCTGGTCGTACTCGGGGAGCAGGTTGTCGTTGGAGAAGGCGAGCCACCACTCGTCGAAGCCGCCGTCGAGGTGTTCGGTGTAGGCGTCCCAGACGCCGGCGTGCAGGCGGGCGTTGGACAGGTTGGCGACGGTCTTGAGGTTCGCCGCGGTGAACTTGGGGCGGGTGTTGGCGAGCATCTGCTGGTACGCGGTCTGGAACGCGGCGTCGGTCGGGTACTTCCGCGGGCAGACGCCGGGGTGGTAGGCGTCGCAGGGGAACAGGGCGTTGTCCATGAACACGCCGTCGAACCCGCTCGCCTTGGCGTCGGCGATCACGTTGTCCGCCCACGTGTTCTGGTAGGCGGTGTTGCCGATGTCCATCTGCCAGTGGCCGGGGTAGCCGTCGTATTCGAGGCGCTTGCCCCTGGCGTTCTCCAGGAACCACTCGGGGTGCTCGCGGTCGGCGGCGCAGTAGCCGACGCCGGCGGGGAGGTGCTTGTCGTCGACGCCGCCGCGGCAGGCGTAGCTGCGGGTGGAGGACAGGTCCTTGTAGACGAAGACCTGCACCTTGGGGTTGTGGTGCTTGATGCGGCGCAGTTTGTCGCCTTCCCAGGCGTTGAGCACGATGTAGGCGTGCCGGCGCGCTTCGGCGGCGAGCATCCACTCGGGCGTGGGGGTGCCGTTGAGGTGCAGCCAGAACGACTGCGCGTCCCCGACCCCGACGTAAGAGTTGCCCACGGCGGGCACCGGCGCGACAACCACAGCCGCAAGCATGCCCACCACACCCAACAGCCGCCCACCCCACCCGTTCATCAGACCCACCTCGTCGCCCGTATGACACCACCACCCCACGTTCGAGTGATGGCCACAGTCACACTGCGTCCACTGTGGAGTTGTCTACCCCGGGCCGAGGCGGTGAAACGTCCGCGCGATCAGCCGACCACCTCCAACCAGGCCTGACGGGCCACGGCTCGGGTGAACTCGCGGACGTGCAGGCCGGCTCTCAGCCAGGCCGTGGGGAAGGCTTCGGTGTCGTCTCGGACGACTCGGCCGAAGGCGTCGCGGTCTCGGTCTCGGCAGGTGGTGGCCAGGTCGGTCAGGAGGGCGGCGGTGGTGGTCAGGCCGGTGGTGGCGAGGGTGGTTGCGGCTCTGGCGGTGGAGGGTGGGGCGGCGGCTGGGCGACCGCCGAGGGTGATGCGGTGCAGGACGTTCTTGAGCGGGGCCAGTGGGGTGGGGATGGCGGCGGAGGTTGGGGTGAGGTGCTGGGTGGGGGTTGACCGGTGGGTGATGTAGGAGCGTTGCAGGTGGTCCAGGGAGAGGTCGGCGTGGGTGTCCAGGGGCTTGGGAAGGGCCAGGGCCGGGCTGGCGACGGCCAGGGGTGTGGCGGTGCCCGGGTGGTCGAGGGTGGGGCGGGCGATCACGCGCAGGGGCAGGCCGGGGAAGTTGGCCAGGACGCGCAGGTTCTCCCTGGCGGTGTCGTTGCCCGGGGTCAGGTCGAGGGTGCCGGTCGCGGTCGTCATGCGCAGGGCATGGCCTGCCGGGGCTGTTACCTCGCCTTCGGCGAAGAGGAGGGTTGGGGGGCGGTGGGATTCCGGGAGGTCCAGTGCGGCGAAGGCGGCGGTGAGTTGGTCGGTCAGGGGGCGGGACCAGAGGGCGGTCAGGGGTTCGGCGTCCCAGGGGGCGCCGGAGGCCGCTACCGCGCGGACCTGTTTGCCTGCGCCCAGGCGGTGGTCCGGGGATGCGGTGCCGCCGGACAGGAGCAGGCCGGCTCTGCCCAGGGCGCGGTGGGCCAGGCCGGATTCGCCGATCGCCACCGGGCCGTTGGCGGCGGCCGGGACGCGTTCGGGACCGCCGGGGAGGATCGACGGGACGGTCCACAGGGTGCCGGTGTCGTCCACCAGGTGGGTGATCACCCCGCCGTAACCCGATGTGGTGACGACGGCTTCGGTGCACAGGCCGTACAGGCGCAGGGAACCGATGGGGCGGTACTCGCGTCGCGCGGTGCCGCGGTGGGCCGTGGTTGCGGTGGGGGTGGTGCGCAGGTCGTGGCAGAGCAGCATCAGGTCGACCAGTTCGGCCGCCAGGACTTCGCGGTCGAACGAGGAGTCGCCGGATTGGCACGCCGCCAACGCCGTGGCGATGCGGAGCCCGCCGGCGGCGGCCCGGTGCAGGCCGGTGACGCGGGCGGTGTGCACGGCCCTCAGCAGTTCCGCCCGGACGACCACGCCGCTGCCGGCCGCGCCGGCGCGCAGGATCGTCGCGCAGGCCGCCCACAGCGCGTTCGCGGCGTCCTGTTCGGCGGGGCTGACGGCGGACTCCCCATCGACCCGGGGAGGTGGTGTCGGTCCGCTGGGAGTGGTGGCGGATTCGGTGGCTGGGTCGGTGGATTCGAGGGGATGGGTGGGCGCGAGGGCGGGTGGTGCGTCCGTGGCGTCGGGTGGGGTGGTTGCGGGGTCGGTGATGGGGGCGGCGGCGACTGCTACGCCTCGGTGCAGGCATTTCGGGGCCAGCAGGCAGGTGCACGCCAGGTTGGTCGCGTCGGTGAGGACGCCGTCGTGGAGGGTCCAGGTCAGGGTGGTCTCGGGGTCGAGTTCCGCGCGGGCTTCGGTGGGGGACGTGGTGATCTCCCAGCTCGACGCGCGGTCCAGCGAGGTGTCCACGCGTTTGCGCAGGCGCGGCGGCAGGGCGTCGAGGACGTCGGCCAGGACCGCGGGGGCTACCGGCGGCAGGGTCATGAGCGCACCTTCTCCCCCACCCAACGGGCCAGTTCCTGCGGGCTCAGCGCCGCCACCGGCATGCCGGCCGCGACCAGCGCGCCCGCGACGGACGTCGAGTAGCGGGCCCTGCCCCTGTCGTCCAGGCTCGCGCAGCCCAGCACGGTCACGCCCGACGCGACCAGCTCGCGCACCTGCGCCACGAGCGACCCGACCGGGCCGCCCTCCTCGAAGTCGCTGACCAGCACCACCATCGTCCGTTCCGGAACGGTCACCAGGGAACGGGCGTGCCGCAACGCGCCCGCGATGTGCGTGCCGCCGCCGACCCGCACCTCCAGCAGCAGGGACAACGGGTCCGCGACCCGGTCGGTCAGGTCCACGACCTCCGTCGAGAACGCCAGGAAGTGCGTCGTCAGCGCGGGCACCCCGGCGAACACCGCGGCGGTCAGCGCGGACCAGACCGTGGACGCCTCCATCGAGCCGGACACGTCCACCACCAGCACCAGCCGCCAGTCGGTGGCCTTGCGGCCACGGGTGCGGAACACCGGGCGCTCCGGCACGACCAGCACGCGGCCGTCTTCGGTGCGCCGAGCGGTGGCGAGGTTCGCGCGCAGGGTGCGGGGCAGGTCCAGGCGCCCGCCGGGGCGTCGGGTCGGGGTCGGCAGCTGGATGCCGGTCAGCGCCGGGCGGACGCGGTTGGCGAGCTGGGCGGTCAGTTCCGCGACCAGGCGCGCCACCAGGGGGCGCAGGCGCGCCAGGGACTGCTCGGACAGGCCGCCGGCCAGGGACAGCACGGTCCGCAGCAGTTCGACCGACGGCCGCACGGACTCCGGGTCGATCGCCATCGCCGCTTCGATGCGCCCACCCTCGGCGGCGGCGGCCAAGACCTCCTCGCGGACGCGCTCGCCGAACAGGTCCGCCAGCTCCTCGGACCACTCCCGGACGTCGGGGAACGGGGCGGACCGGTCCGCGCCCAGGTCGCCGCGCCGAGCGCCTTCACCGCGGTCCGCGCCGTACAGCTCGTCCAGGGCGGCGGCGAAGCGGGCGGCACCGGCGGGGCGGTCGCCGCGGGAACCCAGGACCAGGCGCCACCTGATGATGTCCGCGAGGTTGCCGGCGGTGGCGGGTGCGGGTGATTCCGGTTCGACGGCCGGAGAGTCCACAAAGGACGGTGCGTCGCCGAGGTGGTGGGAGCGCAGGGACTCCAGGGCGGCCAGTTCGGCGTTCAGCCACACCGCGAGCACCTCGGGGTCGGGCGCGCCCGGCACGTCGACCCGGTCGCCGGTGCGTTCCTCGACCACCGCCAGCACCCGTGAGCGCGCGGCCGGGCCGACGGAGGTGAACGCGCCGCGCAGCGCGGGCAGGCGGTCCAGGAAGTCCTGGTCCGGCAGGGCGCTCACGCGGTCCAGCAGGGGGTTGAGGGCCTCCGGCGTCTCCAGGAGGGGGCTCGCGGCGGCCAGGACGCCGGTCAGGCCCTGGCGCAGCACGGTTCGCCGTTCGGGTGTGGTGGCGTTGTCGATCCAGGACGCCACGCGCTCGCCCAGTTCGTGCGGTGCGGACAGGCCCAGCAGGACCCGGGCCGCACCGGCCGCGCCGGCGATCATCGGCACGCCCTCGTCGGCCAGGCGGCGCAGCGCGGACGCCAGGCGGATGCCGGTGCCGTGGGTGTCGTGGCGGCGGCCCAGTTCGACCAGGGCGTGGGCGTCGGCCGGGTCCTCGGAGCCCGCCAGGCCGTCGAGTTGGGCGACGGCGGCGGTTTCCAGTTCGCGGGCCAGCAGGGGGTGTGCGGTCAGGACGTCCGCGGGGGTGCCGGGGACGTGGCCCGCGCCCAGGCGGTCCAGCAGGGCCAGGGCGGCGAGGAGGTCGTTCAGGGTGCCGGCGGACGGGAGCACGGTGGCCGTGTCGGTGAGCAGGTCGCCGACCAGGTCGGGCAGGCCGCAGCGGGCGGCGTCGTGGAGGTCGGCCAGGACGTCGACGGGCGTGTGGCCGCCGCGCTGCTCGCGTTCGGCGCGGCGGGCGCGCAGGCGACCGCGGGCCGCCAGCGGCAGGGTCGCGCCCCACCGGCCCGCCACCGGCAGGGTCGCGGCGGTGGCCGGGGACCACGCGGCGGTCCACCGGGTGGTCAGGGCGTCGCCGCCGCCGACACCGGCGGTCGCGGTCTCCTCGGCGTAGGAGACGCCGAGGACGGCCAGGCGGCGCAGCGCGATCTCGCGGCGAGCGTCCAGAGTGGACCGGAGGGGGTCCAGGCGCAGGTCCGCGGGTTCCCGGGTGCCCGGGCCGGGCAGGCGCAGGTCGGCCAGGAGGTCCTCGACGGCCGGGGCCAGGCCCGAGCGCGGGGCGCCGGGCGCGAGGACGCCCGTGCGGTGGCCGACCAGGATGTCACCGGCGGCCCGCGCCACGACCCGGCCGCGCCCGAGCGGTTCGGCGTGGGTCAGCACGGACTGGACCGCCTCGACCAGCTCACCCCGGCCGGGCGCCGGCAGGCCACGCAGGCGGGCGAGGTCGACCGCCATCCGCAGCGCTTCCCGCGCCTCGCCGGGACCGGCCGGGTGCCCCAGTTCCCGCACCCGCGCGCAGATCCGCACGATGAACGCCGCCGCCGCGGCCTCGATCGCGACCGGGTCTCCCCCGGCCTCGAACACGGCCTGCTGCCACTCCGGGTCGCGGATGCCCGCCGGGTAGCCGGAACGCTCGTCCAGCAACGAGAACCCGTAGGGCACCAGCGAGGTCACCAAGTCGAACTTTTCGTCCACTGTGGACTCATCGGTGGCGGGATCGAGCAGCGCCGCCGCGTGGAACGAGCCGACGACCGCCGCGCAACGCCGGTCGCCGACGCGGGCGACGGCCTGCCGCATCCACGCCTCGCGGCGCAGGTCGAACGGGTCCACGCCGGGCCCGCCTGCGGCGTCGCCGCGCAGCGCCCACCCGACGAGCAGGGCCGCGCGCCGCACGGACTCCGGTGTCTGGCCGGGCGCGGCGGCCTCGACCAGGCGGTCCCACAGGTCGTCGCCGTCGCGACCGGTCACCGCGCGCTGGAGCGCGTCGGCGAGCGGTGTGCCGGTGCTCGCGGCCGGCGTGTGGCCCTCGCCGCGCAGGGACAGGGGGAGGTCGCAGGTGCGGACCTCGACGCCGTGCGCGAACGCCCACCGGATCGCCGCCAGCTCGGGTGAGAAGTCGGCGAACGGGTAGAACGCGAGGCCGCTGCCGTCGCGGTGCGCGCCGGACAGCGCGACCGGGGCGGTCAGGCCGGGGTCCGCGAGGTGCGGCAGCCACGAGCCCAGCTCCTCGGGCAGCTCGACCAGCAGCACCTCCGGGTCGGCCGCCGCGAGCAGGTCGGGCATGACGGCGGCCAGGGCGGGCGAGTGGTGCCGCACGCCGATGAGGACCGGGGCCCGGTGCTCGGCCAGGCGGGCGGCGAACTCGCGCGCGTCGGCCCGCCCGCGTGAGCCGGCGGGCTCTCGCGGGCCGGCGGGCTCGCGCGGGCCGGCGGGCTCGCGCGGGCCGGCGGGCTCGCGCGGGTCGGCGGGCTCGCGCGGGCCGGCCGATCGCGGCGGGCCGGCCGAGCCGCGTGGGTCAGTCGGCTCTTGTGAGTCGGCAGAGCCGCGCGGGTCGGCGGGTTCGGGCGGGTCGGCCGGTCCCCGCCGCTTGGCGGGGGCGGCGGGCGGGGGCGGGTTAGGCGTCGAGGACATCGCGGAGTTCCCAGAGTTGGCGCCAGGTGCGGGCGCCGGTCTCGGCTCGGCGGCGCACCGCGCCGTCCCAGTAGCCCAGCAGCTTGGCCGCGTCGGACGGGTCGTCCTTGCGGACCACGCCCAGCAGGTGGCCCGGGAGCAGGGACAGCGGGTCGCGGTCGCCCGGGAAGTACGCGTCGGACAGGCCCAGCGCGGTCGCCACCGAGACCGCTTCCGCCGTGCTCATCACCGTGGACGGCCGCTCCACCGCCCAGCCCTCCTCCGACACCCCGTTGCGCAGGTCGCGGAACGCCGTGACCAGCACCTCCAGCACCACGTCGTCCACCGCGAACGGCGCGCGCACCCGTTCCAGCGCCGCCGTGGCCTGGCGGCGCACCAGCTCGGTCTCCGCCGCGAGCGACCCGATCGGGCCGACCGCCTCGAAGTTGAACCGCCGCTTGAGCGCCGCCGACATCTCCGACACGCCCCGGTCGCGCAGGTTCGCCGTGGCGATCACGGTGAACCCGGGCGCGGCGTGCACGGCCTCGCCCTCGGTGCCCGACAGCTCCGGCACCGCGATGCGCCGGTCGGACAGGATCGACACCAGCGCGTCCTGCACCTCCGGCAGGCAGCGGGTGACCTCCTCGACCCGCACCACGCCGCCGCCCCGCATCGCGTTCAGCACGGGCGAGGGCACCAGCGCACGCGGTGTCGGTCCCTCGGCGAGCAGCAGCGCGTAGTTCCAGCCGTAGCGCAACTGGTCCTCGGTGGTGCCCGCGGTGCCCTGGACGACGAGTTGGCTAGTGCCCGACACCGCCGCCGCCAACAGCTCCGACAGCATCGACTTCGCCGTGCCCGGTTCGCCGACCAGCAGCAGGCCGCGTTCACCCGCGAGCGTCACCACCGCCCGCTCCACCAGGGCCCGCTCCCCCACGAACTTCGGGCGGATCGCCAGCCGCGCCGGCAGCCCCTCGACCGGCGCGGGCAGCGCCAGCGCGTCACCGCCGCTGCCCATCACGAACGTGACCACCGCGCGCGGTGTGAGCCGCCAGCCCGGCGGGCGCGGGCCGTCGTCGTAGGCGGCCAGGAACGCCAACTCCTCGCGGTAGGCGTGCTCGGCCGGTTCGATCTGCCGTGCGGCGGTCACCGTCGTCCTCCGGTCTTCAGCTCTTCGTAGGCGGGGGTGTCGCCGTCGAGCACCCGCCGCCAGGCGCGGGCGAACAGGTCGGCGACGGGTTCGCGGGGCACGATCACCCCGGCGGGCTGCGTGGTGAAGCCGAACATCGGCGCCTTCCACGACTCCAGCGGCACGTGCGGGCTGCCCAGCGCGAGCCACCCGCCCGGCAGGAACAGCGAGCGCCCCGCCCGCGCCCGCTTGGCGGTCAGCACCAGGTCGGTCGCCGCCAGCGCCTCCCGGGCCTTGCGCAGCCGCGCGGGCTTCCACCCGGTCCACCGGGTCACGTTGGCGTCGGTCGGGTCCGGCAGCGCCAGCAGTTGCAGGTACAGCACGGCCGCGTCCTCGGGCAGGCCCGTGGTCGCCGCCACCTCCGCGACCAGGTCGGGCGCGGACACCAGCGGGTCCTGGAAGTACACGTCCGGATCGACGTCGGCCCGCGCCGCGCACGCCGCCGTGAACGACTCCGCGCCGAGCACGTCCAGCGCCGCCACCACGCCCTGCGCGTAGCCCAACTCGGCCAGCGCCGCCAACTCCCGCCGGTCGCCCGGGCCGACCAGGCCGACGTTCGCGATGACCCGGCTGTAGTGGTCGTCGCTGCGGATCACCGACAGCCACGGCCGCGCCTGGAACACCTCGCCCTGCGCCGGCTCGGCGATCCCGAGCAGCGCGTACAGCGGCTTGGACTCCATCCAGTTGCTGATCTCCACGAAGAACCCGGGGTGCGCGACCCGCTGCCGCACCAGGTCCAGCGCCACCGGCAGCGAGGCGCGCAGCGGCGAGGCCGCCGGCAACCGGTAGGCCAGCCACGCCAGCACCTCGGGCGCCGCCTGCAACGCCTGCGTGCCGAAGCCCTCGGGGTGGCGGGCGACCAGTGCGCCGCCCTCCAGCCGCTGGTCGCGGTCCACGGTCAGCCACGGTGTGCTCTCCGGGTTGACCACCGCCGTCACGTACTCGCCGCTGGAGCGGATCGGCAGCTTCACCGCGTCGGCCAGCACGTCGTCGGGCACCGGGCGGCGCACGCCCAGCTCGGCGATCCACACCTCGGCCACCGCCGCCACGTCCGGCCCGGTGGTCCACAGGTCGGCCGGGTCGGCGGGCACGGCCGCCGCGAGCAGCCGGCGGCGGAACGCGTCGTCCAGCGGGCGCAGCCGTTCCTTCGCGGTCTTCGCGCCCGCCGCGGACAGGCCGAGCAGCTTGCGCTCGGCCGCGCCGAGGTAGGTGGACTGCCACGCGTCCACGCCCGGCATGCCGGCCAGCAGCACGGTCGACTCGGCCGTGCCCAGGCCGGTGCGCTCGGCGAACTCGGCCACCGCCGCCGGGAACCACGGCGCGGGGCCGCGGTCGGCGAGCGCCGCCAGGAACCGCCGGATCCGCTCGGACCCGAACGTCGTGGCGATCTCGTGCGCGAACTCCAGGGTCCAGCCGCGCGGCAGCTCGAACCGGCCCGGGGTGGCCGCGTATTGCAGGCCGTCGTACCGGTTGTCGGCGTTGTACCGCCAGTTCTCCTGGTACACCGCCAGGAAGCCGCCCGCCACGGGCGTGACGCGGTGCTTGGGGTTGGCCGTTCCCTCCGGCACGACCGCGCCGACCATCCGCCAGTGCCCCGGCGCGTCGGCGAGCCCGTGCTCGGCGATCGCGCCCAGCAGCAGCGTCACCGCGTCCCGGTGCTCCGGCGGGGTCAGCGGGGACGCCGCGCGGTGCGCGAGCGCGGCCAGGTCCGGCAGCCACTGCCACCACCACGTGGGGCTGTGCTCGCCCAGCTCGCGGCCGGCGGGTGTGGCCTCCGCCGCGAGGGCGGCCAGCTCGGCGACCTGCCGGGGCACGCGGGTCTCGACGGTGCCCGGGCCGCCCGAGGCCGAGTTGAACCACGACAGCGCCGCGCTCATCGCCTCCTCGGTGACCACCGGGCCGCGTGGCGCGAACACCGACGTGTCGACCGCGCGGGCGAGCTCGGCGATCTCGCCGTAGCGGCGGTACCGCAGCAGCAGGTCGGCCGCCCGGCGCACCAGCTCGACCACGCCCGCCAGCAGCCCCGGGTGGGTCAGGCCGGGCAGGGCGCGCAGCACCGCGCGGACCAGCCCGTGGTCGTGGTCGCCGCGCGTGAACGCCGCCAAGCGCTCCGACCGGCTGCGCGCGTCGGCCGGCGCGTCGAGGGCCGCCGCGAGCATCGCGTCCACGGCCTCGCGGGACACCGCGCGCAGCGCCGCCGACCCGGCCTCGTCGCGCGGCTTGAGGACGTGCCACCAGTCCAGCGGCGGGACCAGCGGCGTGCCGGCGGCGAACCGCTGGAAGCTCGGCTCCGCCTTCACCTCGCCCAGCTCCACGCCGTGCTCGTCGTGGAACGTGACCGCCGCCAGGCCGCCGACCAGGTCGAGCCGGCCGCCGCCGGGCAGCCGCAGCGAGCCGACCGGGTTGGCCCGGCCGGGCGCGACCAGGCGGACCCGCCGACCGTCGACGCCCTCGCCGACCGCGACGCCGTCCGCCTCCCGGCGCACGCGCCAGCCGTGCAGGCCGGCCGCGGCGCCCAGCGGGCTGCCCAGCGTGGCCTCGACGGCGGGCCGCAGGTCGCAGTCGTCGAACGCGATGGTCGTGCCGTCTGCGGTGAAGTCCTCCACGAACCGGGGCTGGCTCTCCCGCCCCTTCTCCCCCGTCGCCGGATCGACCTCCCGCCAGCGCAGCGTCCGCTCGCCCCACGCGCAGGTCCACAGCGACGTGCCGTCGCCGTGCGCCTGCGCCGGCTCGGGCAGCTTCGTGTCGCCCGGCCGCACGGCCCGGCCGCCGGAGAAGCGCGAGCCGTCGGCCAGCGCGATGGACGCGCGCGGCACGCCGTGGCCGCCGTAGTACGCGCTGCGCCCGGTCTGCGGGTCGAAGACGTGGTCGGGCGCGTCGCTCCAGTACGCCCGCTCGCCGTCCTGGCCGTGCCAGCGGACCAGCAGGACCCCGTCGAACCAGTACGCGCTGGGTGCGAACGCCCACCGGTTGCGGTCGTCGGCCGGGATGCGGGACACGTGCTCGGCCAGGATCCCGTCCGGCCCCACCACGACGAAGGTCTCGCCGCGGCGCAGCACCAGCGCGGGCCAGCCCTCGCCGCACATCGTGACGCCCTCGTCCTTCGGGCCGCCGACGCGCAGCTTCGCGACCGCCTCCTCCAGGGCCGGCCAGCCCAGTTCGTCGAGCAGGCCGGCGCGCAGGGTCGCGTGCAGCGCCGCGCCCACGTCGGTGGCGGCCAGCGCCTCGGCCGCCTCCGGGATGTCGGCGAACGCCTCCGGCACCGCGACCACGGCCAGGTCTTCCAGGTGCCGGCCCAGCGCGGGCAGCCCCAGCGCCGAACGCCCGGCCCGACGGGAGACCCAGTGCCGCAACGCGGTGCGCAGACCCGGCACGGACAGCACGGCGACCAGCACCTCGGACGAGACCGACGCCTTCTGCCGCACGTTGCGCAGGTAGGACACCAATCCGTCGCCCAGACCGCGCACGAACCGCTCGGACGCGGCCAGCGCCGTCAGGTCGCGCCGGCCCGGTTCCTCGTCGGCCAGCCAGCCCTGCACGTACAGCTCGCGGTCCGCGTGGTCGCCCTCGGCGATCGGCACGCCGCGCGACACCATCAGGTCGAGCAGGTCCAGCTCGCCCTGCCGCCACGACCGCAGCGCCCGGACCGGCTTGCCGTCGGCCACCAGCCGGTCGGCCATCGCCTCGACCAGCTCCAGCAGCGCCGCGGACCGGGCGTGCTCGCGCCACCCGCTCGACCGGACGCCGAGCACGGACGACAGCCACTCGGCGGCGTCGGCCGCCCCGCCCGGCTCCACCAGTTCGCGGATCGCGCCGCACGCCGTCAGGATCTCCAGCCAGGTGTCCAGTGTGGACGCCGAAGCGGGCACGAACGTGAGCAGCAGCGCGCGGACCCCGGCGTCGGCCGTGGCCAGGCGGATCAACGAGTCCCGGTAGGACTTCCAGAACGACGCCGTGGCGCGGCTGACCGCCGTGCTCTCCAGCACCGCCCGCAGCAGGCGCTCGTCCTCGGCGCGCAGGTCGCGCTTGGCCGCGCGGGCCAGCCGGCGCAGGTCTTCGGGCATGCCCGTGTACGGCGGCAGGCCGCCCTTGGTGCGCTCCACGCACAGCGTGAGGAACAGCTCGTAGGCCGCGTCGGCGTCGTGCTTGCGCGCCAAGCCCTTCGCGTGCGCCGACAGCGCCTTGGCCGTCAACGCGCCCGCGAACGCGAACTCCAGGAACACCTCGCGGGTGCGCTCCGGGTCCACGGCGAGGTCGTGGACCTCCTCCGCCTCGCGCGCCTTGCCGAACATGGTGGCCGCGTAGGTCTGGTTGCCGTGCTGCACGAAGATCCGGCCCGCCTGCTCGTAGAACGTGGGCAGGAAGTGCGGCGCGGAGCGGCCCAGCATGTCGCCCAGCGCGGTGAACCCGTCCTTCGCCGCGCCCGCGCGGGACTTCGCCACCCGCGCCAGCCGCTCGACCTCCTTGACCAGGTTGAGCGCGTGGTGGGCGTTCTTCGGGTCGTTGACCAGCGCCCACGCCGGGAAGCCCAGCGCGCTGCGCCGGCCGGTGCCGACCTCGGCGACCCTCCCCGGCTCGGCGAACCCGAGGAACTCGCAGGTCAGGTCCTCCGCGCGGCCCAGGACCGCGGGCACCAGGCGGACCACGACCCGGTCCGCCAGCGCCGGGTGCGCGTAGTGGCGGGCGGTGACCGTGTCCCGGTCCTCACCGGCCGAGCCCACGCCCGGCAGCACGGCGCCGGCCGCGATGAGTGCCTTCTCGGTGCTCATGACGCGACCGCCTCCTCCACGACCCGGCCGGCGTGGATCGCCGACGCCATCCGCATGCCCTCCGACCACGCCACCGGCCCGACCTCGGCCAGCGGCACGGTCGTGCCGTTCTCCAGCGCCCAGCTCAGGTCGCCGGTCCACGTCTCGCCCTCGGGGTAGTCCGACCCGATCCAGAACCGGGCCTCCACCACCCGGCCGCCCTCGAACGCCGAGTACACCGCGTCGCCGCCGCGCACCGGGTAGCCCAGCGTGCGGCACCGGCCCAGCGCGTGGTTGAGCTGCTCGAACTTGCCGCCGGAGAAGTCGTCGACGGTGTTGCGCGCGGGCAGTCGCGCGGGCTTGGCGAAGGTCTGCCGGAACAGCTGCTGCACCTTCTGCTCCACGCCCAGCTCCGCGCCGAACTCGCGCAGCTCCTCCAGGTCCGCCAACAGGACCGGGTGCGGCACGGTCACCGCCTCGGGCTTGCGGCGCACCGTGTCGCCGTCCAGCGTCACCACGCCCAGCCCGCGCTCGGCGTCGGCGTCGCGCAGGAACCCGACCTCGCCGTCGGCCACCACGACCAGGTCGCGCAGCACCGCGGCCCACGCCGCGTCCGCCCACACCTCCGCGAGCAGCGCGGTGGGCACCGGCAGCGACCGCACCATCCAACCGTCCACGGTGGCCAGGCACTCGGCCTCGTGCCGCGCCAGCCACTCGGCCAGTTGGCGCAGCTGCACGACCTGCGGATCGTCCTTGATGGACGATGGCACCGAGGACAGCACCTTCCCCTTGGCGTTGCGGCACTGGACGCGCCCGCCCTCACCCAGCCGCACCTGATACCCGGCAGCGGCGTCCAGCCAGCCCACGGCTCCTCCAACCAGTCGATCACAACGTGATGGCGGGAGGTTAACGACGAGCACCGACAAAAACGGATCACTCGGCGGCAAAGCAACCTCGCCGTGATCCGACCGGGCAGAATCGGCGCAGGTCGAATCGAGGGGGAACGGTGGCGGACTACGCGGAAGTGCCCGACGAGGTGCTGGAGCGGCTGCGGGCGGTGTGCGCCGGCCTGCCGGAGGTGGTCGAGGAGCGGGCCTGGCGGGGCACGCGGTGGCGCGTGGGGCAGCGGGCGTTCGGGCACGTGCTGGAGATCGAGGAGGGGCGTCCGCCGTCCTACGCCGAGGCGTCCGGGCTGGCGGCGGGCAGCGTGCTGACCTTCCGCGCGGCGGGCGCGGACCTGGCGGCGCTGTCCAACGCGCCGCACCCGTTCTTCAAGCCCCGCTGGGCGGCCAACGTCGTGGGTCTGGTCCTGGACGACGACACCGACTGGGAGGAAGTCGCCGAACTGCTCGTCGAGAGCTACCGCGTGGCGGCTCCCAAGCGTCTGAAAGCGTCGCTGGAACGCGATTAAGGCGCGTCAACGAACTCCAGTACGCGCGCGACGACGTCCTTCGGCCGTTCCTCGGGTATGAAGTGCGCCGCGCCGGCCACCGCCACCACCTCCAGGTCGTCCGCCTGGTCCTCGTACCCGTGCACGAGGTCCGGCCGCACGACCGGGTCCTGGGTGCCCAACAGCACACGGGTGGGCGTCTTCAGGTGCGCCTTCTTGTAAGCGCCGGAGAAGATGCGGACCGACTCGGGCGTGATCAGCTTCCTATACAGCAGCGAGCCCGCCTTCGCCCGGGCCGGGTCGCGCAGCCGTTCGAGGAAGATCTCGACGTCGGCCGGCGTGGACGCGCCCGGGGCGGCGAAGCCGGTCAGCAGGTAGTGCGGCAGCCCGCCGCGGCGCAGCAGCCAGGGGCCGGCGCCGGGCGTGACGAGCGCGAGTTGGTACCACGCGTGCCGCAGCGCGCCCAGCATCCGCCGGTCGAGGTCGATGAACAGCGGCGGCACGCCGATGGCCACGAACCGCCGGAACCGGTCCGGGTCGTCCAGGCACATGCGGAACACGACGATCGCCGACCAGTCGTGCGCGACCACGTCCACGCGGTCCAGGTCGAGCTCGTCGAGCAGGGCCACCAGGTCGTCGCGCAGGGGCTCGTAGCCGTACCCGCGGCGCGGCGCGTCGGTCCAGCCCGCGCCGCGCAGGTCCGGGCAGACCACCCGGCGCCGCCCGGCCAGGCCCGGGACGACCTTGCGCCACTCCCACCAGTGCTGGGGGAAGCCGTGCAGCAGCAGTACGGGGTCTCCGTCACCGGCCTCGGCCACGTGCGCACGCAGCCCCGGGAGGTCGAGGAAGCGGTGGGAGACGCCCTCAAGAGCGGGAAACTCCACCATGTGCCAACGGTACTGGGGTCATAGTGGATCGGCCGGTTGTCACTACGTTTATAGTGTCCGGGTGACGGCAACGCGGACCCGCGCTCTCGACGCCGCCGTCGAGCTCCTCGGGACCGGAGGACTCCGCGCCCTCACCCACGCACGCGTGGACGAGCACGCCAACCTGCCCAAAGGCTCCACGTCCAACCACTTCCGCACCCGCGCGGCGCTGTTGGCGGGCGTGGTGGACTGGATCGCCGCGCACGAACTGCGGGACATGGGCGGCAGCGCCCACGTCCCGACCACCCCCGCCGAGCTGGTGGACGTCATCTGCGCGTTCCTCGACCACCTGACCGGCCCGGACCGCACGTGGACCGCCGCGCGCCTGGTGGTGTTCCTGGAGGCGGGCCACGAGCCGGGGCTGCGCGACGCCCTGAGCCGGGTGCGCGCCGTGATGGAGGAGTCGGTGGTCGCCGTGCTCACCGAACTCGGCGCGCCCGACCCGCTCACCGCCGCGCAGGCCATCGCCGCGTGCTGCGAGGGCGTCATCCTGCACCGCGTGGCCCGCAACGACCACACCGACCCGCGCCCCCTGCTGGAACTGGTGGTGCGCGGGGCGTTCCCCCGTGAGGAGACCCGTTGACGACCTCGACCGAACCGCGCACACAGGTCCTCCTGGGCGGGGAGGGCCTGCGCGCCCACGAGCACCACGAGGTCGAGGACGCCCTGCGCGATCGCGGGCAGTGGGTGACCCGGGCGGTGCTGCCCACCGGCGTCACGGTCGCCGTGGTCACCGTCGGCCTCGACGAGGCCCGAAGACTCGCGGCCGACCAACGCCTGTCCAAGGACGGCAACGCCCTGGAAGCCGCCTACCTCGCACAACTCTCGCGGCTCGGCCTGCCCGGCATGGTCAACCCGATGAACGCCGTCTCCGCGCTCAACTCCGACGACCCGCTGCACCGCAGGCTCCGCAAGCCCATCGCGGCCGTGTTCACGCCACGCCGCATCGAGGCGTTGCGGCCCCGCATCGAACGCATCGCGCGTGAACTGGTGGACACGCTGCCCCACGACGTTCCGCTCGACCTGGTGAGCACTTATGCGAACCCCATGTCGTTCAACGTGCTGTGCGAACTGCTCGACCTGCCCGAGTCCGACCACGCCGTGCTGGTGCCGTGGACGCAGGCGCTGACCGCGGAGAACCCGGCGGTCACCGGGCCCGCCGCGGCGGCGGTCGCCGAGTACCTGGGCCGGCTGGTCGCGGACCGGACGCGGCGCCCGGCCGACGACCTGATCAGCGACCTGGTCCGGGTGACCGACCCGGCCGAGCCGGACAGCGCGCGGTGGCTGGTCAACAACGTGCTGCTGCTCATCGTGGCCGGTCACGAGACCACCGCGGGCACCATCGGCAACCTGCTCGGGGTCCTGCTGTCCCCGCGCACCGCGCACGGGTGGGCGGCGCTGGCCGCCGCGCCCGAGACCGCGCCGCTGGTGGTCGAGGAGGGCGCCCGGCACAACCCGGCGGTCCGCAACCTCACCCCGCGCGTGGCCCGTGAGCGCGTCGAGGTGCACGACAGCGTGATCGAGCCGGGCGAACTGGTGTTCATCAACGTGGGCGCGGCCAACCGCGACCCGGCCGTGCACGGGCCCACGGCGGCGGAGTTCGACCCGTTCCGCACCACCGCCCGCCAGCAACTGACCTTCGGGCACGGCATCCACTACTGCGTGGGCGCGCAGTTGGCGCCGATCTCGGCGGCGTCGGCGATCCGCGAGCTGACCACTCGGTACCCGCGCACGCGGCGGGCGTTCACCGACTACTGGCCGTGCCGGGACTCGTCGGTCACCAACCCGCCGGAGAAGATCCTCGCCGTGCTCCGAGCGTGACGACGTGCCGGGCGAACTCGTGCGCGGGAGACACGGTTGCCCGGACTAGCCTGGGCGCACCACACCATCATCGGGCAAGGACGACATGGGACTGTTCACCCTGGCCGAGGCGCGGCGCGAACTGGACCGGCTGCGGCCGGTGCTGGACGAGATCGTCGCGTTGCGGGCCGATGCCGCCGAGCTGTCCGCCGCGCTGGGGGCGGGCGAGACGTCGCCGTTGGGCGGGCTGGCGGAGTTCAAGGCGGCGCAGGCGCGGCTGGACGACCTGATGAGCACCGTGCAGGGCACCGGGGCGGAGCTGAAGGGGTTCGCGCCGTTGTTGGTCGACTTCCCGGCCGACCTGGACGGCGTGCCGGTGCTGCTGTGCTGGCTGGAGGGCGACGCGGGTCTGGACTGGTACCACCGCGCCGACCTGGGCTTCGCGGGCCGCCGCCGACTGCCCTGATCCTCGACCGCCCTAGGACCCGACCGCACTGAACCCGACCGCACTGAACCCGACCGCACTGAACCCGACCGCACTGGACCGCGCCGAAACCGGCGGACCACCGGGCGGCGGCGGGGCTGCGAGGTGGGCGCGTACGGTGGAACTCGCGTGTGTCGTTTGGTGGCGAGGAGTTGCGTCGTATGTCCGATCGGTCCCGGACCAGGAGTGGTCGTGTGTTGCGCGCCGAGCGGATCGCGCCGCAGATGATCCGGGTGGTGTTCGCCGTCGACGGGTTCGAGGTGGGGCCGTTCACCGACAGCTACGTCAAGCTGCAGTTCCCGCGCGAGGACGTCGTCTACCCCGAGCCGTTCGACCTCGGTGAGATCCGCGCGAGCATGCCGCGCGACCAGTGGCCGCGCACCCGCACCTACACCGTGCGGCGGTGGGACGGGCATGAGCTGTGGATCGACTTCGTGGTGCACGGTGACGAGGGCGTCGCCGGGCCGTGGGCGGCCAAGGCGCAGCCCGGGGACGTGCTGCACTTCGCGGGTCCCGGCGGCGGCTACGCGCCCGACCCGGACGCCGACTGGCACCTGATGGCCGGGGACGAGAGCGCGTGGCCCGCCATCGCCGCCTCGGTGGAGGCGCTGCCGCCGGGCGCGGTGGCCAAGGTGTTCGTGGAGGTCGACGGGCCCGAGGACGAGCACCCGGTGCCCGGTGTCACGTGGCTGCACCGCAACGGCCGTCGGCGCGGCGAGGCGCTGGTGGAGGCCGTGCGGACGCTGGACTTCCCGCCCGGTGACGTGCACGTGTTCGTGCACGGCGAGGCGAACGCCGTGAAGACGCTGCGCGGGCACCTGCGGCTGGAACGCCGGGTGCCGCGCGAACGCATGTCCATCTCGGGCTACTGGCGGCTGGGCGCGGACGAGGACGGCTGGCAGGCCGGCAAGTCCGACTTCAACCGCGCCATGGAGAAGGAGCAGGAAGCCTAGTCCACTGTGGACGAACCGATGCGGCGCGCCCCGGCGTCCCGCGCGGTCCGCTGGGCCTGCTTCGCGCCGCACAGGCGCAGCACGCTGTCCGCGAGCGTGCTCGGCATTTCGTCCAGGCTCATCCGCCCGGCGGCCACCTCCTCCCCCGCCGCGTGGCCCAGCACCACGATCGCCTTGGCCAGCCACGGGATCGGCGCGTCCGCAGTGAACTCGCCCGACTCCTGCCCGCGCGCCAGCACCCGGTGGAGGTGGTCCACCACGGGAACGTGTCGCGCGTGGTCGCCTTCCGGCGCGGACAGGTGGAGCAGCACCGGGTTGCGGCGCAGGGCGTTCCAGCTCACGTCCAGCAGGCGCAACAACGCGTCCGCCGCCGGACCCTCGTCCAGGCGCGCGTTGTCCAGTTCGGAAGTCACCTCTGCCGTTACGGCGTCGATCACCGCACCTATGAGTGCGTCACGTGTCTTGAAGTGCGCGTAGACGGTCTGCCGGCTCACCCCCGCCGCCGCCGCGATGTCCTCGACGCTCGCGTTCGGCCGTTCGGCGAGCAGGGCCAACGCCGCGCGCAGGACGGCCGCCGCACTCCGGTCGGCGTCGGCGCGCCGGCGACGGGTGCGCGTTACGTCTGACATGTTGTCAAAGTTTAGCCCATGCGCTTATGTTTGACAGCGTGTCAAAGATCAGAGTGGTTTCCGGCGCGGCCCTGCTCGCCACGGGCCTCCTCGCCGGCATTTACACCTATGGCGCGGTCAACGTCGCGTCCGCGTTCGACGTGGTCCCGCTCGACGTGCGGCTGACCTTCCACACCGCCCTCATGCGCGTGAACGGCCGGGTCGTCCAGGGCACCATGGCCGTGGCCGTCCTCGGGTCGCTGGTGCTGGCCGTGCTCGTGCGGGGCCGCGCGCGGTGGGCCGCCGCCGGCGCCGCCGTGCTGGCGTTCTCGTCGTTCCTGATCACGATGTTCGGCAACGTTCCCATCAACGGCCGGATCAAGCAGTGGGCCGTCGGCACGCCACCCGCCGACTACGCCGCGATCCTCGACCGCTGGGAAGCGTTCAACATCGCCCGCACCCTCGCCGCGCTGACCGCGTTCGTGCTGGTCATCGCCGTCACCACCCGTCCCAGCACGCGCCCGGAGGCCTGAATGCCCAAGTTCGTCACGCCCGTCGACAACGCCGCCGTCGCCGAGGTGCGCCGGGAGGTCGAGGCTGTGTTCGGCAGCGTCGTCCCGGTGGTCGAGGCCCTCTCACCGGCTCCCGAACTGCTGGTCCCGGCTTGGAACCTGTTGCGCGGGCGGGAACGGGCGCTCGTGGACGGCGACCCGGGCTCACCGGGTGCGGTGGTGGCCCTGCACTTCTTCGGCCGCATGGCCGCCGTGCTGCTGGACGACCCGGGCGCGGTCGCGAAGGCCCCGGCGATCGAGCACTGGCCTGAGGACGGCACGCCCCTGCGCGACGCCGCCCTGCTCGGCGGTCACCTGCTGACCGAACCCGCCCGCGAGGCGGTGCACGAGGCCGTGACGCGCGGTGTCCCGCTGCCCGGCGATCTGCCGCCGGCCGACCGCCGGGGCGCCGCGCTCGCCGTGCTGGCGGCGCGGGACCCGGAGAGGATCACCGAGGACGAGGTGGCGGCGTGGCGCGGCGACACGTACACCGACCACTGCCTGGTGCACCTGTTCGCGTTCGGGGTGATCACCGCCGTCGAGGCGGACCGCGCGCCCAGCTGAGGTCAGGTGCCGGTGCGGGCCAGGCGCAGGGCGATGCCGCCGGGCGATGCCGCCGGGTGGGCTCACGGTCGGGGCGCTGTGCGGCAGGATGCCGCCGTGACCGTTTCCGCAGTGCTGCGCACCCTGGCGCGGCTGAGCGCGTCCGAGCAGCCGCAACGCGTCCACGTGGACGTCGCCAAGACCGCCGGCCTGGTGTGGCTGGCCGACGCGCCCGTGGCGTGGACGGCGTTGACCGCCGGCGCGGACGCGGAGCCGGTGCCGTGCCCCGCCGGGCAGTACTTGAAGGACGCGGTGCAGCGGCTGGCGGCGTTCGACGCGTTGCACCGCGAGGACCGGTTGCTGCGGCTGGGGTGGGCGTTCCTGTGCGGGCCGGCGGAGGTCGAGGGCAAGCGGCGGCGGGTGTGCCTGCCGCTGGTGTCGCGGCCGGTGCGGCTGCACCACGCGGGCGGGCGGCGGTACGGCATCCACCCGGCCGGTGACCTCGCGGTGTACCCGCTGGCGCGGTGGCAGCGGGCGCCCGAACTGGAGACCGGGTTGGCGCCGACCGACGAGTGGATCGCGGCGGCCCTGGCGGCGGGCGGGTTCCCGGACGTGCCCGTGCTGGAAGCCTTCCACGACCCCGGGACCTTCGTCGGGGGTGACCGACTGGTCGTCGTGAAGGGCGCGGGCCTGCACGCGGGTGAGCCCGTGGTGAGCACCGGGCGCGGCACCGCCCTCTACACGTGGGCGGCCGTGTCGGGCATCGAGGACACCGCCCTGGCCAGGCTGTACGCGCCGGTCGAGGTCCAGCCGGACGGCGGCCCGGTCACCGAGGTGCTGCCGCTGACGCCCAGCCAGCGCGCCGCCGTCCGCGCGGCCCGGTCGGCCCCGGTGACCGTGGTGGGCGGGCCGCCGGGCAGCGGCAAGACCCACACGCTGGCCGCCATCGCCCTGGACGCCGTGGCCGCCGGGCAGTCGGTGCTGCTGGCCAGCCGCACCCGCAACGCCGCCGACGTGCTCGGCGCCGCGCTGCGCCGCGCGGGCGGTCCGGTGCCGGTGCTGTTCGGCGACTCGGAGCTGCGCCAGGAGATGGCCCGAGAGCTGGCCGACGGCCTGGCCCCCGCCGACCGGGACGCGGACGACCTGGACCGGGCGCGGCGGTCGGCCGACGCGGCGGTGGCGCGGGTCGAACGCGCGGTCGCGGACGCGCTGCGGGACGAGGACCTGGCCGCGGAGGCGGTGCGGCGGGAGGCGTTGATGGCGGCGCACCGGGCCGTCGCGCCGAAAGCGTTCGAGGACGTCGACCTCGCACGTGTGCGCGACCTCCTGGAGCCCCGCGAAGGGCTGTTCGGCGGGCTGCGGACGCGGTGGGCGCTGCGGTCGGCCCGGCGGTTGGCGGGCGCGGCCGACGCGTGCGACCCGGTCGAGCTGGAGGCCGCGGTGCGGGCCGCCGAGCAGTCCGCCGCGCACGTCCGGCTGGCCGCGAGCGGCGGCACGGCGTTGGCCGCGCTGCGCGACCTGCTCGCCGAGGAGGACGCCGGCCGGCACCGGGCGACCGCCGCGTGGCTGGCGGCCCGGACCGGTGGCCGGGGCGCGGGTCCGCGGCGGGCGGTGGCGGCGCTGGCGCGGGCGCTGCGCTCGGGACCGGCGGCCCGGCGGCGGGCGCTGGCCGACGTCGCGCCGCACGACCTGGTCGCCGCGCTGCCGCTGTGGGTCGGGACGCTCGCGGAGGTCGAGGACATCCTCCCGGCCGTGCCCGGCATGTTCGACCTGGTCGTGGTGGACGAGGCAGGCCACGTCGACCAGCCGCTGGCCGCGCCCGCGCTGCTGCGCGGGAGGCGGGCGGTGATCGGCGGCGACCCGCGCCAGCTGCGGCACGTGTCGTTCGTCGGCGACCAGGCCGTGCGGGACGCGGTGGCCGCCGAGGGCACCGGGGAGCTGGCCGACCGGCTGGACGTGCCCAAGGTGAGCCTGTTCGACGCGGGCGCGGCGGCGGCCGGCGTGCACTGGCTGACCGAGCACCACCGCTGCGCGCCGCACCTGATCGGGTTCGCCGCCCGCGAGTTCTACGACGGCCGGATCGCGCTGCTGACCACCCACCCGGCGGTCGCCGACGTGGACTGCATCGACACCGAGCACGTCCCGGGCGCCCGCGACCGCAAGGGCGTCAACCCGGTCGAGGCGGACGCCGTGCTGGCCCACGTGGGCCGCCGGATCGCCGCCGGGGTGCGGTCGATCGGCGTGGTGACGCCGTTCCGCGCGCAGGCCGACGCCCTGGAGGCGGCGCTGCTGGACCGGTTGTCGCTGGAGGAGATCACCGGGGGCGGGGTGCGCGTCGGGACCGTGCACGGGGTGCAGGGCTCGGAGTTCGACGAGGTCGTGGTGAGCCTGGCGCTGACCGACGAGGACAAGCCGAACGCGTGGCGCTTCGCCGGCGACCGCAACCTCCTGGCCGTGCTGACCACCCGCGCCCGCCTACGGGTCCACCTGGTGACCTCCGCGACCCGGCCGGTCGGGCTGGTCGGCGCGTACCTGCGGCACGCGGAGGTGCCGCCGACCGGGACCGGGGGCGCGGAACCGACCGACGAGTGGACCGCCCGCGTGGCCGAGGCGCTGCGCGCGCTGGGGCGGACCGTGCGAACGGGCTACCCGGTCGGCGAGTGGCGGCTGGACCTGGTCGTCGGCGAGGGCGTGGACGCGGTCGCCGTCGAGACCCGGCCGCACCCCGACGGCGCGGCGGCGCACCTGGCGCGGTGGCGGGCGCTGCACGGGGCGGGCTGGCGGGTGCACGACGCGTTCCCGAGCCGGTTCGACCGCGACCCGGTGCGGGCGGCGGTGGGCCTGGCGCAGGAGCTGCCGGCCTCCGCCCCCGTCTGACCTGCGCCGCCTGCGGCGGGTACGGCGAACGGGTTAGCATCGCGTGCTCAGCGGCCGGACGGGGAGGGCGGGAGTGGTGCGCGGATCGTCCAGCCCGCCGGGCGCCGACACGTCCGTCGCGGGCGTCGTCGAGAGCCGGTGGGGCGTCCGCCCCGCACCCGCGATCGCCCGCTACGCCGAGCCGGGCTGGCAGCTGTCCCCGATCCCGGTGGAGAAGCGCTGCCCGCGCTGCGCAGGCGAGCTGCACGGCCTGTTCCGCTCCCACCCGCACCGCGGCAAGCAGCAGTTGCAGGCGGCGGTGGTGTGCGTGACGTGCCCGGCGTCGTTCACGCTGCGCGAGTTGCAGCTGTCGCAGAAGTCGGTGCTGGGCGACCTGCGCCCGGAAGCGGTGGCGCGACGCGCGGCCGAAGACGCCCAGCTCGCCGCCCTGGCCCAGGAAGCCCGCGTCTTCGAACGCCCCTCGCGACGGGACGGGATTGTCGGTGCCCCGGAGGAGAATGGAACCGGGGGCCGGAGGCCACAGCCCGCGACGACCGACCCCGCCACCGCCGACACCGCCACCGCCGAACCCGCCACCAGCGCCGGGCCCGCCGCCGACACCGACCCCAGCACCGCCGACCCGGCCGACACCGCCGACACCGGCACCGACATCACCGACCCGGCCGACACCGACACCGCCGAAAGCACCCCGGCGCGGCCCGTGCGGCGCATGTCGACCACGGTCATGGCGGCCCGCATCCGGTCGATCCTCGCGGGCTCCGAAGCCGTCCCCACCCAGGCCGACGACACGCCGACCCTCCCTGCGCACCTGCTCACCGACCCCGCCCCGGTCTGGTGGTGCAAGACCGTCGACCCGACGTTGAAACCGCCGCCCGGCGTCACCGGGGCCCGCGTCGTCCTGCCCGACCGCCCCGAGTTCGACGAGCTGCGCGCCCTGCTCACCCAGGAGGGCGTCGAGCACCGGTCCCTCAAGCACTGGCTGGAGCAGGAAACCGTCTCCCGCCAACCCGGCGAACCCCTGCGCGCCACCGCCTGGCTGTCCGCGGTCGGCGGCATCGTGCCCGAGCGGTGCGAACCGGTCGGCGACGACAAGGCGTGGGCCGCGCGCCTCGCGTTCGACGTCCTGTGGAAGCTGCACGACCCGCCCGGACCCGCGCCCGACCCGACCCCGGTCGCCGACCTGGTCCCGCCGGAGTACCTGCCGTTCCTGCCCTTCCCGGTGCTCAACCCGGCGCAGACCCAGGCCGCGCCGCGCATCCTGGACGACGACGGGCACCTGCTGATCACCGCGCCCACCGGCGCGGGCAAGACGGCGATCGGCATGCTGGCCGTCCTGCGCACGATCCTGGAGGAGGGCCGCAAGGCCGCCTGGCTGGTGCCGCAGCGGTCCCTGACCGACGAGCTGGATCGCGAGCTGGAGTCCTGGCGCGCGCAGGGCCTGCGGGTGGAACGGCTGTCCGGCGAGTACGCCGTGGACGTCGAACGGGTCCGCGCCGCCGACCTGTGGGTCGCCACGACGGAGAAGTTCGAGGCGATCTGCCGGGCCGCCTCGTTGCAGGCCGCGCTGGGCGAGGTCGGCTGCATGGTGGTGGACGAGATCCACCTGCTGGGCACGCCGGGTCGCGGCGCGCTGCTGGAGGCGTTGCTGGCCCGGGTCCGGGGCGCGGACTCGCCGGTGCGGATCGTCGGCCTGTCCGCGACCGTGTCCAACGCCGCCGAGGTCGCCGAGTGGCTGGAGGCGGACCTGGTCGCCACGACCTGGCGGCCGTCGCGGGTGACCTGGCAGCTGCCGACCGTCCCGGCCGCGTCCGGTTTCGCCGCCGCGGCGCGGATGCGCGAACAGGTCGTCGTCGACCTGACCACCCGGCACACCGCCGAGCAGGGCAGCGTCCTGGTGTTCTGCGGGTCCAAGCGCAACGTCCGGTCCACGGCCATGGCGATCGCCGCCGAGCGCGGCGCGCCCGTGCACAGCGTCGCGGCCGACGACGTGGACGGCCTGACCCGCGTGTGCGCCGAGGTGGGCGTCCGGATGCACTACGCGGACTACGAACACAAACACGCCGCCGAACGCGCGTTCCGCGACCGCAAGGCGGACGTGCTGGTGGCCACCTCGACCGTCGCCGCCGGCGTGAACCTGCCGGCGCGCGCGGTGATCGTGCGGGACACCACCGTGGGCGGCGAGCCGATGGACACCTCGATGGTGCTCCAGATGTTCGGCCGGGCCGGGCGGATCGGCGCGGGTGAGACCGAGGGCTGGTCGTACCTGGTGGTGGACGAGCACCAGCGGGCGGCGTGGCAGACCCGGCTGGTGGCGGGGTACTCGGTGTACTCGCGCATCCACGAGAGCCTGCCCGACCACGTGCTGGCCGAGGTGTTGCAGGGCCGGATCACGTGCCTGGCCGACGCCGAGGCGTGGTGGGTGGAGACCCTGGCCCACGCGCAGGGCGACGACGCCCTGCAACCGGTGCAGGACGCCGTCGCGTTCCTGGTGTCGGAAGGGCACCTCATCGAGCGGGACGGCGCGCTCGCGATCACCGAGTTGGGCCGGCTGACCGCGCGGATGATGGTCTCCACCCACACCGGTCACCGCCTGCGCTACGCCCTGGGGCTGCTGCCCGTGCCGCCGGACCCGGAGGCGGCCGAGGACGCGCTGGTGCTGGTGCTGTCGGTGGCGGTGCGGGACCTGGCCGGCCTGCCGGTGCCCGACCCGGTGCGGCCGGCGGTGGCGACGGTGGTCAAGGCCGGCGGGCGGGCGTCCCAGGTGACCAACACGGCGTCGGTGAAGGGCCTGGGGTCGCAGACGACGACCGCTCCCGGTGACCTGGCCCGCGCCGGGCTGCTGCTGGCCGCCCGGTCGCCGCACCTGTTCGCGGGCCGGACCCGGCGGGTCGCGGCGGGCATCCCGATGTCCACCCTGCACCCGGTGTTCGAGCAGGCTCCCCGGTTCCTGTCGTGGCTGGCGGCGCAGGGCGCGCTGGGGACCGTGCACCCGTGGATCGCCGTGGTGGCGGCCGATCTGGACCAGCGGGTGCGGTGGCGGGCGTTGACGCCGCGGCGCGGTGCGGGCCGGTTGCTGTGGTTGTGCGAGCAGATGGCCACGCGGGCGCGGGCGCACGAGTTGGTGCCGGAGATGTGGCGGTCGGCGGTGGCCCGCGGGGTGCGCTCGCCCGACTGGCCCCCGGGGCGTCCGCCGGCGGAGTGCGGGCTGGACCAGGCCGGGTACACGGCGTTGCTGCGCGAACGGGTCACCGGCGCGGTGCTGGAGGTGCGGGACGACCTCGCCCGGGTGACGGGAACCGTTGCCGCGCAAGCGGTTGCGTGGCGGGGGAAGCGGTTCGGGCCGGCCGTGAGCACCAAGGCCGCCAGTGAGGTGCCCTTCCCGGAGGGCGAGGAGCCGGACAAGGGGCTCGCGGTGTTCACCCGTCGAGGTGACTACCGGGCGTCGGGGTGGCTGGCGGCGTACGCGGCCATGAGCGACGAGACCGAGGAGCAGCCCAAGCCCGCGCCGTCCCGGCGGGGCCTCGGCGCGGTTCGCCGCTGAGTCGGTGGGACGGGCGGGTGCGGGTGGTGGGCGACCCCGCCGACCGGGACAACTGCGTGACCGACCCCGTGCGGTGACGCCGGTGGGGGCGGCGCCGTGCCGCCCCCACCGGAGGGGTCACAGCGTCAGCGTCCAGGTGTCGAGCGTGCCGACGTCCTGGGCCGCCGCGTCCTGCACCCGCAGCGTCCAGGTCCCGGACCGGTTCTCCCCCGACAGGTCGACCGGGTAGGTCTTGTCGAGGTTGTCGGTGCCGCCGCCGGACCGGTTGTGCAGCACGTACGTGCTGCCGTCCGGCGCGACCAGGGTCACCACCAGGTCACCGATGTAGGTGTGCTTGACGTGCACCTCCACCGAGGACGTCGCCGACGCCGTGCCCTGGCAGGTCAACGGGATCGTGGAGGTCACCGTGGTGTTGTCGGGGATCGCCACGTCGTTGGGGTTGGTGCCGGTGCACACGCCGCCGGTCTGGTTGACCGTCAGCGTGAAGGTCGCGCTGCGGGTGGCCGAGGCCGCCGTGCCGGTCAGGGTGATCGGGTACGTGCCCGCCGGCGTGGTGCTCGACGTGGCGATCGTGACAGTGGCCGAACCGCCCGCCGTGACCGAGGTCGGGCTGAACGTGGCCGTCGCGCCCGCCGGGAGGCCGGTGGCGGTCAGGGCGACCGACTCGGCCGAGCCCGAGACGACGGACGTGGCCAGCGTGGCGGTCGCCGTGCCGCCCGGGTCGACGGCGGCGGAGGACGGCGTCGCCGAGATCGCGAAGTCGTTCGCCGGGGCCGTCGAGGGCCGGAGCTGGTAGATGCCCAGGCCGTAGGTGGCGGCGGTGAGCACGGTCTGTCCACTCGCGACGGACGGGGCGATGTCGGTCACCGGCACGATCGGCAGGTCGGTTCCCAGCGGGGACCAGTTGCCGCCGCCGTTGGTGGACACGAACGCGCCGACGTCGCTGCCCACGTACAGGATCGACCGGTTGAGCGGGTCCTGCACGATCTCGTTGACCGGCGCGTCGGGCAGGTTGCCGGAGATGTCGGTCCACGTGGTGCCGCCGTCGGACGTGCGGAACACGTGCGCGAGGTCGGAACCGTTGCGGTAGCCCGAAACCGTGACGTAGGCGAGGTTCGCGTCGGTCGGGTCGACGGTGACGCGGGTGATGAACCGCGTCGGCAGGCCCGCGGTGATCTCCCGCCACGTCGTGCCGGTGTCGCGGGTGACCCACATCCGGCCGTCCTCGGTGCCCGCGTAGACGACCCGGCCGTCGCTCTTGGCCACGCCGATCGCGCTGATCGTCGCCCAGGTGCCGTGGGTGAGGTCGTTGGAGATCACCGAGAACGTCTGGGCGGAGTTGGTGGACCGGTTGAGCCGGTTGCCGCCGTAGTACACGATCGCCGGGTTGTTCGGGTCCAGCACGACCGGGGTCAGCCAGCCGCGCCGGGTCGAGGTCGTGCTGCCGAACGACGACGTCGTGTTGCCGCCGTCGGTGGACCGGACGCACGCGCCGTTCTGGGCGCACGCGTAGACCTTGTTGTGGTTGGTCGGGTCGATCAGGTTGGCCAGGCCGTCACCGCCGTAGATCTGGCCCCAGCCCGCCCACGACCGCACGGAACCGTTGTCCTGCAAGCCGCCGCTGATCCGCGTCGGGTCCTGCTGCGAGACGGCCACGGTGTAGAACTGCATGTTGGACAGGTTGCGGGCCTTGGTCCACGTGCCGTTGAGCGAGCCGTTCGACGTCGAGCGGTAGACACCGCCGTCATTGCCGATGAACACCCGGCCCGACACCCGCGGGTCCACGGCCACGGCGTGCTGGTCGACGTGGAACGACGAGCTGTTGCTGGTCCAGCTCGTGCCCGCGTTGGAGGACTCCAGCATCGGCACGCCCGGCACCCAGATGTGCTGCGCCGCCGCCGGGTCGACGAAGATCCGGCCGAACCACCAGCCGAACGTCGACTGCGAGGACGACAGCGAGCCGGTGTTGGTGATCTTGGTCCAGGTGTCGCCGCGGTTGGTGGAGGTCCAGAAGCCCTGGAAGTTGCCGGGCGTGTCGGCCGAGATCACGTACAGCCGGGTCGGATCGGACTTGGCGACCGCGATGCCCAGGCGGCCGTTGTTGGCGTCCGGCGCGGGCAGGCCGCCGCCCAGGCGCGTCCACGTCTGGCCGCCGTCGGAGGACCGGTACGCGCCGGTGCCGACACCGCCGTACGTGCGGCCCTCCGGCTTGCGGGTGTGGTCCCACATGGCCGCGTAGACGTAGTTCGGCTCGGACGGGCTGATCGACACGTCGATGCCGCCGGTGGTGGTGTTCGCGCCGGCCAGCGCCTGCCGCCACGTCGTGCCGCCGTCGGTGGTGGCGTAGATGCCGCGCGTCCCGCCGGGCTGGTAGAGCTTGCCCGCGGCGGCGACGAAGATCCGGTTCGGGTTGGTCGGGTCGATCGAGATGCGGCCGATGCGGTCGGTGCCGTCCAGGCCCAGGTGCTGCCAGGTCGCGCCGGCGTCGGTCGAGCGGTAGACGCCGTTGCCGGGGAAGGAGTAGGACGCCGAGCCCGGCGCGCCCTCACCGGTGCCGACGTAGAGGGTGCCGTTGCCGCTCACCGCCAGCGCGCCGGTGGACTGCGGCAGGTCGCGCCGCCACGAGTAGCTGAACGTCGTGCCGCCGTCGGTGCTCTTCCAGACGCCGCCGGAGGCCGCGCCCACGTACACGGTGTCGGGGCGGGTCGGGTCCACGGCGATGTCGGAGATCCGGCCGCCCAGCCCCGGGCCGAGGGACTGCCAGGCGGCCTGGGCGGTCAGCGTGCGGGAGTGCCCGTCGCGCAAGGCGGTCGCCTCGCGCACGGCTCTGCCGAGGTTGGCCCCGATGTCGACGGTCTCGGGGTGCAGGCGCTGGCGGGCGAACCACTCGTCGCTGCCGGCGGGGCCGAGGGGGTTGTCGTTCTCGACCGCGAGGGTGCCGACGACGCGGTCGGCCACGCCGGGGACGGCGGCGGCCGGGAGTAAGAGCATCGAGGTGCCGAGCAGGGCGATGACCGTTCTGCGGCGCATGGCAGGCCTTCCGGTGGGCAGGGTTGCCGCACATGGTCCCGACGGGCCCGGGTGCCCGGTAGGGCCGAATTGCGGGGGTGTTTCACGGTTTACGCCCGACCGTTGTCCCGGTTCGGGCGGCTGTGGCACTGTGACCCAGCTTCGGGGCGCAGCCGTGGAGGGAGCGGGGATCGCGGGTGTGGCGGCGTTGGGGTGCGGTGGCGGTGCTCGCCGTGTTCCTGCCACCGCTGGCGCTGCTGGTCTCCGGGTCGCTGCACCGGCCGGGGCTGCCGCCGCCGACCACGCCGGACCTGGTGCCCTCGCCGGTGTCCACCGAGGGCTACCGGCTCGCGGCGGAGCTGGGCGGGCTGGTCCGGGCGACGCTGAACTCGTCGCTGGTGTGCCTGGTGGCGGTGCCGCTGAGCGTGGCGGTGGCGTCGATGGCGGGGTTCGCGATGGCCCGGTTGCCGCGGCGGGTCGCGGGCTGGGTGGCGGCGCTGTCGTTGGTGGCGTTGATGGTGCCGGCGGTGGCGCTGCTGGTGCCGCGCTTCGCGGTGTTCCGGCTGGCCGGGCTGACCGACACGCTCGTGCCGCTGGTCGCGCCCGCCCTGATCGCCACGTCGCCGCTGTTCCCGCTGGTCTACTACCTGGCCTTCCGCGCGGTCCCGGGCGAGCTGTGGGAGGCGTGCGCGATGGAGGACCTGTCGCCGCTGCGCACCTGGTGGCGGGTCGGGCTGCCGCTGGTGCGGCCGGCGACGGCGGGCGTGGCCGCGCTGACGTTCGTGCTGACCTGGTCGAACTTCCTCGACCCGCTGGTGTTCCTGTACGACCGGGAGCTGTTCACGCTGCCGCTGGCGCTGCGGTCGCTGGCGACGCTGGACGCGGCGGACTTCCCGGTGTTCCTGGCGGGCGCGGTCGTGGCGACCGTGCCGGCGCTGGTGGTCTTCGTGGTCGCCCAACGCGACCTGAAGGGGGTTTCCCGATGAGAGCACGTGCCTTGGTGGTCGCGGCGGCGCTGGTCGCGGCGGGGTGCGCGGGCGCCGAGGAGGGGTCGGCGACGAGCCTGCTGGTGTTCGGCGACCCGCACGAGCTGGCCGCCTACCGGTCGTTGGAGGCCGCCTACGAGAAGGCCAACCCGGGCGCGGACGTGGAGCTGGTGGAGGCGAGCGACCGCAAGGACCTGATCGCGCGGCTGTCCACGTCCATCGCGGGCGGGAAACCGCCGGACCTGTTCCTGATGAACTACCGGTTCTACGGCCAGTTCGCGGCCAAGAACGCCATCGAACCCGCCGCGCCGATGCTGGCCTCCTCCACGGCGCTGAAGGCCGACGACTTCTTCCCGCAGGCGCTGGAGGCGTTCCAGGTGCGCGGGGAGCAGATGTGCATGCCGCAGAACATCTCCAGCCTGGTCGTCTACTACAACAAGGATCTGTTCGAGAAGTACGGGATCGCCGAGCCGCGGCCCGGGTGGTCGTGGGACGACATGGTGGCCACGGCCATCGCGTTGACCCGGGACGCCAACGGTGACGTGGTGAAGGGCGTCGACTTCGACCAGCCCGGGGCCGCGCCGACCGGTCCGCCGCCGGCCGAGTACGGCCTGGCGGTCTCGCCGGAGCTGATCCGGTTGGCCCCGTTCGCGTGGTCCAACGGGGGCAGGCTGTTCGACGACGACCGCTCCCCCACGCGCATCGCGTTGGACGAGCCCGCGGTGGCGGCGTTGCAGAACTTCGTCGACCTGCGTGGGCGGCACGGGGTCGTGCCCACCGACCAGGAGGTGGAGAGCCAGGACGACGAGGCGCGGTTCGCCGCCGGGAAGCTCGCCATGCTGATGTCCTCGCGCCGGTCCACCACGACGTTCCGGGCGATCTCCGGGTTCGACTGGGACGTGGCCGCGCTGCCGGTCTACCGGACGCCCGCGACCGTGCTGCACAGCGACGCCTACTGCGTGACGCGCGGGTCGTCGGACAAGGCGGCGGCGTGGAAGTTCGTGGAGTTCGCGCTGGGGCCGCAGGGCGCGGCGATCATGGCCGGGACCGGGCGGACCGTGCCGTCGAACAGGGCGGTGGCCCAGTCCCCCGCGTTCCTCGACCCGGGCGCCAAGCCGCGCAACGCGCGGGTGTTCCTCGACTCGATCCCGGCCATCCGCGCCACGCCGACGATCTCGACGTGGCCGGAGATCGAGGACGTGGCCAACGGCATCCTGGAGAACGCCCTGTACTACAACGAGCCCGCGGCGGACGTCGTGCGCCGACTGGACGAGCAGACCAGGCCGCTGTTCGAGCGCGCGGGCAGATGACGGGCGTCGAACTGGCCGGGGTGCGGGCGGCGCACGACCGGCACGACGTGCTGCGGGGCGTGGACCTCGTGGTGCCGCGCGGGGAGCTGCTGGCCGTGCTGGGGCCGTCGGGCGCGGGCAAGTCGACGCTGCTGCGGGTCGTCGCGGGCCTGCACCCGGTGTCGGCGGGTTCGGTGCGCATCGCCGGGCGGGACGTGACGGCGGTGCGTCCGGGCGAGCGGGACGTGGCGATGGTGTTCCAGTCGCACGCCCTGTTCCCGCACCTCACGGTCGCGGACAACATCGCGTTCGGGCACCGGGTGCGGGGCCTGCGGCGCGGGCCGGCGCGGGCGCTCGCCGCCCGGGCCGCCGAGGTCGCGGGCTGCGAGCACCTGCTGGACCGCCGCCCGCACCAGCTGTCCGGCGGCGAGCGGCAGCGGGTGGCGCTGGCGCGGGCGCTGGTCCGCGAGCCGGCGGTGTTCCTGCTGGACGAGCCGCTGTCCAACCTGGACGCCGCGCTGCGCGAGCGGACCCGGGCGGAGCTGCGGGCGCTGCACGACCGGGTGGGGACGACGATGCTGCACGTCACGCACGACCGCGTGGAGGCGCTGACCCTGGGCGACCGGGTGGCGGTGGTGCGGGACGGGCTGGTCGAGCAGGTCGGGACGCCGGAGCAGGTGTGGCGGCGGCCGGCGACGGAGTTCGTGGCGACGTTCGTCGGGCCGATGAACGTGCTGCCCGGCGACGGCCCCTGGCGGGCGGACGCGCACCGCGTCGGTTTCCGGCAGGAGGCGGTCCGGTTGGTGCACAGCGGTGTGCCCGGCCGGGTGGCGCGCGTGGAGGTGGTCGGCGAGGACGCGTACGTGCACCTGGACGTCGCCTCGCACCCCGTGGTCGCCCGGGTGGCGACGCCGGAACGCCCGGCCGCGGGCGACGAGGTGTTCCTGGAGGTCACGGACCTGCACCGGTTCGACGAGTCCGGGAAGCGCGTGTGAGGAAGAACCGGCAGCTCTGGCTGATGCTGACGCCCTACCTGGTGGGGCTGGTCGTGCTGGTGTTCGGGCCGGCGCTGGTGACGTTGGCGATGGCGTTCACCGAGTACGACCTGATCGGCTCGCCGCAGTGGATCGGCCTGGCGAACTTCGCCGAGCTGGCCGGCAGCGTCCCGTTCCTGGCCGCCCTGGAGAACTCGCTGGTCTTCGCCGCCGTCGCGGTGCCGCTGCGGGTGGCCGCCGCGCTCGGGCTCGCCCTGCTGCTGCACCGCCGCGCCCCCGGCGCCGGGACCGCCCGCACGGTCGCGACGCTGCCCACCGCGGTGCCCGAGATCGCCTACGGGTTGCTGTGGCTGTGGCTGTTCAACCCGCTGTACGGGCCGGTGAACCAGCTCCTGCGGCTGGGCGGCGAGAACGGGCGGACGGCGTGGGGCACGGCCGTGCCCGCCTGGCTCACCGGTCCGGACGACGCCCGTGCGGCGATCATCGTGATGAGCCTGTTCACGATCGGCGAGATGCTGGTGGTGCTGCTGGCCGCCCGCCGGGCGCTGCCGCGCGAGGTGTTCGAGCTGGCCGCGCTGGAGGGGGCGGCGGGCTGGTCGGTGGCGCGGCGGGTCACGTTGCCGATGCTGGCCCCGGTCATCGCGCTGCTGGTGCTGCGGGACACCATCCTGAGCTTCCAGTTCTCGTTCGTGCCCGCGCTGGTGGTGACCGACGGCGGCCCGCCGCCGTACTCGACCACCTACCTGTCGCTCTACATCTACCGCAACGCTTTCGAGTACCTGCGCTACGGCCACGCGGCGGCGGCCACCCTGGTGGTGCTCGCGCTGACCGCCGTCGCCGTCTACGCGCAGTGGCTGGTCATCCGGCGCTACCGCGCCCTCGCCGCACCTCGGCGTCCCCTGCGCTGAGCCACCGCCGCGCAGCCACCGTCCATTTCGGACCGCCCGATATTCGCTCGCCTGCCGCGCCGCGCCTGCGGCAGCATGTCGTGGTAACCCCACCACACCCCCGGCGAAGGGATACCCGTGCCCGCATCGCCAGACCCCGACAATCCCGAACGCAAGACAGCGGTCGTGCTGGCGCTGCGCTACTACGGCCGCGAACTGCTGCGCCAGAAGGCGATGGCCGCACCCGCGCTGATCATGCCGGCCCTGGGCAACATCGGTTTGAACTACCTCGCGCCCCTGGTCGTCGCCGCGCTCGTGGGCCGCCTCGCCGACGGCGGTGACACCACCGCCACCACCGTCCTGCCCTACGTGCTGGGCTTCGCGGGCATCCTGCTGTTCGCGGAGGTGTTGTGGCGCATCGGCATCCACTGCCTCAACCGCACCGACGGCCGCGGCATCGAGCGCCTGGCCGTGGTCGGCATGGACGAGCTGCTGGCCAAGGACGCGGCGTTCTTCCACGACAACTTCGCGGGCTCGCTGACCAAGCGGGTGCTCAGCTTCGCCGCGCGGTTCGAGGAGTTCGTCGACACGCTCGCGTTCTCCGTGATCGCCAACCTGGTGCCGCTGATCTTCGCGTCGGTGGTGCTGTGGCGCTACGACCCGATGCTGGTCGTCGTGCTGGTCGGCCTCATCCTGGTGACCGGTGTCGGCGTCGCGCCGCTGGTGCGCCGGCGGCAGAAGCTGGTGGACGCGCGCGAGGCGGCCATCGCCCGGGTGTCCGGGCACGTCGCCGACACGCTGACCAACATGGAGACGGTCCGGGCGTTCGCCGCGGAGCGCCGCGAGGCCGCCGAGCACCGGACCCGGGTCGCCGAGCAGCGCCGCCTGACCATGCGGTCCTGGGACTACAACAACCTGCGGATCGACACCATCGTCGCGCCGATGTCCGTGCTCACCAACGCCCTGGGCCTGTTGGTCGCGGTGGGCCTGAGCGGCGGCGGGCTGGGCGTCGAGGCGGTCCTGGTGACCTTCGCCTACTACAGCAGCGCCACGCGGATCATGTTCGAGTTCAACCAGATCTACCGCCGGCTGGAGAGCTCGCTGACCGAGGCGGCCCAGTTCACCGAGCTGCTCCTGGACCCGCCGACCGTCCTCGACCCGCCCCGGCCGGAACCGCTGCGCGGCACCGCCGCGGACGTCCGGTTCGACGGGGTGAGTTTCGCCCACGCCCCGGGCAAACCGCTGTTCGAGGGCCTGGACCTGGACATCCCGGCGGGCACGAAGATCGGCCTGGTGGGCCGGTCGGGCGGCGGCAAGACGACGCTGACCCGGCTGTTGCTGCGGCTGATGGACATCCAGGGCGGCCGGATCCTGGTCGGCGGGCAGGACGTCGCGCGGCTGCGCCAGGCGGACCTGCGCGGCCTGATCGCGTACGTCCCGCAGGAGCCCGCCATGTTCCACCGGACGCTGCGCGACAACATCGCGTTCGCCCGGCCGGACGCGACGGAGGAGGACATCCAGCGCGCCGCGCGGGCCGCGCACGTGACGGAGTTCGCGCAGGCCCTGCCCCAGGGGTTCGACACCCTGGTCGGGGAGCGCGGCGTGAAGCTGTCCGGCGGCCAGCGCCAACGCGTCGCCCTGGCCCGCGCCATCCTGCGCGACGCGCCGATCCTGCTGCTTGACGAGGCGACCAGCGCGTTGGACTCGGAGAGCGAGATCCTGGTCCAGGAGGCGCTGTGGCGGCTGATGGAGGGCCGCACGGCGATCGTGGTCGCGCACCGGTTGAGCACCATCGTCCGCATGGACCGCCTGGTGGTGTTGGACCAGGGCCGGATCGTGGAGCAGGGCACGCACGACGAACTGCTCCGCGAACAGGGCACCTACGCCCGCCTGTGGCACCACCAGTCGGGCGGGTTCCTCACCGAGGAGGAGGCGGAGGAGCCGACCACCGTCTCGTGAGCCGGGGGGTGGGCGGCACGCCGCTCACCCCTCGCGGAACCTCCGCGCCGCCGCCACCCCGGCCGCAACGTCCCACCCGGTGCCGACGACCGCCGCCACCTGGGCCTCCGTCACGTCCCCGTCCGCCGCCACCAAGGCGTCGATGGCCGGGTCGGCGGGCCGGCCGGGCGCGTCCTGGACGAAGTCGAGGATCAGCTCACGGCACCTCTTGTCGTCCAGCGCGGGCAGGCCGACCGAGTCGAAGCCGTCGTCCAGGTCGTAGGGCGCGCGCTGCCAGCGGCCGTCCTCGAAGCCGTAGACGAACCCGACCCACGCGCCCCCGTCGACCACCGCCCGGGTCGGCGGGGACCACCAGTCCGGGGCGCCGGCGAGCAGGTCGGTCTCGGGCTCCTCGAAGTACTCGGCGGCGTTGGCGTAGTAGGTCTCGGAGTACTCGTGGTCGTGCCCGAGCAGCACCGCCCGGCCGCCGCCGACGTGGTGCAGGTCCGACCAGTTGCCGCCGCCGTCGTCGTAGTGCCACACCGCCCCGTCGGCGTGGCAGTTGTCGCCCCAGCCACGCGCCGCGCACACGGCCGCGAAGGCCGCCCACCGCCCGCGCAGCCGAAGCGGATCAGGCAGTTCCACCTCGACCAGTCCCACCCGAACCTCCACCTATTGCCATATGATTGCAACAAGCCCACTCCCGGAGGACCCCATGACCACGCAGACCACCCTCACCGACCTCGTCCGCCGCTGGGAACGGGGCTGGCGCGAGTGCCGCGGCTGGGCGACCCCCGAGGAGGCGCGCGGCGGTCTGCACTCCGTCCAGGACCAGGCCACCCGCTACCGCGAGATCATCGCACTCCACGACGACGACGCCACGGTCCGCACCCTGGCCGAGGAAGCCGCCGCCGCGACGCGGACGACCTGGGTCACGGTCGCCACCACCCGGCCCGAAGAGGTCGAACACGCCCTCCACGCCGCCGGCATGCGGCCCCGCGCCACCCACGAGTACCTGATGACCCGCGCCCTGGCCGACCACCCGACCCGCACCCCCGCCGAGCCCTACCGCGTCACCACCACCGCGACCGGCGCTCTGCTCAAAGCCGAGGTCCGCCACGGCGACGCTCTCGCGGCCGGCGGCCAGGCCTCGGTGGTCGACGGTCACGCCGTTCCCGACCGCATCGAGACCCAGCCCGACCACCGCCGCCGGGGCCTGGGCACGGTCGTCATGGGCGCCCTGATCACCGAGGCGGCGTCGCACGGCGCCCACACCGGCATCCTCGTGGCCAGCCCGGAAGGCCGGTCCCTCTACACCTCACTCGGCTGGAGCTTGGCGGCCACGGTCGTGATCGCCACCCAGGGCTGACAGCAGCGCCCGCGCCTCCGCCCGGCACAGCTCACTCCACAACGCGAGGTCCCGCGCCGCCCGCCGCCGAACGTGGCGGGCGACCGACCCGTCCACCGCCACCGCCCGGACCGCCGCCACCGCCTTCTCCCGCCACCGCGGCCACAGGTCCACCACGCCTTCGGCACACCGCACCCGAGCCACCGCCGCCACGGCGGGGTTCGACGCCATCGCGGCCAACCCGACCGCGGCCTCCACGGGTTCCAGCTGCCCGATGCCCCACAGGACCCGTCGGCGCAGCAACGGGTTCGGCGTGCCGAGGAAACCGCGCAACAACACCATCGCCTCCCGACGACACGCCGGAGCCACCTCCAGCAGCCCGCGCGCGCCCCAGATCCGCGCACCGACCGGGAACTCCTCCCCGGTCGCCATCGCCCGCAACACCGCCACGGCCTGCTCCCGACCCGGCGCGCCGAGCCCGGCGAGGTCCAGCGCGACGCTGTGCCGCAGCCCGACCTTCTCGCCCGGATCGGTGGCGATCCCGTGCAGCACCGAGAACGCCGCCGCCCGGTCGGCCACGTCGTAGGGCGTCAGCCGGCGCGCCGCGTTCCGGCGGACGCCGGACGGGATGGCCGCGTCGTCGCGCAGCGCCCGCACCGGGTCGAGGCCGTCGACCTTCCGCAACGCCCAGCGCAGGCGCAGCCGCGCCAGGTCGGGCGCCTCCGCCGCCAGTTCCCGGATCGCCCCGACGGTGGACCGCGGCAGGTCCCGCCTGGTCTTCGCGACCACGAGCGCGGCCCAGGCCCGGTCGCGGAGGGGCAGCGAGCCGTCGACGAGTTCGCGCTCCGCCTCCGCCACGACGTGCCGCCACTGCGCGGCCCCCAGTTCGACCAAGGCGGTGCGGGCCCCGCGCGAGCGCAGCGCCGCCAGCCGGCGCGACGCCTCGGGCACGAACCGGCCGGACAACCGCGCCAGGGCGGTCGCGGCGGCCACCTCCTCCTCGACGGAGGTCTCCGGCCCGGCGAGCACGTCCCGGACCTCTGCCTCGGTCTCGGCGGCCAACGGCAGGTCGTCCCACACGTCCCGCCGGGGCACGCGAACCTCCAGCGGCACCGCCCGGTCGGTGAGCAGGTCGCGCTCGACCTCCGTCCGGTGGGACCGGCTCAGCAGGGACACCAGCCGCCGCGACCGACACCGGACCGGCGGGTGCGCGAGCAGTTCGCCGGCGAGCCGTTCGACCTCGACCTCCTCGGTCACCATGAGGTCGCGCAGCCGCTGGACGCACAGGGCGCGGTCGGTCGCGGCCACCGACCGGTCGGCGGCGCACGACCGCAGCAGAGCCAGCGCGGCGGGCACGTGCTCGGCCGCGAAGTGCGCCACCGCTTGGGCGACGAAGGTGCGGTCGTCCACCGGTTCCCGACCGTCCGCGGCCACCGCGGCGAAGAACGCCGGCACGGTCTCCGCCACGGCCGCGTCCCGGCCGGCGAGCAGCAGGAGCGCGGTGCACCGCTCGGAGACCCCCAGGTGTTCGTCCTCCGCGATGCGCCGCACCTCGTCCAGCGCCCCCTCCTCGGCACCGAGGTCGTGCAGCAGCGCGGCGGCCACCACCCGCACCCAGCGCGGCGTGTCGGCGTTCCGGTACAGGGCCCGCAGCCCGGTCGTGACGTCGGCACCCGTGCCGGCCAGCTCCGCCGCCCTCCGCTGGAACGCCCTGGGATGGTTCTCGTCGTCCTCGGGTTCGAGCACGGCGGCGGCCAACGCGTCGGCCTCCTCGGGCACGCGCCGCGCCAACGCCACCGCCGCCTCGAACCGGGTGTGGAGAACCGCGGAACCGTCCGCGAGCACCGCGCGCAGGGCGGGCACGACCTCCGGCCGGGAGCCGAAGCCCAGCACGTCGAGCGCGGTCACCAGCCGCACCGCCGAGTCACTGGTGACCGCACGCGGCAACAGCTCGCACAACGCGTCCGCCACCCGCGCCCGCGACTCCACCCCGAGGTCGACCAGGAGGCGAGCGAGGTAGGGCAGGTCGAACGGGATGTCGGCGACGGAACGAACCAGCGCGCACACGAGATCCACCGCCGCGCGGTGGTGGCACCGCCCCAGTTGGAGCAATTCGCCGATCGCTCCCAGCCGGCTGTTGAAGTCCAGGGTGCCGTCCGCCAGGACGTCGAGCAGGAGGGCGGCGACCCGGTCGCGCTCCTCGTCCGACGACGGCAGGGCCGTGAGGTGGGTGAGCACGGCGGCCAGGCGGCCGGACCGCCGGCGCGCGGCCTCCTCGACCACGGACAGCGCTTCGGCCCGCAGCTCGGCGTCCAGGTCGACCAGCGCCGCCCACGCCTGCGCGACGGTCCCGGCGTCCGACTCCGTTCCGGTGACCGACCGCAGGCACTCCCGGACCTCGTCGTGGAACTCCGGCCCCGACCGCACGAGCCGCTCGGCCACCAGGCACCGGTCCTCGCCGGACAGGCCGGGCGCGACGAGCCGTGAGCGCAGCTCCCGCAACGCCTCGGAGCGGTACGGCTCCGCGTGTTCGGTGAGCCGCCCCCACGCATTGATGCGGTCCGACTCGGTCATCTGCGCCTCGGTGGCCAGCCGCCGCAGCTCGCGGGCGGACTCGGCGACGTGCTCGGGGCCGAGGTCTTTGAGCGACTCCGCGCTCAACTGCGCGACGCTCACCGTCGTGGCCCCGTCGGCGATCACCTTCCGCAGCTCCACGGCCGCCCGCTCGCGCCACGGCACACCCAGGTCGCCCAGGCTCCGCGCGCAATTCCAGCGGTCGACCGAGGTGACGTCCGGTTCGGCGAGCATGGCGATCACCAGCTCCGCCGCCGGCGTGCGGTGTTGCGGCCCCAACTCGGCGCAGACCGCCGCCGCCCAGCTCCGGTGACCGTAGGTGCGGCGGCGGTCGCGGGCCAGCGCCACCAGGGCGGACGCGGCTTCGGCGCTGTGCCGGGAGCCCAGGGACGCCAGGCCCAACGCGGCGTCGCGGCGACCGGTCGCGCTGTCGACGGGGTCGGTCAGCACCGACCTGAACACGGCGGCGGCCCGCTCGTGGAACTCCGGGCCGATCTCGATCAGGCCCGTCGCCGCTTCGACCAGGTCGCCCGGCGGGGTGGTGCCGTCCTCGACCAGGCGGTTCAGGGCCTGCACCGCGTACGCCCGCGCCTCCCGGCCGAACGCCGCGAGGACCACGGCCGCCGTCCGGCACCGGTAACCGGACGCGCGCGGGTTCTCCAGGACCGCCCGCAGACCGCGTTCGGCGGCCTCCCGCTCGCCGCCACCGCAGTCCGCCAGGGCTTGCGCGGCGGCCAGGCGTTCGGCGACCGACGCGTCCGGGTCGTCCACGAGAGCGGTCAGGAACGCCACCGCCTCGCCCGTCCACGACCCGCGCAGGCGCGACGCCAGGGCCGACGCCGCCTCGGTGCGGGAGTCCAGCGGGGCGGCGGGGGTGCGCATCAGCCTGGTCAGCCAGTCGGCCAGGCCCGGGTGGTGGGTGGCTCGGCTCGCCTGGGCCAGGATCTCCGCGCCCGGGTGCAGGCTGGTCATCGCCCAGCCCCACACCGTCTCCAGGAACGCGTCCACCACCCCCGCGCTCGCGGGCACCCGTCTGGCCAGCAGGCGAGCGGCCAGGAGGTGGTGTTCGGCGTCGCCCGCGTGCAGGCGGGTGATCAGCGGGTCCGCTTCGGTGGGGCGCAGGTGGGTGTGGTGCAGCAGGACCGAGCGGGCGAAGTGGCCGCGTTCGCGGGGGCGGGCCGCGTAGAGGGTGTGGACGAACTCCGGGTGGTCCGGGGTGAACGTGACGGGCAGGGAGCGGGCGATCGAGGTGGCCGCCAGGTGTTCGGCGAAGCTGTGGTGGAGGAAGCGGAGATCACCTGTTCGGATGGTCAGAGGGCCGACCGAGACCAGGAAGGCGGTCAGGGCGTCCGGCCAGTCCGGCGGGAGGGACGCGACCGGCAGGTGGGTGTGGACCCAGTGCCGGGCGGCGTCGATCAGGGAGCCGTCGGTCTCCAGGCGGATGCGGCCCAGGTGTTCCAGCAACGGCTCCCGGTGCGGCTCGAACGGGCCGGTCGGGGTCCGCGCCGAGCGGAGGAAGGACAGGTAGGACTCGTAGAGCTCGTACTGGTTGTCCGGCAGCGGGCGGTCGGCGCGCTGTTCGAAGATGATCGCCGCGATGGTGGCCAGCAGGGGCACGCGGACCAGTTCGTCCAGGTGGGCCGCTTGGACCTGGCGGACGAACCGGTGGGCCAGGTCCGGGTCGGCGGCGAACCAGTTGCGGGCGAACGAGCGCAGCGCCTCCTCGTCGAACGGTTGCAGCTCGTAGCGCGCCGCCCCGATGCGGTGCAGCGGGGCCAGCGCCGCGCCCTCGACCGGTCGGGTGGTCAGCACCACTCGGTACGGCGCGTCGTCGGCCGCCCACGCCGCCAGGACCGTCACCAGGCGGTCGCGGTCGGCCGCGTCGGCGACCTCGTCCAGGGCGTCCACCAGCAGGAGCCACCGGTGGCCCGCCACGCGGTCGGCCAGCAGCTCGGGGGTCACCGGCGCGCGCAGCAGCGCCCCGTACTCCGCGTGCGCGCTGTCGGCGAGGGCCCGCGAGAACGGCAGGTCCAGGCGGGCGGCCAGCTCGCGGGCGGTCAGGCGCAGCGGCACGACCGGCTCGGTGACCGGGTTGTCGCCGGCCCCGCACCACCAGGCGGCCAGGTCGGCGGCCAGCCGCAGCGACAGCGTGGACTTGCCCTGGCCCGCGCCACCGGTCACCACGAGGTGCTCGTCGCCGTCGAGGGCCTCGCGCACGGTCCGCGCGGGCGGGCGCACGGCCACCCGAACGACCGGTGCGCGCGGCACCTCGACCAGTTGCCCGTGGCCGTCCACGATCGGGGTCGGGCGGGGGACCTCGGCGCGCGGTTCCTCGCCGCCCGCGCCGAGGTCCTGGCGCACGTACACGGTGGCCAGGGACGGTCGCCGCGCGCCCGGCAGCCGGTACGGCAGGTCGTGCGCCGCGCCGACCTGGGCGTGCAGCAACGACCGGACGGCGGCCGGCAGACCCGGCTCGGCCGGCAGGCCCCGTTTGGCCGGCAGACCCGGCTCGGCCGGCACACCCGGCTCGGCCGGCAGAACCGGCTCGGCCGGCGGGGCGGCGGCCACGTGGAAGTGGACGCCGCCCTCGATCACGCCCGCCTGGACGGTCGGGCCGTGCGCGCCGCCGGCGATGTGGTTGGCGATCTCCTGGTCCACGAACGCATGGTCCCACGCCGCCGGGCCGCAAAAGTGCGGCTCAGCGGTAGGGTTCCAGCAGTTCGTCCACAGTGGACAGCACGCCGTTGCGCACGACCATGCGGACGTCCGCCAGCGCCGCCACGTCCCGCGACGGGTCGCCGCCCACGACCACCAGGTCGGCCAGCTTGCCCTCCTCCACGCTGCCCAGGTCGGACGCCACACCCAGGTGGCGGGCGTTGTCCAGGGTCGCCGCCCGCAGCGCCTCGAACGGGGTCAGCCCGTACTCCACCAGCGCCCGCAGGTTCAGGTGCAGGCTCAGCGCGGTGCTGTCCAGGGGCGCGTCGGTGCCGGCCAGCACCACTCCCCCGGCCTCCCGCAGCCGCTTGACCACCTCCACGTCCCGCCGCGCCTGCTCGGCGGTGCCGTCGAGGAACCCGCACGGACCGCGTCCCTGCGCGCACAGCAGCTTGGCGTTGAGCGCCCGCTGCTCCTGACCGGTGTAGAGCGTGCGCACGCGCGGGTCGGTGACCATGCCCGGGTCGTCGGCCAGCAGCGAACCCGAGCTGAACAACGTGGTGGTGATCGGCAGGTGCGCGGCGAGCTTGCGCACGTCCTCGTACACCCCGCCGGCCGACCGCTCCCGCGCGAACCCGAAGCCCCACTTGGACGGCGCGGCCACGTGCTCCTTGCCGTCCACGCCGTGCGCGACCGCCGGGTGCAGGTAGTGGGAGGTGGTGGGGACGCCCAGCCGGTGCGCCCGCCCGGTGACCCGCGCCTGCCAGTCGACGCGGAACCGCTCGTAGGTCTTGACCAGGTCGTAGTCGAGTTCGCGCACGCGGGTCAGCTCCAGCTCCAGCTGCCGCTCGTCGCGCACGGGACGGGCGAACTCCCAGCCCACCCGCGAACCCTCCAGCATCTCGCCGGTCATGAAGAACCGCGGCCCGGTGCGGGCCCCGGCGTCCAGCGACTCCCGGTCCTCCAGCGCCCGGTACGCCGGGTCGCCGGTCGAACGGGTGGTGGTGATGCCGTAGGACAGCAGCAGCCGACCCTGCCGGTCGCCGACGAACCGCGACCGCATCTCCTGGTGGACGTGCAGGTCGATCAGCCCCGGCGTGACGGTGAGGCCGCTCGCGTCGACGTACCGGGCGTCGCGCGGCCGGTCGGGGCGGTGCGGTTCGATCCGCTGGATCCGGTTGCCCACCACGACGATGTCCACGTCGGTGCGCGGCTCGGGGTCGCGCCCGTCCCACAACCTCCCGGCGTGGATGACGGTCCGGTCGGACGGTTGCGCCCGCGTGAACGTCAACCCGACCGGCACCTCGCGCACCGCACCGTCCACAGTGGTCATCTTGAGTCGACCGTTGTTCAGGTACAGCAACCACTTCGAGTCCGCCGACCACGACGGGGCGTCGCTGGCCTCGTGGGTCACCCGCCGCGCCGGCCCGGTCGGTGCGCCGGACTGGTCCACCGGCAGCACCCACAGCGTGCCGTGCATGGAGAACGCCAGCGAACGGCCGTCCGGCGACCACACCGGCCCGTCGTCACCGCGCGTGGAGATCGACGCGTAGGGCGCGGGCTCGACCGTCCGCGTGGCACCGGAAGCGACGTCCACCAACAGGATCTGGTTGCGTTCGGCCACCGACACCGTGAGGGCGAGCGTGCGCCCGTCCGCCGACCAGCTCGGCCGCCCCGGCGCGTTCTGCGGCCCGAGGACCCGGCGCACCGCGCCGGAGGCCAGGTCGAGGGTGAAGGTCTGGTGGTTCTCGTCCTGGTAGGCCAGGGCCGTCCCGTCCGGCGACCACGCGGGCGCGACCTCCGCGCCGGGCAGCGAGGTGACCCGCCGCTCGCCCACGTACAGGTCCTGGGTGCCGGCCTTGTCCGAGGCGTAGGCCAGCCGCCCGTCGCGCGACCACGCCGGATCGGTCTCGTAGAAGGAGTCGTGCGTGAGCCGGCGCGGTGTGCCGCCGACCGGCAGCGACCACAGGTCGTTGAGCGCCTTGAACACCACGGTCCGGCCGTCCGGGGACAGGACGGGGCCGACGATCCCCCGCACCGGCCGGGGCCGCCGCGAGTCGAAGTCGGGCCGCTTGCGCGCGTAGCGGTCCCGCTGGAGGGTGAAGGTCGCCGTGAACGGGACCACCCGGGTCGCGCCGTCGCGCACGTCGGACACCCTGATCCGCCCGTTCGCCCCGTACACCACCTCGTCGGCCGACCACCACCGCGCGGGGAACGGGAAGACGTCGGTCAGCTCGCCCACCTGCCGCACCGCCCCGGACTCGGCCACGAACAGCCGGTTCGACCGGACGAACGCGATCCGCCGCCCGTCCGGCGACCACGACGGCGCGCCGACGAACCCGGCGCCCGCCGGGACCACGGTCGTCACCGCCGACGTGGTCAGGTCGATGCTCTCGACCGCGTTGTCCCGCACGTAGGCGATGCTGCGGCCGTCCGGCGACCACGTCGGCTGGGACTCGCGCGACGCGGCCGTGGTGACCCGCGTCAGAGCGCCGGAACGCACGTCCACCGACCAGATGTCCTCGGTGCCCGCGCGGTCGGAGGTGAACGCGATGCGCGTGCCGTCCGGTGACCACGCGGGGTGCTGGTCGTCGTGCTCGCCCGAGGTCACCTGCCGCACGTCGCCGCCGTCCGGGGCGAGCGTGCGCAGGTGGAACATGCCGTCCGCGAACGACTGGACGGCCAGCCGCGTGCCGTCCGGCGAGAACGCCGGCCAGAACGGGTCGAGGTCGTGCCCCAGCGAGGTCGCCCGGCCCCCGTCGCGCGGCAGCGAGAACAGCTCGCCCTGGAGGTCGACCACCAGGTGCGTGGCGGACGCGGTAACGGCGAGGTTCGTGCCCTCGCTCACCGTCACCCGGACGGGCCGGTCCGGCGTGGCGGCGACGGGCGGCGTCACCACCAGCGCGAGCGCCACCGCCGCACCGGCCACCCGGGTCACGGGTCCACCCCGAACGCCAGCAGGACGTTGCCGTGCGCGCTGGGGTAGGACGGCCAGTAGCCGGACTGGACGTAGAGCATCCCGCCCGCCACCACCGCGCCGCCGTTGCCGGAGATCGAACTGCCGTGCCCGGTCAGCCCGTTGACCCCGGCGAACTCGCGGATCGTGTCGTACTGCCAGCGGACCTCGCCGGTGCGGGAGTCGTAGACCCGCATCTTGCCGTCGTTGCTGCCCTCGTACAGCAGGCCGGGCGTCGTGGTGACCGCCGGGGTGTGGGCGCGTTGGCACACCGTCGGGTGCTGCGCCGCGCCGCCGGTCGTGCAGCCGTCCGCCGGGTTCGGCGTCTGCCACAGCACGTCGCCGTCGGCCGGGTCGAGCGCGAACACCGTGCCGGGGTTGGCCATGTAGGTGGCCATGTAGAGCCGGCGGCCGTCGAAACTGCTGCCCCACTGGATGCCGGTCAGCCCGCCGCCGGGCATCGGCGTGGACAGCTGCCGCCGCCATTCCACCTGCCCGGTGCGGGCGTCGAACACGTGGAAGACGCCGCTCTTCTGGCCGATGCCGACCATCGTGCGCCCTCCCGAGGTGAACAGGGTCGGTGTCGCGCCCAGGTCGTAGTCCAGCGCGGTGCCGTCCTTCTGGCCGGGGCAGTAGCCCTCGGCGTCGGGGAACCCGCACAGCAGCCGCCAGGTGTCGGCCTTGGTCACCTTCTGCTTCCACCGCACCGCGCCGCTGCGCGCGTCCAGCGCGAGCAGGGTGTCGAAGTCTCCCGTGGTGCCGGAGTACAGGTTGCCGGTGCCGACGTAGAGGGTGCCGGTGCGCTGGTCGACGACCGGCGAACTCCACACGCCCGCGCCGGACGGCTCGTAACGGGTCGCGCCGCTGGGCCACGTGCCGACGGCTTGAGGTTCGGGGACGGTGTAGTACCGCCACACCAGGTCCCCGGTGTCGGCGTCGAACGAGTCGACGTGACCGCGGAACGTGCAGCACGGGTAGTTCCGGTCGGGGTTGATGTTCTCGCCGCTGGACGCGCCGACGTACACGCGACCGTCGTGGTAGAGCGGGGAGCTGGTGTGCATGCCGGCTTCGTGCGGCTCGGTGTCCTTGAGCCACACCGGTTTCCCGGTCCGCTGGTCCAGGGCGTACAGGAAGCCCCGGTTGTCCCCGAAGAACACCTTGCCCCGCGCCACCGACGGCCCGTCGATGACCACGCCGCCGGGCAGGTCGTAGGTCCAGCGGGTCGCGCCGGTCTTCGCGTCCAGCGCGTGGAACTTCCCTTCCGGACCCCCGAAATACACCACACCGCCCACGACGGCGGGCTGGCTCTTCACCGGGAAACCCGTTTTGGGGTAGGCGAAAGCCCACTTGAGCTTCAGTTTGTCCACCGTGCGCGGGGTGATGCGGTGCTCGGCGGCGTTGAACCGCGTCCCCGCCTTGTCACCTTGCCACGTGGGCCAGTCGCCGTGGCGGGGCGCGGCCGTGGCGGACGTGCCGCCGAGCAGCAGGACCAGCACCGCGGCGGCGTAGAGGATTCGTTTGGGCACAGGACGTCCACTCCTCGTCAGTGGCGGCCTGTCACTCAAAGTACCGACACCGCAACGGTTCGTGGTGGTCCGAACACACCAATCCCAAACAAGACGGGTTGGCCGGGCCGGTCGCCGAGAGGGTCGGCGACAGCGAGGACGGCAGCGTGTTCTGAAAGGCCGAAAGGCCCTATGGCGTGCTACTCCCGGCGGGCGTGTCGCGGGCGGTCAGGGCGTAGGCGGTCAGGGCGCGGTCGGTCAGGGCGCGGTCACGCGGCGGAACAGCCGGTTGAGGTAGAGGAAGTCCGCGCCGTCGTGTTCGAGGTGGGCGAACTCCCGCCGGGCGCCGTTCAGGTCCACGACGAACCGGCCGCGGCCGATCGGCTGGACGGGCTTGCTCGGCTCGGTCACGCCCTCGCCGGCCACCTCCAGGTGGAAGCCGTGCTCGTCGCGGGTCAGCGTCAGGCGGGTCAGCAGCGTCTCGTAGACGCCCTCGAGACCGGTGAGGTCGGCGTCGGCGTCCACGCGCGGCTCCGGCGGGACCAGGCCGTGCTCGGCGGCGAACAGCGCGACCGCTTCCTCGGCCAGGCCGGAGCCGTCGGGCGAGTTGGTCAGCACGCACAGCGCCAGGCCGCGCTCGGGGAACGCCCACAGCTTCGCGGCCTGCCCGATGGTCCGGCCGCCGTGGTGGACGCACGCCACGCCCGCCCAGTCCGCCAGCGCCCAGCCCAACCCCCAGCCGATGTCCACTGTGGACACCGCGCGCAGGCTGACCTGCTCCTCGCGCATCCGCCGCGCCGCGCCGTCGCCCAGGTGGGCGGCGGTGAACCGCAGGAGGTCGCGGGCGGTGCCGGTGATCAACCCGGCCGGTCCCAGCGCGCGCGGCAGCATCCAGCGCTTCACCGGCGCGCCGTTCTCGTGGCCGACGGCGGTGCGGAACAGCGGGGCGTCCCGGACGCGGGTGATGACGTGGTCGAGGCCGAGCGGGTCGAGGAGGTGGTCCTTCAGGGCGTCGTCCCAGGACACCCCGCGCAGGACCTCCACGATCCGGCCCGCGACCACGAACCCGGAGTTGCAGTAGCTCAACGGGCCGCCGGGGCGGGTGACGGGCTCGACGGTGGCGAGGGCGTCGACGTAGCGCTCCAGGCAGTCGTCGTTGTCGCCGGTGTCGGTGAAGACGTCCCCGCCGATGCCGCTGGTGTGGGTGAGCAGGTGGCGGACGGTGATCGCGGCGGTGTGCTCGGGGTCGGCGATCCGGAAGGTCGGGAGGACGTCCACGACCGGGGTGTCCAGGGTGAGGCGGCCTTCGTCGACCAGTTGCAGGACCAAAGCCGTCGTCCAGACCTTGGTGATGGAGCCGTACTGGAACAGGGTGTCCTCGTCCACGGGGACGGCGGTGGCGCGGCTGGTGACGCCGGTGGTGAGGACGCTGATGCCGTCGGGGGTCAGGGTGCCGACCTGTGCGCCGGGGACGCCGTGGCGGGCGGCGAGGTCGTGGAGGTCGTCGGGGGTCATCGCTGGTTGTCGATCATCCAGACGCCGTTGACCTGCACGAGCGTGTAGACGTGGTAGTAGCTCTCGGTGCCGCCGTCGGTGCGGGTGTAGGTGATGTTCGCGGCGACCTCGTTCGGCCCTTGGAGGCTGACGTCCGTGAGCCGCACCGCGGCGATGCCCGCCCAGAAGCTCTGGTACTGCGCGAAGGACTGGCCGCCGTTCCAGGTGGTGCGGAACTTCTCGGTGAGGCGGTTCCAGCCGCCCTGGGTGTCGCCGGGGAGCAGGGCGTAGTAGTCGGCGAGGCCCTTGTCCGCGCCGCCGGCCGGGGGCTGGGGCGCGGCGGTCGTCGTGGTGGTCGGGGGTGCGGTGGTGGTCGGCTGGGCGGTGGTCGTCGGCTGCTGGTCCTCGGAGGTGGCCGGGGGCTGCTGCGGTTGGGGGCTGGGTTCGGCGGCGGTCGTGGTCGGGTTGGTCGGGTTGGCGGTCTGGTCGTCGGGGGTCCTGTCGCGGTTGACCAGGGCGATCACCAGGACCACGGCGAGCAGCACGGCGACGGCGGCGGCCAGGAGCACCACGGCGCGCTTGCGGTCGCGCTGCTCGGCCGGGTCCTCGTAGGGCTGCGTGACGGGCGGGATCGCAGCCGCCGGGGCCGCGGCGGGCGGTGCCGGCGAGCCGGCGGCTGGCGGCGTGGGCGGGTTGTGGGTGGCCGTGGGCGGGTTGGCAGCCGGTGTCGTGGGCGGGTTGCCCTTGTCCGGGGTCGGTGCGGCGGCGGGTGGCTCGACGGCAGTTGACTCGGGGGTTTTCTGCGGGGCGGCGTCCTCGGCGGCTGGCGCGCTCTCAGCGGACGTGTCGACCGGCGGCGGGTCGGCCGGTGGTGCGTCGGCCGGTGGTGCGTCGGCCGGGGTCTCCTTCGATGGTTCCGGGGCCGGCGGGACGATCACCTTGGTCGCCGGGGCGTGCGGCAGTGCCGCGGCCAGGACGGTGGCCGGGTCCGCCGACTCCTCGCTGAGCATCCGGACCGCCTCGGCCATCGTCGGCCGCGTCTCCGGGTCCGGGTCGAGCAGCCGCGTCAGGACCGGTTCCAGCGACCCGGCGTTGCGCGGCGGCGGGTACGTGCCCTCGGCCGCCTTGTGCAGCAGCAGGATGGGGTTGCCGTCCGTGCCGAACGGCGGTGCGCCCTCCAGCGCCGCGTACAGGGTCGCGCCGACGCCGAACACGTCGGCCGGGAACCCGATCTCCTCGCCGCGCGCGACCTCGGGGGCCAGGTAGGCGGGGGTGCCGACGAGCATGCCGGTCGCCGTGATCGTCCCCTCGCCCGCCACGCGGGAGGTGCCGAAGTCGGTGACCTTGACCGTGCCGAACTCGGTCACCAGGACGTTGCCGGGCTTGACGTCGCGGTGCACCACGCCGGAGGCGTGCGCCGCCGCCAAGCCGGACGCGAGCTGCGCGCCGATCCGCCGCACCTCGTCCGGCGGCAGGGTGCCGCGCTCGGCCAGGATCGCCGCGAGGCTGCGCGACGGCAGGTACTCCATCACCAGCCACGGCCGGTTGTCGTCCTCGACCACGTCGTAGAGCGCGATCACGTTGGCGTGCTGGAGCCGGGCGGCGATCCGGCCCTCGCGGACCGCGCGGCGCACCGAGTCGGAGTCGAAACCGTTGCGGGTCGCCAACTCCTTGAGCGCGACGATGCGTCGCAACCGGGTGTCCTCGGCGCGCCAGACCACGCCCATGCCACCCGCGCCGATCCGGTCCGTCAACCGGTACCGGCCCGCGACGGTCCGCTGCTCCACCACTTCCCCCATCCCCTCGGTGATCTCGTCCGCCCGATCCGGTGACCGTCGAACGTGTGTACCCGACCACGATGCCGGCCATGCCCCGCCCCGTCCGCGAGCGCCCCGTGGTGTGTCGCGCACACCGACCGCTCCCGTGGACCCGGAAATACCGGTCACGACCACGGAAAGAAATGAATGGTAAGGCTAACCTAATCATTCCCGTGTTGCGACCATGGATTAGCTGCGGCAGTGTTCGAATCGGCGAAACAAACGACCGAGGAGCCGGCATGACCACCACTGAAATGCCCCATGTCAGCGAGTGCACCGTCGCGGGCTGTTCGTACAACCACGACGGCTGCCACGCCTTCGCCATCACCGTGAGCGGCCACAACGGCGCGGCGGACTGCGGGACGTTCATCCCGTTGTCGCGCAAGGGCGGCCTGGACCGGGTGATCGCGCAGGTCGGCGCCTGTCAGCGCGCGGACTGCACCTACAACCGCGACCTGGAATGCACGGCCCCCGACATCCGGGTGGGTCCGGGCGAGGGCGGGCACGCGGCGAACTGCCTCACCTACGCGCCGCGGTGAATCGACCCCGAAGGCCGGCCGCCCCGCGCGTCACGCCGTCGGCTTCGACCACCACCTGGCCTGCGCCACGACGTCGAAGCCGAACGAGTCGTACAGCGGGCGACCGGCCTTGGTCGCGGTGAGGGTGACCGGCACGTCGCACCCGTGGAGCGCGGCGTTCAACAGTGCCCGCCCGACGCCCCGTGAGCGGTGCTCGGGCAGGGTGGTCACCCAGTACAGCCCGGTGGCCCGACCGTCCGCAATGGACAGGCACGCGCCGGCCGCCTCCCCGTCGCGCTCCGCCAGGCGCATCCGCGCTTCAGGCCGGTCGAGCAGGGCGGGGGTGAACGCCTCCCCCGGCGCGAACCCGGGCAGCGGGAACCCGTCCAGCACCACTCGCTCGAACACGGCGACCTGCTCGGCGGTTCCGACTTCGCGCACTCCCGACGCCGGCGCGGCCACGGGTCCGGGCCGGCGCACCATGACCGGCAGCTCCCGTCCCGCCAACCCCCACGGCGCGCAGTCGAGCACCCCGAACGAGTCCTCGACCGTCACGCGCCGCTCCCCCGCCGCCGCCACCAGGTCGCCCATCTCGGCGATGGCGCGGGGGCCGGGTTCCGGGTCGAGCACCAGCACGCGCAGCAGGCCGGGGCCGATCATCGCGGAGAAGCCGTCGCGGCGCAGCAGCTCGTGGCCGCGGGTCTCGGCCAGGACGGTGAGCAGGACGTCGGAGTTGCGCGTGGCGAGGGCCAGGGAGGCGGGGACGACGGAGGTCATGATCGGACTCTATGCGCCCGGTCGGCCTCCGGCCCCCGGTTCCAGTGTCTCACCGGGGGCCGACAAGACGGCCCGCACCGGCCCTTACCGCCGGTTGAGCAGCTGGTCGAACGGGATGAAGGTGTCCGCGGGCTTGGTCGCCACCCGGCCCTCCAGCAGCCCCGCCAGTTCGCCCGCCGCCCGCTCGACGCGGTCCGACAGGCCCTGCGGCGCGCCCCAGTCCGAGGACGCGGCGTAGACGCCCGTCGGCACGACGATCGCCCGCAGGTATGCGAACAACGGCCGCAACGCGTGGTCCAGCACCAGCGAGTGGCGCTCGGTCCCGCCGGTCGCCGCGATCAGCACCGGCTTGCCCACCAGCGCGTCCGGCTCCAGCACGTCGACGAACGACTTGAACAGCCCGCTGTACGACGCGTTGAAGGTCGGCGTCACCACCACCAGGCCATCGGCGGTCACGACGTCGTCCACGACCGCCTTCAAACGCGCGCTCGGGAAGCCGGTCACCAGGTTGTCCGCCACGTCCCGCGCCACGTCCCGCAAGCGGAACGACCGCAGCTCCACGGGCAGCCCGCGCTCCACGGCGGCGGCGAGCCGGTCGGCCAGCAGGTGGCTGGACGACGGCTCACCGAGACCCGCCGACACCACGGCCAGGGTCGTCACTTCACGGTCTCCTTCACGCGCGCGGTGTGGGTGGGGGCGTCCGGCACGTCCGCGGGCCGGCCGACGGCGAACTCGCGGCGCAGCACCGGCACGATCTCGCCCAGCAGGTCCAACTGCTCCAGCACCGTCTTCAGCGGCAGGCCGGCGTGGTCCATCAGGAACAGCTGGCGCTGGTAGTCGCCGAAGTGCTCGCGGAAGGTCAGCGTCTTGTCGATGACCTCCTGCGGGCTGCCGACGGTCAGCGGCGTCTGCGCCTGGAAGTCCTCCAGCGACGGGCCGTGGCCGTAGACCGGGGCGTTGTCGAAGTACGGGCGGAACTCGCGGACGGCGTCCTGGGAGTTGCGGCGCATGAACACCTGGCCGCCGAGTCCGACGATCGCCTGGTGCGCGGCGCCGTGCCCGTAGTGCTCGTAGCGCTCCCGGTAGAGGTTGATCAGCCGCTGGAAGTGCTCCTTGGGCCAGAAGATGTTGTTGGCGAAGAACCCGTCGCCGTAGTAGGCGGCCTGCTCCGCGATCTCCGGGCTGCGGATCGACCCGTGCCACACGAACGGCGGCACGCCGTCGAGCGGGCGGGGCGTCGAGGTGAACGACTGGAGCGGCGTGCGGAAGCGGCCCTGCCAGTCCACGACGTCCTCGCGCCACAACCGGTGCAGCAGGTGGTAGTTCTCGATGGCCAGGTCGATGCCGTCGCGGATGTCCTTGCCGAACCACGGGTACACGGGCCCGGTGTTGCCCCGACCCATGATCAGGTCCACCCGGCCGTCGGCCAGGTGTTGCAGCATCGCGTAGTCCTCGGCGATCTTGACCGGGTCGTTCGTGGTGATCAGCGTGGTCGCGGTGGACAGCACGAGGCGTTGCGTGCGCGCCGCGATGTAGCCGAGCATCGTGGTGGGCGAGGACGGCACGAACGGCGGGTTGTGGTGCTCGCCGGTCGCGAACACGTCGAGGCCGACCTCCTCGGCCTTCAGCGCGATCTCGACCATCGCCTTGATGCGCTCGGCCTCGGTCGGCGTCCGGCCCGTGGTGGGGTCGGGCGTCACGTCGCCGACGGTGAAGACACCGAACTGCATAGCCGCTCCTCGGTCCAAGTAGTTGTACTTTCAACTACTGCGCACAACAGTACCGCCTCGATCGCTATTCCGGTGTCGCCGGGTGGCGCGGACCACGCCGGGGCGTGTGGCGAGGGTCACCCACATGGAGGAGCCGTCCAGGTCAAAGCGCCCTGGCCCACAGGTTCCATGGACCCTGTCCGCTGTGAGCCCCGCCACAGACCATCGACGTGGGGCCGAGGTGAGGAGCGCGCGATGCGAGTGGTTCTCGTGGTGGTCGTGGCGGTGACGGTGACGGCATGCAGCTCGGTCACGACCATGCCGCCGGCGCCTTCCAACGCGCCGACCTCGACGACGAGCCGGTCTTCGACGCCCGCACCGACGCGGACCACGACCCGGTTCTCGGCACCCGCGCCCACAGGGGACACCGGCAGTTCCGGGCTGGCTCGCGCGGACGCCATCTGCGCGCAAGCGATTGAGGCCTACCAGGACCGGACGGCGGGCGGCGGGGTCGATCCGGAGGCGGACACCCTCGCCGCCGCCCAGGTCCTGCTCACCGCGGCCACCGCGCTGGCGGCGTTGCCCGGCGCCGACCGGCCCCCGCTGAAGGGATTGGCCGGCGCGGTCGCCCACCACGCGGCCAAGGAGAAGGCCCTCGCCGAGGCGATGGTGGATCCGTCGGCCACGAGCCAGCACGTGAACGAGGCGTTCGAGCAGCTCGGGGTGAGCGGTGAGGACCTCGCCGCCGCGAGCTCCGGGGCGCCGTCCTGCGCAGCGATCAAAGACCGGATGTGACGCCATGGAGGTGTCGTTGTGACCGGATCGACCATCACGCCGGAAGCGGAGCGCGAACTCCAAGGCGACCTCGTCCTTGCCGCCCTGCGGGACGCCGCGCCGGAGGAGGTCGACGTCTTCTCGGCCCACCGCGACGCCTACCTGGACGGCCGTGTTCCCGACGCGGAACCGGGCGACGAGGAACTGGCCTTCGGGGAGTACCTCATCCCCTCGCTCATCCCGTGCGTCGTCCTGGCGGCGCAGGTCGGGCTGCCGCTGATCGCCGAAGCGTTCGCGAAGTCCCTTCAGGACGAGCTGAAGACCACCTTCTCGGACTGGTTGCACCGCCTGCTGCACCGACGGGAGCGGGGCATCGCACCCATTCCGCCGGACGTCGTCAAGCGCGTCCGCGACGCCGCTTACGAGGTCCTCATCAGGGCCGGCAAGTCGGAGGAGGAGGCGAAAACGGCCGCCGACGCCGTCGCCGGCCGCTTCGTGATCGGGGAAGCGGGGGCGTCATGACCCGCACCGGCCGAGCGCCCGCGCGTCCGTGGTCGGCCGGCGTGCTGGCCTACCCGGCCGCAACGACGTTGCGCGTCGCGATGCTGGTGGCCGTCGTGCTGATGGCGGGCGTCTTCGTCGGGGACTGGCTGTACCTCGGCAGCGGCACTGGGCTGCCCGCGATGGTGGCGCCGCCGGTGTGGCTCGCCGTTCCGCCTCTGGTCGCGGTGCTCGCCATGCTGGTGCTCGCCGCGGTCACTCCGGCGGTGTCCGAACGCCGCCGGGGCCTGGTGGATGTGCCCGAGGACATGGGCCGGGTCGCTCGCGCCAGGCTCGCGGACCTGTCCGCCGCCGCCGGGTTGAGCAGACCGCCCCGCCTGGTGTGGAACCGGACGGCCAAGGGGACGGGCGTGCGAGCCTACGGCCTGCCGGGGCGCTACCGCATCCAGGTCGCCCCCGCGGCGCTCGGCCTCGCCCGGCGCAACCCCGCGGTCTTCGACATGCTCATGCGGCACGAACTCGCGCACGTGCGAAACCACGACATCGTTCCCGCAGCGGCGGCACGGGTCGCCGGCCACGTCGTCGTCGGGCTGCTGGCGGTGCCCGTGCTGTGGCGGGTGGCCGACCGCGACCTCTCCATGCTGCCCGACTTCCTGGTGCGCGCCGCGCTGCTCGTGGTCGCGGTGCGCATGGTGCGCGCCGCAGTGCTCCGCGCACGCGAGCACTACGCCGACGTCCGCGCCGCCTCGTGGTCCAGCCCGCCGTGGCAGGACGCGGACCGGTTCACCGACGCCGCGCGACGCCGAGCACCGCGGCGGGGCGTGGCCCGGTGGTTCGCGCTGCACCCCGCGCCCGCACGCCGCGCCGCGGTCGTGCGCGAGCCGAACGTCCTCGGCCGAGCGACGCCGGGTGAGCTGTTCACGGTCGGAGCGCTCACCACGGCCGCCCAGCCGCTGCTGAAGGAACTCGTCATCGCGCTCACCGGCCTGGACGTGCTCAGCGCGGACAGGCTCTCCCACGCCCTCGCCTACGCCGGTCTCGGCGCCGCGGTCGCCGCCGTGGTGGTGCGCGCCGCGGGGTGCGGTGTCCTCGGACCGCGCGCTGTGGCGGGCGCGATCGCGGCGCTGATCGCGGGCGCGGGCACGGGCGCGGTGACCTCGCTCTCGGTGACCGGGCTGCCGGCGGGCCAAGCGCTGTTCGCGCACGTTCTCACGGAGGTGCTGGTGTGCACCGTCGCGGGCGGCGCCCTGCTCGTCCTCCTGGTCGACGTGCTGCACGCGCGCCCGGCTCGACGGTCGGGGACCGTCGTGGTCGCCGGTGCGGCCGGAGCGGGCCTGGTGGTGCCCGGGGCGCTGGCGCTCGCCCTGGCGGTCGCCGAGGGCGCGGCGGCGGCCCTCGGCGGGGAACTGGCCCTGGCGTTCCTCGGCGACCCCGTCACCACCGCCGCCGGCCTCGCCCTGGCGATCGCCGCCGTGCTCCTCCTCGCGCGCGCGCCAGGCGCGTTGCGCACGGGTGTGCTGACCGGGACCGCGGCGGGCGCCGTCGCCACGATGGGCGCGGTCGCGCTGCTCCTGACCACCGACCCCTTCGCGACCGACGAGGCGGCCTGGCGGTTCTACCTCGGTGCGGTGTGGACCGGTGTCGCGCTCTCGACCGCCGCCGCGGCCGTCGCGAGCGCGTCGCGACGCGAGGGAGCGGTCCTCGGCATCGCCGCCGCCGCTACCACGGGCCTCGTCGCGACGGCCGGCTTGGCGGTCGTGTGGTCCGTCGCCGGTCACCCGTTCGACCTCTACTCGGTCTTGATCACGGTGCGCGCGACGGGAACCACCGCACTGTTCACGAGCCTCCCGGCGGCCGCGGCGGCGTCGCTGCTGCGACAGTTCGCGACGGCTCCGCGCACACGGCGCGAGGTCCTGGCACCGCCGACGCCGTAGGCGCGGGTGGTCGGTCCGGCCAGGGGCATCGCCCGCACCCACGGTCAGCGCAGTCGCCAGTAGACCGCGTGGTTGGCGAAGTCGTCCGTCTGGGCGGCCCCCACGACCAGGCCGAAATCGTTGATCGCCGCCGTGGTGCCGTAGTCGCCGCTCAAGACACCGAGATCCGTGATACCGCCGCGCCGGCCCCAGGCGACGGCGTGGTACCGCCCGGTCGTGGTGGCCGCCAGCCCCACCACCTGGCCGCGGTTGTTGATCGCCTGCGCCACCGACCCGTTCCAGGGTGGCGGCGAGCCCAGGTCGGTGATGCGCTGGTGCCGGTCCCACTTCACGGCGTGCCAGGCGCCGTCGGCGGCCATGGCGAAGCCCACCACCGTGCCGGCGTCGTTGATGCCGTACGCACCGCTGGCGCGGCCTTCCACCAGCGGCGGCAGGTGGGTCAACCGGCCCTGCGGGTCCCAGAGGGTAGCCGTTTCCCCGGCAGCCGAGGTCGCCGAGACGCCGACGACGGCACCGGAGTCGTTGACGTCCGCGATGACCGTGTAGTCGTTGACCGGGCTGACTTCGAGTTCCGACATCGTCCCGTCCGCAGCCCACCGCACGGGTTTGCTGCGCTGCCGGGGAAGGCCCGGCGGCTCGACGTCGAGCACCCCGACCACCGAGCCGGAGTTGTTGATCGCTCGGGCCAAGCTTTGGAGCGTGCCCGGCGGGACCGGCAGCACAACACGGCGCCCGTCCCTTTCCCAGCGCACCGCCCGCGCGGAGCCCGACGAAGCGTTGACCAGACCCGCCACCGTTCCCCGGTCGTTGATCGACACAGCCTCGCTTCCCGATGTGTCGATCGCGGTGTACCGCCCCTTCGTGTCCCATCGGACCGCCTGGCCGCAGCTCACGCCCACGATGACGCCCCTGTTGTTCACGTCGGAGGCGGAACTGCCGGCGCAGCCGGGCAGGACTACCGGTCCGCTCGTCGCCGCCTGCGCCGCGGCCGTGCTCGACAACACCGCCACGACCGTGCCCACGACGACAGCCAACTGCCCGCTCGTCCTCTTCATCAGACCCCACCCCTCGGCTCGTGTGCTCGCTCCAGGGTGGTGGCGGCTGAAATGGCCGGGCAGAGGACAAAGGCTCCGTCCGATCGGGCTGCCGAGAACAACCGATCGCAGGAGTTTCTACGCGCGGAGACACCGGGGGCGCGTGGCGGCTCGGAGAGCGAGACCCGCCATCCGGCCGACGACGTGCCGCGGCTGCATCCGATCCGCTGCCGCGATGTGGACCCACCCCGGGACTGGTAGGTGAACATGACATTCATTAACCTGGTCGGGTGACCGCCGTCGTCGACTCGTCCGCCCGCGACTTCCGCCGCTACCTCGCCGCCCGCCTGCTGTCCGTCGCGGGCAGCCTGGTGTCGGTGGTGGCGTTGCCCGTGCTGGTCTACCAGCTCACCGGGTCCGCCGGCTGGACCTCGGCCGTCGCCGCCGCCGAAGCGCTGCCGTACCTGGTGTTCGGGCTCCTCGCGGGAGCGCTGGCGGACCGGGTGGACCGGCGGGTGCTGATGGTGTCGCTCGACCTCGTGGTGGCGGGCGCGTTGGCGACGATCCCCCTGGCGTGGTGGGCGGGTGTGCTGACGGCGGGGCACGTGGTGGCGGTGGCGGTCGTCGCGCAGACCGCGTTCGTGTTCTTCGACGCGGCCAACTTCGGCGCGCTGCCCGCGTTGGTGGGCAAGGACAAGCTCACCGCCGCCTACGCCAAGCTGTACGGCCGCACCACGGTCGCCGAACTCGTCGTGCCGCCGCTGGCGGGCCTGCTGGTGGCGGTCGTCGCGCCGGCGAGCCTGGTCGCGGTCAACGCCTTGACCGCCGTGGGCTCGGCGCTGCTGGTCCGCGCGGTCCAGTCGGCCCTGTCCACGCCGCGCACCGACGGCGCGACGCTGGTCCGCGACATCGGCTCCGGACTGCGGTTCGTGTGGGGCAACCCGATCGTCCGCACGCTGACCCTGGTCGGCGCGACCCATTCGGCGGCGGCCGGCGCGTGGGTGGCCGTCATGGTGCCGTGGGCCGACCAGGTGCTGCACGTGCGGCCGTCCGGGGACGTCCGGTTGGCGGCGCTGTTCAGTTGTTGGGGCGTGGGCGCGCTCGTCGCGTCGCGGTTGTTGCCGAAGCTGACCGAACGGTGGGGCGGGGCGCGGCTCGCGCTGTCCGGGTTGCCGGCGTCGCTGGTGTGCGCGGCCGGGGCGTTGCTGAGCACGCATTGGGTCGCGGCGATGGTGGCCGCGGTCGCCTGGGGCGCCGCGCACTCGACCGTCGTCATCAACGCCATCACCTACCGCCAGCAGGTGTGCCCGCCGGACATGCAGTCCCGCGTCAACACGACCGCCCGCATGATCGCGTGGGGACTGGGCCAACCGGCGGGCGCGGCGCTGGCCGGCGTGGTGGCGGTGGCGGCCGGGCCGCGCGCGGGACTCGGCGCCGGCGTGGCGTTGATGGCCGTCGGGGTCGCGCTGGCGTGGGTGACCCCGACCCTGCGCCGAGAAGCCACCCGCTGACCCGCCACCGCCGCACCGACCCACCACCGCCGCGCGCAACCACCACCGCCGCGCCCGACCCACCACTGCCGCGCGCAACCACCACCGCCGCGCGCAACCACCACCGCGCGCAGCGGCCACCGCCGCGCGGAACTACCACTGCCAGCGGAACCCGAAACTGCCCGGAGCCAGGTCGAGCGCGACCCCCAGCAGCGACCCGCTCGCGTCCACCTCCGCCGGCAGCACGGTCTCGGCCCGCCCCTCCGGCCGCCGGTACTGCTGGCACGACACCGGCCGCACGGCGGCGTCGAACGCGACCTCCAGCACGTACTCCCGCACCGGCAGCCGGAACTTGCGCCCGCAGTGGGTCACGACCGCGTGCGGCCGGCTGACCAGCTCGTGCTCGATGACGATGCTCTGCCCGCGCCGCAACGCCCGGTCGAACAGCAACTCCGCGCACACCACCCCGACGTCCGAGCAGCTCACCAGGCGCCCCACCACGCAGTGCCGCACCGGCCGCAGCACCGGCAACGGCCGGCCGGGCTGCTCGCCGACGATCACCACCCACCGGTCCGCCCCGTCGGCCTCGGCGCGCAGCACGTGCCGCGACCGGATGACGTGCTCGGCGCGGTCGGCCGCCACGGTGACGAAGTCGTGCTGGCTCAACCGGGTCAGCTGCTCGTCCCACCCGGTGTCCACCTGCCGCACGGCCCACTCGACGGTCTCCGGCCGCGACCACAGGGCGCTGATCGGCAACGGCTCGTCGGGCACCCGCTTTAACCACCGCCCGCGCGGCCGGGGCGGCCCCAGCAGGTTCTCCAGGTGCCCGGCGGGCAGGTCGAGGATGTCCTCCAGCAACCCGATCGCCTTCAGCGACGACCGCCGCTCCGGCCGGCTGCGCCCCGACTGCCAGTAGCTCAACGTCGCCAGGCTGACCTTGACGCCGTGCTGCGCCAGGTGCTCGCGGATGCGTTCCAGCCCCAGTCCGCGGGCCGCGATCGCCGCGCGCAGGGCACCGGCGAACGTGTCCGTTCTCGCTGTGTCCATGACTGCTCCCCCTCGCTGTTGCCACGGTATTGCGGCAGCAGCACCCCGGGGAATGGCTTTATGCCCCCTTTTTATGTCCCCGTCCCGGGTCGCGGGACACCGCGCCCGACGACGAACAACACCAGCGGTACGTCCTGTTCTCCGCCCCCGACAAGGGTTTTGACCGCGTCGTCGGAGAATCCGGCGACCGCGCACCCGTGCAATCCGAGCGCGGTCGCCACCAGGTACAGGTTCTGCACCGCCACCCCGGCGTCCACGTGCGCGGTGCGGTAATGGCGTGATCCGTATTTCGCCAGTCCCGGACCCATCCGTCCACTGAGGACGACGACGGTGTCGGCCCGCCGCCCGAATTCCCCCTGCGCGAACACGCCGTCCAGGTCACCCGGCCCCAACGGCGACAACGCGTGCGGCTCGCGCAGGTACTCGAACACCGTCGCTTCCCGCACGACGTGCACCGCGATGGTCGGTAGTCCACCCGCGTTGGGATTGGTGCCCAGCACGTGCGGCCCCGACCGCCGCTGCACGCCGACCGCGAACCGCAGCAAGGCGCTGAGGTCCGTGAGGCTCAACGGCCGGTAGGTGTAGTGCGACCGGCGGGACAGCAGTGCGTCCGCCAGCGTCATCGCCGGCGCGACCGGCTCGGGCAGCGGGATCACAGGAACGGCGGCGGGTCGAGGAGGACGCGCGCCGGGTCGCCCCAGCGCGGCAGGCCCAGGTAGCGGAACGCGGCGGGCGCGTTGGGCACCAGCCCGGTGGCGCACACCCGCACCACGCGCAGTCCCGCCTCGGCCACGTCGGGCGTGGTCAGGTCGGCGGTGGCGATCCGGTTGCCGCTCAGGCTCGCCCGCAGGTCCGCCAGGTCGCCCCGGGGCTCCAGCGCCACCATGCGCTCGGGACGCGTGAACCGGTGCAGCAGCTCGTCCTGCACGCGCGGGTCGAGCCACACCTGGACCTGCGCGCCCAGGTCGCGCACGGCGGCGAAGTGCTCGCCGACGTCGTCGCGGTACCGGCGGTCGGCGCGGTGGTCGAGGTAGAGGCCCTCGGCGAGGATTCCGGCCGAAATGGACTCGAACACCCAGCCGTCCGGGGCCAGCAGCCCCTGCGTGAAGATCCAGGTGTGCACCGCCTCCAACACGGCCTTCGTGCACGCCTCCGCCGGGTCGAACCGGGCCGCTCCGCCGCCCGCGACGATGCCGGTCGCCCGGTCCACCACCACCGCGCCGACGCACCACACCGGGTGCTCGGTGGGCAGTTCGACCAGGTGCACCTCCAGCGGGCACCCGGCCAGTTCGGCGGCCAGACCCGGCACGTCCCCGACCGCGATGCCCGTGGTGGGCGCGTCGAGGTGCCACCAGCGTTCGAGGGCGTCGCGCTCGACGAGTTCGAGCAGGGCGCGGGTGAACGCGTCCTGCGCGCTGACGCCCGTCGCGATGCCGGCGTAGTTCAGGTGGTGCAGGCGGGGTTCGGCGCGGCGGGCCCCGGAGTGGTAGTTCAGGTGGACCCAGGACGCGGGCAGCAGGCACGCTTCGCCGTCCTCCTCGCCCTCGACCCAGGCGATCCGCGTGTCGTCGGTGAAGCGCCGGTAGGGGAAGCCGGGCGTCTCGTACTGCCGGTCGGCGAAGAACGGCAGGTCGGCCGGGCCGAAGTGGCGGGCGCCCTCGGCGGCGAGTTCGGCGGGCGTGGCGTGGCGCAGACCGGGCGGCACCCGGTTGCCGCAGTACCGCTCGACGGCCTCCCCCACCGCCGCCGCGCGGGCCGCGTCCACGTCGCCGAACGAGGTGCCCAGGCTGACCCGGTCCGCGGGCCACACCCCGAGCCGGCGGGCGTCGGCGACCTCGGCGGTGACGGCCCGGTAGCGGCGCGGGACGCCGGTCACCGGGGCGACGTCGACCAGCCGGCGCACGACGCCGGTCATCGGGTCCACCAACAACGTCACGAGGCGACCTCCTCGGGTAGGGCGGCGGCGGGCACGGTGTCGGTGCCGCCGGGGTGCCGGGGGATGCGGGCGGCGGCGCGCAGCACGGTCCGGCGGCTCGGGAGGAGCGCGGTGGCGCGGACCGGGTCTTCGCCGGTGTGGGGGTTGCGGGCGTGCCGGGGCCAGTGGTGCCCGGCGACCTCGAAGGTGAGGCGGGCCGAGTCGGGCACGGCCTGGCCGATGGGCGGGAGGTCGATCGTGAAGGTGGCGGGCTCGCCGGGGGTGTGGGTGCGGCGGTGGACGGCGTGCGCGAGGTGCGTGCCGTCGAGGGAGAGCCGGACGACCCAGTCGGCGTCGGGCGTGTCGGCGACGGCGGTCAGGGTCACGGATATGCCTCCCCGCACCTCGCCCGCGCGCAGGGTTGGGCTGAGCAGGACGGCCGCATTCTCGGCTTCGGGGATGGGCGCACCGAGCGGGACCGAGCGGAACGGCCGGTCGGGGTCCGCGGTGAACCCGCCACGCGCGACCTGCAAGTGGATCTGCTCGCAGTCCTCGGAAAGCCTCCGCCAGCCATTCGAGTCCGGCGAGACGGCGATGAACTCCTTGCCGCCGCGCAAGTCCGCCAGGGCCCGCGCCCACGCCACGTACAGCTCGCCGATCCGACGCCCGGCCAGAGCGGCGCCGGGCGCGGGCGCGTCCAGTTCGTGCCCCCACGGTCCGAGGAGGAGCCTGCTCGGGCCGCCCCACTCCCGTGCCAACCGCACGGTGTCCGCGGCGAACGGGTCGTGCAGCCCGCCGACCGCCAGCAGCGGCGCCCGCAGGCGCGGCAACGCCGTCCACAACTCCTCGGTGCGTTCGGGCGCGGCCCACAGGTCGTCCCAGCCGTCGATGAGGTCCGCCACGGGCGTGTGCCGCAGGTCGGTCGACCGGACCGTCCCCACGTGCTCGCCCCACCACCCCGCGCGGCACGCCAGCCGCGCCGCCCCGCCGGGTTCCCGCGCGGTCTCCCCCAGGCCCAGCGCGGGCACGGCCGCCAGCACACCGACCACCACGTCCGGCCGGGCGATCGCCGCCGTCACCGCGCAGTACGCCGCGTAGGACGCCCCGGCCGCGATCACCCGCCGAAAACCCAGGCGCCGCAACGCGTCGACGACGCCGGCACCGTCCACGGCCTCGGTCCGGTACGGGCGGAAGTCCCCCGCCGAGCCACCACGCCCGCGCACGTCCCCCACCACGCACGAGAACCCGCGCGCCACCCACCCCCGCGCCTCGGCGAAGTGGTGCTGACGGCCGTACGGCGTGCGGATCAGCACGACCGGCGCGGCCCGGTCGCCGGCGAACAGCGTGTGCGCCAAGCCCGCCGCGGTGAACTCACGGCGCACTGTCGGGCACCGGCAGCACGGGGTGGTCGGCGATCGCGCCGCTGTCCAGGTCGACCACCCGCAGCCGCCGGTGGGCCGGGATCGCGCCCGGCGTCAGGGACGTGTCCGCGGTCGTCGCGCCGGTCGCCCAGCGCGCCAGGTCCTTGACCGCGAGCGCGGCGACGAGCAGGAGTTCGGCGGCGTCCGGGGCCTCGTCGCCGAGCACGGCGTCCCGCCCGGCCCAGTACGCCGCCAGGTGGCGGTGACCGGAGCCGGCGGCGGCCAGGCGGCGCGCCCGCACGTCGCGGTGGGTGACGCCGATCGGTTCCAGCAGCACGTGCCGGCCCTCGCGGCTGACCCGCTGCCAGCCGATGCCGTGGTCGGCCAGGGCGTCCAGCTCCAGCCAGCGCTCGGGCGCGGGACCGTCGTGCCAGGCCAGGACGGCCGCCGGCGCGAGGTCCAGCACGGCGTCCAGCGCGGTGTCCGGCCGCAGCACGACCGGTCGCGCGCCGGCGCGGCGCAGCGCCTCCGCGGCCTCGATGGCGTGGTCGGCCAGGACGGCGACGGTCCGGCGGCCCACCGGCCAGCTCGCGCGCGTCCCGACGTGGCCTGCGTGCTCGAACGCCCCCAGTTCGGGCGTCGGGGCGGCGTCGGCGCGGGTGAGCGCGGCGCGGACCCCGGCGAGCGCCGCGTCGGACAGGGCGACGGCGAACAGCTCGCCCGCCGCGTCGCGCAGCACCGGACCGGTCGGGCCGGTGAACAGCGCGGTGCCGGGCTTGAGGGTCTTCACGGGCTCCTCCTCGTCGGGGGCCCGGGGCCGCCGGGTGCGGCGGCCCCGGAGGGGGTCACTCGTCGTCGCCGCCGTCGAACGGGTTCTCGACCAGCGCGTTGCTGTGGCTGGCGGAGTTGTGCGGCAGCAGGCGCTCGGCCTCGACGGGCTCGAAGATCTCCACGAGGTGTCTCCTCTCGGTTGGTGGTGTGGCCGGGTTCGACCACGCCACCAACCTAATCTGGAATGACAACCATTTTCAATAGGCCGTTGGTCGTGATCCACCGCACTTCGCCCCGCACGCCGTAGACCTCCGCCAGGAACGCGGCGTCGACCACAGTGGACGGTGGTCCGTCGGCGTGCACGACACCGTCGCGCAACGCCACCACCCGGTCGGAGTACCGGGCGGCCTGGGCGAGGTCGTGCAGGACGGCGACGACGGTCAGCCCGCGTTCCCGTTGCAGCGCGCGGACCAGCTCCAGCACCTCGACCTGGTGGCGGATGTCGAGGTAGGTGGTCGGTTCGTCGAGCAGCAGCACGGGCGCGTCCTGGGCGAGCGCCAGCGCGAGCCGCACCCGCTGCCGCTGCCCGCCCGACAGCCGCTCGACCGGCGTGTCCGCCCACTCGACCACCCCGGTGTCCCGCAACGCCTTCCGCACCTGGTCGTCGTCGCTCTCGCCGAGCATCCCCAGCGGACCCCTTGCGGCGTAACGGCCCTGCCGCACGAACTGCCGCACGGTCAGCCCCCGCACGTACGGGGTGGCCTGCGGCAGCAGCGAGATCCGCCGCGCCACGTCCCGCCGGGACATGCCCGTCAACGGCCGGCCGTCCACCAGCACCCCACCGTCGCTCGGCACGTGCAGCCCCGCCAGGACGCGCAACAGGGTCGTCTTGCCGCTGCCGTTCTCGCCGAGCAGGGTCAGCCACTCCCCCTCGGCCACGGCGAGGTCGATGCCCCGCAGCACCTCGTGCTCACCGAACCGCACGCGCACGCCCGCCGCGCGCAGTGGCCGCCGCGGTTCCGCCCGATCACCGGTCACCAGATCCCTCCCGTCCGCCGCGCCACCACGACCAGCACCACCGCGCCCAGCAACGCCGTGATCGCCCCGGCCGGCACGTGCGCCAGCTGTCCCACCGCGTCCGACGCCGCCACCGCCGCCGCGCCCAGCAACGCCGACGCGGGCACCACCCGCCGGTGCGCCGGCCCGACCACCCACCGCGCCGCGTGCGGGGCGAGCAGCCCGACGAACGCCGTCGCCCCCACCGCCGCCACGGCCGCCGACGTGGCCACCGCCGCCAGCAGCAACACCGTGCTGCGCCAAGGGACGACGGCCAGCCCCACCGCGTGGGCGTGGTCGTCGTCCACCGCCAGCACGTCCAGCACGCCACCCAGCAGGGTCGCCACGACCAGGACCGCCAGCAGCACCGGCCACAGCGGCGCCAAGTGCTCCCACGTCCGGCCGACCAGCGACCCGAGCAGCCACCGCGACACCGCGCCGGCCAGTTGCGGACGGGCGGTCAGCAGCACCAACGTCGTCCCGACCAGCACCGACGACACGACCACGCCGCGCACCGCGACCTCGCCGGACACCCCGACCAGCACCCACAGCACCCCGCCGCCGACGACCCCGCCGACCAGCGCCGCACCGGCCATCGGCAGCGGCTGCGCGGCCACTCCCCCGACCACCGACGCGACCACCGCGCCCAGCACCGCCCCCGACCCGACCCCCGTGATCTCGGGCGAGGCCAACCGGTTGCGCACGGCCGCCTGCAACAGCGCCCCGGCGATCCCCAGGCACGCCCCCGCGCACACCCCGACCAGCACGCGCGGCGCGCGCAGTTCCAGCACGACCGCCCGCGCGTGGGCGTCGTCGCCGAAGAACAGCGACACGTCCGTGCTCCCGACCGCGAGCTGCGCCACCGCGCACGCCACCACCAGCACGACCAGACCGGCGAACCTCACGCCCGCCTCCGCACCAGCAGCCCGACGCCCACGGCGGCCAACGCGGTCAACCCGCCGACCGGCAGCTCCACCGGGTACAGCACGGTCCGCGCCACCAGGTCCGCGACGACGACCACCAACGCCCCCAGCGACGCCGTCACCCCCACCGAGGGCCGCCCGAGCCGGGCCGCCAGCCGGGGCGCGAAGAACCCGACCCACGCCACCGGACCCGCCGGTCCCACCACGACCGCCACCAGCAGCGACGCCACCGCGAGCACGGCGACCCGCGCCCGTCCCGGCCGCAGCCCGGCCGACATCGCCTCGTCGTCGCCCAGCCGCAGCAGCCGGACGCGCGGCAGCGCGACCAGCACCGCCGGCACCGCCACCGCGAGCCCCACCGCGACCGGGACGAGCGTCGGCCACGTCGTCCCGGTCAGCGACCCGAGCAGGTAGCGCACCAGCACGCCCTGTTCCCGCGTGTCGGTCATGGCGGTCGCGGCGAGCATCACGGCCTGCGCCGCCGACCCGACCGCCGCGCCGATCAGCAGCACCGCCGCCGGACCCTCCGCGCCCCGCACCGCCACCAACGTCAACGCCCCGCCCAGCGCGGCGCCGACCAGCGCGGGCGTGAGCGGCGCGCCCGGGACGTCCAGGCCGAACGCCACCGTCGTGCCGACGGCAGCCGCCGCCCCGCCGGACACCCCGAGCAGCTCGGGCACGGCCAGCGGGTTGCGCAGGGACTCCTGCAACAACAACCCCGCCACCCCCAGGCACGCGCCGGCGACCGCGCCGAGCACCAGCCGGGGCGCGCGCAACTGCCACACCACGACCTGCTCCAGCTCGGTCACCGGCCACGCCACGACGGGCTGCCCCAACGCCAGCGCCCCGACGACCGCCGCCACCGCGGCGAGCGCGAGCAGCCTCAAGCGGGGACCTTGGCCAGCGCCTCGTCCACCACCGCCGCCAGGCTGCGCAACCCGCGCCCGGAACCCCACAGCTTGGCGTGCGTCTCGTGCACGCGGCCTTGCCGCACGGCCGGGATCTGCTTCCACACGGGGTTGTCGGCGAGCTGACCGCTCAACGTCTTGTCGTCGGGCGAGAACAGCAGCGAGTACACGAACACCACGTCCGGCTGCTTGGCCAGCAGTTCCTCGACGCTGTAGTTGCTCGCCGTGTCCACGTCGGCGCCCTTGGCGGGGAACGGGTAGGTGAACAGCTGCCCGAGCAGGTGGCCCTTGAGCGAGGACGTGGTGTCCACGCCGATCGAGTCCACGCTGCCGTACATCAGCAGCACCTTCTTGCCCGACCGCCCGTCGGCCTGCGTCTTGGCGACGGCGTCGGCGAGCTTGCCGCGGAAGGACTCCTCCGCCTTGACGGCCTGGTCGGTGCGCCCGGTCAACGCGCCCAGCGCGCGCAGGTAGCCGACGGACTGCTCCCAGGTCGCCGGTTCGGCCGTCCACAGTGGAGCGAACTTCTCGATGGCGGGCCGCAGCGGGTCGTGCACGCCGGGCAGGCCGATCACCAGGTCCGGCTTGAGGCCGGCGATGAACTCGACGTCCTCGCTGCCGAACGTGCCGGGCACCTTGGGCACCTCGCCCGCGTGGCCGATGGCCGGCAGCAGGGTCGGGTTGGTCGTGCCGACCGGGGTGAGCCCGAGGTCGAGCACGATGTCGTCGCACAGGCCGTTGAGGCACACGATCCGCTCGGCGGGCCTGGTCAGCGTGACCTTCGCGCCGTGCGGGTCGGTGACGCTCAGGGAGGGTTCGAGCGGCGCGGCCGTGCGGACGACCGGGGTGGGCCGCACCTGGTCGGCGGCGGGGGCGGTGGTGCAGGCGGCGAGCGCCAGGCCCGCGAGGGCGAGTGCGAGGGTCCTCATCGTTCTTCCAGCCAGGAGAGCAGGGTGGCGGCGTCCCGGCGGAACGCCTCGGGCGAGTCGTCGGGCACGAACTCCAGCAGCACGTGCCGGTCGCGGCCGTCCTCGTGCAGGACGTCGAGCAGCGGGCGCCACAGGTCGGCGCGGGCGGCCAGCGGGAGGCGCTCGGTGAAGCCGTCCGGGCCCCAGGAGAAGGCGTGGACGGCGACCAGGCGCGGGAGCAGGACGGTGACCTCGGTGAGGCACGCGTCGACGTCCGGTTGCTCCCCGGGTTGCCAGTGGGCGACCAGGTCCACGTCCTCCAGCAGGCGCAACGCCGAGGCGAGGTCGTCGGTCAGCGAGGACACGTGGTGCTCGGCCGTGACCGCGATGCCCCGGGCGGCGGCCAGGTCCGCGCACCGGCGCAGGTCCTCGGTGATCTCCTCGCGCTCTTGTTCCGCGGTCTCCCGCGAACCCTTGACCCCCGCCCACACGCGGACGCGCGGCGCGCCCAGGGCTTCGGCGGTGTCCAGGACGGCGGCGAAGTCGGCCGGGTCGCTCGCGCCGGCCTTGTAGTAGGAGCCGTAGGTGCCGATCGCCAGGTCGTGGGAGCGGCACAGCCGGGCGGCGCGCTCCGCGCTCGCGCGGTCGCCCGGCGGGACGTGCACGTCCCCGGCCCACTCGACGGCCCCCAGCCCGGCGTCGGCGGCGAGGCCGACGACCTCGTCGACCGGTCTGCCCCGGAAGGTGACCGAGGCCAATCCTGCGGTGATCATGGGTGCCCTTCACTCGAACAGGTGAGGGTTCCCATGCTTACTGGAGATGGGAGTCGTTATCAAATAAGCGGATCGCGATGTGCCACGACGACGGCGCTGTCACCCCGCCGCCAGACGACCTCGACGTGCGCGAACCCGGCGCTGTTGAGGGCGTCCACGTGCCAGGCGGCGGGCGGGTAGAAGTCGGCGGACTCGCCGTCGGCCCGGTCGGCGGCGGCGTCGGCCAACGCGGGCTGCGCGAGCGCTTCCCGCCACCACGAGCGCCAGGCCTCCATCGCCGCCGACCCACCGGACGCGGGCGCGGCAGCGGCGGGCGCGGCAGCGGCGGGCGCGGCAGCGGCGGGCGCGGCAGCGGCGGGCGCGGCAGCGGCGGGCGCGGCAGCGGCGGGCGCGGCGGTGGCGGCGGGCGCGGCGGGTTCGGGCATTCGGTCGGCGTTGGCGAACACACCGCCGGGGGCCAGCACTTCGCGGATCTCGGCGTAGAGCGCCCGCAGCCGCTCGGGCCCGAAGTGGTGCAGCGCCGTGCCCGCCACCACCGAGTCGAAGCGCGGCAACCCGTCCGCCCAGCCCGGCCCGCTCAGGTCCGCCCGCACCACCGCCACCCCGAGCGCCACCCGCGCGATCTCCAGCAGCACCGGGTCGAAGTCCAGCAGGGTCACCCCGGCCGACACCACACCAGCCGGCGTCACGTCAGCCGGCTCCACCCCGGTCAGGCGGGCGGCGATCGAGCCCGTACCGCCCGCCAGGTCCAGCACTCGCCCGTGCGCCCGCGCGGCCAGGACGTCGAACGCCTCCTCCCGCCACGGCAGGAAGGGCTGCTGCTGCGCGTCCCAGCCGCGCCGCAGCGCGGCGGCGGTCACCGGGTCCAGAGTCGTCATGCCGCCAGCGTAACGACTCCGATTTTCATTTTCCCAGCTTTAGCCGCGTTCGATCAGGTGCCCCACCACGTCCGGACCCGGGTGGGCGTGGCCCGAACCGTCGCGGCGCGGGTCCACCTCGGGCAGCTCCACCGGCGACCCGTTGTCCGCCGCGCCCGCCGGACGCGGCCCGACCCACGCCAGGACCAGCCCGTTCTCGCCCTTCAGGAACCGCTGCGACCGCACGCCGCCGGTCGCCCGGCCCTTCGCCGGGTACTCCCCGAACGGCGTCACCTTCACGCTCTGCCCGGTCGACGTGACGACCATCGGCGCGCCGTGCTCGTCGTCGTCGGTCCGCACCGCCCCGAAGAACAGCACCCGCTGGCCCGCCGCGAGGTTGATCCCGGCCATGCCACCGCCCTTGAGACCCTGCGGACGCACCAAGGACGCGCTGTAGCGCAGCAGCGACGAGTCGGACGAGACGAACACCAGCGTCTCCTCCGCGCCGCCCAGCCACGTCGCGCCGACCACCTCGTCACCCTCCTTGAGGGTGATCACCTCGAACTCCTCCGACCGCACCGGCCACTCCGGCGCGCACACCTTCACCACGCCCTGCCGCGTGCCCAGCGCCAACCCCGGCGAGTCGGTGTCGTTCAACGGCGCGATGCCCACGACCTTCTCGCCCTTGGCCAGGTCGAGCAGCTCACTGGCCGCCATGCCGCCCGACAGCGACACCGTCCCGCTGGCCTCCGGCAGCACCGGCAGCGGCAGCACGTCGGTCTTCACCGCGCGACCCAGGTTGGTCACCAGCAGCACCTGGCCGCGCGCGGTGGTGTGGACGACCGCCGCGACCGCGTCGTGCTTGGTCCGGCCGTTGCGGCGGCGCGCCTCGGACGCCTCCTCCGACTCCGCCGCCGTCCGCGCCACCAGCCCGGTCGCCGACAGGATCACCTGGCACGGGTCGTCGGCGACCTCCAGCGGCCCGGCCGGCTTGGACGCCGCCAGCACCTCCTTCAGGTCGCCGTCCAGCAGCGTCGTGCGGCGCTCGGCCGACAGGTCCTTGGCCACCTTCGCCAGCTCGGCCGACACGACCTTCTTCAGCTCGCGCTCGTCGTCGAGGATCTTGGTCAGCTCGGCGATCTCGCCGCGCAGCCGGTCCTGCTCGGCCTCCAGCTCGATCGAGTCGTAGCGGGTGAGGCGGCGCAGCGGCGTGTCCAGGATGTAGCCTGCCTGCACCTCCGAGAGCTTGAACGTCTTCATCAGGCCTTCCTTGGCGGCCTGCGCGTTCTCGCTGCCCCGGATCAGCTTGATGACCTTGTCGATGTCGAGCAGCGCCTTGAGCAGGCCCTCGACCAGGTGCAGCCGGTCCTCGCGCTTGCGGCGGCGGTAGCGCGTCCGCCGGGTGACGACCTCGTAGCGGTGCTTGAGGAACACCTCCAGCAGCGCCTTGAGCCCCAGCGTCCGCGGCTGGCCGTCGACCAGCACCAGGTTGTTGATGCCGAAGGACTGCTCCATCGGCGTCAGCCGGTACAGGTCGGCCAGCAGCGCCTGCGGGTTCACGCCGACCTTGCACTCGATGACGACGCGGATGCCGTTCTCGCGGTCGGTGAGGTCCTTGACGTCGGCGATGCCGGTCAGCCGCTTGGACTTGGTCACCTCGTCGGTGATCTTCTCGATGATCTTCTCCGGCCCGACGCCGTAGGGCAGCTCGGTGACCGTGATCGCCTGCCGGCCGCGACTGCCCTCCAGCGGCCCGGTCTCGACCTTGGCCCGCATCCGCACCACGCCGCGCCCGGTCTCGTAGGCCTTGCGCACCTCGTCCAGGCCGAGCAGCACGCCGCCGGTGGGCAGGTCCGGGCCGGGGACGAACTCCATGAGCTTGTCCAGGTCGGCGTCGGGGTGGTCGACCAGCCACCGCGCCGCCGCCACGACCTCGCCCAGGTTGTGCGGGATCATGTTCGTCGCCATGCCGACCGCGATGCCCGAGGTGCCGTTGACCAGCAGGTTCGGGAACGCGGCGGGCAGCACGGACGGCTCCTGGAGCGAACCGTCGTAGTTGGGCCGGAAGTCGACGGTCTCCTCGTCCAGCTCACCGACCAGCAGCATGGCGGCCGGCGACATCCGGGCTTCCGTGTAACGCGAGGCAGCCGGTCCATCGTCCGGGCTGCCGAAATTCCCGTGCCCGTCGATCAGCGGGGTGTTGAGGGAGAAGTCCTGGGCCAGGCGGACCATCGCGTCGTAGATCGCGGTGTCGCCGTGCGGGTGGTACTTGCCCATGCAGTTGTGCACGACCTGGCCGGCCACGACGAACGCGTGCTCGTCGGCCTCGACCTGGATGTCGTAGGTGGTGTCCGGGGCGGCCTGCTCGACCGCCACGACCTCGCAGGTCGCGGTCAGCTCGACCGGGTCCTCGCCGCGGGCCGCGCGGATGACCTCCACCAGGTCGTCGTGGCGGGTCTTCGTCCAGCGCAGCAGGGCGGCGGCCAGCGCGGCGGCGGGCCGGCCGGACACCCACAGGCCCCGGTCCCGCTCGGCGCGCACGCCCGCGTCGGCCAGCAGCGCGTAGACCTCGTCGCGGGTGTCGGCGAACCCGATCTCCCGGCCCTCGTGGACGTGGCCCGCGCCGTCGAACAGGCCCGCCAGGAACGGCGCCCAGTGCGCGCGTTCGGCGACCACGCCCGCCGGGACCACCCGGGTGGCCGCGAGCAGTTCCACGTCCGGGTCGAAGGTGAGGACGTGCAGGTCCACGCCGTCCGCGCCCTCGTACTTGTCCCGCTCCACCGTCATCTCGTGCGCGATGGCCCAGCCGTGCGCGGTGTCCAGCGGCGCGCACTCGGCCATCGTCAACTGCACGCGGCCGTCCTCCACGACACCGCGCGCCGCGACCAGGCCCAGCACGTAGGCCTCGACGTCACCGCCGTCGGCGACCAGCGTGGCGTGCCGGGACGCGCCGAACGCGGTGGTCCTGCGGCCGGCGAGGTCGCGGGCGGCGGTCCACTCGCCGTCGTCGGTGCGGAACCGCTGGCCGGGGGTGACCAGCATGGTGTCGCCGTTCGCCCACACGACCCGGACCAGCTCGGACACCGGGTTCCGGTAGACCTCGCCGACCCGCACCGGCCGCCCGGCCGGGTCGAGGACCAGGTCGCCGACCTCGATCTCCTCGATGGCCCGCAGGCCCGCGGGCGTCGAGACCAGCGCGCCGCGCACGAAGCAGTCGCCGACCACCCGCGAGGACTTCACGTACGGGCTGGTCGGGCGGTGGCCCTGCTCGTTCATCGAGAACAGGATGCGGCGGTGCACCGGCTTGAGGCCGTCCCGCGCGTCCGGCAGCGCCCGCGAGTGGATCACCGAGTACGCGTACTCCAGGTAGGAGTCCTCGATCTCGGTGGTCAGCGAGTTGTCGAACACCTGCGCGCCCGCGCGGTCGAACGCGGACGGGTCGACCCGGGTCGTGGGGGTCTTGCGGCGTGCCACTGGTGACTTCTCCTGGCTCAGACGTCGATCGCGGACTGGTCGACCCGGGCGGCCGACTCGACGAGCCACGCCCGGCGCGGCTCCACCTTCTCGCCCATCAGCAGCTCCAACGCGGCCTCGGCGGCCTCCGCGTCGTGCAGCGTGATCCGGCGGACGGACCGGGTGGCGGGGTTCATCGTGGTCTCCCACAACTCGTCCGCGTCCATCTCGCCCAGACCCTTGAACCGGGGCACCGGCTTGACCACCGTCTTGCCCGCCTTCTCCAGCCGCGCGACCTTCTGCTCCATCTCGCGCTGGGTGAAGGTGAAGTGGGTCTCAGCGTTGCGCCCCTTGGTCACGACCTTGTGCAGCGGCGGCATCGCGGCGTAGAGCCGGCCGTCCTCGATCACCGGTCGCATGTACTTGGCGAACAACGTGATCAGCAGGGTCCGGATGTGCGAGCCGTCCACGTCGGCGTCGGCCATCAGGATCACCCGGCCGTAGCGCATGGCCCCGAGGTCGAACGTCCGGCCGGTGCCCGCGCCGAGCACCTGCACGATGGAGGCGATCTCGGCGTTGCGCAGGGTGTCGGCCAGCGACGCCTTCTGCACGTTGAGGATCTTGCCCCGCAACGGCAACAACGCCTGGTACTCCGACACCCGCGCCATGCGCGCTGAGCCCAATGCGCTGTCGCCTTCCACGAGAAACAGCTCTGAGCGCGCGACGCCGGTGGTGCGGCAGTCCACGAGTTTCGCGGGCATCGCCGCGCCTTCCAGCGCGGTCTTGCGGCGGGCCGCGTCCTTCTGCTGCTTCTGGGTCAGGCGGACGCGGGAGGCGTCCACGACCTTCTGCAGGACGATCTTCGCTTCCGCCTTCGTGCGGCGGTCCTCGGTCCACGACCGGACCTGCTTCTCCACGATGCCCAGCACCACCTTGGTGATGCCGGCGGTGGACAGCTCGTCCTTGGTCTGGGAGGTGAACTGCGGTTCGGGGATGCGCACGTGGACGACGGCGGTCATACCCTCCAGCACGTCGTCCAGGGTGGGCGGGTCCTCCTTGGGCTTGAGCAGGCCCCGGCTGCGGCCGATGGCCTCCTGGACCGCCTTGAGCACCGCCCGTTCGAAGCCGCGGCGGTGGGTGCCGCCGTGGACGTTGCGGATGGTGTTGGTGAAGCACTCCACCGTGCGCTCGTAGCCGGTGCCCCAGCGCAGCGCGATCTCGACCTCGGCGTGGCGCTCCACCTTGGACCGCATGACGCCGTTCTCGTCGGCCGCGTTCTCGTGGTAGACGCCCTCGCCGGTGATCAGCAGCGTGCCCGACACCGGCTTGTCGCCCGACGGCGCGAGGAAGTCGACCATGTCGGCCAGGCCGCCCGGGTAGTGGAACGTCTCCTCGTGGATCGCGCCCTCGGTGGCGTCGCGCAGCACGTAGGTCACGCCCGGCACCAGGAAGGCGGTGTTGCGCAACTTCGCCCGCACGGCCTCGACGTCGAGCTTCGCGCCGTTCTCGAAGTAGCGGGCGTCGTGCCAGTACCGGGTGGACGTGCCGGTCTTCTTGGTGCGGCCGGTGACGCGCAGGCCCGACTGGCGGGTGAACGCCGCCTTCGGCCCCGGGCCGTCGAACACGCCGGGCACGCCGTGCGCGAAGGACATCTCGTGCGTCTTGCCCTCGCGCCGCACCACCACGTCGTAGCGGTGGGACAGGGCGTTGACCGCGGACGCGCCCACGCCGTGCAGACCGCCCGAGGTCTTGTAGCCCGAGCCGCCGAACTTGCCGCCCGCGTGCAGGCGGGTCAGCACCAGCTCCACACCGGACAGGCCGGACTTGGCGTGGGTGCCGGTGGGGATGCCGCGCCCGTCGTCGTCGACCTGGACGCTGCCGTCGGCGTGCAGGGTGACCACGATCCGCGTGGCGTGCCCGGCCACGCCCTCGTCGGTCGAGTTGTCGACCACCTCGGTGAACAGGTGGTTGATGCCCCTGCTGTCGGTGGAGCCGATGTACATGCCGGGCCGCTTGCGAACCGCTTCCAGACCTTCCAGGTGGGTCAGGTCGTCGGCCCCGTACAAGATCTCAGCGGTCACCGGGCTCCCCAGGTCGTGGCGTGCGTCGAGCGGTACACGGTAGAGGAGGGTAACTTCCGCCTCCGACAATTCCGCGCGCACACGACGGAGTCGCGATGCGGGGCTTGGTCCGGGCCTGGTTGGCGGCCTCGACGCTCAGCGGTGTGCCCTCCACGGTACACGCGCTGGTGACCGGCGGTGACGCGTTGGCCGCAACGCGTGCGGCGGGCGCGCTGCTGGGCCGCCCGAGCGTGCCCCGGGGTGTCGCAGCCCACGTCGGGGTGTCCGCCTTCTGGACGGTCGTGCTCGCCGGCGTGGACGCCCGCCGACCACTGGGAGTGACCGGCGGGGCGGTCGCGGGTCTGGCGATCGCGGCCCTGGACCCGGGCGTGGTGAGGGTGCCGGCGGTCCGGGCGCTGCCGGCGGTGCCGCAGTGGCTGGACCACGTGGCGTTCGGGGCGCTGGTGGGCTGGTCCCCGGGGGTGTCGCGGCGACGCGGGTCCACTGTGGACCGGGGCCGGCAACCGTGAACGGACGCCGCCCCGCCGGACGGACCTGCGCGGACTGGACCGGGAGGAGCACGAACCCTGGTCCTCACCGGGGGTCACCCGCGTAGAGTGCGGGCGACCCGCGCAGTCGTGCCTGGAGGTGATCGGGCGCCTTGATGTTCCGACGTTCCGTGCCGAAGGAGCCTGTGGTGGCGACACCGGCCGAGCCCGCGGTGGTGGTCGAGCGCGAACCGGCGCCCGCGCCGGCCGCCGTCGGGCCCCAGTTCTCGGCCTCGTTCGCGGGGGCCACCCTGGTCGTCGGGCCGCCCCAGGGGCCGGGCCAGGCGGCGACCGCGCTGGCCAGGAGCCTGCCGGTGGACCGCGGGCGGACCGTGGTGGTGGTCGACTTCCCGCCCGGCGACGAGTCCGCGTTCTGGCCCGCGGTGGCGGCGGCGCTCAAGGGCCGCGGCCCGGTGCGCCTGATGACCTCGCACGCGGGCACGATGCGCCCGACCGCGCCCGCCCAGTGGCTGTGCGAGCAGTTGCAGGCCGAGGTGGTGGCGGCGGACGGCGCGGTGACCACCGTGCCGGGCGCGGCGTTCGTCGTGGGCAACGGCGGCTACGGGAGCTGGCTGCGGTTCCTGCCCGGCGGGTCCCCGATGCCGATGGGCCGGCGGTTCCCCGTGCCGCAGTGGGAGGCGGTGGACCCGAACTCCCCGTGGCCGACCGGCGAGGTGGGCGTCTCCGAGCCGATCCCGGCGGGGCTGTGGCTGCGGGCGCAGCGCACGCCGTTCGACCCGGGCGCGCCGGACGCGCGGGCGGTGGTGACCCTGCCGTGCCGGGACAACGTGCTGACCGTCGTCGTGGGCGGTCCCGGTCAGCCGCCGATCCCGGTGGAGGAGGTGTGCCGCCTGCTCGGCGGGCTGTCGTCGGCGGCGCGGTCGCGGGTGCGGCTGGTCTGGTACGGCGGCGAGCACCAGGGGCAGGCGGTGGCCGACCAGCTGGGCGAGCCGATCGCCCTGTACTCGGGGTTGCCGGTGGCGGCGCTGCGCAACGGCGCGGCGGTGGTGGCGGTGAACCCGCGCGGGCAGCAGACGTGGCGGCCGTACGTGACCGAGGTGTCCTACACGCCCGGCGGCGGGCCGTCGGTGTCCGGGTACCGGGTGCCGGTGCCGGGCCTGGTGGAGCGCGGTCCCGGGGTGTTCGACCTGGGCGGCGGCGTGGTGCTGGAGGTCGTGCCGTCGGGCCTGTGGGTGCGCGACGCGGAGGACAACGGGCCCGAGGTGCGGGCGCTGCCGGTGGACCCGGAGTGGGCGCGGCTGACCGTGGGGTCGCCGGGCAAGACGACGGCGGGCGCGGTGGCGGTGGCCGGCGCGTCGCTGGTGGAGCGGCTGGAGCCGGAGGTGCGGCGGCTGCTCAAGGTGGTCTTCTGCGACCCGACTCCCCCGCCCCAGCCGCCGATGGCCGAGCCGGCGCACGAGCCGGTGGAGGACGCCTACGACGAGCCGTTCGAGGCGGAGCCGGCCGAGGAGCTGCTCGAACCGGTCGCGCGGGTCGAGCCGGCCGGGCAGGGCGCGCCGGTGGTGCCGGTTGTGCCGGAGCCGGTGGTGCCGCAGCCCGCCGCCCACGTCCCACCAGCCCCGCACGTCCCACCGGCTCGGGAGCGCTTGGCCCCGGTCCACGTCGAGCCGGCCCCCGTCGAGGAGCAGCCGGCCGACGACCCCGTGCCGATAAGCCTCGACGGGCCGCTGCCGCACTCCCCCGCCCCGGTGTGGGGCGAGCGCGAGGGCGCGGAGTTCGTGCCGGCCGACCACCGCAGCACCGAGGCCGAGCGCGACGCCCTGCGCCGGATGCTGGGCGAGCGCTACGCGGAGCACGCGGCCGTGGCCTGCCGCCACATCGAGGTGCGCCCGGAGGACCCGGAGGCCTTCGAGGCCGTCGTGACGGACCTGGCGGCGGTCTCGGCGTGCCTGCAACAGGACGAGGAGATCCTGGTCGAGGCCCTGCGCACGGGCCGGCTGGGCAGGCTGTGGCCGTACGCGGCGGGCGTGGTGTCGGGCCTGCGGCGGCTGCCGGTCCACCAGGGCGTCACGGTGTGCTGGGGCGACTCGCGCCGCTACCGCACCGGTGACCTGCTGGTCGAGCACGGCCTGCTGAGCACGGTGGCGGGGCCGTCGGTGCCGTTCGACGGGCGCACGGAGTTCGTCATCTGGTCGGTGACCGGTCGGCGGGTGCAGGTGGTGGACTCGTTCGGCAGCGTCGTGCAGGAGCGGGTCGTGTTCCCGCCCGGGACGACGTTCAAGGTGCTGGCGGTGGCCGAGGCGGAGGAGTCCGCGCCCATGCAGGTGATGCTCCAGGAGGTCGCGGGCCGCCACCACGAGCTGCCGCCGGGTGTGCTGGGCAGCCTGGACCGGGCGGCGGTGGCCCTGCGCAACACCGCCCGCGCCCACGCGTAGCGGCTGCCGGGACCGACCATGACCACGATCCGGGAGATCGCGGAGCTGTGCGGCGTCTCGGTGGCGACGGTGTCGCGCGTGTTCAACCGGCCGCTCACGGTCAGCCGGGAGAAGCGCGAGGTCGTCGAACGGGTCGCGCGGGAGCTGGACTACCGGCCCAACGAGTCCGCGCGGGCGCTGGCCAGCCGCAAGTCGGGGCTGATCGGCCTGGTGTGGGACACCGACCACCGCCGGCCGGGCTGGCGGCACCCGTACCTGCAGGAGCTGCTGATCGGCCTCAAGACCGCGCTCAGCGCGCACGGCTACCACCTGCTGATGCTCGCGACCAGCGGTTCGGCGGCGCTGCGCGCGGTCGGGGCGTCGCTGGCCGACCCGGTGGCGTACGTGAACATGACCCGGCGGCACCACCTGGGCGGCCTGGTCCTGATCGACAGCGGCAAGGACGGGCCGGCGTTCACGGCCTTCGCCCAGTCCGGGCTGCCGTGCGTGGCCGTGGACGTGGCGGTCGCGGGCGACCGGGCCACCTACGTCACCTCGGACAACGTCGGCGGCGCGCGGGAGGCGGTGCGCCACCTGGTGGCCGCCGGGCACCGCCGCATCGCCACCATCACCGGCCCGGTGGCCAACGCCCCGGCGGCGGAGCGGCTCGCCGGGTTCCACGAGGCGATGGCCGAGGCGGGCTTGGCCGTCCCCGACGACCACGTGGTGACCGGCGACTTCCACCGGGGCAGCGGTCAGGAGGCCATGCGCCGCCTGATCGCCCTGCCCGCCCCGCCGACCGCGGTGTTCTGCGCGAGCGACGAGATGGCGGTGGGCGCGCTGCTGGCGGCCCGCCACGCCGGCCTGCGGGTGCCCGAGGACGTGGCGCTGGTGGGGTTCGACGACATCGAACTGGCCGCCCTGGTCGACCCGCCGCTGACCACCCTGGCCCAGGACAAGGCGGGCATCGGGGCCGCCGCCGCCCACGCCGTGCTGACGATGGTCCACAACGGACACACCCCGCCGCCGGCCGTGCTGCCGACCCGGCTGGTGGTCCGGGCGTCCAGCCGCCCGCGGCCGGGCACGCCGTGACCCGACCGGTGACCGTGCCGAGCGGGACCCCGGCCGGCCGCGAGGTCGTGCCGACCGGCACCGCCCAGCGCGCCCGTGCCCACGCCGACCCGGCGGTGACCGTCGCCGCCTGCTGCCGCACGGCCCCGCCGCGCCCCGGCAACGTCGTGACCGGCGACTTCCCCCTCACCGGCCACGCCGCGCCGACCGCCTAGACGTTGCGCCGGTACTGGCCGCCCACCTCGAAGAACGCCTCCGTCACCTGGCCCAGCGTGCACACCCGCGCCGCGTCCATCAGGACCTCGAACACGTTCTCCCCCGCCTGCGCGGCCTGCTTGAGCCGGCGCAGGGCGGGCTCGGCCTCGGCCGCGTGGTCCGCCGCGAAGGACCGGGTGCGCTCCACCTGCGAGCGCTTCTCGTCCTCGGTGGCGCGGGCCAGTTCGATGGTCACCTGCTCGCGCGACCCGTCCTCGGGCAGGAACGTGTTCACGCCGATCAGCGGCAGCGAACCGTCGTGCTTGCGCTGCTCGTAGAGCATCGACTCGTCCTGGATCCGGCCGCGCTGGTAGCCGGTCTCCATCGCGCCCAGCACGCCGCCGCGCTCCGAGAGCCGGTCGAACTCCATCAGCACGGCCTCTTCGACCAGGTCGGTCAGCTCGTCGATGACGAACGAACCCTGCAACGGGTTCTCGTTCATCGACAGGCCCCACTCCTTGTTGATGATGAGCTGGATGGCCATCGCGCGCCGCACCGACGACTCCGTGGGCGTGGTGATCGCCTCGTCGTAGGCGTTGGTGTGCAGCGAGTTGCAGTTGTCGTACAGCGCGCACAGCGCCTGGAGCGTGGTGCGGATGTCGTTGAAGTCCATTTCCTGCGCGTGCAGGGAACGGCCCGAGGTCTGCACGTGGTACTTGAACTTCTGCGAGCGCTCGTTCGCCCCGTACCGCTCGCGCATCGCCACCGCCCAGATCCGGCGGGCGACGCGGCCGATCACGCTGTACTCGGCGTCCATGCCGTTGGAGAAGAAGAAGCTGAGGTTGGGCGCGAAGTCGTCCACGTCCATGCCGCGCGCCAGGTAGGACTCGACGTAGGTGAAGCCGTTGGCCAGCGTGAACGCGAGCTGGCTGATGGGGTTCGCCCCGGCCTCGGCGATGTGGTAGCCCGAGATCGACACCGAGTAGAAGTTGCGGACCTTGTTGCGGATGAACCACTCCTGGATGTCGGCCATCATCCGCAGGGAGAACTCGGTGGAGAAGATGCAGGTGTTCTGGCCCTGGTCCTCCTTGAGGATGTCGGCCTGCACCGTGCCCCGGACGTTGGCCAGCGCCCACGCCCTGAGGTCGCGCTCCTCCCGCTCGTCGGGTTCGCGGCCGTGCTCGGCGCGGAACTTGTCCAGGGTCTGGTCGATCACCGTGTTGAGGAAGAACGCCAGGATCGTCGGCGCGGGGCCGTTGATGGTCATCGACACCGACGTGGTGGGCGCGGTGAGGTCGAAGCCGTCGTAGAGCGCCTTCATGTCGTCCAGGGTCGCGATGGACACGCCGGACGTGCCGATCTTGCCGTAGACGTCCGGCGGGGTGTCCGGGTCGCGGCCGTAGAGGGTCACCGAGTCGAACGCGGTGGACAGGCGGGTGGCCGCCGAGCCCTGCGACAGGTACTTGAACCGGCGGTTGGTGCGGAACGCGTCGCCCTCGCCGGCGAACATGCGGGCCGGGTCCTCGCCGTCGCGCTTGAACGGGAACACGCCCGCCGTGTACGGGAAGTAGCCGGGCAGGTTCTCCTTGCGCAGGAACCGCAGCAGCGTGCCGTCGTCGTCGAACCGGGGCAGCGCGACGCGCGGGACCTTGTTGCCCGACAGCGTCTCCCGGGTGAGGCGGGTGTGGATCTCCTTGTCCCGCACCCGCACGACCAGCTCGTCACCGGTGTAGTCCTCGACCACCTTCGGCCAGGCGGCGAGCAGCTCGGCGGACAGGCCGTCCACGTGCTGCCGCGCGGATTCGACGAGCCGGTCGATCGCGGTGGTGTCGGCGTCTACCTTCGCCAGCTCCTCGCGGGCGGCCTTGAGGTGCGCGACCCGGCGCACGGCGTCCACGTGGGTCTCGGTGGCGCGGTGGTAGCCGCGCACGGTCTCGGCGATCTCGGCCAGGTACCGCGCCCGGTTCGCGGGCACGACGGTGGCCGCGGAGGTCGAGACCTTGCCCGACACCGGCAGCAGCGCACCCGGCGAGACCTCCAGGCCGCGCTCGGCCAGCTCGCCGCGCAGGTGCTGGTACAGCGCGGTCACGCCGTCGTCGTTGAACGTCGCCGCGCTGGTGCCGAAGACCGGCATGTCCTCCCACGACTTGCCGAACGCCTCGCGGTTGCGCACCAGCTGCCGCGCGACGTCGCGGCGCGCGTCCTCCGCGCCCCGCCGCTCGAACTTGTTGATCGCGACGGCGTCGGCGAAGTCCAGCATGTCGATCTTCTCCAGCTGCGACGCGGCGCCGAACTCCGGCGTCATCACGTACAGCGAGAGGTCCACGAACGGCACGATCGCCGCGTCGCCCTGGCCGATGCCCGGCGTCTCCACCACGACCAGGTCGAACCCGGCGGCCTTGCACGCCAGGATCGCGTCGGAGAGCCCGTCGGGCACCTCCGAGCCCGCGCGGCGGGTGGCCAGCGAGCGGAAGAAGACCCGGTCACCCTCCAGGCAGTTCATCCGGATCCGGTCGCCCAGCAGCGCGCCGCCGCCACGGCGGCGGGTCGGGTCGACGGCCAGCACGGCGATGCGGAGCTTGTCCTCCTGGTCCAGCCGGAAGCGGCGGACCAGCTCGTCGGTCAGCGACGACTTGCCCGAGCCGCCGGTGCCGGTGATGCCCAGGACCGGGACGTCGCGCGCGGCCTGCTTGATGCGCGCGTGCACGTCCTCGGGCAGCTTGCCGGCCTCGATGAGCGTGATGGCGCGGGCCAGGACGTCGTCCGAGCCGGTGAACAGGCCGTCCCAGGAGGACGGGGCGCGCTCGGCGAGGTCGGAGTCGCAGGCCTCGACCATGGTGTTGATCATGCGCGCGAGCCCGAGCCGCTGCCCGTCCTCGGGCGAGAAGATCCGCGCCACGCCGCGCTCGTGCAGCAGGGCGATCTCCTCGGGCACGATGACCCCGCCACCGCCGCCGTAGACCTTGATGTGCTCCGCGCCGCGCTCGCGCAGCAGCTCGACCAGGTAGGTGAAGTACTCGACGTGCCCGCCCTGGTAGGCGCTGATGGCGATGCCTTGGACGTCCTCCTGCACCGCCGCCGCGACGACCTCGCGCACCGAGCGGTTGTGCCCGAGGTGGATGACCTCGGCGCCCTGGGACTGCAGGATGCGCCGCATGATGTTGATCGCCGCGTCGTGGCCGTCGAAGAGGCTGGCGGCGGTCACGAAGCGCACCGGGTGCTCGGGCTTGTGCAGCGTGCGGTCGGCGGTCACGACGGCTCCTTCGGCATCGCGGAAGTACCGTCCAGATTACTAGGACATCCATCTATCGGAAGTACGAGCGTCCTGTGCCCTGCCTCACTCGGACACCCCTGCCGGCGCGGTCATCCACATCTCACGCCAGGATCCGCTCGACCAGCTTCCGCGCCTGCCGAGCCGGACCGTCGGCCCCCAACGCCTGCACCGACGCGTACACGCCCTCCATCACCAGCGCCAACTGGTCGGCGACCGCCTCCGGGTCGCCCGCGCCCAACTCCTCGGCCAGTTCGGCGAACCGCGCGCGCATCCACGCCTTGGTGGCCACGGCGTTGCGGTGCGCGGGCAGCTCCGGGTCCGGGAACTCCGCCAGCGCCATCAGGAACGGGCAGCCCCGGCACCTGTCCGGCTGCACCTGGACCACCAGCTCGTCGAACGCGGCCAGGACCCGCGAGCGCGCGTCGCGGCCGTCGGGCTTGGTGGCCTCGGTGAACCACTCGCGGTACTGGTGGTCGGCGCGTTCCACGTACGCGGCGACCAGGTCGTCCTTGGAGCGGAACAGCCGGTACAGGGTGGTCGGCGCGACGCCCGCCTCGGCCGCGACCCGGTCCACGCCGATGGCGCGGATGCCGTGCCAGTAGAACAGGTCGTGGGTCACGCTGAGCACGTGCTCACGGGTCTGCGCGGCGGGTCGGCGCACGACTGCCTCCGGTCGACGGCTTGATGGGGACCCTTCCCTAACGTCCAAAGCTAGCACCGCGGACGGGGAACGACGCCGACCCGCTTCCCCACCCTTGCCGTGCAGCCGGACCCGTTGTACGGTTCGGTTGATAGGGATCGTTCCCTAACAGCGCTGGCGGCTGAAGCGGATCCCGCCGGCGAGAACGACGTGGAGGAAGGTGCACATGGGTGCAGACGCGCGTCCCGGGCTCAGCCGGTCGCGAACCAACCTGGCGCTGGGCGTCCTGTTCCTCGCCGCCTTCACCCTGGGCAGCGCCGAGCTGATCGTGGTCGGCATCCTGAACCTGATCGCCGCCGACACGGGCGTCTCGATCAGCACGGCGGGCAGCCTGGTCACCGCCTACGCGCTGGGCATCTCCATCGGCGGCCCGGTGCTGACCGCGGTCACCATCAAGTTCGCGCGCAAGCAGTTGCTCCAGCTATCGCTGGCCGCCTACGTCCTGGGCAACGTCATCGCCGTCGTGGCCACCGGCTTCGGGCTGCTGCTGTTCGCGCGCGTGCTGACCGGGTCGTTGCACGGCCTGTTCATCGGCGCGGCCTTCGCGGTCGGCGCGGGCATGATGCCGCCGGACAGGATGGGCCGCGCGATCTCGTTCGTGTTCGGCGGGGTGGCGGTGTCCACGGCGCTGGGCGTCCCGCTGGGCACGCTCATCGGGCAGAGCTGGGGCTGGAAGGCCTCGTTCGTCGCGATCATCGTCACCGGCGTGCTGACCCTCGCACTGGCGCTCGCGGTGATCCCGAGCGTGCCGAACTCCGGCGTCGGCGGCCTCGGCGCGCAGGCCGGGCACGCCCTCGCCCCGAAAGTGCTGGCGTTGCTGGGACTGGGCTTCCTGATCATGGGCGGCCAGTTCGCCGGCCTGACCTACCTGCAGCCGTTCCTGGCCGACGTCACCGGCGTCTCCGGCGGCACGATCAGCGTGTTCCTGCTGGTGTACGGCATCGCCAACGCCGTGGGCACGTTCGCCGGCGGCGCGGCGGCGGACCGCAACGCCGGCGGCACCATCGTCGCCGGCGGCGTGGTGCTGGTGGCCGCGCTGCTCGCGCTGTACCTCGGCGGCTCGAACCCCGTCGTCGCGGCGATCGCGCTGGGCGTGTGGGGCGTCGTCGGCTTCGGCATCGTCCCGTCGATCCAGTACCGCGTGGTGGCGCTGGCCGGACCGGGCCGCGACTTCGCCGCCACCCTGCCCGCATCCGCCATCACCGCGGGCATCGCGGCGGGCGCGCTCATCGGCGGCGGCGCGGTGGCCGCGTCCGGCGCCAAGGGCGCGGTGCTGACCTCGCTGGTGATCTGCGCGGTGGGCGTCGTGGCCGCGTGGGCGACCAGCTTCCTCAAGCCCAGCCCAGAGACCGGCTCCCCGGAGCCCGCAGCGGCGGAGGAGACGGCCACCACGACCGGCTGAGCCGGGGCCTACCCACAAGGGCGCGACAGCGGGCGATCCCCCCGGCCGCTGTCGCTCCCGCCCATCCGCACGTTGGGAGACGGAAAGCGCGCATCGGAGCGATCTTCCCGCAGTCGGAGATCGGCAACGACCCGGCCGACGTCCGCGGCTGGTCTCGGTCGGGGAACTGGGCTACACCCACGCGATGGCGTTCGTCCACGTCCTAGGCGCGGGGGTGGACACCCGGCCGGGCTGGCGCGGGCACACCAGCGACACCCCGTTCCACGAGGTGTTCGTACTGTTCGGGCACCTCGCGGCGGTGACGACGTCGATGGAGCTGATGACCGGGGTGCTCGTGCTGCCGCAACGCCAGACGGCGCTGGTGGCCAAGCAGGTGGCCGAGGTCGACGTGCTCAGCGGCGGGCGGTTGCGGCTTGGCGTGGGCATCGGTGGAGTACGAGGCGTTGAACGAGGAGTTCGCCGGGCGCGGGGCGCGCAGCACCGAGCAAGTCGAGGTGCTGCAACGGTTGTGGGCGTCGGACACGGTGACGTTCCGGAAGCGGTGCACCGGATCGACGACGCCGGCATCAACCCGCGGCCCCGCGCCCGGCCGCATCCCGGTGTGGTTCGGCGGCCACGCGGACCCTCGTGTTCCCGTCCAGCGACCGGGCGGCCAACGTGCACTGCGCGGACTTCTCCATCGACGGCGGCATGACCACGACGATGTAGCCCGCGCTCACGGCGGGCAGCGCCCCGAGCTGCCCGCCGTGATCATCTGCGCACCAAGTGCCACAGCACTTCGCGTCGAGCGGCGGGGGCGGACATGGGATGAATGCCAGTAGTACTCCACCCACCACTATCTCGATCTTATAAAGATCACCCTTTCGTCAGCACTTCGATACCGATCGGAGTATTCATTGCACGCGAGGGGGACTAACACTTCCCGCCGCCGGTACTGTGTCGCCTCCAGCAATCCGTGGACCTTCGCCGAACATCCCCGAGATCGACAAGGACCAGCGGCACCATGCCACTGCAAGATCCACCTCCGGCACAGCCGAAACCAGAACACGTGCGAGAAGATCGACAAGTGGCGAGACGTCGTGTCACGCCCGTCGGCGGACGCATCCAGCCGGCCCGGCGCCCACAGGTCGCGCGCCGACCACAGCCACCACGCGGAGCCGCCGAGCCCAAGATCGTCGAGGCCAGGACCCGGCCCGCCGCGCCCCACGGGTTCGAGCGAGTCCACAACTCGACGAGCGGGTCCTGGTCCTTCCAAGCCGGAGGTGTCTGGGGGCCGGTCAACGTCGGCACGACGACCAACGTCACCGAGCGTTCGGCCGCAGCGCCCGCGAGCCCGCCGAGCCCGTCCACGACGAAGCCGCAAGAGCCGGCACAGCTGGAACCGCGCTCCGGAATCGCCGCTCTCGTCCACTTCGTCGCGATCGCGGTCGTCTTCGCGGCTTTCGCGAGGATCTTCCACTTCATCGACATGCAGGGCTGGGACTGGCTCCAGGTCATCATCACCGCGACAGCCCTGAGACTCGTCTTCTCCGCCTCCAAGAAAGCGATCTGGGGACGTCCCGAAACGATCTGGACCCTGGTCACGCTGGTTGCCGCCATCGCTGGGTTCCTGCTGGGCGGCAAGTCGTTCGCCGGTGGCGACCTGATCGACTACATCGCGAACTGGATGCTCTGGAACTTCTAGAACCGGCCGGGAGCCGGCATCGGGTCCACTGTAGACCGTGTGCGCCGTGAGCGAATCTGCTCACGGCAGCGAGAGCGACGCCGACGGGCAAGCGAGCGGCATCGTCGTGGCATGACCACCACCGAGAAGCAGCCGCTGTTCGACCACCGGCTCCGCGAACGCTTCCTCGCCCAACGCGTCCTCGTGCTCGACGGCCCCCTGGACGACGACAACGGCACCGTGCTCGCCACCCAGCTGCTGTCCCTCGCCGCTGAGGACCCGACCAAGGACATCGCCCTCTGGATCCACTCCCCCGGCGGGTCGGTGCCCTCGATGCTCGCCATCCGGGACGTCATGCGACTGGTCCCCTGCGACGTCGCCACGCTCGCGCTCGGGCTCGCGTGCAGCGCCGGGCAGTTCCTGCTCTCCGCGGGCACGCCGGGCAAGCGGTTCGCGCTCCCGCACGCCCGGATCCTCATGCACCAGGGTTCCGCGGGCATCAGCGGGTCGGCGGTGGAAGTGCAGGTGCAGGCCGACGACCTGCGGCACACGCGGGACACCGTGCTCGGGCTCATCGCCCAGGACACCGGCCGGCCCGTCGAACAGATCTTCGCCGACTCGCTGCACGACCGCTGGTTCACCACCGAGCAGGCCCGCGAGTACGGCTTCATCGACCACGTCGTGCAGAGCCTCGACCAGGTCGTTCCCGTCCGCACCCACGAACTCGGCCTGGGGGTCCGCGCATGAGCACCTACACCATCCCCAACGTGATCACGCGCAGCACCAACGGCGAGCGGATCATGGACGTCTACTCGCACCTGCTGTCCGAGCGCATCATCTACCTCGGCACCGCGATCGACTCCGGCGTCGCCAACGCCCTGATCGCCCAACTGCTCTACCTCGAAGCGGACAACCCGGACCGCGAGATCAACCTCTACATCAACAACGAGGGCGGCGACCCGGCCGCGATGCTCGCCCTCTACGACACCATGCGCTACATCAAGGCCCCGGTCGCCACGACGTGCATCGGCCAGGCCGTCGCGACCGGCGCGGTGCTGCTGGCGGCGGGCACGGCCGGGAAGCGGTTCGTGCTGCCGCACACCCGCGTCGTGCTGCACCAGCCCGCCGCGCAGGGCCGGGGCACCATCCCCGACCTGATCCTCCAGGCCGACGAGGTGATCCGGGTGCGCACCCAGTTGGAGGAGATCCTGTCCCGGCACACCGGGCGCGACGTCGAGCAGCTACGCCACGACACCGACCGCGACCGCGTGTTCGACGCGGCCGGCGCGGTCGCCTACGGGCTCGCCGACCACGTCCTGGACCACCGGTCCTAGGCGGCCATGAGCACGGGCCCGGCGGGACGACGGCGGCGCATGTCCCCGGCGATGCCGATGAGCAGGTCGGACAGCTCGACCCCGAGCGCACCGGTCACCGCGGCGATCATCTCGCTGGACGGCTCCTTGCGCCCGCGCTCGATCTCCGACAGGTACTGCGGCGAGATGCCGGCCCGCTCGGCGACGTCGACCAGCCGGCCACCCCGCTCCTCCCGCGCCGCCCGCAGGCTGCGCCCCAACAGGTCCCGCCACAACGGCGCCGGTCCGCGATCGGACGGGCGGGCGCCGCGCCCGCCCGTGCGGTCGGACGCGGCGCCGCGCTCGCTCGTGCGGTCGAGCCCGCGCTCGCGGTTGAAGGGGAGGATGTCCGCCATGCCGTCATCCTGACACCGGCGCACCACCCGGCGTGCGGCCATTCCGCTGCGGGCAGAACGGGGAACAACCAGGCGGTACGGGGCGAAGGCGCACCCCGGCGGCGTCCTGGTTCGCAGATCGCGGGCCGCGGCATTGCTCCGGTCGGCATTGATCCTTTTCGCGACCCTGGCCGTAACTCCTTGGGCAGGCGCGTGTAGCTTGCGCGTGAAAGGGGTACAGGAACGCCCATGAGCAGCACACCGATCTACGACGAACTGGCCGCAATCCTGCTCGTCGACCAGCCGGTTACCACCAAGGACGCCGGTCAAACCGCCGCGCCCGAAACCGACCGGGCCGAGGACGCGAAGCCGGCCCGCGCCGGCGGCCGGCGACGCAAACCCGAGCCGGACGCCTGAGCTTTTATTCCACACTGAAGTTATTGAGCGAATAAAAGTCGAACACCCGTTCGATCCGGGTTAAGCTCCGCGCATGCAGGTCTCGCTGTTCGACACCGGCGCGGAGCCCGTCGGGCTGCGCCCGCTGACCGGGATCCGCCGGACGACGTTGAGCGCCGGCGCCTGGGTTGACGTGCTGCCCGGCTGGCTGACCGGCGCGGACGAGGTGTTCGGGCACCTGGTGTCCGAGGTCGCGTGGCGCGCGGAGCGCCGGCAGATGTACGAGCGCGTGGTCGACGTGCCCCGCCTGCTGTGCTTCTACGACGAGGGCGCGCCCCTGCCCCACCCGGTGCTGACCGAGGCCCGCGACACCCTGTCCGAGTGGTACGGGCCGGAGCTGCGCGAGCCCTTCCGCACCGCCGGCCTGTGCTACTACCGCGACGGCCGCGACAGCGTGGCGTGGCACGGCGACACCATCGGCCGAGGCAGCCGCGAGGACACCATGGTCGCGATCGTCTCGGTCGGCACACCCCGCGCCCTGATGCTGCGCCCACGCGGCGGCGGCGAGACCCTGCGCTACGCCCTGGGCCACGGCGACCTGATCGTCATGGGCGGCAGCTGCCAGCGCACGTGGGAACACGCGATCCCGAAGACCTCGAAGGCCGTCGGCCCCCGCATCAGCGTCCAGTTCCGCCCCCGCGGCGTCCGCTGACCACTCACCGACCACCGCTTGACACCGTCCCCGCCGCCACTACGCTCCGTCTGGGAGCGCTCCCAGATCCCTCGGCAGCTCAAAGGAGAGCGGTATGCGGCATCGGAGAACGGTCTTGGGCGCACTCGCCGCGGCGGCGGTGGCCGTCGCGGGCGTGGTCGTCTCGGTGGGCACGGAGCAGGTCGCGTCCGCCGCCACCGGGTACCTGCGGACCAGCGGCAACAAGATCGTCGACAGCGCGGGCAACCCCGTCCGCCTGACCGGCATCAACTGGTTCGGCATGGAGACCGACAACAAGACCTTCCACGGCCTGTGGTCCAACCGCACGTGGAAGCAGCAGCTCGACCAGATGGCCCAGCTCGGCTACAACACCCTCCGCGTCCCGTTCTCCAACGACGCGCTCAAGCCCGACGCCAAGGCCAGCGGCGTCAACGACTTCGTCAACCCCGACCTGGTCGGCCTGTCCCCGCTGCAGATCCTGGACAAGGTCATCGGCTACGCAGGCGGGAAGGGCATGCGCGTCATCCTCGACCGCCACCGCCCGACCAGCGCCGGCCAGAGCGCCCTCTGGTACACCGCGACCGTGCCCGAGTCCACGTGGATCGAGGACTGGAAGGCCCTCGCCCGCCGGTACGCCGGCAACCCCACGGTGATCGGCGCGGACCTGCACAACGAGCCGCACGCCGAGGGCACCAACCCCGACGCGACCGGCGCGTGCTGGGGCTGCGGCGACACCGCGCGCGACTGGCGGCTGGCCGCCGAACGTGCGGGCAACGCGATCCTGTCCGTGCAGCCGGACTGGCTGATCTTCGTCGAGGGCGTGTCCTGCCCCAGCGGCGGCCTGTCCAACGTCTGGGACAACGACCCGTCCAACGACGAGGACTGCGGCTGGTGGGGCGGCAACCTGTCCAAGGCGGGCGAGTTCCCGGTGCGGCTGTCCGTGCCCAACCGGCTGGTCTACTCGCCGCACGAGTACGCGACCTCGGTCTACCGGCAGAAGTGGTTCGACGCGCCGGAGTACCCGGCCAACATGCCCGCGATCTGGGACAAGTACTGGGGCTACCTCTACAAGAACAACACCGCCCCGATCATGATGGGCGAGTTCGGCAGCACGCTGGCCGACCCGAAGGACAAGGTGTGGCTGGAGAACCTGATGGCCTACACCGGCTCGGGCGTCAACGGCATGTCGTTCACCTACTGGTCGTGGAACCCGAACTCCGGTGACACGGGCGGCATCGTCGGCGACGACTGGACCACGGTCAACCAGGCCAAGCAGTCGATCCTCCAGCCGTACCTGATCCCGCCGACCGGCGGCACCACCACCACGACCACGACCACCACGACGAAGACCGACCAGCCGCCGCCGGGCGCGTGCCGCGCGGCGTGGAAGCAGGACAACGCGTGGCAGGGCGGCTTCCAGGGCTCGCTGACGGTGACCAACACCGGCGCGTCCGCGGTGACGCCGTGGAAGGTGGTCTTCACGCTGCCCGCGGGCGCGACCATCGCCAGCGGCTGGAACGGCACGTTCAGCCAGTCCGGCACGACGGTCACGGTCACCGCGCCGTCCTACAGCCCGTCGCTGCCGGCGGGCGGTTCGGTCGCGCTGGGCTTCACCGCCAACGGCCCCTCGGGCGCGCCCACCGGCGTGACCCTCGGCGGAGCGGCCTGCGGCGTGTGAACGGGAGCCGGGCGGTGGCAACGTCCCCCGCCACCGCCCGGCACCGCTCCTCAGACCTCCCGCGTGACCACCTCGGCGGGCGCGACCGACCCCTGGCACTCCCGGCAGGTCAGCCGGACGTCCACGGCGCCGCCGCACCCCGCGTGCTCGGCCACCACCGGCGGGCCGCTCTCGTCGTTCAGGTGCCGGTCACCCCACTCCATCAGCGCCAACAGCACCGGCATCAGCTCACGCCCCTTGGCGGTCAGCCGGTACTCGTGGCGCGGCGGGCGGTCCTGGTAGCGGACGCGCTCCAGGACGCCGTGGCGCACCAGGGTTCCCAGCCGGTCGCTGAGCACGTTGCGCGCGATGGGCAGGCTGTCCAGGAACCCGTCGAACCGGGTCACCCCGCGCGCCGCGTCGCGCACGATCAACAGGGTCCACCGCTCGCCCACCACTTCCAGCGTTCGGGCGATCGAGCAGGTCTGACCGTCGTACGTGCGTCGGAGCATTCGCGCATGATAAGTCCGGGTGCCGCGTGGATGAGCCGGGACCAGCCCATCCACGCGGCACCTCAAGCGGTGCCGGCCGGCCGACACCACCGGCGCCCGCCCGCCTCGGGTCTGGGGGTCCCCGGCTGGGCGGCGCACGCCGGGAACCTACCGGGACTTGGTCCTAAAAGGCAACCAACAACTACGTGAGCCGTACTCGCACGGAGTCAGCCCTTCAACGACGGGAAGTCCTCCTCGCGGTACTCCCCCGGCACCCGCTCACCGGTCTCCCGCCCGCGCAACTCCACCCGCCGGATCTTCCCCGAAATCGTCTTCGGCAGGTCGGTGAACTGGACCCGGCGCACCCGTTTGTACGGGGCGAGGTTCTCCCGCGCGTGCCGCAGGATCGCCAACGCGGTCCCCTCGTCCGCCGCGAACCCGGCCGCGAGCACCACGTACGCCTTGGGCACCGCCAACCGCACCGGGTCCGGCGACGGCACCACCGCCGCCTCCGCCACCGCTTCGTGCTCCAGCAGGACGCTCTCCAGCTCGAACGGCGAGATGCGGTAGTCCGAGGCCTTGAAGACGTCGTCCGTGCGGCCCACGTAGGTGATGTAGCCGTCTTCGTCCACCGAGCCGACGTCACCGGTGTGGTAGTAGCCGTCCCGCATGACCTCGGCGGTGCGCTCGTCGTCGCCGTGGTAGCCGACCATCAGCCCCAGCGGGCGGTGCGCCAGGTCCAGGCAGATCTCCCCTTCCGCGCCCGGCCGCCCGGTCACGGGGTCCACGAGCACGACCGGGTACCCCGGGACCGGCCGCCCCATCGACCCGGCCTTGACCGGCTGCCCCGGCGTGTTGGCGATCTGCACGGTCGTCTCGGTCTGCCCGAACCCGTCCCGGATCGTCACCCCCCACGCGGAGCGCACCTGGTCGATCACCTCGGGGTTGAGCGGCTCGCCCGCGCCGACGACCTTGCGCGGCGGCGTCTTCAACGCGGTCAGGTCGGCCTGGATCAACATCCGCCACACGGTGGGCGGCGCGCAGAAACTGGTCACACCGCACCGGTCCATCTCGGACATGAGCCGAACGGGATCGAACCGGGAGTAGTTGTAGACGAACACGGTCGCCTCGGCGTTCCACGGGGCGAACACGTTGCTCCAGGCGTGCTTCGCCCAGCCGGGCGAAGAGATGTTTAGGTGGACGTCCCCCGGCTCCAGCCCGATCCAGTACATTGTGGACAGGTGCCCGACGGGGTACGAGACGTGCGTGTGCTCCACGAGCTTGGGACGCGCCGTCGTGCCGGAAGTGAAGTACAACAACAAGGTGTCGTCAGCCCGGGTAACCCCGTCAGCCGCGAACTCGACCGACGCACCCGCACTCTCCCCGTAATCAAGCCACCCCTCCCGCGCCCCCACCGAAATCCGCGTGTAATCCCCGGGCACCTCGTCGAACTTGGCGGCATCTTCCGCCCCCACGACAACGTGCCGCGCCCCGCCACGCTCGACCCGATCACGCAGATCAGCCGGCGCGAGCAGCGTGGTGGCCGGGATGACCACCGCCCCGAGCTTCATCGCCGCCAACAGCGCTTCCCACAACTCCACCCGATTCCCCAACATGAGGACCACTCGATCCCCGCGCCGAACACCCCGCTCCCGCAACCAGTTCGCGACCTGGTTCGACCGCCGGGACAACTCGGCGAACGACCAACGCCCCTCCCGCCCGTCCTCCTCGACGATCCAGAGGGCAATCCCGTCGTTGCCACGCGCGATCTCGTCGAACCAGTCCAGCGCCCAGTTGAACTCACGCAGGTCAGGCCACACGAACCCCGCACGGGCCTCGGCATAGTCGGTCAAGTGGGCCAACAGAAAGTCCCGGGCGTCACGAAAGCTCATCACCCAACCTTCCACCCCACCGACCAACCCAACCACCCCCATCTGGAGGGGGCGTTTTCATGGGGCTGCCAAGCACAGGAAGGGCCTCGGTTCGTTCCCCGTACGGCCTGGGCGCAGCCCAACCACGCTTGGGTCTTCTGTGCAACCACGCTTCACCGGTTGCACAGAAGACCCAAGCGTGGTTGCCTCCGGCAGGCCGTACGGGGAACGAACCGACGCCCTTCCACCCCCGGGGGCCTGCCGCGCGGCGAGCGCCGCTTTTCAGCTTTCAGCTTTGATCTTGAGAGCACCCTTCCACCCCCACCTCCGCCGGATAGGATCCGGGAGTGGATCCGTCGGACGACCTGAGACAGTGGGCACCCGAACCCACCGCCACCACCGCGCCGGCGATCAGCCTGCCCGGCTACAGCGACTTCCGGCTGGTCGCCCACGGCGGCGAGGGCACGGTGTACCGGGCGCGCCAGGACGGACTGGGGCGGGACGTCGCGGTCAAGGTCCTCGACGTCACCGATCCCGGGACCGTCGCGCGGTTCCGGCGCGAACTGGAGATCACCGTCCGGCTCGGGCGGCAGCACCCGCACATCGTGACCGTGCTCGACACCGGCTCGATCGCGGGTCGGCCGTGCATCGTCATGGAGTACCACGACCTCGGCTCGCTGCACGACCGGCTCACCGACCACGGCCCGCTGCCCGTCGCCGAGGTGGTGGCGGCGGGGATCGCGGTGGCCGACGCGCTCGCGTTCGCGCACGGGCAGGGCATCCTGCACCGGGACGTCAAGCCGCAGAACATCCTGGTCCTCCCGACCTCCTACGTCCTCGCGGACTTCGGGATCGCGCGCGGCGCGGACGCCGGGCACTCCGCGTCGCTGCAAATGGTCAGCTACCGCCACGCCGCGCCCCAGATGGTGGAGGGCCACCCGCCGGCGGCGGCGGACGACCTGTGGTCGCTCGGCTCGACCCTGTTCACCCTGCTCGACGGGCAGCCGCCGTTCGCGTCGGCCACGCCCGAGCAGGACACCATGCTCGCCTACCTGGGCCGCGTGCAGTCGATGCCGCCCCGGTCCCTGCTGCGCCGCGACGTGCCGCCGGAGCTGGTCGCGATCATCCTGCGGTGCCTGAACAAGAACCGCGAGGACCGCTTCCCGGACGCCACCTCGCTGCGCGCCGCCCTGGCCGCGATCCCGACCTGGGCCCCGCAGTCCACAGTGGACCCGGACCACACGGCGGCGGTGCGCCGGGACGTCCCCCGGCACTACCCCGAGGGCCCGACGACGGTCCCGGACTTCGGCCCGAGCCCAACCCCGCCCGAACCCGAACCCACCCCGGAACCGCCACCCGCCGACCCACCGGCCCCGCGCACGTGGACCGAGGACCTGGCCGACCTGACCGTCCGCCACTCGACCCACCGCCCCCCGGTCCCGCCGCCCGCACCCCCGCTGGTGACCCTCCCGCCGGACCGCCCGCTCACCGGCAAGCCCCGCGACAACCGCATGGCCGACGAGACCGGCGAGGGCTCCCGACGCGCGCCAAGGGTCCTCGCCGGCGTGGCGGCACTGGTGGTCGGCGTCGGCGGCGGGGTCTACCTGAGCGTCCGCAACAACGCCCAAACCGTTACCGCCCAGCCGCCTTCGTCCTCCACCACCACGACCACCTCGGCCACGTCGCTCCAGGCCGACCCGAGGTTCGTCCCGGTGCTGAAGCGCTTGGAGGACAAGGGTTCCAGCATCACCGTGCACTGGACCGACCCGAGCGGGGGCAAGGCGCAGTTCGTGGTGTTCGACGTGACCGGTCAGACGCCGCGCGGGGTGGGCAACATCGCCGCCGGCAACACCCAGCACACCGTCGAGGGCCTGGACCCGAAGGCGGAGCAGTACTGCTTCAAGGTGGTCGCCATCGGCCTGGAGGACTCGACCACGCAACGCGGTTCGTCCGACCAGTCCTGCGCGGTCCGCAACGGTTAGCGACGCCAGAGGGGCCGCGGATCAACCGCCCACAACAGCCGACGCGACCACCGAGCCCGCCGCTTCACACCCCGAGTGACAACCCGCGCCAACCGCCACGCCTCCGCCCCACCCCTACGCCTCGCCGCCGACTCCACCCCACCCCCACGCCTCGCCGCCGACCCCGCCCCGCCAACCACCCGCGCACCCACCGGCGCACCCACCGGCGCACCCACCGGCGCGAAGGCCGAGCAGTCGGCCAGTTCCGCCAGCCGATCCGCAGGCGGCCCCAACTCCCGGGCGATGTCCGGAGCCGTCCGATCAGGCGGCGGGGTGCGGCCGGCCAGCAGCAACCCGTCCAACACGTGGTCCCAGGCCCCCGCCGCGCCGGCCCGCTTCAACCTCACCCGCCGACCGACCCGCAACGCCACCACCAGCACCAACACCACCAGCGGGACCGCGGCCAGCACGACCCAGCCCACCCACCGACGGGACTCCGACGCGACCGCCTGCCCCGGCGGCTGAGCGGACGACGGCACGAACGGCGGCGGAGCGGACAGCGCGGTCGTCGTCGGCGTCGCGGTGATCGACGCGAGCCGGTCGAGCACCTCCCGCTTGGCCGCCGCGCTCGACCCACCCGACGACGACCCCGCCAACGGGTCGAACGGGACCCAGCCCCACCCCTCGAAGTACACCTCCGGCCACGCGGTGGCGTCGCTGCCGCGCACCACACGCTCCTCGGCACCGACAGCACCGACAGCACCGACAGCACCGACAGCACCGCCCCCGACAGCACCGCCCCCACCCACGGGCTGGAACCCGACCACCACCCGCGTCGGCAACCCGACCGCCCGTCCCAGCACCGCGAACGCCGAAGCGAACTGCTCCGCCGTCCCGGCCCCGGCACCCGGCTCCCCCGCCGCCCCGAACAGGAACCGCTCCAGCCGCGCGTAGGACGACCCGACCGGCGCGCCGGCGTCCGGGACGCGTCCGGTCTTCACCACCTGCTCGATGGCCACCGCCCGCTCGAACGGCGTCCGGGCGTTGCGCACGATCTGCCGCGCGTACTCCGCCAGGGAGAACGGCAACCCCGGCAGCGCCAGGTACCGCCGCGCCCGCTCCCCCGCCGGGACGCCGGCCCGCGTCAGGTCGGCGTCGTCGGGCACGTCCACGACCCCGCGCACCCGGTACGACAGGCCCGGCGACAGGCCGTCCAGCAGCACCAGCGACCCGGAGTTCGGGTCCACCATCGCGCCGTCCAGCGTGACCGACGTCGGCCGCCCGGCCGTGGGCACCCAACTGCCGGTCAACTCGCCGATGGTCACCTCCACCTCGGCCTCGGCGGTCCGGCCGCCCGGCGGCAGGTCCGGGGCCGCGACCGCGCCGATGGGCCCGTACAGCGACGCCGCCCGCCACGTCGCGCCCGAGTAGTCCGACAGCGCCGCGAGCCGGATCGCCCGCTCCGGGCCGCGCACCCGGAACAGCTCGACCGGCCCGAGGTTCGCCCAGGAAGCCAGCTGCGGCAACGGGTTCGTCACGCCCAGGTCGGTCACCGGCGGCTCGACCAGCTCGCGCGGCTCGAACGCGCCGGTGGTCGGCACGGTCGAGGCCAGCAGCGCCACCACCGCGACCGGCACCAGCGGCAACGCCGTCAGCAGCCGGCCGCCGGTCTCCAGCCGGTCCACCACCAGCCAGCCCACCACCAGCAGAGCCACCAGCAGCAACGCCATCAACCCGTAACGGTCGGCCTTGCCGGCGGTCAGCAGCGCGGTGCACGTGTAGAGCACGACGACCCCGACCGCGGGCCCCAGCAGGGCCCGGCCGGTCACCGACAGGGCCACCGCCAGCGCGACCCCGAACACCAGCAGCACGCCCGGCACCAGCAGCTCCGGCGTGGCGGGCGCGGGGCGGGCGGCGGTCAGCAGGCGCGGCACGACGTCGAGCAGCACGGTGGTCGGGTCGGTGGTCTCGCCGGTGTCGCGGGCCACCCAGTACGCGCCGACCAGCGCGAACGCCACCAGGCACAGCAACGTCAGCCCGGAGGGCACCCGCCGCCACCGCACCAGCGGCACGCACGCGAACGCCACCACCACCGCGCCGGAGAACACCAGCGCCGGCAACCACCCCTGCCACCCGGCCCCGAGGTGAACCGCCGCCACCACGAGCACCAACGCCGCCCACCCCGACCGCGCACCCGCCAACCGCGCGACCACCGACGCAGCACCGGCCGAAGCAGCACCCACCGACCCAGCACCCGTCGACCCGGCACCCGCGCTCACCGGGCCACCGCCGTCCCCCACGCCGCCAGCAACGACTCCGCGTCCGGCGCGCGCAACACCAACACCCCACCCGACGCGGAGATCCCCGCCGCCGCGTCGACCGCCAGCACCACGCCCACCGACGCCCGCGACGCCTCCAACGTCAACGCCGACACCTCCGACGCCGGCCCGCACACCACCGCCACCACGTCCAGGTCCCGGATCGGCACCGACGAAGCGCCCGACGTCCCCAGCGCCATCTCGGCCAGCACCGCCAGCACCGCGGACGCGTCGACCGACCCCGCCGCCACCTCCACGTCCACCCCGCCCGACGACGTGAGCAGCCGCACCGGGTGCCCCTCCGCGACCGCCACCGTCACCAGCGACGCGGCCACCTCGACCGCGTCCTCGAACCGCGCGGGGTCGGGGTAGCCGCCGGCGTCGTCGTCCAGCAGCACGGCCAGGTGCGGCCGGGCCGGGTCGGCGTCCTCGCGGACCATCAGCGTGCCGGTGCGGGCGGAGGTCGCCCAGTGCAGGCGGCGCAGGTCGTCGCCGGGCACGTACTCGCGCAGCCCCACCAGGTCCGTGCCGCCGCGCTCGACCCGCTCGTCCGCGCCGACGTGCCCGCGCCGCACCCCGCCGGGCAACCCGCGCACGGGCAGCACGCGCGGCACGACCCGCACCCGCACCACGTCGCCGAGCACGGTCCGCGCCAGCGCCAGGCCCGCCAACCCCCGCCGGCTCAACGTCAACGGCCCCACGGGCAGCAGCCCGCGGGCGTGCGTGGGGATCGGGTACTCGACCTTGACCGTCTGCCCCGGCCGCAGCAGCGGGATGTCCACCGGCACCGCGTTCCCCGCGACCAGGTCCACCGCGTCGAACATGACCGGGAACCGCTTGCCGGTGCCGGTCAGCTCGACCACGCCGGTGCACGCGCCCAGCCGCGGCACGGTCCGGGGCCGCACGGTCCGGCGCGGCTCGACCCGCGCCCGCGACAACACCGACAGCACCCCGACCACGGCCAGCGCCACCAGCGCCACGCCCATCCCGACCACGCCGGGGTACCGCCACCACAGCCCGACCGCCACCAGCAGCACGCCGAGCACCACCGCGCCCACGCCGCGCCGGGTCAGCCGCACGCCCCTCATCGCGACGACGGTCTGGGCACCGCCACACCCGCGACGACGTCCTGGAGCACCTGTTCGGTCGTGACCCCGGCCAGCTGCGCCTCGCGGGTCAGCACCAGGCGGTGCGCCAGCACGGGCACGACCAGCGCCTGGACGTCACCGGGCACGGCGAAGTGCCGCCCGCGCGAAGCCGCGTACACCTGCACGCACCGCACCAGGGCCTTCAACCCGCGCGTGCTCGCGCCCAGCCGCAACCGGTCGTCGGCCCGCGTCGCCGCGCCCAACTCGCCGACGTAGCGCAGGATCGGGTCCGCCACGTGCAGGGTCTGCAACCGGCGGCCGTACTCCGCCACGACGTGCGGGTTGGACACCGTCGGCACCGCGCCGACGAACCCCGCGCCGCTGCCCGGCCGCAGCACGTCCAACTCGTGCTCGGGCGACGGGTAGCCGATGGACGTGCGCAGCATGAACCGGTCCAGCTGCGCCTCGGGCAGCCGGTAGGTGCCGTCGAGGTCGATCGGGTTCTGCGTGGCGACCACCAGGAAGGGCGCGGGCACCGCGTGCGCCACGCCGTCCACGGTGACCGTGCGCTCCTCCATGACCTCCAGCAGCGCGGACTGGGTCTTGGCGGCGGCGCGGTTGATCTCGTCGGCCAGCACGATGTTGGCGAACACCGGGCCGGGCCGGAACTTCACCTGGCCGGTCTGCGGGTCGTAGACCGACGTGCCGGTCACGTCGGAGGGCAGCAGGTCGGGCGTGAACTGGACGCGCCGCGACACCCCGCCCAACGCGCCCGCGACGGCGCGCGCCAGGGTGGTCTTGCCGGTGCCGGGCACGTCCTCCAGCAGCACGTGGCCGCCGGCGAACAGCGACACCAGGACGAGGTCCACCACGTCCCGCTTGCCCCGGACCGCGGTCTCCACCGCGTCGCCCAGGCGAGCGTGCAGGACGCGGAACGCCGCGGTCTCGTCCTCGCCGACCGCCGGGACCGCCGTTGTCGTCACTTCTCGCCCGTACCCCTCGTCGTGCCCTTGTTCACCGTTCGTCTTCGGGGCGCTTGCGGTTGCGCAGCCCCAGCAGCCACGCCGCCGCCAGCAGCGCCAGACCGCCGCTCGCCATCGGGGCCGCGTCGGCGCGCGGCGCGCTGCGCGGCTGGCAGATCCGGCCGCCGCCGCAGGGTTCGGGCTCCAGGTCGCGCACGATCACGCTGCGGGCGTAGGAGTCGACCGACTGCCCGCCGGCGTGCGCCCGCACGACGATCCGGTTCGTGCCGATGTCCACGTAGATCTCGACCGACCCGCCGCCGCACGCGATGGGCACGGACGTGCTGTAGGTGATGTTGACGACCTCGCACGTGCCGCTGTGGTTGGCCCAGTCGGCCGGGGGCGAGGTGTTGATGATCCGGCTGAACACGTCGCCGGTCGCGCCGACCGAGGAGATCACGACCGCGCCCGCCGTGGGCAGGCTGGGCGGCGGCGGCGGTGTGGTGGTCGTCGTCGTGGTCGGCGGGGGCGGCGGGGGCGTGGTCGTCGTGGTGGTCGGCTGCGGTTGCGTGGTGGTCGCCACGACCGGCGGGCGCACCGAGAACGACGCGGTCGCGGCCTCGCCCGACCCGAGCCTGTTGTAGGCCGTCACGGACACGTCGAGCCGGCCGCTGGCGCAGAACGCGCCGCCCGCGCAGGGCAGCGACAGGTCCGCCGACGTCCCGGCCACCCGGGTGGACTTGGTGCCGCCGCTGAACCCGCCGGTCGCGGTCACCGAGTAGCCGGACACCGCCTCGCCGTTGTCCGGCGCGGCGCCCCACGTCACGCGGACCACGACGGTCGAGCCGTCGTTGGACACCTGGTTCACCGTGACGCCGGGCGGCCGGCCGGGCGCGACGCCCTTCACCCCGGCGCTCGGGGTGGTGGTCACCGGCGCGTCGGTGGTGGTCGTCGGGTCGGGGCCGCCGGGCCGCCGGTCGTCGCGCGTGGGCGGGTCGGGCCTGGGCGGCGGCGGGCTGGGCACGCTCGGGATGGGCGAGCGGTCCGGGTCGGTGACCGGGAGTTCGGGGCTGCGGATCACCACGTCCTTGGTGCGGCCGTCGGTGTCCACGATGACGCCGTTGGACGCGCCGGGGGTGTTGATGAACAGCTTGCCGTCGTCGAAGACCAGTTCGGGGTCGTCGCCGGGCGCGGGGACGTCCTGGCTGCCGCGCTTGCCCGAGCGGTCCAGCACCACGACCTTGCCCGCGCCGCGGCACGGCACGTAGACGCGGTCGCGGAACACGGCGGGGCGGCCGGGCCGGGCGCAGCCGTACTGGCCCATGTCCACGCGCACCACGTCGTCGTCGGAGACCAGCACGACCGCGCCCGCGTCGGGCACGGCGGCGGGCACCAGGCCGGGCGGGCTGGTCTGGGCGGCCAGCACCTCGCCGGACAGCGAGTCGGTGCCCAGGGTGAGGTCGCGGGTGGTGCCGTCGCGCACGACGACGCCGCCCTCCAGGCCCAGCAGGGTCACGCCGCGCTCGTGGGGCACCAGGGCCGTGCGGGGACCGGCGCCGGGCACCGGCCGGTTGGAGAGCCGGCGGAACTTGTGGGCGTCCTCGGCCCATTCCAGGGCGTGCAGGTTGCCGCCGTGGTCGACGGCCCACACCACGCCCCGGTCGTCGGCGACGACGTCGGCCAGCGGCCGGCCCACCCGCCACGGCTCGCCGACGTCGGCCAGGGTCACCGGGTCCACGTTGTGCACGGTGCCCGCGTCGCGGTCGACCACATGAATGCGGTCGTCCACGATGAGCACCTTCGGCGACTGCCCGACCGGGGCCTGGCGGCGTCCGCTGGCGAGCAGGGTGGCCAGGTCGACGACGGTGATCTGGCCGGTGCGGCGGTCCAGGACGATCAGCCGGTCGTCGGACTGCGCGATCTCCAGCTGCGCGTCGCCGCCGCTGACCTGCAACCGGGTCTGCGGCTTGCCCGAGCTCGGGTTGACCTGCACGACCTCGCCGCGCTCGTCGTCACCGAGCCAGGTCATCCCGTCGGAGACGTCGACGGCGGTGCGCGCGATCCCGTTGCCCAGCGCCGCGCCGACCAGCAGCAACACGCCCAGCGAGGCGGCGGTGGCACTCGCCGACTGACGGCGGCCGACCGCGACGACCCGACGGGCGATCTTCCCCAGCGTTGACCCCACGCGCGGATGCTAACGCTCTCCTATGACACTTCGGAGAAGACTCCGCGGCCCTGCTCCGACCGGCCCAGGGGCCTTCGGCCGGATGCGTCCACTTCGGACCGAACACCTCCCTCGCGGGAGTGACGCCCGGTCGCGCGCCGCGCGGAGGATCCCTGGTTGCGCGCCGCGCGGAGGATTCCCGGTTGCGCGCCGCGCGGAGGATTCCCGGTTGCGCGCCGCGCGGGGAGGGACGCCCGAGTGTGCGCCGCGCGCCGGTGGCGGGGTGAGCGCTCGCCCGGCTAGAACTCGCCCAGCTCGGCCCGCACCTGGGCGCACTCGCCCTGGAGGCCCTTGTCGATCGCCCGGCTGATCTCCTCCAGCGACCGCAGCTGCTCCGGGGTCAGCACGTCGAACAGGTGCTCGCGCACCGCCGTGACGTGCCCGGGGGCGGCCCCCTCCAGCACGGCATACCCGCGGTCGGTCAGCACGGCGATGGAGCCGCGCCGGTCCGACGGGCACGCCTGCCGCCGCACCCAGCCCTCCTTCTCCAGCTTCGCCACCGCGTGCGAGAGCCGGCTGCGGGAGGAGTGGCAGACCAGGGCCAGCTCGCTCATCCGCAGCGACCGGTCCGGGGCCTCGGAGAGTGCGACCAGGATCTCGTAGTAGGCGACCGGCATCCCCGAGTCGCGCTGCAACTGCCGGTCGAGGTGTTCGGTGAACTTGGTCACGGCGGTCGTGAAGCCGCGCCAAATCCGCTGTTCATCGGCGTTCAGCCACCGCACGTCGCTCATGCTCCCATCATACGGTCCTTGTTGAACTCTCAACCAGGATGCGCTATGTTCAGTTGAGAGTTCAACCAGACCGAGCGAGAAGGACTACACCATGACCACGCAGACCGTGCAGATCCCCGGCTACATCGCGGGCACGTGGGCGATCGACCCGGTGCACTCCGACGTCTCCTTCGTGGTCCGCCACCTCGGCATCTCCAAGGTCCGCGGCCACTTCGACACGTTCGAGGGCCAGATCGTGACCGCCGAGAACCCGCTGGAGTCGACCGTCACCGCCAAGATCGAGACGGCGTCGATCAACACCAAGAACGAGGCGCGCGACGCCCACGTCCGCAACGAGGACTTCCTGGACGTCGAGAAGCACCCCGAGCTGACCTTCACCTCCACCGGCGTGCGCGCCAACGGCGAGGGCTTCATCGTCGACGGCGAGCTGACCCTGCGCGGCGTGACCAAGACGGTCGAGCTGGAGCTGGAGCTCAACGGCTTCGGCGACGGCTTCGAGGGCGCGAAGGTCGCGGGCTTCTCCGCCAGCACCGAGATCAGCCGCAAGGACTTCGGCGTGACCGGCGGCGCGGCGGGCGCGGCCGTCGGCGACAAGATCACCATCCTGCTGGAGATCGAGGCCGTCCTGCAGGCCTGAGCACCCCCTTCGAAGGGGCCTGACCGGCGAGTCCGGACAGGCCCCTTTCGCGTGCACGTGCGGTGTTCGCATCGCCGGTTCGAGTGACCCCTGGAATTCCACCCGATTCGGCACATCGGTACGGTTTGAGATCTTCCAGGCACGAACCGTGAACCACCGGCCCGCTCCGCCCGTACTAATGGACACGTTCCGCTCACGGTGTCTAGACCACGTGGGTGACACGGGCTGGATTCATGGCACCATCTGGCGCAACATGCGGCTGGACGCCCGGCGAGGAGGATCGGTGTGAACGCCCGGACCGAACAGGTCGACGACATTCGACTCGTCGCGCTGCCCACCGCGGTCAACGTCGCGGACATGTTCGTGCGCTTCTCGCTCGGCGAGTGGCGCCTGCGCTCGATGCAGGACGAGGCCGCCCAGACGGCCCGCCGCCTGGTGGCCGCGGCGGTCGAGGTGGCCGACCAGCGCGCTCCGGGGTTCCTCCTGGTGCGCCTGCGCCTGAGCGGCAACTGCCTGGTCGTGGAGGTCGAGGGCAACCGCGTGGCGCTGCCGCCGGAACTCGCGGGCGGCCGGGCGGGCCTGGTGGACCTGACCGCGGGCGGGCGCCTGGCGTGGTGCGAACTCGCGCTGCCGTCGGGCATGAACGCCTCGGCGGTCCCCCTGCCGCGCCGCGAACCCCGCCGCTCCCCGGCGGCGGAGGCCCTCGGCGACGAGCCCGAGGTGGACCCGGAGGTCATCCAGCGCATCCTCTACGGCCTGGGCGGAGCCATGGACCGCCGCCAGGACTGACCCCGCAACCAGTTTCCGCCGGTCCCCCGTGAGACGATCGAGACGGGGGCCGGAGGCCACCCGGCCGCGCGCCCACCGCCCGGCCGGGTACCGATCTCCGCAGGTCAGCGAGCCAACGCCGCCAGTGCGACCGCCAACACGGCCATGCCGCACCACGACACCACCGGCAACCGCTCCCCCAACACCACCACGCCCGACACCGCCGCCACCGCGGGCTCGGCGAGCGTCAACGTCGTCGCCGCGGCGGCCGAAGTGTGCCGGAGCCCCATGCCGAACAGCAGGTAGGCCACGAACGTGGTGAGCACCGACAGGTGCACCACCACCGCCACCCCACTACCGGCGCTCAGCCACCCCACGCCGAGCCACAGCAACACCGGCAAGGTGAACACCGACGCCCCGCCGAAGACGGTTCCCACCACGGCCCGCGCCGGGAACCCGACCCCGATCAGGTGGGCGCACACCGCGGAGTACGCGGCGTAGGACAACCCCGCGACCACGGCCAGCCCCACCCCGACCAGGTCGACGTGCGCCTCCCCGCCCCCGAGGACGAGTGCCGCGCACCCCGCGACCGCCGTCGAGGTCACCAGGGGCCGCGAGCGCATCCCCAGCACGATCGGCGCGGTGGCCAACGCCACGGTGGTGGCCACCGCGACACCGGTCCGCGCCACCGCCGGGTAGAACGCCAACGCGTACCCGGCCACCGTCACCGCCCCGAGGAGCAACAACCGCCGATCGGCCCGGACGACGACCTCCCGCGCACCACGCGCGGTCAGGAACAACAACAAGCCACCGACGACCAACCCCGCCGCGCCGACCGCCGCGGCGGGTGCGGACGCCGGCGCCAACGAGCTGACGGTCCCGGTGGTGCCCCACAGGAAGCACGCGCCCAGGATGGGCAGCGGTCCGTGGGTGAAGCGTGCTCGAAGCACAGTGGACGACACGTGTTCTCCGTTCGCGGATGTCCGAAAAAGGGCGCGAACGGGCGCACGGCGACAGGGCCGAGCGATCTGGGTGAGTTGCCGCGGGTGCGCCCGTCAGGCGGCCGGCGGCGGCAGAACGACGTGCCAGTGGGTGTTCACGCCCGGCATCGTAGCTGATCGGTACGCTGGGATCATGGAGACGGGCGTCGCCGACGACCTGCTGCGGCGGTCCCTGGTGGTGTACAAGTTCGCGGTCGAGGAGCTGATGACCAAGCTCCGCATCCTCAGCGAGGAATTCGACCTCGTCCACCGGCACGACCCGATCGAGCACATCACCCAGCGCGTCAAGCGCCCCGACGCGATCCTCGACAAGCTGCGCCGCAAGGGCCTGCCGCCGGACCTCGCCCTGGCCGCCGAGCACCTCGACGACGTGGCCGGCGTCCGGGTGGTCTGCCCGTTCGTCTCCGACGTCTACCGGGTCCGCGACATGCTGGCCCGCCAGAGCGACGTCGAGATCCTCAAGACCAAGGACTACATTGCCGCCCCGAAGCCCAACGGCTACCGCAGCCTGCACCTGATCGTCCGCATCCCGGTCTTCCTGTCCGACCGCGTGGAGCACGTCAAGGTGGAGGTCCAGTTGCGCACGATCGCGATGGACTTCTGGGCCACCCTGGAGCACAAGCTGTTCTACAAGTACGACGACCAGGTGCCGGCCGGTTTCGTGGAGGAGCTGACCAGCTCGGCGGCCATCGCGGCCGAGCTGGACGCCCGCATGGAGTCGCTGCACCAACGCATCCAGCACGACTAGCACCCGATCGCCGCGCGGAGCGGGCGTTTCCCGGCGGCCCGCCCACGCGAGGCGCGCGGCCACCCCCGGCCCCGGCCCCGGCAGATGTTCGACCCGCCGCACCGGTTGCGCGGCGGACCGTCACGCCAGCGGGATCTCGTCGTCCGACGCCGGGTCGATCCGCCGTTCGTCCGCCCCGATCCGGACGTCGTTGATGCTCGCCTCGCGCCGCCGCATCAGGCCGTCCGCCGCGAACTCCCAGTTCTCGTTGCCGTGGCTGCGCCACCACTGGCCCTCGTCGTCGTGCCACTCGTACTGGAAGCGCACGGCGATCCGGTCGCCCGCGAACGCCCACAGGGACTTGCGCAGCACGTACCCGTGCTCCCGCTCCCACTTGCGGGTCAGGAAGGCGACGATCTCGTCCCGACCGGTGATGAACTCCGACCGGTTGCGCCACACCGAGTCCGGTGTGTACGCCGCCGCCACGCGCAGCGGGTCGCGCGTGTTCCAGGCGTCCTGCGCGGCCCGGACCTTGCGGCGGGCGGTCTCCTCGTCGAACGGCGGCACCAGCTGCACAGCCAACCCCCTCTAACGGTTGTGATTCACTCCAAACGTTAGAACATTCGCCTAACGCATGCAAGCCGGTGCTACCGTGAGACCCGTGCTGCCCGACGAACCCCGCCCCGTCCGCCTGATGAACACCGTCTGGGCCGACCGGTCCGGGCTGCACGACGACCTCACCACGACGGAAGGCTTGACCACCTGGCTGGGCGGCACCCCGACCGACGCCGCCGACCTGGAGGCGTTCCGCGCCCTGCGCCAAGCCCTGCGCGACCTGGCCGCCACGATCACCGACGACACCCGCGAGATCGCCGCCGCCCGGGACCGGGACGCGGCCGTCGCCGCCGTGAACGCCGCGGTCCGCCGAACCGCCACCTGGCCGCAGCTCACGGTCGAGAACGGCGACCTGGTCCGCCGGACCGCCACGGACACCCCCAGCCGACCCGCCGAAGCCCTCGCCGCCACCGCGGCGGAGGCGGTCGAGCTGTTCACCGGTCCGGACCGCGCCCTGCTGCGCGCCTGCTACGCCCCGGGCTGCGTCCTGTACTTCGTCAAGGACCACCCGCGCCGCGAATGGTGCTCGCCCGGCTGCGGCAACCGCGTCCGCGCCGCCCGGCACTACCGCCGCACCCGCGCCACCGACGCGTAACAACCCGCCGGCCACCCCGCGCACACCGCACGCCGGCGCGCCGAACACCCACGCACACACAACCCGGCCACCCCGCGCACACCGCGCCCTCACGCGCCGACCGGCCGCGCGCATCGCACGGCGCGCAACCCGGACAAGTGCCGCCGCGCACCCCGACAACCGACCGGCGAGTAACCACAAACGACTACCGATGCCGGAAGGTTACGCCCCGCGCCGCATTTCTTCGGTAACACTGTCCAACGCCGTGAAATATACTTCGCGAGTCCATCCAGTGGACACGCCCGCGACAAGTTTCCCCGCGAGTGCGAATAGACTTCACATACGCGCCGGGCATTACGGAACCGGCCAGTCCAAACCAGGCCGTTCGAGTGAAATGGGGAGGCGCCGCCGGAAACGGCCGGTTACTTCCGCAGAAACCGGGGAACCTTAATTCGGCAGATGCTCCGTTTGGCGGTCGCGTGGCTCCCGGAACGGCCGTCAACGTAGGTCCGCGACCAAATGGTCCATTCGCACAAAGGATCGGATCGATGAACCCCGAACAGATCGCCCGTCGATTAGTCGGCCTCGTCGACGAGCACCTCGTGCCCGGCGCGCAGCTCGCCGTGCACCGCCCCGGTGAAGGGCTGTGGACCACCGCCGTCGGCCTTCCCCCCGACGCGGCCGTGCCCATCGGGTCGATCACCAAGACCTTCACCGCGACCGTCGCGATGGCCCTGGTCTCCGACGGCGACCTCGAACTCGACGCGCCGCTGCCCGACGTCGGCCGGCCCCTCACGCTGCGCCAACTGCTCAGCCACACCGGCGGCCTGCCGTCCGACCCAGACGACGTCCACGGCACCTCGCTGCGCCGCCACGCCCTGGAGGCGTGCCGCACGCTGGTTCCGCTGCACCGCCCCGGCGCGGGCTTCTCCTACTCCAACATCGGCTACGTCCTGGTCGGCCACCTCATCGAGCAGGCGACCGGGATGTCCTGGTGGGAGGCGGTGGACGCGGTGCTGCTGCGCCCGCTGGGCCTGCGCCCGCGGTTCACCGTGGGGCCCGACACCGACCGCGCCGCGGTGCCCGGCCACGCCGTCAACACCGCGCTGAAACGGGTCGTCCCGGTGCGCCAGTCGCTGGCCCTGGTGGACGCGCCGGCGGGCGCGCTGGCGGCCAGCGCCACCGACCTGGTGACGTTCGGGCGCATGCTCGCGGGCGCGCCGCCGACCCTGGTGGACCCCGACGACCTCGACCTGATGCGCGCGCCGGTGCGGCACGCGGAGCCGTTCGGCATGGCCGACGGCTGGGGGCTGGGCCTCGCCCTCTACGAGCGGGACGGCGCGGTGTGGGTGGGCCACGACGGCACCGCCGACGGCACCTCCTGCCACCTGCGGATCAACCCCGACGACGGCACCGTGGTCGCGCTGACCACCAACGGCAGCAGCGGCTTCGCGCTGTGGCGGGACCTGGTGCCCGAATTGGCCGAGGCCGGCCTGCCGGTCGGCGATTACGACGGATTCCGCGCGCTGCGCCGCCGCATCCCGCCCCCGCCGGAGTGCGCGGGCCGGTTCCGCAACGGCGACACCGAATACAAGGTGCGACCGGCCGACCGCGAGGAGTTGGAGCTCACGGTGGACGGCGAGCCGTTCGCGGACCTGTCGTTGTTCGACGGGCTGGTGTTCGCGATGCGTGATTCCGACACGGGCGACACCAGCCAGACGGGCCGTTTCCTGCGGGACCCCCAGCGCGGGTCGATCGAGTGGATCCAGATCGGCGGCCGGCTCGCGCGGCGGCAGGTCCCGGAAATGGTCTGAAAAACACGTTTGGACCCCAGTAGAAGCGGGTAAGGCGGCGCCCGCTGCTCCCCGAATCCCCGAGAAAGGTTCCGCTCGCGATGACGTCTGCCCAAAACCTGCCGAGACTCGTGGCCGAGCAGGTCGCCCGGACCCCCGAGGCCCCCGCCGTGGTCTGCGCCGAGCAAGCGGTGAGCTACCGCGAACTCGACGCGCGCGCCAACCGCCTGGCGCACCTGCTGCTGGCCAAGGGCGCCCGACCGGAGCGGGTGGTGGCGATCGCCCTGCCCCGGTCGGTCGACAACGTCGTCGCCCGGCTCGCCGTGCTCAAGACCGGCGCCGCCTACCTGCCCGTCGACCCCGCCTACCCGGCCGAGCGCATCGACTTCATGCTCGCCGACGCCGAACCGCTGCTCGTCCTCGACGGGCCCCTGGACACCGACGGGCAGCCCGACAGCGACCCCGGTGTGCCGATCCACCCCGACTCCCCCGCCTACGTCATCTACACCTCCGGCTCCACCGGGCGGCCCAAGGGCGTGGTGGTGACCCACCGGGGTCTGCCCGCGTTCGCGCACGCCGAGGTCGCGCACTTCGACGTGCGGCCCGGCGACCGCGTCCTCCAGTTCAGCTCCCCCAGCTTCGACGCGTCCGTGCTGGAGCTGTGCATGGCGCTGCCCGCCGGCGCGGCCCTGGTCGTGCCGCCGCCCGGCCCGCTGCTGGGCGACCAGCTCGCGGACGTCATCGACGAGTTCGGCGTGACCCACGCGCTGATCCCGCCGGTGGCGCTCGCGACCGTCCCGGACCGGCCGCTGCCCACCTTCCGCTGCCTCATCGTCGGCGGCGACGCGTGCCCGCCCGACCTCGTGGCGCGCTGGGCCCCCGGCCGGACGATGATCAACGCCTACGGCCCCACCGAGTCCACCGTCGTCACCAGCTGGAGCGGCCCGCTGGAGCCGGGCGGCGCGCCGCCCATCGGGCGGCCGATCCCCGGCACCGAGGTCCGGGTGCTGGACGACGAGCTGCGCCCGGCCGACGAGGGCGAGCTGTACGTGACCGGGGTGGGCCTGGCGCGGGGCTACCTGCGCCGGCCGGGCCTGACGGCGACCCGGTTCGTGGCCGACCCGTTCGGCCCGCCCGGGTCGCGCATGTACCGCACCGGCGACGTGGTGCGCCGCGCCCCCGACGGTGACCTGGCGTTCGTGGGCCGCGCCGACCACCAGGTGAAGATCCGCGGCTTCCGGGTCGAGCCGGGCGAGGTCGAGGCGCTGCTGCGCGAGCACCCCGCGGTGCGGCAGGCCGTCGTCGTCGCCCGCGACGAGCCCAAGCGGCTCGTGGCCTACGTGGTCGGTGAGGTGGAAGGCCTGCGCGAGTACCTGGCCGCCACGCTCCCGGACTACCTGGTGCCGTCGGCGTTCGTCGCGCTGGACCGATTCCCCCTGTCCCCCCACGGCAAGCTCGACCGCGACGCGCTGCCCGCGCCCGTCGTCGGCCCGGCCCCGGAGGACTTCCTCGCGCCCCGCACGGACGCCGAGCGGCGGGTGGCGCAGGCCTGGCAGGACGTCCTGGGCGTCCCCTCGGTCGGCGCGCACGACGACTTCTTCGCCCTCGGCGGCGACTCGATCCTGGCCGTGCGGGCGCTGGCCCGGCTGGGCGGCCTGCCGGTCGCGGCGATGTTCGAGCACCGGACGGTCGAGGCGCTGGCCGCCGTGCTGCCCACGCGCACGCCGATCCCCCGCGTCCCGCACGACCGCCCGCTGCCGCTGTCGCCCGCGCAGCGCCGGCTGTTCTCCCTCGACGGCACCGCCGAGCAGAACACCGGTGTGGGCCTGCGGCTGACCGGTCCGCTGGACGTGTCCCGCCTGGAGTCCGCGCTGGACGCGTTGGCGCGCCGCCACGCCGCCCTGCGCACGACGTTCGACGTGGTGGACGGCGAGCCGGTGCAGGTGGTCACGGACCACGGCACCATCCCGCTGGTCGTCGGGGACGAGCGCGAGCTGTGCGCGCCGTTCGACCTGCGGCGCGGCCCGCTGACCCGCGCGGTGCTCAAGCCCCTCGGCCCGCAGGACCACGTCCTGGTCCTCGTGCAGCACCACATCGTCACCGACGGCTGGTCGGTGGCCGTGCTGGTGGACGAGCTGGCCGACCTCTACGCGGGCGTCGAACCGGCCGCGCCCACCGCCCAGTACCCCGACTTCGCGGTCTGGGACGCCGACCGCCCGCACCGGGACGCCGCCCACTGGGTCGAGCGGCTGGCCGGGCTGGAAGCCCTCGACCTGCCCACCGACCGGCCGCGCCCGGCCCTGCGCACCACCGCCGGGGCCGTCCACCGCCGTCCGCTGCCCCGCGACCTGGTGGACCGCCTCACCGCCGTGGGCCGCGCGCACGACGCCACCCTGTTCACCACGCTGACCGCGGCCGTGCAGGTGCTGCTGTCCGCACGGGCCCGCCAACGCGACATCGCCGTCGGCACCGTCACCTCCGGCCGCGACCACGCCGACCTGGAGCGCGCGGTCGGGTTCTTCGTCCGCACGCTCGTCCTGCGCTCGTGGGTGGACCCGGACCTGCCGTTCACCGCGTTCCTCGACCAGGTCCGCGGCACCGTCGTGGAGGCGTTCGAGCACGAGGACGTGCCGTTCGACCGGATCGTGGCCGAGCTGGGCGTCGAACCCGACCCCAGCCGCACGCCCCTGGTCCAGGCGGTGGTGGCGTTGCAGCAACCCCTGGTCAAGCGGGCGGACTTCGGCGGGCTGGCGCTCGCCGAGCACGACCTGCCCCGCCCGAACGCCCGGTTCGACCTGGTGGTCGAGTTCTGGCCGCGCGACGACTCGCTCACCCTGACCGTCGAGTACAACACCGACCTGTTCGACGCCGAGACCGTCGAGCGCCTCGCCGAGGACCTCGACCGGCTCCTCCACGACGTCGTGGAGCACCCCGACCGGCCGCTGAGGTCGTTGGTGGAGCTGGACTTCCCGCCCGACGACGCCGTGCGCGTCCGCGGCCTGCGGGTGGACCTCGCCGAGGTGGAGCAGACCCTCAAGCGGCACCACGAGGTGGCCGACGCCGTCGTGGTCCCGGTGGACGGCCGCCTGGTCGCCTACGTGACGCCGCCGGTGAACCCGGCCGCCCTCAAGGGTTTCGCCGGCCAGACCCTGCCCGCGCACGCGATCCCGGCGACGTTCGTCGGCCTGCACCGGCTCGACCGCGCCGACCTGCCCGCGCCGCCGCGGGAGTCCGAGGGGTACGTCGCGCCCCGCACGCCCACCGAGGCCGTGCTGGCGGACGTGTTCGCCGAGGTGCTGGGCGCGCCGAAGGTCGGCGTGCGGGACAACTTCTTCGCGCTGGGCGGCGACTCCATCCTGGGCATCCAGGTGGTGACCAGGGCCCGCGCGGCCGGGCTCGTGCTGACCTCGCGGGACATCTTCGCCCACCAGACCGTCGCCGCGCTCGCGCCGCACGTCACCCGCGACCTGCCGCCCGACGCCGACCAGGGCCCGGTCACCGGCGAGGCGCCGCTCACCCCGATCCAGAAGTGGTTCCTGGGCACCGGTTCCCGGTTGTTCGAGCAGTCCCTGGTGGTGGACCTGGACTTCGCCGTCACCGAGGCGGACCTGGCCGACGCCGTCGCCGCGCTGGTCGAGCACCACGACGCCCTGCGGATGCGGTTCGAGGGCGACCGGCAGGTCAACCGGCCCGTCGGCGGCCCGGACCCGTTGCTGCGCGGGGAACTCGTCGGTCCGCGGTCGGTCCGGCTGACCGCGGACCACCTGGTCGTGGACGTGGTGTCGTGGCGCGTCCTGGCCGAGGACCTGGTGACCGCGTTGCGGCGGGAACCGCTGGGCCGCAAGACCACGTCGTACCTGGACTGGGCGCGCCGGCTGGCCGAGCACACCCGCGCCGGCGGGTTCGACGACGAACTGGCGCACTGGGCCGCCGTCACCGGCGGGGACGTGCCCACCGACCGCCGGGGCGCCAACACCTACGCCACCGAGCGGACGATCACCGTCCGACTGTCCGAAAAGGACACCACCGCGCTGCTGCGCGACGTGCCGGAGGTGTACCGGACCCAGGTCAACGACGTGCTGCTGACCGCGCTGGGCCGGGTGCTGGCCGACTGGACCGGCCGCGACCGGGTCGTGGTGGACCTGGAGGGCCACGGCCGCGAGGAGCTGTTCGCCGATGTCGACCTGTCCCGCACGGTCGGCTGGTTCACCTCGGTGTACCCGGTGGCGCTGGACGTGCCGCGCGAGTGGGGCGCGGCCTTGAAGTCGGTGAAGGAGCGGTTGCGGGCGGTGCCGCGGCGCGGGATCGGCTACGGGGCGCTGCGCCGCCTCGCCGGCGGCCCGGCGTGCGACCCGGCCGTGGGCTTCAACTACATCGGCCGGTGGGGCGGCGGACAGCGCGACCTCGACCTGACCGCCGACCCGGACATGCCGCGCCCGCACCTGCTCGACGTGGTCGGCCGGGTGCAGGACGGGCGGCTGGAGGTCGCCTGGCACTACAGCGCGGCCGTGCACGACGAGTCCACGGTGGCGCGGCTGGCCGAGTCCTACGCGGCGGCGCTGCGCGCGGTCATCGCGCACTGCGCCGCCCCGGGCGCGGGCGGCCGGACGCCGTCGGACTTCCCGCTGGCGCGGCTGACCCAGGAGCAGGTGGACCGGATCACCGGCGAGGACGCCTACCCGCTCACGCCGATGCAGGCGGGCATGGTCTTCCACGGCCTGGGCGAGCGCGGTCGCGTCGGGTCGGCGCGACCGGACACCCGCGTGTACTTCCAGCAGACCACGTTCCTGGTGGACGGGGTGCCCGACTCGGCGGCCTTCGCCCGCGCCTGGCAGCGGGTCGTGGACCGGACGCCGGTGCTGCGGTCGAGCGTGCTGTGGGAGGACGTGCCCGAGCCGCTGCAAGTGGTGCACGCGCACGCCGAGGTGCCGTTCACGTTCCTGGACTGGAGCGACCTGGACGAGGACGCGCGCGCCGAGCGGCTGCGGGTGTTGCTGGAGCAGGACCGGGCGCTGGGCATCGACCTGTCCGTGCCGCCGCTGATGCGGGTGGCCGTGGTCCGGCTCGCGCCGGAGACCGTGCGGGTGGTGTGGACGTTCCACCACGTGCTGCTGGACGGGTGGAGCGTCTTCCAGGTGCTGTCGGACGTGCTGGGCGAGCCCGCCGAGCGCCGGCCGTTCCGGGACTACGTGGCGTGGCTCGCGGCGCGGGACGAGCAGGCCGCCGAACGCCACTGGCGGCAGGTGCTGGGCACGTTCGACTCGCCCACGCCGCTGCCGGCCGACCGGCCCGCGACCGGCCCGGCGGCGTCGTCGCAACGGCACTCGGTCGCGCTGTCGGCCGAGGAGTCGGGCCGGCTCTACGCGTTCGCCCGCGCCCACGGCCTGACCGTGAACACGATGGTGCAAGCCGCGTGGGCGTTGCTGCTGGCGCGGTCGTCGGGGCAGCGGGACGTGTGCTTCGGCGCGACCGTGTCCGGGCGGCCGGCGGACCTGCCGGGCGCGGACGCCATCACCGGCATCTTCATCAACACGCTGCCGGTGCGGGTGGAGGTGGACGGCACGCGTCCCGTGGTGGCGTGGCTGCGCGACCTCCAAGCGGCGCAGGCGGAGTCGCGGCGGTTCGAGCACGTGCCGCTGACCCGGCTCAAGGCGTGGAGCGCGGTCGCCGAGGGGGTGGACCTGTTCGGCAGCGCGGTGGTGTTCGAGAACTACCCCGTCGAGCTGGGTGACGGGATGGGGTTGCGCGAGATCGAGGCCGTGGAGACCACGAGCTTCCCGCTCAGCGCCACGGTGTACCCGTCGGAGCGGTTGGGCGTGGTGCTGGGTTACGAGCCCGCGATGTTCGACGCCGCGACCGTCGAGCGGCTGGGCGAGCGGCTCAAGGCGCTGTTGGTCGGGCTGGCCGAGGACCCCGGGCGGCCGGTGGCGCGCGTGCCGTGGCTGTCCGACGCCGAGCGCCGCCAAGTGCTGGTGGACTGGAACGGCTCGGCCGAGTTCCCGGTCACCACGACCATCCCCGAGCGGTTCGCCGCGCAGGCCGCCCGCACGCCCGACGCGATCGCGGTCAGCTTCGCCGGCGAGCACCTGACCTACCGGGAGCTGGACGAGCGCTCCAACCGGCTGGCCCACCACCTCGTGGCGGCGGGCGCGGGCCCGGAGCGCCTGGTGGCCCTGCTGTTCGAGCGGACCGCGGACCTGGTCGTGGCCGTGCTCGGCGTGCTGAAGTCCGGCGCGGCGTACCTGCCGATCGACCCGGCCTACCCCGCCGAGCGCATCGCGGGCACGATCGCCGACGGCAAGCCCGTGGTCGTGCTGGACCGGCTGCCCGACCTGTCCGGCTACCCGACGACCCCGCCGGCGGTGGCCCACCACCCGGAGCACGCGGCGTACGTGATCTACACGTCCGGCTCGACCGGCAAGCCCAAGGGCGTGGTGATCCCGCACAGCAACGTCATCCGGCTGTTCGCCGCCACCCGCCACTGGTACGGGTTCGACGAGGACGACGTCTGGCCCCTGTTCCACAGCTACGCGTTCGACGTGTCGGTGTGGGAGTTGTGGGGCGCGCTGCTGCACGGCGGGCGGCTGGTCGTCGTGTCCTACGAGACCTCCCGGTCGCCGCGCGAGTTCGCCCGACTGGTCCGGGAGGAGGGCGTGACGGTGCTCAACCAGACGCCGTCGGCGTTCTACCAGCTCATCCCCGAGCAGCCGGACGTGGAGCGGGTGATCTTCGCGGGCGAACCGCTGGACCTGGACAAGACGAAGGACTGGCGCGGCGCCGGGACCATGATCAACATGTACGGCATCACCGAGACGACCGTGCACGTCACCTACACGGTGGCCGACGGCTCGATCGGCGTCCCGATGCCCGACCTGCGGGTCTACGTGCTCGACGAAGACCTCGAACCGGTGCCGCCCGGGGTGGTGGGCGAGATGTACGTGGCCGGCCCCGGCCTCGCCCGGGGCTACCTCGACCGGCCGGGGCTGACCGCGTCCCGGTTCGTGGCCAACCCGTTCGGCGCGCCGGGCGAGCGCATGTACCGCAGCGGCGACCTGGGCGTCTGGCGCGACGGGACGCTGCACTGCCTGGGCCGCGCGGACCACCAGGTCAAGATCCGCGGGTTCCGCGTCGAGCTGGGCGAGATCGAGGCCGTCCTCGCTGCGCACCCCGCGGTCGCGCAGGTCGTCGTGCTCGCGGTGGACGAGCGCCTGGTCGCCTACTACGTGCCCGACGGGCACGTGGCCGTGGCCGACCTGCGCGAGCACGCCTCGGTCGCGCTGCCCGACTACATGGTCCCCGCGGCCTACGTGGCGCTGGACCGGCTGCCGCTCAACGCCAACGGCAAGCTCGACCGCGCCGCGCTCCCCGCGCCCGAGCGCGACGCGGTCACCTCCACCGAGTACGTGGCCCCCCGCACCGAGACCGAGCGGGCCATCGCCGAGATCTGGGCCGAGGTGCTCGACGTGGACCGGGTGGGCGTGGAGGACAGCTTCTTCGCCCTGGGCGGCGACTCCATCCGCAGCCTGCGCATCACGTCCCGGACCAAGGCGGCCTTCGACGTGGACCTGTCACCACGCGACGTGCTGACCGCCCGCACCGTGTCCCACCTCGCCGGCCTGGTCGAGGAACTCGTGCTGGCCGACCTCGAAGCCCTCGCCGACCGGGAAGCGTGAGCCATGACGACCTCCAGGGAAGACCGCATCTCCGCGCTGCCCGCACACCTGCGGGACCGCCTGCGCAAGCGGCTCGCGGGCCGCGCCGCCCCCGCCGACGTGATCCCGCGCGCCGGGCACGACGGGCCGTTCCCGCTGTCGGCGGGCCAGCGCCGGCTGTGGTTCCTGCACCAGGTGGCGCCGACCGACTACAACACCGCCCTGGCGCTGCGGCTGCGCGGCGCGCTGGACGTCGACCGGCTGACCGGGGCGCTGCGGGAGCTGGTGCGGCGGCACGAGTCGCTGCGCACCACGTTCCCCGAGGTGGACGGCGAGCCGGCGCAGGTCGTGCGGGACGTGCGGCTGGACGTCCCGGTGGTGGACGCCGACGACCTCGACGCCGCGCTGCGCGCCGAGGTGGAACGGCCGTTCGACCTGGCGGGCGGGCCGGTGTTCCGGGCGCTGCTGGTCCGGCACGACGGCGACCACGTGCTGCTGCTGACCTCGCACCACATCGTCGTGGACGGCTGGTCGCTCGGCGTGCTGACCGAGGAGCTCGGCGCGCTGTACCGGGGCGAGCAGCTGCCGCCGACCGACCTGCGCTACGGCGACTACGCGGTGTGGCAACAGGACCGGCCGGTGGACCTGGACCACTGGCGCGACCGGCTCGCCGGCGTGCCGCCGCTGGACCTGCCCACCGACCGGCCGCGCCCGGCGGAGCGCTCGTCGGCGGGCGCGACGCACGAGTTCACCGTGCCGCCGCTGCTGTCCTCGCGGCTGGCGGAGCTGGCCCGCACGCACGAGACGACCCTGTTCACCGTGCTGCTCACCGCGTGCCAGGCGCTGCTGGCCCGCTACACCGGCCAGGACGACATCGCCGTGGGCACCGTGACCACCGGCCGCAACCGGCCCGAACTCCAGCGGCTGGTCGGGTTCTTCGTCGGCACGATCGTGCTGCGGTCCACAGTGGACACCTCGCGGTCGTTCGCCGACCTGCTCGCCGGGACCCGCACGGGCGTGCTGGACGCGTTCGCGCACGACGAAGCCCCGTTCGACAAGGTCGTGGAGGCCTTGGGCGTGCCGCGCGACCCGAGCCGCACGCCGCTGTTCGACGTGATGGTGGTGATGCAGAACGCCGGCGCCGCGCTGCCCGCCCTGCCCGGCCTGGAGGTCACCGAGCACCCGCTGACCCGGCGGCACGCGAACTGGGACCTCAGCCTGGACTTCGCCGAGACCGGCGACGGCATCCACGGCCTGGTCGAGTACAGCACGGACCTGTTCGACGCCGCGACGGTCGCGCGGCTGTGCCGCCACCTGCTGATCCTGCTGGCCCGCGTGGTCGCCGAACCGGACCGGCCGCTGGCCGAGGTGCCGCTGCTGCTGGGCGACGAGCCCTCGCCGCACGGCCCGGCGGCGGAGGTCCCGGACACGACTTTCCCGGCGCTGTTCGAGGCGCGGGCCGCCCGGACGCCCGACGCGACGGCGCTGGTGTGCGGGGACGACGTGCTGACCTACGCCGAGGTCGAGGCGCGGGCGAACCGGCTGGCGCACCGGCTGGTGGCCGACGGCGTGCGGCCCGAGCAGGTGGTCGCGCTGTCGCTGCCGCGCGGCGTGGACGCGGTGGTGGCGGTGCTGGGCGTGCTCAAGGCCGGCGCGGTGTACCTGCCGGTGGACCCGTCGCTGCCCGAGCGGCGCAAGGCGCACCTGGTCACGGACTCGGGCGCGGTGCGGGTGCTGGACGGCCCGGTGGACACGGCCGGCCTGCCCGACACGCCGCCGAAGGTCCGGATCAGACCGGACCAGGCCGCGTACGTCATCTACACCTCCGGGTCCACCGGCACGCCCAAGGGCGTCGTGGTCGAGCACCGGAACCTGGTGAACCTGCTGGTCAACCACCGCAACGACTTCGCGTCGCAGCCCCTGCGGGTCGCGCTCACGGCCGTGTTCTCGTTCGACACGTCGTGGGAGGGCCTGGTGCTCATGGCCGACGGCCACGAGCTGCACGTCCTGACCGACGAGGTCCGGCTGGAGCCGACCGCGCTGGTCGCGTACGTGCGCGAGCACCGGATCGACTTCCTCGACCTCACCCCGTCCTACGTGCAGCAACTGCTGCCCGCCGGGCTGCTCGACGGCCCGCACCGGCCCAAGGTGCTCATGCTGGGCGGCGAGGCGCTGGGCCCGGCGCTGTGGCGGGAGCTGGCGGCGGCGCCGACCCGCGCCTACAACTTCTACGGGCCGACCGAGACCACGGTCGACGCGGTGTCCACGCTGGTCGAGGGCGACCGCCCGGTGATCGGCCGCCCGCTGCGCAACATGACGGCGTACGTGCTCGACCCGAACCTCCAGCCGCAGCCGGAGGGCGTCCCCGGTGAGCTGTACCTCGCCGGGCCGCAGGTCGCGCGCGGGTACCTCGACCGGCCGGGCCTGACCGCGGCGCGGTTCCTCGCCGACCCGTTCGGCGGGCCCGGTTCGCGCATGTACCGCACCGGCGACCGGGTCCGCTGGGTCGGCGACCGGCTGGAGTACCTGGGCCGCACCGACGACCAGGTCAAGATCCGGGGCCACCGCGTCGAGCCCGGCGAGGTCGAGGCCGCGCTGCTGGCCCACCCCGACGTCCGCGAGGCCGCGGTGGTGGCCCGCGCCGACGACGGCCACACCCGGCTGGTCGCCTACGTCGTCGCCGAGTCGCCGACCGACCTGCGCGACCACCTCAAGCGGCTGCTGCCGGACTACCAGATCCCCTCGGCGTTCGTGGAGCTGGACCGCATCCCGTTGACGCCCAACGGGAAGCTGGACAAGGCCGCGCTGCCGGCGCCCCAGGCCCGCGCGACCGGCGAGGTCGTCGCCCCGCGCACGCCGGCCGAGGCCGAGCTGGCCCGGATCTGGGCCGACGTGCTGGGCGCGGAGCGGGTCGGCGTGCACGACAACTTCTTCACCCTGGGCGGCGACTCGATCCTGTCCATCCGGCTGGTGTCGCTGGCCCGCCAGGCCGGGCTGCGGCTGACCTCGCGGGACGTGTTCCGCCACCAGACGATCGCCGAGCTGGCCCTGGTCGCGGGCGAGGGGGAGGCCGCCGCGCCGGCGCGGGTCTACACCGGTCCCGCGCCGCTGACCCCGATCCAGCGGTGGTTCTTCGCCGGGCACGGGCCGTTGGCGCACTTCACCATGTCGCTGCTGGTGGACCTCGACCCGGCGGTGGACGAGACCGCGTTGCGCGCGGCCGTGCGCGCGGTGGTGGACCACCACGACGCCCTGCGGCTGCGGTTCCGGCGGGTCGGCGACGGCTGGGCGCAGGAGGTCGCGCCCGCCGGGGCCGAGGTGTTCACCGTCTGCCCGGACGTCGAGGCGGCGGACGTCGAGGCGGCGGCGGTCGAGGCGGCGGCGGTCGAGGCCCGGCGGTCGCTGGACGTCGAGCGCGGGCCGCTGCTGCGGGCGGTGTTCTTCCCCGGTGACCGGCCGTCGCTGCTGCTGGTTGCCCACCACCTGGTGGTCGACGGCGTGTCGTGGCGGATCTTGGTGGAGGACTTGGAGAAGGCGTACCGGGGCGAGGCGCTCGACCCGGTCGGGACGTCCTTCACCGACTGGGCGCACCGGCTGGACGAGCACGTGCGGCAGGGCGGGTTGGCCGACGCGCTGGAGCACTGGCGGTCGCTGCCCGAGCCGGCGGCGCTGCCGGTGGACCGGTCCGGGCCCAACACCGTCGGGTCCACCCGGTCGGTGACCGTGCGGCTGGACCGCGCCACCACCGACGCCCTGCTGCGCGACGTGCCGCCGGTGTACCGGACGCAGGTCAACGACGTGCTGCTGAGCGCGCTGGGGCGGGCGCTTTCGGAGTGGACCGGGCGGGACGCGGTGGGCGTCGCCCTGGAGGGCCACGGCCGCGAGGAGCTGTTCGACGCGGACCTCTCGCGCACGGTCGGCTGGTTCACCACGCAGTTCCCGGTGGTGCTGGAGACCAGCGGCGACTGGGGTCGCACGCTCAAGACTGTCAAGGAGGCCCTGCGGGCGGTGCCGCACCGGGGGCTGAGCTACGAAGCCCTGGGGCTGACCGGGCTGCCGGACGTGTCGTTCAACTACCACGGCCGGTTCGACCTCACCGGCGGCGACCTGGTCCGGGCGCGGCGCGACCTGGCGTCCGGCGACGTGGCCCCCGACCGGGACCGGCCGCACCTGCTCGACGTGACGGGGCTGGTGGAGAACGGCGAACTGGCCCTGCGCTGGGACTACTCGGCGAACGTCCACGACGAGGACACCGTGCGGCGGCTGGCGCGGCGGGTCGTGGCGGCGTTGCGGGAGATCGTGGCGCACTGCGCCGAGCCCGGCGCCGGCGGCCGGACGCCGTCGGACTTCCCGTTGGCGCGGTTGACCCAGGAGCAGGTGGACCGCATCGCCGGGCCGGACGTGGAGGACGTCTACCGGCTGACGCCGTTGCAGGCGGGCATGGTGTTCCACAGCCTGGTCGAGCCCGGCGCGTACGTGGACCGGGTGCGGCTGGTGCTCGACGGCGTCACCGACCCGGACGCCCTGCGGCAGGCGTGGCAACGGGTGGTGGACCGCACGCCGGTGCTGCGCACGTCGATCGTGTGGGACGGCCTGGCCGAGCCGGTGCAGGTGGTGCACCGGGACGTGGCGCTGCCCGCCGACGGCGAGATCTCGCTGGACACCGCGCCCCTGCTGCGGGTGGCGGTCACGCCGCTGGGCGGCGACCGGGTCGAGGTCGTGTGGACCTCCCACCACGTCGTGCTGGACGGCTGGAGCACCGGGCAGGTGTTCACCGAGGTCCTGGAGCACTACCGGGCGATCACCACCGGCACGTCCGCGCGCGTGCCGGCCCGCCGGCCGTTCCGGGACTACCTGGGCTGGCTTGCCGAGCAGGGCGACACCGAGCCGTACTGGCGACGCGCGCTGTCCGATGTGGACGGTCCGACGCCGCTGCCGTTCGACCGGCCGCCGGCCGAGGCGCACCGCGCGGAGTCGACGGAGTCGGTGCGGGTCGCCGTGGACCTCGGCGACGCGCCGCAACGGCTCGGGCTGACCGTGAACACGGTCGTGCAGGGCGCGTGGGCGCTGCTGCTGTCGCGGGTCTCCGGCGAGCGGGACGTGGTGTTCGGCAGCACGGTGTCCGGGCGGCCGGCGGAACTGCCCGGCGTCGAGGACATGGTCGGCATGCTGATCAACACCGTCCCCACGCGGGTGGCGGTGGACACCTCCGCGCGGGTCGCGGCGTGGCTGCGCGACCTCCAAGCGGCCCAGGGCGAGGCCCGCCGCCACGACCACACCTCCCTGGCGGAGATCCAGTCGTGGCTGGGCACGCGGCTGTTCGACAGCGTGGTGGTGTTCGAGAACTACCCGTTCGACCAGTCCGGCGACGGCCCGCGCGTGGTCGAGGTGGACACGGTGGACAACACCACCCTGCCCCTCACCCTGACCGCGGCCGGGTCGCGGCGGCTGGACCTGGACCTGGCCTACGACCCCGACCTGTTCGACGCGGCCACCGCGCGCCGCCTCGCCGGCTGGCTGCGCGACCTGGTGCGCGACCTGGTCGACCGGCCGGACGCGCGGATCGCCGACCTGCCGTGGCTCACGCCCGAGGACGAGCGCCGCGTGCTGGTCGAGTGGAACCGGACCGCCCTGCCCACGCCGGGCACGCTCTACCCCGACGTGGTCGCCGAGCAGGCCCGGCGCACGCCCGACGCCACCGCGCTGGTCTTCCGCGACCGGTCGCTGACCTTCGCCGAGCTGGACGCCCGCGCCAACGCCCTGGCACACCACCTGCGGGCCGAAGGCGTCGGGGCGGAGCACGTGGTGGCCGTGCGGGTGCCGCGGTCGGCCGACGTCGTCGTGGCGCTGCTGGGCATCCTCAAGGCCGGGGCGGTCCACCTGCCGATCGACCCGACGCTGCCCGCGGACCGCGTCGAGCTGCTGCTGGACGACGCGCGGCCGAAGCTGGTCCTCGACGCCCTGCCCGCGCTGTCGCCCACCGACGAGGCGCCGGACGTGGTGCTCCGGCCGGAGCAGGCGGCCTACATCATCTACACCTCCGGCTCCACGGGTAAGCCGAAGGGCGTGGTGGTGGAGCACCGGCAGCTGGCGAACCTGTTCCACGCCAACCGGCACGAGCTGATGGGCGAGCGGACCCGGTTCGCGCTCACCGCCACCTTCTCCTTCGACACGTCCTGGGAGGGCCTGCTCTTCCTCGCCGCCGGCCACGAGCTGCACGTCATCGACGACGAGCTGCGCCTGGACCCGGACGGGCTGGTCGCCTACGTCCGCGACCACCGCGTCGGCACGATGGACCTCACCCCGTCCTACGCGCACCGGCTGGTCGCCGCCGGGCTGCTGGAGTCCGGCCTGGACCAGCTCATGCTCGGCGGCGAGGCCGTGGACGCCGCGCTGTGGCGGCGGATCGCCCGCTCGGGCGTGCGCGGCTTCAACTACTACGGCCCCACGGAGACCGCGGTGGACGCGGCCTCGACCCGGGTCACCGGCGACCACCCCGTCATCGGCCGCCCGCTGCACAACGCGCAGGCGTACGTGCTGGACGCCGACCTGCGGCCGGTGCCGCCCGGCGTGCCCGGCGAGCTGTACGTGGGCGGCGCGCAGGTCGGTCGCGGCTACCTCGGCCGCCCCGGCCTGACCGCCCAGCGGTTCCTGCCCGACCCGTTCGGCCCGCCCGGGTCGCGCATGTACCGCACCGGCGACCGGGTCCGCTGGCTCGACGGCGTCCTGGACTACCTGGGGCGCGCCGACGACCAGGTGAAGCTGCGCGGCTTCCGCGTCGAGCCCGGCGAGGTCGCGGCGGCGCTGCGCGAGGTGCCCGGCGTGCGCGACGCCGTCGTGGTCGTGCGGGCCGGCCGGCTCGTCGGGTACGTCACCGGCGAGCCCGAGACCGACGCCCGCGACCACCTCAAGGCGTCCCTGCCCGACTACATGGTCCCCTCGGCGGTGGTCGCGGTCGAGGCGTTCCCGTTGTCGCCCAGCGGGAAGCTCGACAAGAAGGCGCTGCCCGAGCCGGAGTTCGGCGGCGGCTTCCAGGAGCCCCGCACGCCCGCCGAACGCACGATCGCCGCGATCTGGGCGGACGTGCTCAGACTCGACCGGGTCGGCGCGGACGACAACTTCTTCGCGCTCGGCGGCGACTCGATCCTGAGCATCGGCGTGACCTCGCGGCTGCGCGAGGCGTTCGGCGTGCAGCTGTCCCCCCGTGCCCTCTTCCAGCACCCCACGGTGTCCGGCCTCGCGACAGCGATCGCCGGTCTGAGTGCGGTGGACGCCATCCCGGTGATCCCGCGCGGTGGCGTCCACCCCCAGTCCCCCGCCCAGCGGCGGCTGTGGTTCCTGGACCGCTTCGAACCCGGTGGCACGGAGTACGTCACCCCCACCGCCCTGCGGCTGCGCGGACCGCTGGACCTCGCGGCCCTGCGCCGGGCGCTCAACGGTCTGGTCGCGCGGCACGAGTCGCTGCGCACGACGTTCGACGACGACGTGCAGATCGTGCACGAGCCCTTCGAGCTGCCGGTGGAGGTCGAGCACGGCTCGTGGGAGGACGTGCTGCGCCAGGAGGTCGGCACGCCGTTCGACCTGCGCGAGGGTCCGCTGGTGCGGGCGCGGCTGGTGCGCGTGGCCGACGACGACCACGTGCTGGTCCTGGCGCTGCACCACATCGTCACCGACGGCTGGTCCACCGGTGTGCTGGCGCGCGACCTCGGCGCGCTCTACGCGGGCGAGGACCTGCCGCCGCTGCCCGTGCAGTACGTCGACTACACGGCCTGGCGCGAGGACCCGCCGGTCGACTACTGGGCGGACCGGCTGGCGGGCGTGCCGGTGGTGGAGCTGCCCACCGACCGGCCCCGCCCGGCGGTGCGCACGGGCGCGGGCGCGGCGCACAAGTTCACCGTGCCGGCGGAGGTGTCGGCGGGACTGCGGGAGCTGGCGCGGCGGCGCGGCGACACCCTGTTCACCACGCTGGTCGCGGCCTGCCAGGCGTTGCTGGCCCGCTACACCGGCCAGGACGACATCGCGGTGGGCACCGCCGTGTCCGGGCGCGGCCGGGCCGAGCTGGACGACGTGGTGGGCCTGTTCGTCAACACGCTCGTGCTGCGGTCCACAGTGGACACCGACCGGACGTTCGGCGAGTTCCTGTCCGGGGTGCGCCGGACCGTGCTGGACGCCTTCGCCCACCAGGACGTGCCGTTCGAACGGGTCGTGGAGGCGGTGCGCCCCGAGCGGGACCCGAGCCGCAACGCCCTGTTCGACGTGATGGTCCTGGTGCAGAACACCGCGAGCGAGGTGCCCGAGCTGCCCGGCCTGCGGGTCGAGGAGCTGGCGGTGCCCACGGTGTCGGCGCTGTGCGACCTGACGTTCGAGTTCGGCGAGTCCGGCGGCGACCTGCTGGGCGCGGTCGAGTACAGCACCGACCTGTTCGACGCGGCCACCGTGCGGCGGATGTGCCGGCACCTGGTGGCGCTGCTGGCCGCAGTCGCCGCCGACCCGGACCGGCCGCTGCGCGAGGTGTCCCTGCTGCTCGGGGACGAACCCTCGCCGCACGGACCGGCGCTGGACGTGCCGGACACGACGTTCCCCGCGCTGTTCGAGGCGCAGGCCGCGCGCACGCCCGACGCGACCGCCCTGGTCTGCGGGGACGTCCGGCTGACCTTCGCCGAGCTGGACGCGCGCGCGAACCGGTTGGCGCACCACCTGATCGGCCTGGGCGCACGCCCGGAGCGGACCGTGGCGGTGCGGCTGCCCCGCTCGGCCGACGCCGTCGCCGCCGTCCTCGCCGTGCACAAGGCGGGCGCGGTGTACCTGCCGATCGACCCGGCCCTGCCCGCCGAACGCCTCGACGTGCTGCTGGCCGACGCCGCGCCGACCGTCGTGCTCGACTCGTGGCCCGACCTCACGGCCTGCCCGGACACCCGGCCGCGGGTGGACCTGCGACCGGACAACGCGGCTTACGTCATCTACACCTCCGGTTCGACCGGCACGCCCAAGGGGGTCGTGGTCGAGCACCGCAGCCTGGTCAACCTCCTGCACAACCACCGCGACGACTTCGCCACCGAACACCTCAAGGTCGCGCTGTCCGCGGTGTTCACGTTCGACACGTCGTGGGAAGGCCTGGTGCTGCTGGCCGACGGGCACGAGGTGCACATCATCACCGACGACGTCCGCCTGGAACCGGCGGAGTTCGTGCGCTACGTCCGCGTGCACGGCATCGACCTGGTCGACGCCGGACCCCCGTTCGCGCGGCAGCTCCTGGACGCCGGCCTGCTCACCGGCGCCCACGCCCCGAAGATCCTCACCCTCGGCGGCGAGGCCCTGGACACCGCGCTGTGGCGGGAACTGGCCCGCTCGGGCGTCCGCGCCCACAACTTCTACGGTCCCACCGAGACCACGGTGGACGCCGTGTCCACGCGGATCACCGGCGACCGGCCGCTCATCGGCCGCCCCCTGCGCAACCTGACCGCCTACGTCCTGGACGCCGACCTGCGACCCCAGCCCGAGGGCGTGCCCGGCGAGCTGTTCGTCGCCGGACCGCAGGTCGCCCGCGGCTACCTCGACCGCCCCGGCCTGACCGCCCAGCGGTTCCTGCCCGACCCGTTCGGCGGCGGGCGCATGTACCGCACCGGCGACCGGGTCCGCTGGGTCGGCGACCGGCTGGAGTACCTGGGCCGCACCGACGACCAGGTCAAGGTCCGCGGCTACCGCGTCGAGCCCGGCGAGGTCGAGGCCGCGCTGCTGGCCCACCCGGACGTGCGGCAGGCCGTGGTGGTGGCGCGCGAGCACGGCGGTCACACCCGGCTCGTCGGGTACGTCGTCGGCGCCGCGACCGACCTCGCCGCCTGGCTCAAGGACCGGCTGCCCGAGCACATGGTGCCGTCGGTGTTCGTCACCCTGGACGAGGTCCCGCTGACCCCCAGCGGCAAGGTGGACCGCCGGGCGCTGCCCGCGCCGACGTTCTCCGACGCCGGGCACGTGCCGCCGCGCACGCCGGTGGAGGCCGAGCTGGCCCGGATCTGGGCCGAGGTGCTGGGCGTCGAGCGGGTCGGCGCGCGGGACAACTTCTTCGGCCTGGGCGGCGACTCCATCCTGAGCATGCAGGTGGTGTCGCGGGCGCGGCAGGCCGGGCTGCGGCTGACGTCGAAGGACGTGTTCCTGCGGCAGACGGTCGCGGACCTGGCGCTCGCGGTCACCGCGGCCGAGGACGCCGCCGACGCGCCGGCGTTCACCGGTCCCGCGCCGCTGACGCCGATCCAGCGCTGGTTCTTCGCCGAGCACGGGCCGTTGGCGCACTTCACGATGTCGGTGCTGGTGGAGTGGGACGACGTGGACGTGCCCCGCCTGCGGCAGGCGCTGGACGCCGTGGTGGCGCACCACGAAGCCCTGCGCACGCGGTTCGTCGAGGTGGACGGCGAGTGGCGGCAGGAGGTCGGCGAGGCCGGCGACGTCCTGCACCTCGCCGCCACCCTCGACCGCGCGACCGAGGCCACCCGGGCCCGGCAGAGCCTCGACCTGCGGCGCGGCCCGCTGTTCCGGGCCGTGCTGTTCCGGGACGGCAAGCTGCTGCTCACCGCCCACCACCTGGTCGTGGACGCGGTGTCGTGGCGGGTGGTCCTGGAAGACCTCCGAACCGCCTACGACGGCGGTGAGCCGGCCCCCAAGAGCCTGCCGTTCACCGATTGGGCGCACCGCCTCGACGCCCACGTCCGCGCGGGCGCGATGGACGACGCCCTGCCCTACTGGCAGGCGGTCCCGTCCGAGGAGCCCTTGCCCACCACCGCGGGCAGCGCGCGGACCGTGCGCGTGCGGCTGGGCCGGGAGGAGACCGACGCCCTGCTGCAACGCGTGCCCGAGGCGTACCGGACGCAGGTCAACGACGTGCTGCTGACGGCGTTGGCGGCGGCTTTCGCGGGTCGGGTGCTGGTGACGCTGGAGGGCCACGGCCGCGAGGAGGTGTTCCCCGGCGTCGACGTCTCCCGCACGGTCGGCTGGTTCACCGCCCAGTTCCCGGTGGCGCTGGACCTGCCCGCCGACTGGGGCGACGCGCTCAAGACCGTCAAGGAGCAGCTGCGGGCCGTGCCGCACAAGGGGTTGAGCTACGACGCGTTGCGGCAGACCGGCCGGTTGACCGGGCCGCTGCCCCGCGTGTGCTTCAACTACCTGGGCCGGTTCGAGGAGGACGTGGTCGAGGCCGACCTGGGCCGCGAGGCGCCCGACGACGTGGTGCGGCCCAACGCGCTGGACATCACGGCCGCGGTGACCGGCGGCGAGCTGGTGCTGGACTGGGAGTACTCGACCGAGGTCGACACCGAGGAGGGCGTGCGCGCGCTCGCCGACCGGATGGTGGACGCGCTGCGCGGGATCGTCGCGCACTGCGCCGGGTCCTGGGGCCGCACGCCGTCGGACTTCCCGCTGGCCCGGCTCACCCAGGAGCAGGTGGACCGGGTGGTGACGCCGGACGTCGAGGACGTCTACCCGCTCACCCCGTTGCAGACCGGCATGTTGTTCCACAGCCTGGTGGACGACGGGTCGGCCTACTTCAACCAGCTGCGCGTCCGGCTGTCCGGGGTGGACTCGCCGGAGCGGTTGGCGAGGGCGTGGCAACGGGTCGTGGACCGCACACCGGTGCTGCGCACGAGCGTGGTGTGGGAGGGCGTGGACGAGCCGGTGCAGGTGGTGCACCGCGACGTGGTCGTGCCGGTGGGGTTCGCGCCGGTGACCGACGACCTGGTGGCCCGCGACGCCGAAGCGGGGCTGGACCTCACCCGCGCGCCGTTGATGCGCCTGACCATCGGGCGGGTCTCCGACACCGAGGTGGACGTGCTGTGGACGTCGCACCACCTGCTGCTGGACGGCTGGAGCACGTCCCAGGTGTTCGGCGAGGTGCTGGCCGAGTACGCCGGGGACGCGCCGGTCGCGCGGCGGCCGTTCCGGGACTACCTGGCGTGGCTGGGCGAGCAGGACCACGCGGCGGCCGAGCGGCACTGGCGGGGCGTGGTGGCGGGCTTCACCGCGCCCACCCCCCTGCCCTACGACCGCCCGCCGGCCGACGCGCACCGCGCCGAGTCCTCCGCCCAGGTGGTGCTGGACCTGCCGGTCGACCGGCTCGACGCGGTGGCCCGCGCCCACGGCCTGACGGTGAACACCCTGGTCCAGGGCGCGTGGGCGCTGCTGCTGGCGCGCACCTCCGGCGAGCGGGACGTGGTGTTCGGCACCACCGTGTCCGGGCGGCCCGCCGAGCTGCCCGGCGTCGAGGACATCGTCGGCATGTTCATCAACACCGTGCCGACGCGGGTGTCGGTGGACCCGCTGGACGACGCCGTGACCTGGCTGCGGCGGCTCCAGGACGCCCAGATCGAGTCGCGCCGCCACGACTTCGTGGCGTTGGCGCAGCTCCAGGCGTGGGCCGGCGGCCGGCTGTTCGACAGCCTGCTGGCGTTCGAGAACTACCCCGTGCGGGCCCCGTCCGGTGCCGCGCCGGCGGTCGGCGAGGTCGACGGGCTGGACACGACGACGTTCCCGCTGACCGTGCGGGCGCACGCGGACTCGGCGCTGCACGTCGAGCTGACCTACGACCCGCGCCTGTTCGACGCGGCCACCGTGGAGACCCTCGGCGCCCGGCTCACCCGCCTGCTCGACGCGCTGGGCGCCGACCCGACGCGCCGGATCGGCGAGCTGCCGTGGCTGTCCGAGCGGGAGCGCCGGCAGGTCCTCGGGTCGTGGAACGGCGACGCGACGAGCAAGGTCACCACGACCATCCCGGAGGTGTTCGCCGCCCAGGCCGCGCGCACGCCCGACGCGGTGGCGGTGACGTTCGACGGCTCGGCGCTGACCTACCGGGAGCTGGACGAGCGGGCGAACCGGTTGGCGCACCACCTCGTCGCCGAGGGCGCGGGGCCGGAGCAGTTCGTGGCGCTGCTGCTGCCGCGGTCGCCGGAGCTGGTGGTCGCGGTGCTGGGCGTGCTCAAGGCGGGCGCGGCCTACGTGCCGATCGACCCGGCGTACCCGGCGGAGCGCATTGCGGGCATGGTCGAGGACGCCCGCCCGGTGATCGTCCTCGACCGCCTGCCGGACCTGTCCGCGTACCCGTCGACCCCGCCGAGGACGTCGCTGCGCCCGGAGAACCCGGCGTACGTGATCTACACGTCCGGCTCGACGGGCCGGCCCAAGGGCGTGATCATCCCGCACGCCAACGTGATCCGGCTGTTCACGGCGACGGACCACTGGTTCCGGTTCGACCACACCGACGTCTGGACCCTGTTCCACAGCTACGCCTTCGACTTCTCCGTCTGGGAGCTGTGGGGGCCGCTGCTGCACGGCGGCCGGCTCGTGGTGGTGCCCTACGAGGTCTCCCGGTCGCCGCGCGACTTCGCCCGGCTGCTGGACGACGAGGGCGTGACCGTGCTCAACCAGACGCCGTCGGCGTTCTACCAGCTCATCCCCGAACAGCCGGACGCCCGGTACGTGATCTTCGGCGGTGAGGCGCTGGACCTGCGCAAGGTGGCGGACTGGCGGGGCGCCGGCACGTTGATCAACATGTACGGCATCACCGAGACCACCGTCCACGTGACCTGCACCGAGGCGGACGGCACGGTCGGCGTCCCCATCCCCGACCTGCGGGTCTACGTGCTCGACGACGACCTCCAGCCGGTGCCGCCGGGCGTGGTCGGCGAGCTGCACGTGGCCGGGCCGGGCCTGGCCCGCGGCTACCTCGACCGGCCGGGCCTGACCGCGTCGCGGTTCGTGGCCAACCCGTTCGGCGAGCCCGGGTCGCGCATGTACCGCTCCGGCGACCTGGCCCGCTGGGTGGACGGGAAGCTGGACTACCTGGGCCGCGCGGACCAGCAGGTGAAGGTGCGCGGGTTCAGGATCGAGCCCGGCGAGGTCGAGGCGGTGCTCGCGGCCCACCCGGCGGTGCGGCAGGTCGCCGTGGTGGCGCGGGAGGACCGGCTGGTCGCCTACGTCGTGGCCGACGAGCCGGTGCCGGCCGCCGCGCTGCGCGAGCACGCGGCGCGCACCCTGCCCGACCACATGGTGCCGGCGGCGTACGTGCCGCTGGACCGGTTGCCGCTGAACAACAACGGCAAGCTGGACCGGGCCGCGCTGCCCGCCCCGGACCGGGACGCGACGGTCGCCGACGGGTACGTCGAGCCGCGCACCGACACCGAACGGCTGGTGGCGCGGACCTGGGCGGACGTGCTGGGCCTGGCGCGGGTCGGCGCGGAGGACGACTTCTTCGCGCTGGGCGGCGACTCGATCAGCAGCATCCGGGTCGCGGCCCGCCTGCGGGAACGGTTCGACGTCTCACCGCGCGCCCTGTTCGACCACCCGACGGTGGCCGGGCTGGCGGCGGCCCTGAGCGGCGAGGCCCAGACCCCGATCCCCCGCGCGACCCCCGCCATCCCGCCCGCCGGCGCGGAAACCGCCCTGCCCGGCGCAGACCCCGCCCTGCCCAGCGGAGACCCCGCGCTGTCCGGCGGCGGCTTCCCGCTGTCGTTCGCGCAGCAGCGGCTGTGGTTCCTCGACCAGTTCTCCCCCGGCGGCACCGAGTACGTGACCCCGCTCGCGGTGCGGCTGCGCGGCGAGCTGGACGTCGAACGGCTGCGCCGCGCCCTGACCGCCCTGGTCGCCCGCCACGAGTCGCTGCGCACGACGTTCCCCGCGGTGGACGGCCTGCCGGTGCAGGTGGTGCACCCGCCGCACGAGGTCACCCTGCCCCTCCTGGCCGAGCTGCCCGAGATCGAGCCGTTCGACCTGGCCACCGGCCCGCTGTTCCGGCCGGCGCTGGTCCGGGTCGCGCCGGACGAGCACGTGCTGGCCCTGACCATGCACCACATCGTCACCGACGGCTGGTCCGGCGGCGTGCTGGTGTCCGACCTGGCCGCGCTCTACGAGGGCCACGACCTGCCGGACCCGCCGGTGCGGTACGTGGACTTCGCCGCCTGGCAACGCGAGCAGCCGCTGGACGCCCAGCTCGACCACTGGCGGGAGGAGCTGCGCGGCGTGCCGGCGCTGGAGCTGCCCACCGACCGGCCCCGCCCGCCCGTGCAGACCACGGCCGGCGCGCAGGTCGAGTTCGCGGTGCCGCGCGAGGTCGCCGACCGGGTCCGCGGCCTCGCCCGCCGGCACGACTGCACGCTGTTCATGGCGCTGGTCGCGGCCTGCCAGGCGTTGTTCGCGCGCTGGTCGGGCCAGGAGGACTTCGCGCTGGGCACGGTCGCCGCCGGACGGGAGCGGCCGGAGCTGGAGCGGGTGGCCGGGTTCTTCGTCAACACCCTGGCCCTGCGCGCCCGGGTCGAGCCGCGGGCCACCTTCCCCGAGCTGCTGGCCCGGGTGCGGGAGACCGTGCTGGCCGCGTTCGCCCACCAGGACGTGCCGTTCGAACGGGTCGTGGACGCCGTGCAGCCCGACCGCGACACCAGCCGCACGCCGATCTTCCAGGCGGTGGTGGCGTTGCAGAACGCGCCGCGCCCCACCGGGTTCGCCGGGCTGGAGGCCACCGACGTGGCCCAGCCGGTCACCTCGACCGGGTTCGACGTGACGGTGGAGTTCACCGAGGAGGACGACGGCGCGCTGAGCGGGTCGGTCGAGTACAACACCGACCTGTTCGACGCCTCGACCGTCGAGCGGCTCACCGAACACCTGGTGACGCTGCTCGACGCCCTCACGGACGACCGTCCACTGTGGACCCTGCCGATGCCGCGCGCCGAACTGCGCGAGCTGGCCCGGTTCGGCGACGGCGGTCCCGCGCAGCCGTTCGTGCCGTTCGCGGGCCTGGTCGAGGCCCAGGTGGCCCGCACGCCCGACGCCCCCGCGCTGACCGGCGCGGCGGAGCTGACCTACGCCGAGCTGAACGCGGCGGCCAACCGGTTGGCGCACCACCTCATCGCCGCCGGCGCCGGGCCGGAGCGGGTGGTGGCGGTGCGGCTGCCCCGGTCGGCGGACCTGGTCGTGGCGGAACTGGCGGTGCTCAAGGCGGGCGCGGCGTTCCTGCCGGTGGACCCGGCCTACCCCGCCGAGCGGATCGGGTTCATGCTGGCCGACGCCCGGCCGCTGCTGGTGCTGGACGGGCCGGTCGACGTGTCCGACCACCCCGACCACGACCCCGGCGTGGCCGTGCGGCCGGAGCACCCCGCGTACGTGATCTACACGTCCGGCTCGACCGGCCGGCCCAAGGGTGTCGTGGTGACCCACGCGGGCATCTCGACGTTCTCGGCGGCCGAGATCGCGCACCTGGACGTGCGGCCGGGCGACCGGGTCCTGGAGTTCTCCTCGCCCAGCTTCGACGCGTCCGTGCTGGAGCTGTGCATGGCGCTGCCCGCCGGGGCCGCGCTGGTCGTGCCGCCGCCCGGTCCGCTGCTGGGCGAGCAGCTCGCGGACGTGATCGACGCGTTCGGCGCGACCCACGCGCTGATCCCGCCGGTCGCGCTGGCCACCGTGCCGGACCGGCCGCTGCCGACCTTCCGGACGCTGGTGGTCGGCGGTGACGCGTGCTCGGCGGACCTGGTCGCGCGGTGGGCGCCGGGCCGGCGGATGGTCAACGCCTACGGCCCCACCGAGTCCACCGTGGTCACCAGTTGGAGCGAGCCGTTGGAGCCGGGTGGCGTGCCGCCGATCGGCCGGCCTTTGCCGGGCACCCGCGTGCACGTCCTGGACGCCGAGGGGCAGCGGGCGCCGATCGGGGTCCCGGGCGAGCTGTTCGTGGCCGGCGTCGGCCTGGCGCGCGGCTACCTCGACCGGCCGGGCCTGACGGCGGCGCGGTTCGTGGCCGACCCGTTCGGGCCGCCCGGGTCGCGGATGTACCGGACCGGGGACGTGGTGCGCTGGAACCGCCGGGGCGAGCTGGAGTTCGTGGGCCGCGCCGACGAGCAGGTCAAGATCCGCGGCTTCCGGGTGGAGCTGGGCGAGGTCGAGACGGCGTTGCTGCGGCACCCGGACGTGCGCGAGGCCGTCGTGGTCGCGCGGGCCGACGGGGCCGGGCACAAGCGCCTGGTCGCCTACGTCGTCGGCCCGGTCGGGGACCTGCGGGAGTTCCTGGGCGAGTCGCTGCCGGAGTACCTGGTGCCGTCGCTGTTCGTGCCGGTCGACGCGCTGCCCATGAGCCCCAACGGGAAGGTGGACCGGGCGCGGCTGCCCGAGCCGGACTTCTCGGCCCTGGCCACGGCGGAGTACGTGGCGCCGGCCGGACCGGTCGAGGAGGCGCTGGCGGCGGTGTGGGCCGACGTGCTGGGCGTGCCGCGGGTCGGCACCGAGGACAACTTCTTCGCGCTGGGCGGCGACTCCATCCTGAGCATGCAGGTGGTGGCGCGGGCCCGGCAGGCGGGGCTGCGGTTCACCACGCGGGACCTGTTCGCCCACCAGACCATCGCCGCGCTCGCGCCCGTGGTGACCGGCGAGGCGGCGGTCGGCGAGCAGGCGGCGGTGGTCGGCGACGTGCCGCTGACGCCCGTGCAGCACTGGTTCCTGCACTCGGGGCGGCGCAACCCGCACCACTTCAACCAGTCCCACCTGGTGCGGCTGGACCCGGAGGTGGACGTCGAGCGGCTGCGGACCGCGTTGCGGCGGCTGCTGGCCCACCACGACGCGCTGCGGATGCGGTTCAGCCACGCCGACGGGTCGTGGCGGCAGGAGAACGCGCCCGTGTCGGACGTCGACGTGCTGATGGTCGTGACCGACGTGGCCGACCGGGAGGCGTTCGCGGACGAGGTGCACGCGAGCTTCGACCTGGCGACCGGGCCGCTGCTCAAGGCGGTGCTGTTCGCCGGGGACGAGCCGGAGCTGCTGCTGGTCGCGCACCACCTGGTCGTCGACGGGGTGTCGTGGCGCATCCTGCTCGACGACTTGGAGACCGCCTACGCCGGCGGTGACCTGGGCGCGAAGACGACCTCGTTCCAGGAGTGGGCGCGGCGGCTGTGGGCGCACGTGGCCGAGGGCGGGTTCGACGCCGAGGTGGACCACTGGAGTGTTCCCGTCCCGGCGGCCGAACAGGCGCGCGGGCCGGTGGACGTGGTGACCGTCGAGCTGTCGCCGGAGGACACGGACGCGTTGCTGCGCGGCGCGCCCGCCGCCTACCGGACGCGGGTCAACGACGTGCTGCTGGCCGCGTTGGCGTGGGCGTTGGCGCGGTGGACCGGCCAGTCGCGGGTCGCGGTGGACCTGGAGGGGCACGGCCGCGAGGACCTGTTCGACGGCGTGGACCTGTCCCGCACGGTCGGGTGGTTCACGTCCGTCTACCCGGTGGTGCTGGACGTCGCGGAGGGTGACTGGCGCACGCGGGTCAAGTCGGTGCGGCGGCAGTTGCGCGCGGTGCCGGGCGGCGGCGTCGGCTGCGGCGCGCTGCGCCAGCACGGCCGGGTGCCGGCGGGCGGCACGCCGGCGGTGGCGTTCAACTACCTCGGGCAGTTCGACGCCGGGTCGGCGGAGTCGACCGGCCTGTACCGGGCGGTGCTGCCGTCGATCGGCCGCGACCACGACCCGGCCGACCCGGCGCACCACCTGGTCGACGTGGTCGGCGAGGCGGGCGACGGGCGGATGGTGTTCTCCTGGTACTTCCACCCGCAGGTGCACCCGGCCGACGAGGTCCGCGCCGTCGCGGCGGACTTCGCGCGGGCGCTGCGGGCCATCGCCGAGGACTGCCGGCGATGACGACCTCGTTGGCGCGCAACCGGAACTACACCCTGCTGTGGAGCGGGCAGGCGGTGGCCGAGGTCGGCTTCTCGGCGTCGCTGATCGCCTTCCCGCTGCTGGTGCTGGCGGTCACCGGGTCGCCCGCCGCGTCCGGGCTGGTGCTGGCCGTGGACGCGGCGGCGCAACTGCTGGCCGGGCTGCCGGCCGGTGTCCTGGTGGACCGGTGGGACCGGCGGCGGATCATGCTGGCGTGCGAGGCGGCCCAGGCCGTGGCGCTGGGGACGCTGGTGGTGGCGCTGCTCCACGGGGTCGCGTCCGTGCTCCACATGGCGGTGGTCGCGGCCGTGATGGGCGTGTGCCGGGCGCTGTTCGAACCGGCCGAGGACGCGTGCCTGCCGAAGCTGGTGCCCGACGAGCAGTTGGCGACGGCGGTGGCGATGAACTCCGCCCGGACGTCCCTGGGGCAGATGGCGGGGACGGCGTTGGGCGGCGTGCTGTTCGCGGTGACCCGGTGGCTGCCGTTCCTGGTGGACCTGCTGACCCACTGCGTGGCGTTCGTGACGCTGCTGTTCCTGCGCGTGCCGCCGCGCACCCCGACGGTCGGGAAGGCGGACTTCCTCGGGGAGATCCGGTCGGGCCTGCGGTGGGTGTGGCAGCGCCGCGAGATCCGGGTGACGGCGGTGTGCGCGGTGGTGCTCAACCTGTTCTTCAGCGCGTTCTACCTGGTGGTGATCGTGCTGGCGCAACACCGGGGCGTGTCCCCGGCGGTCATCGGCGTGATGGCGGCGATGCTCGGGGTGGGCGGTGTCGTCGGCTCGCTGCTGGCGCCGCGCCTGCACCGCGTGCTGGGGCCGTACGTGTCGATCGCCGGGGTGTTCTGGGCGGTGACGCTGTTGACGCCGGTTTCCCTGCTGGTTGCCGACGGGTACGCGCTCGGTGGGGTGTTCGCCTTGATGATGGTGCTGGCGCCGACGGCGAACACGACGATCTCGACCCACCAGCTCCTGCTGACGCCCGATGAACTGCGCGGGCGGCTCAGCGGGGTGCTGGCGGTGGCCGTCGGGTTGGCGGGCGTGCTCGGCCCCGTGCTCGGCGGTGTGTTGACGGAATTCCTGGCGCCCACCGACGCGGTCGTCGTGTGTGCCGTCGGGATCGCTTTGGTGACCGCGTTCGTGACGGTGAGTCCCACGTTGCGGCGCTACGCTGATCAGGAGGTTGTCTCGTGAGGTCTGACATCGCTTACCAGGTGCTGGTCAACGACGAGGGCCAGTACTCGCTGTGGCCCGCGCACCAGCCGGTGCCCGCCGGCTGGGTGGCCGACGGCAAGACCGGCACCCTGGACGAGTGCTCCGCCCACGTGGACGAGGTGTGGACCGACATGCGCCCGCGTTCCCTGCGGGAGGCCATGAACTCCTGAGGCAGGCTCCCCCGGACCCGGCGCGGACTACAACGACACGTCCGCGCCGGTCCGAGCCGCTTCCACCAGCGCCTCACCCACCCGCGCCGTGCGCTTGGAGTCGTCCAACGACATCAGCGGCGTCCGACCGGTCCGCACCGCCTCCGCGAACGCGGCGGCCTGGTGCTCGTAGGCGTCCGCGCCGGCCAGCACCTCTTCGCTCCGGCCCTCGTCGGTCACCACGGTGATCACGCACTCCTCATCGGGGCCGGTCCAGGCGTTGCGCACCCCGATCCACCCACGCGTGCCCTGAAGCTCGTAGCGGGCACACGGCCCGTAGTCGAAGCCGTAGTCGATCTGCGCCACCCGCCCGCCCCCGAAGTCCAACGTGGCGACGCCACTGGTGTCCACCGGCGCGCCACCCTCGGAGTGGAACCGAGCCCGCACCCGCTCAGGCGCCCGCCCGAACGCCCACAACGGGACGTCGAACGCGTAACACCCGACATCCCAGGTGGCCCCGCCCCCCAACGACGGGTCGTACCGAATGTTCCCGACCGGATCCATCACCCCGGCGAACGCGGCCCGAACCACCCGCAACTCACCGATCACCCGCGAGGCGAGCAACTCGACCACCCGCCGCTGCTGCGGGTGGAACCGGTACATGTAGGCCTCCATGACGGTCAGCCCACCAGCCGCCGCCGCGACCCTCTCGACATCCGCGACGGACAACGCCAACGGCTTCTCGCACAGAACGTGCTTGCCCGCTTCCAGCGCGCGGAGAGTCCAGGGCACGTGCTCGGAATTGGGCAGCGCGATGTAGACGGCGTCCACGTCGGGATCGGCCAACAACGCCTCGAACCCGTCATGCACCCGAGCACCGAACCCAGCCGCGAACCGCCCCGAGGCCTCCACCCGACCAGGCCGAGCGGCGACGGCCACCACGGCGTTCCCGGCGGTGCGGTGGATGGCGGGCGCAACCCGCGTACTGATGAACGCCGTAGACCCCAACACACCCCACCGCAACACAGAACCCTCCCAATCCACCCAACTCCGCACCACCTTAACCGATCCAGCCAAAACCCCCGCGATCGCTTTCAAGGGCTGCCAAGCCACAGGAAGGGCCTCGGTTCGTTCCCCGTACGGCCTGGGCGCAGCCCAACCGCGCTTTGGGGTTCTCCGCAACCAGCTTTTCCGGTTGCGGAGAAGACCAAAGGGTGGTTGCCTCCGGCAGGCCGTACGGGGAACGAACCGACGCCCTTCCACCCCCGGGGGCCTGCCGCGCGGCGAGCGCCGCTTTTCGCTCTTCGCTTCAGCTCTTCGCTCTTCGCTCTTCGCTCTTCGCTTCCGCTCTCGATCTTGAAGGAAGCAAGCAGAGCGCACGCGTGCCACACCCCACCGACCGTCCCTACAGCACCCCCTCGCCGAGCGGTTCGCGGGCGATCAGCGAAACTTGACGGCATGACCGCCGACGCGCCCGACGACGACAGGACCAGCTTCGCCGACCTGGGGCTGCGCCCCGAACTGTTGCGGGCGCTCTCCGGACTCGGCTACGAGGAACCCACCCCCATCCAGCGGGAAGCCATCGCGCCGCTGGTCGAAGGGCGTGACCTGCTCGGGCAGGCCGCCACCGGCACCGGCAAGACCGCCGCGTTCGCCTTGCCCGTGCTGGAGCGCATGGGCGGCGGCGGGCGGACCGACACCCTGCCGTTCGCGTTGGTGCTGGTGCCCACCCGTGAGCTGGCCGTGCAGGTGTCCGAGGCCGTGCACCGGTACGGGCGTGAGCTGGGCGCGCGGGTGCTGCCGATCTACGGCGGTCAGCCGATCGGGCGGCAGTTGCGGGTGCTGGAGCAGGGGGTGGACGTGGTCGTGGCCACGCCCGGCCGCGCGGTGGACCACCTGAACCGGGGCACGCTCAAGCTCGACGACCTGAAGATCGTCGTGCTGGACGAGGCCGACGAGATGCTCGACATGGGGTTCGCCGAGGACCTCGACGCGATCCTCGCCGAGGCGCCCGAGGACCGGCAGACGGTGCTGTTCTCCGCGACCATGCCGCCGCGCATCGACCGGTTGGCCCGCCAGCACCTCACCGACCCGGTGCGCATCACCATCGGCCGCGAGCAGACCGAGCCGGGTGAAGCGCCGCGCGTCCGGCAGAGCGCCTACGTCGTCCCGCGCGCCCACAAGCCGGCCGCGCTGGGCCGGGTGCTCGACGTCGAGGCCCCCACGGCGGCGATCGTGTTCTGCCGCACGCGTGACGAGGTCGACCAGCTCACCGAGACCCTCAACGGCCGCGGCTACCGGGCCGAGTCGCTGCACGGCGGCATCAGCCAGGAGCAGCGCGACCGGGTGATGGCACGGCTGCGCAACGGGACCGCCGACCTGCTCGTGGCCACGGACGTCGCGGCGCGCGGTCTGGACGTCGAGCAGCTCACGCACGTCGTGAACTACAACGTGCCGTCCGCGCCGGAGTCCTACGTGCACCGCATCGGCCGGGTCGGGCGCGCGGGCCGCGAGGGTGTGGCGATCACGTTGGCCGAGCCGCGTGAGCACGGGATGCTCAAGACCATCGAGCGGGTCACCAAGCAGCGCATCCAGATGGAGAAGGTGCCCACGGTCGCCGACCTGCGGGCCCGCCGGCTGGAGCTGACCCGGGCGGCGCTGCACGAGAGCCTGTTGGAGGACGACCTGGAGGGCTTCCGGGTCGTGGTGGAGACGTTGGCCGACGAGTTCGACGTGGTGGAGATCGCGTTGGCGGCGGTCAAGCTCGCGCACGAGGCCACCGGCGCGGCGGCCGACGAGGAGGAGATCCCCGAGTTCGTGCCGCGCGACCGGGACCGCCGGGGCGCGCCGGTGGGCGGTGAGCGGCGGGAACGCCGGCCGCGTCGCCCCACGGCGGGCATGACCCGGCTGTTCGTGGGCGCGGGACGCAGCGCGGGCATCCGGCCGCAGGACATCGTGGGCGCGATCGCGGGCGAGGCGCGGCTCAACGGCCGCGAGATCGGCGCGATCGAGATCGCCGACCGGTTCTCGCTGGTCGAGGTGCCCGACGGCGCGGCGCAGCAGGTGATCACGGCGCTGCGCGGGGCGACCATCAAGGGCCGCAAGGTCACCATCCGCCGCGAGCGCGACGACAACCGCTGAACCGGTCCGCCGAGCGGGTGCCACCGCCCGCTCGGCGTCCCTTCGTCACCGCCGCACCGACCCACCGCCGCACCGTCGTCACCGAACCACCGCCGCACCGACCCACCGACGTCACCGTCGCGGCCGAGGCGGGAGAACGCCGGTTCCGGTGACCGGGTGGTCCACCGGACCCTCCACGTCCACGCCCCGCCACAGCGCGCGCCGAGCCGACAGGTCCACCTCCGGACCCCAGTGGCGCACGCCGGTCCAGCCGGGGTCGCCGGTGCGGCAGAAGTCCGCCCACGCGCGCAGCATGCGGGCCGACAGCTCGTGGTCGGCGGGTCCGGGCGGGCCGCCGATGAGGAAGTCCGCGCCGGTCAGGTTGCCGAAGCTGAACGGGACGTCGGCGGTGTGCCAGCCCGGCGCGCGGGTGAAGCGGGCCAGGTGGGCGCGGCCGTGGGCTTCGGCGAGGCGGGTGGTGGGTTCGCTGAAGACGTTGTCGCCCATCAGTTCCACGTACGCGTCGGCGACGGACGTGAACAGCGCGCGGTAGCCGTCAAGGACGTGCGTGGGCAGTCCGTGCGCACGCCCGAAGCGGGCGTACTCGTCGTCGGTGCGCACCGGGGCGAGGGCGCCGACGCGTTCGAACAGGCGGTACTCGGAGGTGGTGTGGCAGAACAGGGCGTCCACGTGCGGCGGCGGCACGGGCAGGCGGTCGGCGACCGGTCCGAACACGACCGGGTCGTAGCCCAGCGGTCCGCACTCCTGCGCGGCGATCAGCGCGTCGGCTGAGGCCACCGCGGACTCGGGCGTGGTGGGGTCGATCCACTCGGCGACGCGGCGGGCGAAGTCCTCGGTGTGGCACCGGCCGGGGACGCTGTGCGCGATCACCCGGCGGACGGGCGCGTCGGCGGCGAGGAACAGCGCCGAGCCCGCGCCCGCCGACTGCCCGGCGACGGTGACGTTGTCCGGGTCGCCGCCGAAGGCCGCGATCTCGTCGCGCACCCAGTCGAACGCGGCCCGCTGGTCGAGCAGGCCGCGGTTGGCGGGGTGGCCCTCGACGTGGCCGAAGCCCTCGAAGCCCAGGCGGTAGTTGCAGGTCACGACGACGAGCCCGGCGCGGGCCAGGGCCGTGCCGTCGTAGTCGGGCTGGGCGGAGGAGCCGAAGGTGTAGGCGCCGCCGTGCAGGTAGAGCAGGACCGGGTGGCCGTCGCCGTGCCGGGGCGCCCACACGTTGAGGGTCAGGACGTCCTCGTCGCCGGGCCGCCAGACCGGCGCGCCGGGCAGCTCGGCGGACTGGGGCGGGATGGGGCCGAACTCCCGGCAGTCGCCGGAGTGCTCGGCGCGGACCGGCGCGGCGAACCGGCGCGGGCCGAAGGGCGGTTCGGCGTACCGGATGCCGAGGAAGGCGTCGACCGCGGGATCGACCGCCAGGCCCCGAAAACGTCCACGTGTGCTCATCGGCGACCACTCTGCCACGATGGGCGATCCGCTGATGGGACGACAGAACGCCGCCGCGGCGCTGCGGCTGGTGGCGGAGGCGGCCCGCCCCTACCTCGACGCGCTGCCGACCCTGCCGGTGCGCGACGCGGCCCACGCGCACCTGCCGCGGGACCTGGACGGTCCGCTGCCCGAGGACGGCGAGGGCGCGCCGGCGGCGGTGGCGGAGCTGCGGTGGCTGCGCGAGCTGGTGGGGCTGCCGGGGACCTTCGGCGGGGTGCTGACGCCGAGCGCGACGTTCGCGAACCTGACCGGGCTGGCGTGCGCGCGGCACTGGTGGGCGGCGCGGCACGGCGTGGACGTGACCGCGCCGATTCGATCGCGGCGGACGCGCATAAGTGGCTCAACGTGCCCTACGAGAGCGGTGGCGCTGCGGCCGGCGATCGTGAACTGGCGCACGACCGAGGCGGACGTGGACCTGCTGGTGTCGGTGGTCCGCGAGATCGGCGCCCGGCTGGCCGGTCAGTAGCATCGCGGACGTGCGCAACGCGATCACCGATGTGCCCGGCGTGCTGGTCGGCCACGCCACCCGCGCCGGCGACGGCGCGTTGACCGGCACGACGGCGGTGCTGTTCCCGCCGGGAACGCTGTCCACTGTGGACGTGCGCGGCGGCGCGCCGGCGACCCGCGACACGGCGGCGCTGGACGCCCGCCACGGCGGCCGTGCCGTGCGGTGCGTGGTGTTGACCGGGGGCAGCGCGTACGGGCTGGCGGCGGCGGACGGCGCGGCCCGCGAGGTCGGCTCGTTCGTGCCGGCGGCGGCGCTGTACGACCTGGGCCGGGGTGGGGTGTTCGGCACCTACCCGACGCCGGAGTTCGGGGCGGAGGCCGTGCGCGCGGCGGGCGTGGACGTGCCGCAGGGCAACGTGGGTGCCGGGGCGGGCGCGATGAACGCCGCGTTGAAGGGTGGTCTGGGCACGGCGAGCGTCGAGTTGGGCAGCGGGGTGGTCGTGGGCGCGGTGGCGGCTTTGAACGCGGCCGGTTCGGGCGTGGACCCGGCGACCGGCCTGCCGCTGGCCCACGGTTCGGGCCTGCCGGGCGAGTTCCCGCCGCCTGGTGGCGACGACTTGGCGCGGCCGATGCCGGCTGCGGTGAACCCGTTCAACACGGTGATCGGCGTCGTGGCGACGAACGCGCGCGTCCCGGCGCTGTACGCGCTGGCCGCGGCCGGCCAGGACGGCTTGGCCCTGGCCGTGGACCCGGCGCACGGCATGGTGGACGGCGACACGGTCTTCGCGGCGTCCACGGGGACGCACGACGCGCCGGTCGAGGAGGTCCTGGAGGCGGCCCGGCACGCGTTCGCCCGGGCGTTGGTGCACGGCTTGCTGGCGGCGGAGTCCGTGACAACCCCGTGGGGCCACTTGACGGCGTACCGGGAGCAGTACCCGCTCACGGCGGCGGGTTATCGTAGGGGGACGCGCTGATGCACGCGATGCACTACGAAATCACCCTGCCCGCTGACTACGACATGTCGGTGATCCACAGGCGGGTCGCGACGAAGGGTTCGGCCCTGGACGCGTGGCCGGGGTTGGCGTGCAAGGCGTACCTGGTGCGGGAGCGGGGTGTGGACGGGTCGCCGGTGAACCAGTACGCGCCGTTCTACCTGTGGCGCACGGTCGAGGGCATGAACACGTTCCTGTGGGGGCCGGGGTTCGCCGGGTTGAGCCGCGACTTCGGGCGGCCCGTGGTGCAGCAGTGGACGGGGTTGGCGTTCGAGGCGTTCGATCTCGGTGCCGTGCCGCGGTCGGCGACCAAGCGGAGTTGGCACGTGCCGGCGGACGCCGATCCGGTGGCGGCGGTCGAGGAGGCTGTGGACGGGCTGAAGCGGCTGGAGGGCGGGGCGCACTCGACCGCGTTGGTGGTGGACACGCGGGGTTGGGAACTCGTGCAGTTCACGTTGTGGGTGGACGAGGTGCCGGCGGGGGTTGAAGGGCTGCGGTACCGGGTGCACCACTTGTCCCGGCCGGAGTTGGGCGAGCTGCCCACCGGGCGGCTCTGGTAGCCGGGATTGTCGGTACCCCGTGAGACCATGGAGACGGGGGCCGGAGGCCGGCCTTTCGCGCAGCGCGTCGCGCGCAGCGCGGGGCTTTGCGGCTTTTGCGGCTTTTGCAGGGTCGGCCGTGGTGGGGGTGGGTGGGTGGACGCATCGGTGACACGGCCCTCTTGGCTCCCAGCGGACTCGGCAGCGTGACAGGGGCTATCCCACCTGAGCCTCCACCCACCCACCCCCTCCCAGGCCACCCAGCAAAAGCCCCAAAAGCCCCGGCTGCGCCCAAAATCCCCGGCTGCGCCGAAAAGCCCCGGCTGCGCCGAAAAGCCACCCCGGCTGCGCCGGGTAACCCGCCCGGCTGCTCCCACCCGCCGCCAGAGCACCAGCCGTCAACCCCGCTGAGGCAACCACCCATGTGCCGCCTGCCGAGCGCGCTGCGCGAACGGCGTCGCGATGTAGTCCTCCAGCCCGAGCACGCCACCCGTCGTCCGGTCCAGCTCCCGCGCGAACCCGACGATCCCCCGGTCCGCCCGGTCCATCAGCCAAGCCAGCAACACCACCACCACGTCCGCCAGCACACCCACCTGGAACGGCATCTCGTCCCGGTTCCCCGCGGTCACCGCGTGGGCGAAGTCCGTCATCCCCCGCTCGGTCAACTCCCGCGGCCCGACCTCGATCGCGCGCTTCATCGAATCGACCACCAGCGGCACCACCGCGGCCCACGTCGGCTGCTCGGCCGTCTCGCAGATCAACCCGCCACAAAGCGCGGTCGTCCACAGCGCTCCCGGGTCGTTCGCGCGCACCGCGCCCACCGCGAGGTTCGGCAGCAGCGCCGCGCCCTCGACCCACATGCCCTTGGCCACCAGCAGTTCCACCGCGTGTCTGTAGTGGTCCAAGGCCTTGGCGTGCTCGCCGCGCAGGGTCAGCACCTGGCCCAGTTCGTCGTGGCACGTGGCGATCTCCGTCGGCACGGCCCGACGCTCGGCCAGGGCCAGGCCGACCGTGGCGTAGTGCTGCGCGGTCTCCAGTTCGCCCAGGTCTCGGTGGCACGCGCCCAGTTCGCGCACTGCCGTCAGTTCTGCCGCGTCGTCGTGCTCGGCGCGGAACAACTCCACCGCCTGGACGCCCGCCTCGATCGCCGCCGCGACGTCGCCGGCGCGACGCCTGCGGACGCACTCCTCCAGCTTGAACCCGGCCTGCTTGCGCCGGTCGTCCAGCTCCACGGCCACCTCGTGGCCCTCGACGGCGTAGCGCAGCGCCGTCTCGTGGTCTTCGCCGCTCAGTTCACCCAGCACGTCGATCGCCTCCACCAGCCGCGTCCGACTGCCCCGGGCCCGGAACACGTCGTGCGCCTCCAGCGCGGCCCGCCGCGCGTCCTCCGGTCGGTCCGCGCGCACCAGCAGGCGCGCCATGCGCAGCAACACGTCCGCCCGGTCTTCGCACGCGTCGCCCCCCTCCACACACTTCTCGAAGTCCGCGAGCGCCGCGTCGTATTCCCCGCGCTGCTCGTGGACCCGGCCGGTCAGCTCGTGGCGGCGGGCTCGGCGGGGTGCGGACTCCGGTTCGGGCAGGTCCAGGTCGGCCAGGGCGGTGTCGACGCGGTCGGCCAGGGCCGGGTCGCCGGTCAGCGCCAGTTCGTCGAGCAGGACGTCCACGTAGGACGGCGCGTCGGCGGCCCCGCGCTGTTCGGCGGTGCGGCGCAGCGCGGTGATCTCGCGGCGCAGCACGGTGGTCAGCGGGGCCGGGCAGGTGCGGGCGAAGCGGCCGAGCAGCTCGGCTTCGGCCAGGGCCGCCTCGCCGTCGGTGGTGGACCGGTCGCGCCACTCGTCCAGGCGGCCGTTGACCGTGCCCAGGTACAGGTAGCAGCGCTCGATGCCGCCGGGGGTGCCGGTGTTGACGATGGCGTTGGCGGCCGGGGCCTCCTCGGCGGTCAGGCGGTGCGCGACGGTCGCGGCGAAGCTCGTCGCCAGGCCGGGCGGGACCGTCCACAGCGTGCCGATGTACCCGCGCGCCCCGGCGCGGACGAACTCGCGGCCGACCTCGGTCCACGGGCGGCGGGAGTTGTTGACCACGATCGGGCGGTGGCCCAGGCGGGGGACGTCGGTGAGCGGTTCGTCGCCCAGCACGATCCCGTCGTCGTCGCCGTGGGTGTTGAAGAAGACCAGCTCGACGGGCAGGTCCCGGGCGAGCGCGGCCAGGGCCGCCGGGCAGGCATCCGGGCCGGACAGGACGAGCGGGTGGGTGAAGTGGCCGACCCCGTCGGCGGGCGCGGGCGGCGCGGCGGTGTCGAACACCAGGCTGAACGCGCCGGCTTCGCGGGCGGCGCCCTCCCCGTACAGCTCGGTCAGCACGACCAGGGTCGGGTCGGCGGCGACGTGGCCGATGGGTTTGCGGGTCCAGTTGGCGTCGTCGGTGCGGACGAACGAGTAGGGCAGGCCGGTGGTGAACGCGGTCAGCCGCCGGTCGCCGACCGCGTCGACCACCTCGGCCGGGACCTGGGCGGTGACGACGGCTTCCAGCGCGGCGAACGGGTCGTGGTCGCCGGCGGACAGGTAGCGCCACAGGGCTTCCACGAACCCGATGCCCTTGACGGCGTCCCCTATGGCGCGGGCGGCGGCGCTGACCCGGTCCTGTTCCTCGGCGATGACGCGGTGGACGTCGGTCAGGTCGGGGACGGGCGCGGTGACCAGCGCCGCTCCCCGGTGGTGGGCGTACTGGGCGGCGACCAGGGTGTGGGCGGCGCCGGTGTCCTCGACCAGGACGGCCTCGTCGGTGTCGAGGTCCGGCTCGGGCGGGGTCGGCGCGCCGGCGACGATCCGCAGCGGACGGCCCTGGTGCAGCGCCGCGCGCAGGGCTCGGACCTCGGCGCCCGGCGGCGCTTCCAGCGGGTCGGGTTCGCCGTCGCGCAACGCCCGCCAGGCGGCGTCCGGGTCCCACGCCGGCTCCAGCCGGACGATGTCGAGGCCGTCCACGAAGCCGTCATCGCACAGCGCGACCGCGCGCCGGACACCGGTCTTGCCGAGCAACTCCTTGAGCCGCTCCGGCTCGTCCCCCTCGACCACGACCAGGGGCGCGAACCCGGGCAGGCAGGACAGCACGACCGCCGCCGCACCGGTCTGGTCGGGGCGGCAGACGACGGCGGTGTCCGCGACGCCGTAGACGGGCGCGCTGGTCACGGTGACGTGCAGCTCGGACTCGCCCGCCGGGAGGGCCACGCGGACGCCGTCGTCCAGCGTCGTGCACGGGGACGAGCCGCTGACGTGCAGCGAGACGTGGTCGGACAGGGCGAACCGCACGCCGTCGGTGGTCTCGGTGCCGGGCGCGTCGACCTTCAGCCGCCACTCGGCGGGGGCGGGCAGGTCGAAGCGCTGCCTGAGCACGGTGCGCAGGTGGCCGTCCCGGTGCTCGTCGACCAGGAGGTCCCGCGCGCCGGCCTCGGCGGTGAGGTGCTCGCTGACCGGCAGCGGCGGCTTGCGGTGCACGTCGAGCAGGACGGCGCGCAGCAGCCCCGCCTCGAAGCGGAACCGGATTCCGTGCGGGGCACCGAGGTCCACTGGCTCACAACCCTTGCAGCGACGAGTCCACCGGATAGTGGTGGCGGGCAGAAACTACGCCACCGCCGGCGCTCCACCTGTGCAACATCCCGCAGGTCAATGAGGTTGTTACACACCGTGCCACGTGGATCACACCGCACGGCCGCGAGATGCCCGGCCCGGCTCAGTCGCCGGGGTGCTCCGAGCGCGCCGCCGGCATCCACGGCACCCTGCGGTGGCGACCGGCCACCTGGACCTGGTCGCGGCCCAGGCGCTTGGCCTCGTAGAGCGCCGCGTCGGCGGCGGCGAGCAGGCCCTCCAGCGTGTCCTCCGCGACCGACGGCCACACCGCGATGCCGATGCTCACCGTCAGCCCGTCCACCCGGCCGCCCTCGGCGTCGTCGGCCACCACCTGGTGCACCTGCCGCCGGATCCGCTCCGCGATCGCCTCCGCCTCGCCCGGCTCCACCCCGGGCAGCAGCACGGCGAACTCCTCGCCCCCGAACCGCCCGACGGCGTCGCCCCGCCGCACGGCCCCGTTCAACGCCACCGCGATCCGCCGCAGCACGGCGTCACCGATCTGGTGACCGTGCGTGTCGTTGATGTCCTTGAAGTGGTCCACGTCGATCATGAACAGCCCGACCGTCGCCCCGGCCGGCCGGCGGCGCGTCCGGTCCAGTTCCAGCGACGCCTGGAGGTGCCAGGCCTCCGCGTTGAGCAACCCCGTCTTGGCGTCGGTGCGCGCGGCCAGCTCCAGCTGGTGGATCAGGACGGTGCGGTGCAGGGCGACGGCGGCCACGACCATCGGCAGCGCGAAGCCCGGCCACCACGCCACCGCCAGCGCCACGAACACGCCCATCGCGAGCTGTCCGGCCTCCAGCAGGTTGTCCGAAGCGCTGCCCACGGCGTCGCGCACGGACCGCGGCCGGACGGTCAACAGGATCACGATCGCCACCAGGGCGGTGTTGACCAGCCACTGCGCCGTGCCCGCGCCGACCAGCCCGACCAGGTCCAGCCAGCCGGACGGCCGTCCCCCGGCCAGGTGCTCGCGCAGCCCCGTCGCGCCCGCCACCGTGCCCGCCGCCAGCGTGGCGAGGACCATCATGGAGGTGGTGAACACGTTCCGGTGCGGTGGCCGGGACGCGTCCCAGCGCCCCACCACCCACCAGCGGTGCGCGTACATGAGCACGACCAGCGCCACCGCGAGCGAGGGCGGCAGCACCAGGGCGCCGGCCAGCATCCAGATGCTGCACAGGTCGACGTGCGGCAGGTGGCTGTGGTCCCGCCGGATGCGCTCGATCCAGCGCGAGCAGTGCAGGTGCAGCGCGGCACACCCGGCCAGCACGCCGAACACCGGCCACGCGCCCGCCGGGACCGGCCACGCCGTGGTCGCCGCGATCGCGACCAGCGCGAGCAGATCCACCGACAGCACGTACACCAGGGCCTGCCGTGGCAGGGACCATAGTGACCAGCGTCGATCGCCCGACGACGCTGACCGCACTGTGCCCATGGTTCCTCGCGACCGTCTAACTCGGACTGTGAACGCGCCCGAACGGACCGTCACAGTAATTGTGACCTGCGCCGATGTCAGCCGCTAGCGGGGTGACACGACCCACAGGAGGTGACCGCGGTGCGCGACAAGATCTGGTGACGCCCCCTGCCCGCTACAGCGCCGCGCTCGTGAGGGAGGTGGGGTCATGCGCGACAAGATCTGGTGAAGTCGACGGCGACGGGTGCGGGTGCCGCGTTCGCCGCGGCCCCGCTCACCGCCGAACCAGCCACAGGCACGCCACCCCGGCCCCGGCGCCGCTGACGACCAGTGCCGTCCCGAGCCCGGCGGACTCCGCCACCACGCCTCCGACCAGCGCACCCACCGGAGCCGAACCCCACACCGTCGTGCGAATCGCGGCGTTCACCCGACCGTGCAGCGGGGCCGGCGTGAGCCGGTACCGGACCGGCACCTGGAGCACGTGGTAGATCTGCACGCCGAACCACATCAAGGCGATGCTCAACGGGTGCACCACCACACCGGCGGCCCCGATCCCGGCCACGGCGACCACGACGGGCATCGCATTTTCACCCAATCGTGGAGCCACCAGCGCCCCGACGATCCCTCCCACCGCCCCCACGGCCAGCACCACGCCGATGCGCCCCGGCGACAGCCCTTCCCGCGCCAGGTGGAGCGGAAGCAACGCCAGAAAGGCACTCACCCAGAACATCAGCGTCGCGGTGCACAGCGTGACCCGTCGCAACAGCGGCTGCCCGAACACCAGCCGCACCCCGGCGAACACTCCCCCACGCCGCTCGACGACCCCGCGAACCCGGATCGCGGCGAGCGTCGCGCCGGACACCACGAAACTCAGCGCGTCGGCCAACAGGGCGGCAGGCGCGCCGAACACCGCGACCAGCCACCCGGCGAGGGCGGGCCCGGCGACCTGGGCGGTGGACTGGCTGGTCTCGAACGCCCCCTGCGCCCGGGTCAACCGGTCCGCCGGCACGACCAGCGGCACCAGGGCCAACGTGCCGATGTCCCCCACCACCGCGAACGCCCCCGCCACCACCGCGACCAGGCACAGCAGCGGAACAGACAGCACACCGAGGCCGTCGGCCAGCGGGACGACGCCCAGGGCAGCCGCCTGACCAAGCGCACAGGCAACCAGCAGGAACCGCCGGGGCAGACGATCGACCCACACCCCCGCCGGCAGGCCAAGGACCAGGTAGGGCGCGCGGGCACAGGCAGCGAGAACGCCCATCTCCCAGGCGGTCGCCCCCAGCGTCAGGGCGGCGACCAGCGGCAGGGCCAACGCCGTGACCTGCGAGCCGACCAACGACACCGACTGCCCGGACCACAGCAGCACAAACGCCCGATCCCGCCACACGGGCTCAGCCGTCGCCGGGCAGCGCACCACGGGATACCCGCGCCCAGGCAGCCGCGACCACCAGCGCGGCGATCACACCCACGCCACCGGCCAGGGCGATCGCACCACCCGCGGACCCCAGAGTCCCCGCCACCACACCCCCACCGGCGACCCCCACGCCCTGCGCCGCCACCAGCCCGCTCCGGGCGAACCCGAGAGCCTGCCCACGCTGGGCGTCGGGCACCAGCCGCACGAACGTCGCGCCGGCCGTCACCTGGTAAGCGCTGAACACCCCGCTCAACGCCAACAAAGCCACCGCCCCGACCAAGCCGGGCTCGAACCAGTACGCCACCAGCGGCAACGCCGTCGCCACCGCCAACAGCCCCAACACCCGCACCCGCCGAGCCGTCGGCAGGAACCGCAGCAGCACCGTGCCCAGCACCATCCCGGCCGGGTCCGCCGCCAGCAGCAGGCCCACGCCCGCCGCGCCCACCCCGACCTCCGCCGAGAACGGCGCGGCCAGTCCCTCGGGCACCACCGTGAACAGCGCCAGCCACCCCAGCGCCACCAGCACCCGCAGCCGCCGGTCCCGCCACACCAGCACCGCGCCGGTCCGGATGCGCACCCCGGTCCGCGCCACCGCCCCCGCCGCCGGACGCGCCCGCAGCCCCAGCCGCAGCAGCAGGGCCGACGCCGCGAAGGTCAGGGCGTCGGCGGCCAGCGCCCCGGACGTCCCCAGCCACGCCACCACCACACCGCCGCCGGCGAACCCGAGCAGCAGCCCCGCCTGGTGGGTGATCAGGTGCACCGACTGGCCCGCCTCGTACCGGTCGCCCAGCACGGTCGGCAGCAGCGCCCCCTGGGCGGCGGCGAACGGCGGCTCGGCCAGCTGCGCCACCACCAGCAGGGCCGCGACCAGCGGCAACGGCACGCCGGGCACGGCCATCACGGCCAGCAGTACCGCGCGCACCAGGTCGGCGGCGACCATCACCGTCCGGCGCGGGAACCGGTCGGCCAGGCCCGACAGCAGCACGCCCGACACGAGAGCGGGCAGCATGGTCAACGCGTAGGTCAGGGCGGTCCACGCGGCCGACCCGGTGCGTTGGAACACCAGCACCGACAGCGCCACGCGGGCCAACTGGTCGCCGACGGTCGACAGGGCCGCCGCGCACCACAGCACCCGGAACTCGGGCACCGCGAACGCCGCCCGGAACCCCGTCCCCATGCTCCTCCGATGAGTTTGCGCGACCGGTCCGGTCATACGTGGTGCGGCGTGCGTCCCGGCACGTCACCGTACAACCCAGGAGGACGGCGATGAGCGAGGTCTCGACGATGACGGTTGACGTCGACTTCACCCGCGGGGTCGAGAAGCACCGGCACGAACTGAGGGTGCACTGCTACCGGCTGCTCGGCTCGTTCGACGAGGCGGAGGACCTGGTGCAGGAGACGTTCCTGCGGGCGTGGCGCGGCCGGGACACGTTCGAGGGGCGCTCGTCGTTCCGGGCGTGGCTGTACCGGATCGCGACGAACGCGTGCCTCGACGCGATCGCCCGCCGCCCCGCACCCACGCCCACCGACACCCCGGCGGTGGAGGTGCCGTGGATCCAGCCCTACCCCGACGCCCTGCTCGACCAGGCCGCGGGCCCGGACGCGGAGGCCGTCGCACGCGAGACGATCGAGCTGGCGTACCTGGTCGCGCTGCAACACCTGCCCGCCAAGCAACGCGCGGTGCTCGTGCTGCGCGACGTCCTGGGCTGGCCCGCCACCGAGACCGCCGCCCTGCTGGACGACACCGTGCCCGCGGTGAACAGCGCCCTGCAACGCGCCCGCGGCACGCTGCGCAAGCACCTGCCCGAGCGGCGCGCGGAGTGGAGCACCGAGGCGTCGGCCCGGGAGAAGGCCGTGCTGCGGCGGTTCGTGGAGGCCACCGAGAGCTGCGACCCGGCGGCGCTGGCGGCGGTGCTGCGCGAGGACGCCGTGTGGTCGATGCCGCCGCAGCCGGAGCTGTACCGCGGCCGGGACACGCTCATCGAGCTGTGGACGCCGATCATGGTCGGCCCGGAGGCGTTCGGCGAGTGGCGTGCCCTCCCGGTGTGGGCGAACCGGCAGCCGGCCGTGGCCGGGTACGCCAAGCGCCCCGGCCGGGACGTCTACGAGCCGGTGGCCCTGGACGTGCTGCGGGTCGAGGACGGCGTGATCACCGAGGTCACCACGTTCCCGTCCGCGGTGTTCGCCTGGTTCGACCTGCCGGCGACCCTCTGATGTTCCGCTCGCGGGTGGTCACGGTCGCCGGCACCCGCCCGTTCGACCCGGACGAGTGGCGCGGCGCCCTGGTGGTCGTGACCGCCGGCGAGGTGGAGCTGGAAGGCGCCGGCGGCACCCGGCGGGCGTTCGGCCGCGGGGCCGTCCTGGTGCTCGACGGCCTGGGCCTGCGGGCCCTGCACCAGCACGGACCGGAACCCGCCGTGCTGGTGGCGGTCGTGCGGACGACTACCGTCACCCCGTGCTGAGGATCCGGATCGACGGCGAACCACCGACCACCGACCAGTTGGCCGCGGGCCTGCTGGCCAACTACGGCCACTTCACCGCGATGCAGGTCCGAGCCCGCCGCGTCCAGGGCCTGGACCTGCACCTCAGCCGCCTGAACACCCAACACCAGGAGCTCTACAACACGACTCTGGACACCACAGCGATCCCGACCCTCATCAGGAACATCCTGGGCGACGAGCAGGACGCAGCCGTCCGCGTGATCGTCTTCGGCCCGGAGAACCCGGAACTCATGGTCGTGGCCCGCCCACCGGCCCCACGCCCGACCACGCCCCAGCGCCTGCTGTCGGTCGACTACCAACGCCCCCTGCCCCACGTGAAGCACATCGGCGGCTTCGGCCAACTCCTGCACGGCAACCGGGCCAAGGCGGCCGGCTACGACGACGCCCTCCTGACCACCCACGACGGCCGCGTCATCGAGGGCGCGATCGCCAACATCGCCTTCTTCACCCGCTCCGGCGACATCGTCTGGCCGGACGCGGCCTGGCTGCACGGCATCTCCATGCAGTTGCTGGAACAAGCCCTGCCCTCCACCCGGGCCGTGATCCGACTCGCCGACCTGCCCGAATTCCAGGGCGCGTTCCTCTGCAACTCCATCGGCGTGACCCCGGTGACCGCCATCGACACCGTCACCTACGACATCGACGAAACCGCCCTGGCCCGCGTCCGAGCCGCCCTCGACGCAGTGCCCTGGGACGCCCTGGACTGAGTAGAAGTCCCAATTGCCACCCACCAGGCTGACCATGTCAGTCCTGGAATCCTCGGAACCCGCCGAACCACCCACCTGGCTGGCAACCCTGGGCGTGGGCCTCCCTACGCCCTGATCACCGCCACACTGGCACTACGCCTAACCGCCCTAGCCCTAACCGCCGCCGCAATAGCCCCGGGCATCCACCTACCCACCACCCTCCCCCAAGACGCCAACGGGCTGCCAAGCACAGGAAGGGCCTCGGTTCGTTCCCCGTACGGCCTGGGCGCAGCCCAACCACGCTTGGGGGTTCTTGGCAACCACGCTTCACCGGTTGCCAAGAACCCCCAAGGGTGGTTGCCTCCGGCAGGCCGTACGGGGAACGAACCGACGCCCTTCCACCCCCGGGGCCTGCCGCGCGGCGAGCGCCGCTTTTCGCTCTTCGCTTCGCTTTTCGCTTCTTCGCTCTTACGCTTTCGCTCAAAGCTAAACGCTCAAACCGCCGGAGGCCGATCCTCATAAGGAGTGGACAGCACAACGGTAGTCCGAGTGGACACGTTGGCCACCTCCCGGATCTGCCGCAACAACTCCTCCAAAGCCGTAGGCGAGGCCACCCGCACCCGAAGCACGTAGGAGGCGTCCCCCGCGACCGAGTAACAAGCCTCGATCTGCGGCAAGTGCTCCAACCGCTTCGGGTAGTCGTCCGGAGCCGCCGGGTCGATGGGCGTCAACGAGATGAACGCCGTCAGCGGCAGCCCGATCTCGTCGCCGTCCAGGCGGGCCGCGTAGCCGCGCACCACCCCCCGCTGTTCGAGGCGGCGCACCCGCTGGTGCACGGCCGACACGCTCAGGCCCACCCGTTCGGCCAGGTCGGTGAAGCTGCACCGGCCGTCGGCCGCCAGTTCACGCAGGATCGCCCGGTCTATCGGCTCCAGGTTGGTCACGCCGGCAGCACCACCAGTTCATGCGGTCGGTTGTTCACGCTCTCCACGCCGTCCTCGGTGACGACGACGATGTCCTCGATCCGCGCGCCCCACCGGCCCGGCAGGTAGATGCCCGGCTCCACGCTGAACGCCATGCCCGGCTCCAGCACCAGGTCGTTGCCGCCCACGATGTAGGGCTCCTCGTGCACGTCCAGGCCGATCCCGTGCCCGGTCCGGTGGACGAAGAACTCGCCGAACCCCGCCTCGGCGATCACATCCCGGGCCGCCGCGTCCACCGCCGCGCACGTCACGCCCGGCCGAACCGCCTCGACCGCGGCCTTCTGCGCCGCCTGGAGCACCGCGTAGGTCTCCCACACGTCGGCGTCACGCGGCTCGCCCAGCACGTAGTTGCGGGTGGAGTCGGAGCAGTAGCCCTCGGCGATCGGGCCGCCGATGTCCACCACGACCACGTCCCCGGCCTCGATCACCCGGTCGGACAGGCTGTGGTGCGGCGACGCGCCGTTCGGGCCCGAGCCCACGATGACGAAGTCGGCCTGCACGTGCCCCTCGGCCACGATCGCGGCGGCGATGTCCGCGCCCACCTCGGCCTCGGTGCGCCCCACCCGCAGCCACTCACCCATCCGGGCGTGGACGCGGTCGATCGCCGCGCCCGCCGTGCGCAGCGCCGCCACCTCCGACGCGTCCTTGCGCATCCGCAGCTCCCGCAGCACCGGCCCGGCCAGCACCTGCTCGCCGCCGATCGCGTCGCGCAGCCCCAGCGTGTGCAGGGCGGGCATCATGTCCGACACCGCGACCCGCGTACCGCGCAACGCCGCCCGCACCAGCGCGTACGGGTCCTCGCCGTCCACCCACGTCACCACGTCGACCCCGAGCCGGTCGGTCGGGATGCCCGCGTACCCGGGCTGCTCCAGCTTCGGCACGACCAGCACCGGCGTGCCGCCGACCGGCAGCACCAGGCACGTGAGGCGCTCGAACGACGACCCGCCCGCGCCGATCAGGTAGCGCAGGTCCGAGCCGGGGGAGATCAGCAGGGCGTCCACGCCGGCGACGGACGCCGCGGTGGCGGCCTTGTCCAGTCGCGCGCGGAGGGCGTCCACGTCAATGGGTCCAACATGGGTCGACATGCTTGCGCAGCCTAGTCCTGATCCACCCGAGCGAGTCCCGAACCACCCCGGCCGGTGTCGAACCACGCCCGGCCACGCCGGCCAAGCTGATCAAAACCTTTTGTCGGTCCCTTCTGGCATGCTGACCGCCGTGTCCAGCCGACTGGTCCTCTTGGACTCCGCCAGCCTCTACTTCCGGGCGTTCTACGCGCTGCCCGAGTCGATGACCGCGCCCGACGGCACACCGGTCAACGCGGTGCGCGGGTTCATCGACACCATCACCAAGGTGATCACCGACCGGGGCGCGACCCGCCTGGTCGCGTGCCTGGACGCCGACTGGCGCCCGGAGTTCCGCGTCGCCGCCCTGCCCTCCTACAAGGCGCACCGCGTCCTGGAGGGCGGTGTGGAGGGCGAGGAGGACGTCCCGGACACGCTCACCCCGCAGGTGCCGATCATCCTCGACGTGCTCGACGCGGTGGGCATCGCGACCGCCGAGGCGGTGGGCTACGAGGCCGACGACGTCATCGGCACGCTCGCCGCGCGCGAGGAGACCGACCCGGTGGAGGTCATCACCGGCGACCGCGACCTGTTCCAGGTGGTGCGCGACGAACCGGTCCCCGTGCGCGTGCTGTACCTGGGTCGCGGCTGGGCCAAGGCCGAGCTGCTCGGACCGGTGGAGCTGGCCGCCAAGTACGGGCTGCCCGAGACCGACGCCGGCCCCGCCTACGCGGGCATGGCCGTGCTGCGCGGCGACCCGTCCGACGGGCTGCCCGGCGTCGCGGGCATCGGCGAGAAGACGGCCGCCAAGCTGGTCAAGGAGTTCGGCTCGCTGCGGGCGGTGCTCGACGCCGTCCACGACCCGCGCGACCGCAAGCTCACCACCCGCGCCCGCACCGCCCTGCTGGCCGCCCAGGACTACCTGGCCGTCGCGCCGACCGTGGTCAACGTGGCCACCGACGCGAAGGTCCTCCAGGACCGCCCGGACGTCGTCCCCGCGGCCCCCGCCGACCCGGACCGCGTCGAGGAGCTGTCCCGCCGCTGGGGCCTGGGCAGCTCCCTGCCCAGGCTCCTCAACGCCTTGGAACGCCGGCGCTCCTAGAAAAACGCTCCCGACGAACCGCCTCTAGAAGAACGTCCCCGACCAGGGCGATTCAGCAACGGCGAACAGCTTGTCCGCGCTCCGGACCGCTTCCGGGGGGCCACCCGAGAAGCGGCCGGTCATCGCCAACGCCGAGAACGACACGTCACCGAGGTAGGCCGCGCCCAGCACATCCACATCGACGACGAAGTCCGGCTCGGAGTTGGTCCGGGAGGCACCCGAAGCGGTGACCCGGTACGCGCCTTCGTTCTCCGGCAGGAACCGGTCCCGCACCCCGACCACCACGGGCTCGGCGACCCCGTACCCGCGCGCCGCCAACGCCGCCTCCACGTCGACCAGCCGCAGCCACGTCTCGTCCGCCACGTCCTCCACGACCACCGCGCGCCGGTCGGTCATCAGCCACTCCAGCGGCTCGTCCAGCGGACGGCCGAACGCGACCACCTCACCCACCAGGTCCACCCGCAGCGTGAACCCCCACAGGTCCGCCCACGCCCGCGGGTTCGCCGCCCAGAAGTCCTGGACCTCCAGCACGGTCGGCTTCTCCACGCCCCGCTCCCACGAGCCGCGCTCGACCTTGTAGACGACGTACCCGTCGTCGCCGTCCTCGCCCGAGCACACCGCGACCCGCAGGCGGTCCTTGTCCTCCGACCGCGCCACGCTGACGTCCCACCAGCCCGGCCACCGCGCGATCGTGCCCGGCCGCCCCGGCGACAGGCGCTCGAACAGCTCCCGCACCAGCGGCAGCGCCTCGTCCAGCGGCACCAGCCGCACCCGGCCCACGATCGGCACGCGCGGCGCGGCCTCGCGCTTGCGGATGCGCACCTCCCGGTACCGGGTGGCGACCCCGTAGCCGAAGCGCTCGTAGATCGAGCCCTCGGAGGCGCGCAGCGTCGCCACCACGTCCCCGCCCTCGCGCAACGCCCGCAGCTGCGCCCGCTGCATCGCGGTCAGCACGCCGCGCCGCGTCCAGTCCGCCCGCACGCCGACCCGCGACACCGCCGCCATCGGCACCACCGCGCCACCGGGCACCGCCAGCGCCGACGGGAACGACTGCACGCCGCCGACCAGCTCGTCCCCCGCGTACGCGCCGATCGTCCGCCCCGGCTCGTAGGAGCCCTTGATCGCCTCCCACCGCTCGTCGGGCGCGGGGGCGTGGTGCAGGGAACCCCGGAACACGGTGTGGGCGGCGCGGTACTGCGCTTCGTCGGTGAGCACGCGGACGTCGATGTCGGTCACGCGCCCGATCGTGCCTCCCGGGACCGGGAACCGCCATCGAGTTTCACAGCGCGCAAAGGGCGAGGCCACCCGCGGGGGAAGTCCCGGGGTGGCCTCGTCGGACAAAGCTCGCTCAGCCCGTGGGCTGGCCGACCTCGTACTCGCCGTCCGCGGTCTTCACCGTGATCTTGACTTCCTTGTCCTTGCCGCCGATCTTCACCTTGCAGGTGAACGAGCGGTTCGGCTCCACCGGGTTCTCCCCGGTGCAGGTCGCGCTCTCCACGTCGGAGATCTTGTAGTCGTCCTTGAGGATCTGCACGATCCCGTTCTGCACGGCCGTGTTGTCGAAGATCTTCTTCTTGAACCAGCCGGGCGTCACGAAACCGAGGACGAGCACCGCGCCCACGGCCAGGACGACCACGGCGACGATCACCCACAGCACCGCGCTGGACTTCTTCGCCGGCGGCGTGCCGTAACCGGGCTGGCCGTACGGGTTCTGCTGCTGCCCGTACTGCCCGAACTGGCCCGGCTGCTGGCCCCACTGCTGCTGCGACGGGTCCGGCTGCCCGTAGGGGTTCTGCGGCTGCTGCTGGGTCGGGTCGTAACCGCCGGGGTACTGCTGCGTGTACTGCTGCTGCTGCGGCGGCTGCTGCCCCCACTGCGGCTGCTGCTGCGACGGGTCCGGCTGCCCGTAACCGGGCTGCTGAGCGGGGAAACCACCCGACGGCGTGCCGGGGTACCCGCCGCCACCGTAGGGCTGCTGGCCCCACTGCTGCTGCGGGTCGTTCCCTCCGGACGGTCCGTACGGACTGGTCATGCTCGGCCTCCGACGGTCGGTAGAGGAAAAACGGTGTTCATGCCTTGCGGGCGCGATCAAACCACAGAGCGGCCGGGCGCACCCAGCCACCCCGCGAAGCTTTCTCAGACCGTGGCCATCGCCACCACCCCGCGGCGCAACGCCTCCACCGCCCGTTTGGCCGTACCGCCCACCGGGTCGTCGCCGCCGACCACGTCGCGGATCTGGTCCAGGAAGTCGATCACCTGCCGGCACCAGCGCACGAAGTCGCCCGCGCCCAGCTCCGTGCCCGACGCCTCGGCCGCGCTGAGCACCTTCTCCAGCGACTCGCCGCGCGCCCACCGGTACACCGGCCACGCGAACCCGGGGTCGGGCTGCCGCGTCCGGTCCAGCTTGTGGCGGCGCTCGTCGTCCTCCAGCTCCGCCCACAGCCGCGCGGTCGCGGTCAGCGCGTCGGTCACCGGGCCCGGCGGCAGCCGCGTCTCCAGCGGACCGTCCCGCCGCGCCTCGTAGACCAGCGCCGACACCACGGCGGCCAGCTCCGGCGCCTCCAGGTCCCGCCAGACGCCGTGCCGCAGGCACTCCGCCGCCAGCAGGTCGGACTCGCTGTAGAGGCGGGTCAGCCGCTTGCCGTGCTCGGTGACCTCCTCACCCGGCCCGGACTCCTCCGCGTGCAGGTAACCCCGCTCGCGCAGCAGCCCCCGGATGCGGTCGAACTGCCGCGCCAGCGAGTGCGTGGTCGCCGCGACCTTGCGCTCCAGCTGCTCGGTCTCGGCCAGCAGCCGGTGGTACCGCTCGCCCCACCGGGCGTGGTCCTCGCGCTTCTCGCAGCCGTGGCAGGGGTGGGCCCGCAGCGCCCGCCGCAACGTCGCCAGCTCGGCGTCCTCGTCGGCCCCGGACCGCTTCTTGCGGAACGACGGCGGCACGATCCCGGTGTTGCGCAACGACGACGCGAGGTCCCGGCGCGAGCGCGGCGACCGCGTGTCCACCTGCTTGGGCAGCCGCATCCGGCCCAGCACCTCCACCGGCGACGGGAAGTCCGCCGCCGACAGCCGCCCCGCCCACCGGTCCTCGGTGAGCACCAGCGGACGCGCCTCGCCCAACGGCTCCAGACCCGGGTCGATCACCACCGCCAGCCCGGAGCGCCGCCCCGACGGCACCGCGATCACGTCGCCCTTGCGCAGCCGCTCCAGCGACGCCGCCGCCTCCGCCCGCCGCGCCGAGGTGTTCTGCCGCGCCAGCGCCTTCTCCCGGTCGGCCACCCGCCGCCGCAGCCCCGCGTACTCGGTGAAGTCGCCCAGGTGGCAGCTCATCGCCTCGGCGTAGCCGCCCAGCGCCTCCCGGTTGCGCTCGATGCGCCGCGCGAGCCCCACCACCGACCGGTCGGCCTGGAACTGCGCGAACGACTGCTCCAGGATCTCCCGCGCCGCCGCCGCGCCGAGCTGGTGCACCAGGTTGACGGCCATGTTGTAGCCGGGCCGGAACGACGACCGCAGCGGGTAGGTCCGCGTCGAGGCCAGGCCCGCGACGGCCTTGGGGTCCACGCCGGGCTGCCACACCACCACGGCGTGGCCCTCGACGTCGATGCCGCGCCGCCCCGCACGGCCGGTGAGCTGCGTGTACTCGCCCGGCGTCAGGTCGACGTGCGCCTCGCCGTTGTACTTGACCAGCTTCTCCAGCACGACCGTGCGCGCCGGCATGTTGATGCCCAGCGCCAGCGTCTCGGTCGCGAACACGACCTTGACCAGCCCGCGGACGAACAGCTCCTCCACGGTCTCCTTGAACGCCGGCAGCAGCCCCGCGTGGTGGCTCGCGATGCCCCGCTCCAGCGCCTCGCGCCACTCCCAGTACCCCAGGACCATCAGGTCGCCCTGCGGCAGGTCCTTGGTCTTGTCCTCGATGACCGCGCGGATCTGCTCGATCTCCGCCTCGGTGTTCAACCGCAGCCCGGCCCGCACGCACTGCGCCACCGCCGCGTCGCACCCGGCCCGGCTGAACACGAAGTCGATCGCCGGCAGCAGCCCGGCCCCGTCCAGCCGCTGCACGATGTCCACCCGCGCCGGCGGCTTGAACCCGGAGGACCGCGGCGGCCGACCGCCCTTGTCCTTGCCGTTGCGGCCCCGGCTCCACGGCACGTGGAAGCGCGCCAGGTCCTCGGTGTGGCGCAGCAGCTGCGGGTTGATCCGGGCGTGCCCGTCGGGCCCCTCGCCGGCGAACAGGTCCATCATCCGGCCGCCCGCGAGCATGTGCTGCCACAGCGGCACCGGCCGGTGCTCGTCCACCACGACGGTGGTGTCGCCACGCACCTCGACCAGCCACTCGCCGAACTCCTCGGCGTTGCTCACCGTCGCGGACAGGCTCACCAGCCGCACCGACTCGGGCAGGTGGAGGATGACCTCCTCCCACACCGGCCCGCGGAACCGGTCGGCCAGGTAGTGCACCTCGTCCATGACGACGTACGCGAGGCTCTCCAGCGTGGAGGAGCCGGCGTAGAGCATGTTGCGCAGCACCTCGGTGGTCATCACGACCACGGGCGCGCCGCCGTTGACCGACGTGTCACCCGTCAGCAGCCCGACGTTCTTCGCCCCGTAGCGGGCCACCAGGTCGGCGTACTTCTGGTTGGACAGCGCCTTGATCGGCGTCGTGTAGAAGCACTTGCTGCCCTCGGAGAGGGCCAGGTGCACGGCGAACTCGCCGACGACCGTCTTGCCCGCCCCGGTGGGCGCGCAGACCAGCACACCGTGCCCGTCCTCCAGCGCCTCGCACGCGCGCTGCTGGAACGGGTCGAGCTCGAAGGAGAGGACCGAGAGGAAGTCGGTCAGCTTGGGCCGGGAAGACCGCCGGCGGAAGTCCGCGTAGGCGTCGGCCGGAGACCGCGAAGTGCGTGACACCCCTCAAGGCTGTCACATGGCACCGACAAAAGCTCCGTTCTTTGCCCCGGCCACGTCACCGACCTACCGGCCCACCGCCGTCAACGCCCCTGACCTGCAGGAAACCTCCAACGGCAGCCCGTGCACGCGCTCGCCGTCCGCGTAGCCGACCCACCCGGGACCGGCCACCCGCACCGACTTCGCCCGCAGCGTCCGCACCGCCGGGTGCTCGACGTGCCGCCCGGTCCGCAGCGTCGGCAGCATCCGCAGCAACGTGCGCCGAGGGGCCGCGGTCACCACCGTCACGTCGAACAACCCGTCCGCCGGGTCGGCGTCCGGGCACACCGGGATCCCGCCGCCGTAGCTGGTGGTGTTGCCCACCGCGACCAGCAGCGCGTCCAGTTCCAGCGTGCTGTCCTCGGTCTCCACCACCAGCGGCTCGGGCCGCAGGGCCGCCAACTCGGCCAAGATCGCCAAGTCGTACCGCCGAGGCCCGGCCGGCCACCGCATGCCATTGGCCCGCTCGTTGACCGCCGAATCGAATCCGGCGCACAACACGGTCGCGAACCACGTCCCGTTACCCACCCGCCCGAGGTCCAGCGCCCGCCGCGACCCGTCGCACAGGGCGCCGACCACGTCGTCCACCGACAACGTCCCCAGCGCCGTGGCCAGGTCGTTCCCGGTTCCGGCGGGCACCACGGCCAACGCCGTGGACGTCCCGGCGCACGCCTGGACGCCCAGGTGCGCGCCGCCATCGCCGCCCAGCACCACGAGCACGTCCACGCCGTCCTCGACGGCCCGGCGCGCCAGCGCCGACGTGCCCTCGGCCGACGAGGCGACGTGCAGGTCCAGCGAATCCACGGCCGTGCGCAACCGCGCGGCCACCGTGCCCGCCATCCGGGCGGCCCGGCCCTTGCCCGAAGCCGGGCAGACCAGCAACGCGGCCCGGGTCATGTGGCGTCGTCGTAACGCACGCGGTGCGGTTCCTTGGGCGCCACCGACTCCGCGGGTGCCTCGGAACCGTCCACCGCCGACGGCGTGTAGTCGAACGGTGACGCTTCGTCGTCGGCCAGGTCGTCCCAGCCTTCGGCCTTGCGCTTGCGCGCGGCGCGCTTGTCGTGGATGCGCGCGATCTGGATGGCCAGTTCGAACAGCAGCGTCAACGCCACCGCCAGCGCGATCATCGACACCGGGTCCGTGCCGGGGGTCGCGATCGCGGCGAAGATGAACAGCCCGAAGGTGATGCCGCGCCGCCACCGCCGAAGCTTGTCGTAGGTCAGCACGCCGACCTGGTTGAGCATCACCACGATCAGCGGCAGCTCGAAGCTCACGCCGAAGATCAGCAGCAGCGCCAGCACGAAGTCGATGTAGTCCCCGCCGGACAGCGCCGTGAGGAACTGGCTGTCGCCGAAGCCCACCAGCACCGACAGGCCCTGCGGCACCACGTAGAACGCCAGCACCGCGCCGAGCGCGAACAGCACCGAGGCGCAGAACACGAACACCAGCGCGAACCTGCGCTCCTTGGCGTACAGGCCGGGCGCGATGAACCGCCACACCTGGTACAGCCACAGCGGGGCGGTGATCGCCATGCCCGCCGCCGCGCCGACCTTCAGCTGGATCATGAAGGCCTCGAACGGCTTGGTCTGCAACAGCTGGCAGTTGCCGTTCTGGGTGAACCGGTCGGTCACCGGGATGCCGCAGTACGGCGAGATGACGACCTGGCCCAGGCTGGGCAGCCCGAAGATGTTCCAGCCCCACCAGAAGAAGCCGAAGATCGCGCCGAGCGCGATGAACAGCAGTGCCAAGCCGAGGCGGTGCCGGAGGTCGTAGAGGTGGTCCTTCAACGACATCGTGCCGTCGGGGTTGGCCCGACGGCTCCTCAACTTGCGGCGCTCCCGGAGCTGCGCCCACCGGGACGGACTTGCCCCCACCGTGCGGACCGTCCTTCTGGCTAGTTCTGCTTGTTCTGGAGGTTCTGCGGGCTCTGCTCGATCGGCTGCGCGACCTGCGGCTGCGCCGGCTGGGCGACCTGCTGCGGCTGCGCGACCGGCTGCTGCGCGACCTGCTGCGGCTGCGCGGGCGGCAGCTGCTGCGGGGCGGCCTGCTGCGGCGGGGTGTCCTGCGGCTGGTCGTCGTCGCGCAGGCCCTTGGTCTCGGCCTTGAGGATCTTGGCCGAGCGGCCCAGCGAGCGCGCCATGTCGGGCAGCTTCTTCGCCCCGAACAGCAGGATGATCACCACGGCGATGATGATCAGCTCAGTAGCTCCGAGGTTACCCACGGTGGTCCTCCTGTCTGCCCCGGTCCGTCGATGGTACGCGGGGGTTGCCCTGACGGGCCCGATCCGGACGCCGTTCGGCGAAGGCCACCCCGAGCGCGGCGAACCGCGCCCGCAGCAGACCGACGCCGTCGCCGACCCTGTCGCCCACCAGAGTGCTTGCGGCGCGGAAGCGACGCAAGGATCCGACCAGTTTGGCCACGAGAACGATCAAAAAGACCATTCCGACCAGGATCAACACCAGGCTCGGCAAGTACGGCACCGCACCACCGTATAGGGCCTAGGTTGCCGGGAGGTGATCCGCCCGGCGCAACGCGGCGTCGGCCTGGCGGACGACCGCCTCGACCAGGTCGGCGGGCCGCTCGACGTGCACCTCGCCGCCCAGACCGAGCAGCAGGCGGACCATCCACGCGGTGTCGGCGTAGCGCATGAGCACCCGCGCGCGGCCGTCCTCCAGCTCGGTGAGCGAGTCCACCGGGTAGTACTCGGCGACCCACCGGGCGTCGGGTTCGAGCACCAGCACGGCGGTGCGCTGCGACGGGTCCGGGCGGAACAACCCCTCCGAGGTGTCGGTGGGCGTGGCGTGCGGCGGCGGGGACGCGGGCTCGTCCAGGACCTGCACGCCGTCGACGCGGTCGAGCCGGAACAGCCGCACGTCGTCGGCGAGCCGGCACCACGCCTCCAGGTAGCTGCGGCCCTCGACCAGCAGCATCCGCATCGGGTCCACGACCCGGTCGGTGACCTCGTCGCGTGACGGCGTGTAGTAGCGCAGTCGCAGGGCACGCCCGCGGCGGACGCCGTCGGACACCGCGTCGCGCACGACGGCGGTCTCCGGGGCTTCCCGCATCGCGAGCCCCACGGCGACCCCGGCGGGCTGGGCCTGCCCGACCGCGGCCTCGATCTTGGCCACGGCCCGCTGCACGGCGTCCTTGTCCACCACGCCGGGCGTCTCGGCCAGCGCGCGCAGCGCCACCAGCAGCGCGGTGGCCTCGGCGGCGGTCAGCCGCAGCGGGCGGCTCATGCCCGCGTCGAAGGTGACGGTGACCGTCTCGCCCTCGAAGGACAGGTCGATCAGGTCGCCGGGCCCGTAGCCGGGCAGGCCGCACATCCACAGCAGTTCGAGGTCCTTGCGCAGCTGGCGCGGGGTGACCTGGAAGTCCGCGGCGGCCTCCTCGATGGGGATGCCGGGCCGGGCGAGCAGGTAGGGCACGAGGGCCAGCAGCCGGGGCAGCCGGTCGGCGGAGGCGTTCACGCCCGGACCCCCGCACCGCGCAGCGCGCCGACGAGCTTCTCCCGCACCGTCTTGGCCAGCACCTCGGGTTCCAGGACCAGCACGTCCGCGCCGAACCCGGCGATCCAGGCCGCCGCCGAGTCGGGGAACCTCAGGTCGATCTCCAGCACGTCACCGGCCACGCCGTCCAGCTCCCGCTCCCCCACGACCCGAGCGCGCCGGCGCACGCCCTGCGCCCGGCCCCGCGCCACCCACAGCTTCGCGGTGGCCACGGCCTGCGTGGACGGCTCGCTGCGCTTGACGAAGCTGAGCAGGTCCACCTCCGCGGGCCGGTCCACCACGCCGGGCTTGCCCACCGCCCGCACGTCGCCGACGATCCGGGACAGCCGGAAGCAGCGCGGCGCGCGCCGGTCGCGGTCGTGGCCGACCAGGTACCAGCGGCCCCGCCAGGCCACCACGCCCCACGGCTCGACGGTGCGGGTGCGCACCTCGACGGGGGTGAGCTTGCGGTAGTCGAACTCCACCACGCGGCCCTCCTGCACGGCGGCCAGCAGCGGCGGGAAGGCGGGCTCGGTGGTGCGCACCTTGGGTTCGACAGCGGTGTGCACCTCGTGGTCGACGTCCACGCCGGCCGCGCGCAGCTTGATCAGCGCGCCGTGGGCCGCGCCGGTGAGCTGCGGCGAGTCCCACAGCCGGGCGGCCAGCGCCACCGCCGCCGCCTCGTCGGGCTCCAGGTCCACGTCGCCCAGCTCGTAGTCGCGGCGGGCGATGCGGTACCCGTCGGTGTTGTCGAACTCGGCGCTGCGCCCGATCTCCAGGGGCACGCCCAGGTCCCGCAGCTCGGTCTTGTCGCGTTCGAACATGCGGAAGAACGCCTCGTCCGTCGCGGCGTCGGAATAGCCGGGGACGATGGCGCGGATGCGCTCGGCGGTCAGGTACTGCCGGGTGGAGAGCAGACACAGCACCAGGTTGACGAGCCGTTCGGCACGTGCGATGGCCACCGGTGAACCCTAACCCCGTCCGAACGCCCGGTGACGCACTGACCCACCCCAAGTCCGGTGAATGGTCCATTCAGCCGCTTGTGAAGAAGTCCCGCAGCTCCGCCGCCAGCTCCGCCGGGACGTCCTCGGCGAGGTGGTGCCCGGACGCCAACCCCCGGCCGCGCGGTTCGGGCGTCCAGTCGCGCCAGACCTCCAGCACGTCGCCGTACAGCTCGGGCAGGTCGTCGCCCTCGGCCCACAGCACCAGCACGGGGCACTCGATCTTGACGCCCGCGGCCAGGTCGGCGTCGTCGTGCTCGCGGTCGACGCCCAGCCCGGCCCGGTAGTCCTCGACCATGCAGTGGACGGTCGCCGGGTCGCGCATCGCGGCCAGGGTGTCCTCGTCGAGGTCCTTCCCCCGGGTGCGGTACCAGGCGTCCGGGTCGGCGTTGATGACCCGTTCGGGCACCTCGGGCTGGGCCAGGAAGAACCAGTGCCACCAGCTGCGGGCGAACTCGGGTCCGCAGCGGGCCAGGGCCGAGCCGATGGGGACGACGTCCAGCGCGGCCAGGTGGGTGACCCGGTCGGGGTGGTCCAGGGCGAGCCGGGTGGCGACGTACCCGCCCCGGTCGTGCCCGACCACGGCGAACCGCTCGTGCCCCAGTTCGCGCATCAGCACGGCCATGTCCGCCGCCATCGCCCGCTTGGAGTACGGCTCGTGGTCGGGCGTGGTGGGCGGCTTGGACGAGCGGCCGTATCCGCGCAGGTCCGGGCACACCACGGTGTGGTGCTCGGCCAGCAGCGGGGCGACGTGCCGCCACGTCGTGTGGGTGCGCGGGTGGCCGTGCAGCAGCAGGACGGGCGGGCCGGAGCCGCCGTGTCGCACCCGCAGCTCCGCCCCGCCCGTGTCGATCGTCGTCAGCGTGAAGTCCGGGAACACACCCGGTCCCCTACCCCGCGCGCCGGTCGATCAACCCCTCACAGCCCGATCGCCGCCAGGCCCGCCTTGGCGAACTTCTCGTCCAGGTCGCCGCTGGGCGCGCCGCCCACGCCGATGCCCGCGATGACCGCGCCCTCGGCCCGCACGGGCACGCCGCCGGCCAGGAACAGCGTGCCCGGCATGTCGCGCAGGGTCGCGCCCGCGCCGGTCACCCGGCCGGCCAGCTCGGAGGTCGGCGCGCCGAAGGACGCCGACGTGAACGCCTTGCGCCTGGCCGACTCCTCGGTCTGCGGGCCCGCGCCGTCGCCGTGCAGCAGCACCACCAGGTCACCGCCGCGGTCCACGACCGCGACCGTCACCCGGTGGCCCTCGGCCTCGGCCGCGTCCAGGGCCGCCTGCGCCGCCTTCACGGCCGCGTCGACCGTCACGGCCTTGGTGGTCCGCACGACGTCCACGCCGCCCTTGCCCGCCTGCCGCTGCCCCTGGCCGCCCTGCTCGGCGATCGCGTAGCCGCCCGCGCCGGCGATGCTCAACGCCACCAGCACGGCCACCGTCGTCTTCCTCATCGGTTCTCCCTCGCTCGAAGTCGTCCCCAACCCTCCCCGGCAGGCGGACCGGTGACCTGGTGGTTCCGGTTGAACCGCGGTTCAACCCATCGGTTGACCCGCGACGCGGCGCGCCGGCCTACCGTCGGCGGCGTGTGGCTGCACCGGGCGATGCACGCGGGGTTCTACGTGCTGTTGGCGGCGTCGGCGGCGCGGTACGTCGCGTACCACGGCGTCGACCCCGTCGTGCTGGGCGTGGCCGTGGCGCTGGGCGCGGCCTACCCGGCGGGGGTGCGGTGGACGCGGTGGCTGGCCGTGGTGTTGGCGACGTGGCTGGTGCTGGTGTGGCTCGCGCCGAGCTTCGGGTGGTGCGCGATCCCGCTGTTCTTCCAGTGCCTGCGGCAGCTGCGGCCCCGCCTGGCCGTGCCGATCGCGGGCGTGCTGACCGTGGCGGTGGTGTTGGCGCAGGTCAGGCTGGCCGACGTGGTGGAGCCGAGCCTGGTCCTGGGCCCGGTGGGGGTCGCGGTGATCACGGCCGCGGTGTTCTTCGACCGCCGCCGGCTCATCCACGAGGCCGGGGTGCTGCAGGAGCGGCAGCGGCTGGCGCGGGAGATCCACGACACCCTGGCCCAGGGCCTGTCCAGCATCAACCTGCTGCTGGAGCTGGGCGACACGCGGCGCGCAGCGGACGTGGCGCGGGAGAACCTGGCCGAGGCGCGGCGGTTCGTGCGGGACCTGTCGCCGTTGCGGGGCCGGTCGCTGGCGGACGCGCTGCGCGGGCTGTGCGACCGGGTCGAGGTGCACGGCGAGCCGTACCCGCTGACCGTGCAGACCGAGGTGGCGCTGCTGCGGGTGGCGCAGGGCGCGCTGGCCAACGTCCGGGAGCACGCGGACGCCTCGACCGTCGTGGTGACCCTGTCCTACCTGGACGACGCCGTGGCGCTGGACGTGCGCGACGACGGCCGGGGTTTCGACCCGGCGACGACGACCCCGCGCGAGGGCCGGGGTTACGGTCTGGCCTCCATCCGCGGGCGGATCGCCGAGCTGGGCGGCACGCTGTCGGTGGAGAGCGCGCCGGGCGAGGGCACGGCGCTGGCGGTCACGGTGCCGACGAGGACGACGGGCACGACGGGGTCGCGATGAGGTTGCGGGTGCTGGTGGTGGACGACCACCCGGTGGTCCGGTTCGGGCTGGCCGGGTTGCTGGAGCGCGACTTCGAGGTGGTGGCGCGGGCCGCGACCGGGGAGGACGCGGTCCGCGACGCCGCCGCGCTGGAGCCGGACGTGGTGCTGATGGACCTCCAGCTCGGGGCGGGCATCGACGGCGTCGAGGCCACCAGGCGCATCCGCGCGCTGCCCGAACCGCCCGAGGTGGTCGTGCTGACCACGTACGACTCCGACGCCGACGTGGTCCGCGCGGTCGAGGCGGGCGCCACCGGCTACCTGCTCAAGGACGCCCCGCCGGACCAGCTCGCCGACGCCGTCCGCCGGGCCGCGCGGGGCGAGACCGTGCTGTCGCCCGACATCGCCCGGCGCCTGATGCGCACGGTCCGCGACCCGGCGCCGGCGTTGAGCAGGCGGGAGGTGGAGATCCTGGTGCACCTGGCGCGCGGCCTGTCCAACCGGGAGATCGCCAAGGCCCTGTTCATCAGCGAGGCGACGGTGAAGACGCACCTGGTGCGGATCTTCGACAAGCTCGGCGTGGAGACCAGGACGGCGGCCGTGACGACCGCCGTCGAGCGCAAGCTGATCCGCCTCACCCGCCCGTGAGCACGCCGCCCACCCGCCGGCTCACTCGCCGGTGAGCATCCCCTCGGGCAGGCCGGGCACCTCGGGCTGCAGCCAGATCGGCCGCCAGTCGGGCAGCTCCAGGTAGCGGCGCAGCTCCGCCACCCCGGACAGCCAGCCCAGCCACGCCCCGTACGGGGCGCGCCCGTCGACGAACCCGCTCTGCACGAACGTCAGCGTGGTCCTGCCGCCGGACTCGGCCAGCTCCCACGTGCTGACGACGTCGTCGCCCCAGTCGACGGTCATCCGCTCGTTCTCGGCGAGGTCGAGCACCTTGCCCGGCTGGGGGTTGTTCTCCAGGCCGCCCATGGCGACCCGGCCGCCGACCCACGCCTCGATGTCGATCTTCGCGCCGAACCACTTGGAGTACTCCTCCGCGTCCACCAATGCCCGGTAGACGGCCTCCTTCGAGGCGGCGATCTCGACCGCGGCGCGCATGTCGGTGGTGGTGAAGTCGGCCTTGGGGGTCAGCTCGCGGCCTTCGAGGTGCTCGGCGAGGTTGGCCAGGTTCAGCGCCCAGTAGGTGTAGAGCCAGCCCAGCACGCCGGTCTCCTGCACCGCCTCGGCCCAGCCGGGGAAGTGGCTCTGCGACACCGTGACGACGGTCCCGGTCCCGTCGGCGGCCAACGTGAACTCCACGGTGGTGTCCTGGCCGCCGACGTGCCAGGTGAAGCGCAGGGACTTGTCGTCCACGTGCTCCAGGGTCTGGCGCGGCGCGTCCCCCTCGGGGGTGGACCGCCCCCAGAACGCGTACCGGCCGGGCAGGTCCACCTCGGCGTGCTCGGCCAGCCACACGCGCAGCTCGTCGGCGGAGGTCAGGGCCCGGTGCACGCGCTCGGCCGGGACGTCGACGCGGGCGCGCAGGGTGACGGTCTCACTCATCTTCGTTCTCCTCGAAATGGGTCGGGTAGCAGGCCACGGCCAGCCGGAAGGCGTCGCCCTCCGCGCCGCCGTAGCGGCTGAACAGGTCCTGCAGGGTCGTCTTCAGCTCGGCGAAGAACTCCCCCCGCTGCTCGGGCCGCACCCGGATCTCCCCGGACACGCCCAGCGACGGCAGCTCCGGCCGCGACCGGTCGAGCGCGGCGACGTCGGCCTGCACCTGCTCGGCGAGGTCGACCAGGTACCCCAGGCTGAGCTCGTCCCGGGTCCGCCGCAGCCCGAGCCGCCCGACCAGCGCCGGCGACAGCCAGTAGGCGCGGGCGGCGGCCTGGTAGAGCCCTTCGTGGACCCCGCGGACCTTCCGCTCCGACACCTGCGTCACCAGCCCCGCCTCGACCAGCCGTTTGACGTGGTAGTGCACCCGCTGCGGCGTCTGGTCCAGCACGGCGGCCACCTCGGTGCACGACTTCGGCTCGGCCAACAGCCGCAGCACCTCGACCCGCTGCGGCTTGAGCAGCGCCTCGGCCTGCTCGATCTCTTCCAGGTACAGGACGTCTCTCATCGCAAAAACGAGTTTGAACGTTCAGCATATTTTTGTCAATGGGCCGTCCCTAAGACAGCCACCGCGGTCACCGGATCATCCCCTGGTCAGCACCCCTACCCGGCCCTTCTCACCGGCCGCCCAGCACACGCCCGCGCAGTCCACGGTGTCGAAGCCGCCGTCGTCGAACTTCCGCCAGGTCCGCCCGCCATCCCGGCTCACATCGCTCCCGGTCGGCCCCACCGCGATCACCGACGACCCGTGCCACGCCAGCCCCGACCGGTACCCGACCGGCCCACTCACGCTCGACCACGTCCGCCCGCCATCCCGCGAACGAGCCAGGTTCGCCACCGCGCCCGTCGGGTTCGCGTAGTCGCCGCCGATCGCGAGCCCGTGCCGCGGGTCCCGGAACGCCACCGCGAACACCCCCGCCGACGGCGAGCTGAGCAGCGGCGTGTCGGCCACCGTCCACCGCCACCCGCCGTCCGACGAGTGCAGCACCCGCGCCGACGCCCCGCCGCCGGTCGCGATCCACGCGTCCCGGCCGCCCGAGGTCGCCACGCACTGCCCGCTCGCCGCGAACCCCGCCTCCCCGGCCAGGGCCGGCGGGAAGTTCGACGCGGGCACCTGCGACCACGTCCGACCGCCGTCGAACGTCCGCTGCACCCGGAACCGCCCGTCCACCGGGTCGCTCATCGCCAGCCCGCGCCACCGGTCGAAGAACGCCACGCAGTCGTAGAACGCCGCCGGGTCGGTGTTGCGGAACGTCTCGGTCCAGGAGGCCCCGCCATCGACCGTCCGGTAGATCCGCGAGGACTCCCCCGGCCCGATCGACAGCACCACGGCGTGCCGCGCGTCGAACGCCTGCACGTCCCGGAACTGCAGGTCCGAGGTTCCCGGCGGACCCACCGACGCCCAGGTGGCACCACCGTCGACCGTCCGCAGCACGGTCCCCGCGCTGCCGCTGACCCACGCCACCCGGGGCGACACCGCCGACAGGCCGCGCAACCGCGCGTCCACCCCGGTCGGCCGCGACTCCCACCCCGACGAAGCCGAAGCGACCGGGGCCACCAGCAGCGACGCCGCCACGGCGGCGACAAGCAGAAGGCTCTTCATGAGGTGTGAGCCTCACGAAGAGCCTTCCGGGTCCGCTAGGGCTAGAGGGAGGAGATCAGCCGCTCCACCCGCTCGTCCACCGCGCGGAACGGGTCCTTGCACAGCACGGTCCGCTGCGCCTGGTCGTTGAGCTTGAGGTGCACCCAGTCGACGGTGAAGTCGCGGCCCGCGGCCTGCGCGGCGGCGATGAAGTCACCGCGCAGCTTGGCCCGCGTCGTCTGCGGCGGGGTGTCCTTGGCGGCCTCGATCTCGCCGTCGTCGGTCACCCGGTCCACCTGCCCCTTGCGCTGGAGCAGGTCGAAGATGCCCCGGCCGCGCCGGATGTCGTGGTAGGCGAGGTCGAGCTGGGCGATGCGCGGGTTGGACAGGTCCATGTCGTGCTTGGCCTGGTAGCGCTCCATCAAGCGGTACTTGATGGCCCAGTCGATCTCGCGGTCGATCTTGGACAGGTCCTCCGCCTCGACCGCGTCCAGCGTGCGACCCCACAGCTCCAGCACGCGCTCGGCCATCGGGTCCGGCGCCCGCTTGGCCACGTGCTCGACGGCCCGCTCGTAGTACTCGCGCTGGATGTCCAGCGCCGAGGCCTCCTTGCCGCCCGCCAGGCGCACCGTGCGCCGCCCGGTCAGGTCGTGGCTGATCTCGCGGATGGCGCGGATCGGGTTGTCCAGGCTGAAGTCGCGGAACTGCACGCCCTGCTCGATCATCTCCAGGACCAGGTTCGCGCTGCCCACCTTGAGCAGCGTGGTCACCTCGGACATGTTCGAGTCGCCGACGATCACGTGCAGGCGGCGGTACCGCTCGGCGTCGGCGTGCGGCTCGTCGCGGGTGTTGATGATCGGTCGGGACCGGGTGGTGGCACTGGACACCCCCTCCCAGATGTGCTCGGCGCGCTGGGACAGGCAGTACACGGCGCCGCGCGGGGTCTGGAGCACCTTGCCCGCGCCGCAGATGAGCTGCCTGGTCACCAGGAACGGCAGCAGCACGTCGGCGATGCGCGAGAACTCCCCGGCCCGGGCGACCAGGTAGTTCTCGTGGCAGCCGTAGGAGTTGCCGGCCGAGTCGGTGTTGTTCTTGAACAGGAAGATGTCGCCCCCGATGCCCTCGTCGGCGAGCCTGCGCTCGGCGTCGACGAGCAGGTCTTCGAGGATTCGTTCGCCGGCCTTGTCGTGCGTCACCAGCTGGGCGAGGTCGTCGCACTCCGCTGTCGCGTACTCGGGGTGCGACCCCACGTCCAGGTAGAGCCGAGAGCCGTTGCGCAGGAACACGTTCGAGGAACGCCCCCACGAGACGACCCGGCGGAACAGATACCGCGCGACCTCATCCGGGGACAGCCTGCGCTGCCCGTGGAAGGTGCAGGTCACCCCGAACTCAGTCTCAATGCCGAAGATCCGCCGCTGCATCCCTCAACAGTAGGCGCATTCAGCCGTTTCCTCAGTGATCCAATCGGGCGGCGCGCGGTTTGCGCGGATAACGTTCTCGTGTGCTCCGACGAGTGAACCGCCTGGACGAGGCCCTGATGAGGCACAGCGGGCGGCTGCGGCCGTCCCCCCTCGATCGGGGGATGAAAAAACTCTCGAAGGCCGCCAACCACAGCGTCCTGTGGCTCTGCGTGGCCGGCGTGCTCGCGCTGCGCAAGGGCCGGCCGCGGCGGGCGGGGCTGCGTGGGGTGGCCTCGATCGCGGGGGCGAGCTTCAGCGCGAGCCTGGTCGCCAAGCGCCTGCTGCCGCGCCGCCGACCGGCGGCCGAGCTGCTGCCGGTGCACCGCCGGCTGACCAAGCGGCCCACGTCGTCGTCGTTCCCGTCCGGGCACGCGGCGTCGGCGGCGGCGTTCACCACGGCGGTCGCGATGGAGTCGCCCGCGCTGGGCGCGGTGGTCGCGCCGGTCGCGGCGGCGGTGGCGTACTCGCGGGTGCACACCGGGGTGCACTGGCCGTCCGACGTGGCGGCGGGCGCCCTGATCGGCGCCGGCGCGGCCCTGCTGACCAGGCGCTGGTGGCCGATCGGGCAGACCGAGGCGGCGTCGGCGCGCGAGCACCACGCCCTGGAGCAGCTCATCGACGGCGAGGGCCTGGTCGTGGTGGTCAACCCGGCGTCGGGCTTCGGCGGCGACCCGTCGGAGGACATCGCGCGGACCTGGCCCAAGGCCCGCGTGGTGGAGGTGGACGAGCTGGACACGGTGGTGGCCGACTACGGCCCGCGCGCCTTGGGTGTCGCGGGCGGGGACGGGACGGTCGCGGCGGTGGCGGCCGTGGCGGCGGCCAACCGGCTGCCGCTGGTGCTGATCCCGGCCGGGACGCTGAACCACTTCGCCCGCGACGTGGGCGCGACCGGACTGGAGGACGCGGCGCGGGCCGTGGCCGCCGGGGACGGCGTGCTGGTCGACCTGGCGGCGGTGACCGTGGACGGCGAGGGTCCGCGCTGGTTCGTCAACACGGCGTCGCTGGGCGGCTACCCGGACATGGTGCGGCTGCGCGACAAGCTCCAGGACCGCTGGGGCAAGTGGCCGGCGGCGGCGATCGCGCTGTTCAAGGTGCTGCGCACGTCCCGGCCGCTGCGCGTGGAGCTCAACGGCGAGCGGCACCTGGTGTGGATGTTGTTCGTGGGCAACGGCCCGTACCGGCCGAAGGGGTTCGCGCCGACCATGCGCCCGGCGCTGGACCGGGGGTTGATGGACGTGCGGTACATCCGCGCGGACACCCGGTTCTCGCGGGCGCGGTTCTTCCTCGGGGCGCTGCTGGGGTCGCTCAACCAGAGCCGCACCTACAAGCACCTGGAGACGCGCTGGCTGGACGTGCGGGTGCTGGACGGCTCGGTGGCGATCGCCACGGACGGCGAGGTCGGGCCCACCGGTTCGACGTTCCAGTTCCGCGCCCGCCCGGCGGCGCTGGCCGTCTACCGGTCGTGACCGCTATCGTTTGACTCGGTCAACGGTTCTGTTGAGGGAGTCAAGGATGACGGTCGCGGACGTTCGGGCGTTCAACCGCTTCTACACCGGCGTGATCGGCATCCTCGACAACGCCTACCTCGACTCGCCGTACTCGCTGACCGAGGTCCGGGTGCTGTTCGAGCTGTCCACCGGCACCGCCGAGACGGCCGCGCTGCGCACCGGGCTGGGCCTGGACGCGGGCTACCTGAGCCGCATCCTGGCCCGGTTCGACCGCGAGGGCCTGATCACCCGCGCGGCCTCCCCCGGCGACGCCCGCCGCCAGGTCGTGGGCCTGACCGACGCGGGCCGGGCCGTGCTGACCGACCTCGACGCCCGTTCGAACGCCGAGATCGGCGCGCTGCTCGACCGCGTCCCGCCCGCCGACCGCACGGCCCTGGTCGGGGCGATGCGACGCATCCGGCGCCTGCTCACCGGGGCCGACCGCGCGTACCTGCTGCGCCCGCCGCGGCCCGGCGACCTGGGCTGGGTCGTGCACCGGCACGGGGTCCGGTACGCGGAGGAGCACGGCTACGACTGGACGTTCGAGGCGCTGGTCGCGCGGGTCGTCGCCGACTACGCCGAGCACCACGACCCGCACCGCGAGGCGGCGTGGATCGCCGAGGTGGACGGCGAGCCGGCCGGGTCGATCTTCTGCGTGCGGGCGTCCGAGGACACCGCCCAACTGCGCCTGCTGCTGGTCGAACCGCAGGCCCGGGGCTTGGGCATCGGCAAGCGCCTGGTCGAGGAGTGCGTCCGCTTCGCCCGCCGCGCCGGGTACCGGCGGATCGTGCTGGAGACGGTGTCCGACGTGGCGGTGGCGCAGGGCATCTACCGGCGCGCGGGCTTCACGCCGGTCGCGGAGAGGCCGGTCCGCAAGTGGGGCGCGGACGTGGTCGAGGAGACCTGGGCGCTCGACCTGTGACGCGCGCCAATTCGACATGGTCGAACGGGTTGGGGCTACAGTGATCTCGTGCCCGGTCCGATCCAGTCCATCGAACGGGCAGCCGCGGTGCTGCGGCTGCTCGCCAGTGGCGCGCGTCGGATGGGGGTCGGCGAACTCGCCCGCGCCCTTGAGCTGCCCAAACCCACCGTGCACGGCATCCTGCGCACGTTGCAGCTGGTCGGGTTCGTCGAGCAGAGCCCCGACACGGGCAAGTACCAGCTCGGCGCGGCGCTGTTCCACATCGGCTCCAGCTACCTCGACGGCAACGAGCTGCGCACCCGCGCGCTGAACTGGTCGGACTCGCTGGCCGCCCGCAGCATGGAGAGCGTCCGCATCGGCACGTTGCACGAGGGCCAGGTGCTGGTCGTGCACCACGTCTTCCGCCCGGACAACTCCCGGCAGGTCCTCGAAGTCGGCGCCCTGCTGCCCGCGCACGCCTGCGCGATGGGCAAGGTGCTGCTCGCCAACGACCCCGTGGGCCATGTGGACGACGAGCCGCTGAAGGCGTTCACCAAGGCCACGATCACCGACCTCGACCGGCTCAGCGACGCGTTGGAGCAGGTCAGGCAGCGTGGCTGGGCGTGCGACGTGGAGGAGCTGGTCGAGGGTGAGGTGTCGCTCGCGGCGCCCATCCGCGACCGGCGGGCGGTGACCGTCGGCGCGGTGGGGATCTCCGGCCCGATCGAGCGGCTGTGCGACGCCGACCGGCAGCCGCGCACCGAGCTCGTCTCCTTCGTCCGGGAGGCCGCGCGGTCCATCTCGCGCGAGCTGGGCGCCATCCCCTGGTAAATCGGTCGTTTCCGGAGGGTTGACATCTTGTGAGCGTCGGCACAGGATTCACGCGCACCGTACGACATTGTCGAACGGCATTCAGGCCAGAGAGGGCGCGCGGATGACCAACCAGTCGATCTTCATCGGGGAGTTCCTGGGCACCGCCCTGCTGTTGCTGCTGGGCAACGGCGTGGTGGCGGGTGTGGTGTTGGCGAGGTCGAAGTCCAACGGGGCCGGCTGGGTGGTGATCACGTTCGGCTGGGGCTTCGCCGTGCTGGCGGCGGCCTACGCGACCGCGCCCCTGTCCGGCGCGCACCTCAACCCGGCCGTCACGCTGGGCCTCGCGATCCACTCGGGCGACTGGGCCACCGTCCCGCTCTACCTCATCGCCCAGTTCCTCGGCGCGTTCGTCGGCGCCGTCCTGTGCTACCTGGCCTACCTCGGCCAGTTCCGCGCCAACGAGGGCGAGGTGCTCGGGATCTTCTCCACCGGCCCCGAGATCCGCAACACCGCGCAGAACCTGCTCACCGAGATCATCGCGACGTTCGTGCTGGTCTTCGTCATCCTGGCCACCGGCCAGACCAAGGGCCTGTCCACCTCGGGCACCGGCGCGCTGATCGTCGCGCTGCTCGTGGTCGGCATCGGCATGTCCCTCGGCGGCCCCACCGGGTACGCCATCAACCCCGCGCGCGACCTCGGTCCCCGCATCGCGCACGCCGTCCTGCCGATCCCCGGAAAGGGTGGATCGGACTGGGGATACGCCTGGATCCCCGTCGTTGGTCCGCTGATCGGTGGAGCATTTGCCGGTCTGGTCGACATCGCCGTCTTCTGAGGAGCAACCCCGTGAGCAGCAACTCCGCCAAGTCTTTCGTGGCAGCAATCGACCAGGGCACCACGTCCTCCCGGTGCATCGTCTTCGACCACGGCGGCGGCATCGTCTCCGTGGCGCAGAAGGAGCACCGGCAGATCTTCCCCAAGCCCGGCTGGGTCGAGCACGACGCCGAGGAGATCTGGGCCAACGTGCTCGACGTGGTGCACGGCGCCCTCCAGAAGGCGTCGCTGACCGTCCACGACCTCGCCGCGGTCGGCATCACCAACCAGCGCGAGACCACCGTCGTGTGGGACAAGGCCACCGGCGTGCCGGTGCACAACGCGATCGTCTGGCAGGACACCCGCACCGACCAGCTGGTCAAGGAACTGGGCGAGCAGAACCGGTTCCGCGACAAGTGCGGCCTGCCGCTGGCCACCTACTTCTCCGGCCCGAAGGTCCGCTGGCTGCTCGACCACGTCGACGGCCTGCGCGAGCGCGCCGAGCGGGGCGAGGTGCTGTTCGGCACCATCGACACCTGGCTGATCTGGAAGCTCACCGGCCGGCACGTCACCGACGTGACCAACGCCAGCCGCACCATGCTGATGAACCTCCAAACGCTCGACTGGGACGACGAACTGGTCGACGCGATCGGCGTGCCGCGCGCGATGCTGCCCGAGATCCGCTCCTCCGCCGAGGTCTACGGCCACGCGACCGGCACCCTGGAGGGCGTCCCGGTGGCCTCCGCGCTGGGCGACCAGCAGGCGGCGCTGTTCGGCCAGACCTGCTACGCGCCCGGCGAGGGCAAGTGCACCTACGGCACCGGCAGCTTCCTGCTGGTCAACACCGGTGACAAGCCGATCCTGTCGCAGAACGGCCTGCTCACCACGGTCGGCTACAAGATCGGCGACCAGCCCGCGTCCTACGCGCTGGAGGGCGCGATCGCGGTGACCGGCGCGCTGGTGCAGTGGTTCCGCGACAAGATGGGCCTGATCTCCTCCGCCCCCGAGATCGAGACGCTGGCCCGGTCGGTCGAGGACAACGGCGGCGCGTACTTCGTGCCCGCGTTCTCCGGCCTGTTCGCGCCGCACTGGCGCTCCGACGCGCGCGGCGTCATCGCCGGCCTGACCGGCTACATCGACAAGGGCCACATCGCGCGCGCCGTGCTGGAGGCCACCGCGTGGCAGACCCGCGAGGTCGTGGACGCGATGAACGCCGACTCCGGCGTGGAGTTGACGACGCTGAAGGTCGACGGCGGCATGACCGCCAACAACCTGCTCATGGGTTTCCTGGCCGACGTCCTGGACGTGCCCGTGGTGCGGCCGATCATCGCCGAGACCACCTGCCTGGGCGCCGCCTACGCGGCCGGCCTGGCGGTCGGCTACTGGTCGGACACCGAGTCGCTGCGGGAGAACTGGCACAAGGCCGCCGAGTGGCTGCCGTCCATGGACCCGAAGACCAGGGACAAGGGATACCGCAAGTGGAAGAAGGCGGTCGAGCGGACCGTCGGCTGGATTGACGAGGACGACAACGATGAGTGAGCAACGGGCCAGGGCACGCGAGGCGCTGGGACACGGCGCCTTCGACCTGGTCGTGATCGGTGGTGGTGCCCTGGGCATCGCCACGACGTGGGCGGCGGCCCGGTCGGGCCTGCGGGTGGCGCTGGTGGAGGCCGGTGACTTCGCCGGCGCCACCTCCAGCGCGTCGTCCAAGCTCGTGCACGGCGGGTTGCGCTACCTGGCCATGGGGCCGAGCGCGGTGCCGATGGTGCGCGAGAACCACGCCGAACGACGCGCGCTGGGTGACCGGCTCGCGCCGCACCTGGTCCGGCCGCTGCCGTTCCTGGTGCCGGTGTACCGGGGCGGGCCGCACTCGCGGCCCGTCCTGGGCGCGGGGGTGATGCTGTACTCGGCGCTGTCCGGGTTCGGCGACGGCATGGGCAAGGTCCTGTCGGCGCGGCGGGCGCAGGAGTACGTCCCGCAGCTCCGGACCGAGGGGCTGCGCGGCGCGGCCCTGTACTACGACCACCAGATGAACGACAGCCGCGTGGCCATCACCGCGGCGCGTGCGGCGGCCGAGGCGGGTGCCGTCCTGCTGAACCACGTCGAGGTGGTGGGCCTGCGCAAACGCGGCTCGCTCGTCTCCGGCGTGGAACTGCGCGACCGCCTCGACGGCTCGTCCTTCGGCGTGGACGCGACGGTGGTCGTCAACGCGACCGGCCCGTGGCTGGACAAACTGCGCCGCATGGAGGACCCGACGGCCGCGCCGAGCATCCGCCTGTCCAAGGGCGCGCACCTGGTGCTGAAGACCGACACGCCGTGGCGTGCGGCCATGACCATCCCGGTGGACGACGTGCGCGTGTCGTTCGCGATCCCGTGGGAGGGTCAGTTGCTGTTGGGCACCACGGACGAGGCGTACGAGGGCGACCCGGCCGACGTGGCGTGCTCGGAGCAGGACATCAGCCAGATCCTGGGCGAGGCGTCCACCGGCATCCGCTCCGAGGCCCTGGACCGCTCGAAGCTGGCGTACACCTTCGCCGGTCTGCGGGTGCTGCCGGGCGGGGCGGGCGACACCAGCCACGCCAAGCGCGAAACGGTCATCACCGCCGGCCGCGGCGGCATGATCAGCGTGGCCGGCGGGAAGTGGACGACGTTCCGCCGCATCGGCGGCTCCGTCCTGGCCCGCGTGGGCGAGGCCCTGGGCCGCGACCTGAGCCACGCCTTCGACGGCGTCCCGTCGGCCCTCCCGGGCGCCGCCCTCCCCGACCGCGTGGGCGCCGTGCTGGAACGCGAACTCCCGACCCTGCCCGACGACGTGGTCAAACACCTGGCCACGCACTACGGAACCGTCAGCCACGAGGTCCTGGCACTGGCCCTGGAAGACCCGACCCTCCTGGACCGCGTCCACCCGGACGGCCCGGACATCTGGGCCCAGGTGGCCCACGCGAGCCGCTACGAGTGGGCCACCGAGGTCGACGACGTCCTCCGCCGACGGACCACGGTCGTGGTCCGGGGCCTGGACACGCCGTCGGTACGGGAACGCACCGGCGAACTGCTGTCCCAGGCAACCGCCTGACCCACGACCCGCATACGGGAGGTCCGGCTGCGGCGCCGGACCTCCCGTCCGTGCGCGTGGGCACGGGTCGGCGGGTCGGGATTCGGGCCGAACGTCTCGGCGCGACGCTCGCCGGCGGCGACCCGGGCGTGACCACGGCGGCTCGGCGCAGCCCGGCAACTCGGCGCAGCACGGCGGCTCTGGGCGGTCCGGCGGCTCTGGGCGGATGCTCGGCTCGGCGGGCGCGAAGGCTTCGCTGCGGCGGCGTCGCGAGCGGCGTGAGCGCTCGGGCGGGCGGCAGGCGGCGGCGGGCGGCGCGATGGTGCTGGCGGGCGGCGCGGCGGCTTCAGCGGGTCGGCGGCTTCAGCGGGTCGGCGGCTTCAGCGGGTCGGCGGCTTCAGCGGGTCGGCGGGTTCAGCGGGTCGGCGGCTTCAGCGGGTCGGCGGCTTGGCCGGGTGGGCGGGGCTTGAGTCGGGCAAGGTTAAGGCGGCGGCGGTGGCGAGGTTCGTCGGTTCGAACCCCGAGCTGGCTCGGTCCCGGAGGTCGTCTCGGTCTCGGAGGTGGCTCGGGTCCGGAGGTGGCTCGGGTCCGGAGGTGGCTCAGGCCCAGCGTCGTCGTGGCCGTGGCTCGATGGGGCAGCCGCGCCGCGCTCCTTTGTCACTGCGACGCGCGAGTCGTCCGAAACACCGTTACAGAACCATCACTCCTTCGGGTGATTCGTCCGGGAGACGGTGAAGGCCCCCGAAGATCGGGGGCCTTCACCGGGGCTCGCTCGAACCACGCGCGCTACTTCTCGTCGCCGTTCGGCGGCAACTGCACGTCGGTCACCGGCTTCTTCTTGCCCCCACCCTTGGCGGGAGCGGCCGGGGTCGCCTCCGACGGGAGGAGTGGGGTCAGGGCCGCGCCCTTGATGCGGCGGAAGGCTCGGCGGGGGCGGTTGCGTTCCAGGACCGCCACCTCCAGTTTCGGCTGGTCGAGCAGGTCCGGCTTGCCGTTGCCGGTGCTGGTGCTGCCCGTGCTCAGGGCCTTCACCGCCACCTGCACGGCCTCGGCCAGCGGCAGGTTCTCCGCGTAGGCGTCCTTCAGGGCGTTGCCGGTCGCCTCGGCCTGGCCGCCCATCACGACGTACTGCGGCTCCTCCACGATCGAACCGTCGTAGGTCAGGCGGTACAGGGTGTCCTCGTCCGGCTCCGTGCCGACCTCGGCCACGCAGATCTCCACCTCCAGCGGCTTGATCTGCTCGCTGAACACCGAGCCGAGGGTCTGCGCGTACACGTTCGCCAGCGACCGGCCCGTCACGTCGCGCGGGTCGTTCTGGTAACCGCGGATGTCGGCGAAGCGGATCCCCGCCTGGCGCAGGTTCTCGAACTCGCTGTACCGGCCCACGGCCGCGAAGCCGATCCGGTCGTAGATCTCGGAGACCTTGTGGAGGGTCGCGGACGGGTTCTCCGCCACGAACAGGACGCCGTCGGCGTAGCGCAGCACGACCACGCTGCGGCCACGGGCGATGCCTTTCCGGGCGTACTCCGAGCGGTCCCGGAGGATCTGCTCGGGTGAGGCGTACAACGGCAGGGTCACTGCTGCGGCTCCTACAAGCTCGGCGGATGGGACGGGGTGCTCAGCCGGTGGGGCTGGAGCGGCGGCCCTCGATGACGGCCTCGGCGTGCGCGGCGGTCTCCGCCTCGGACAGTTGCACCGCGCCCTCGGCGCCCGTGATCGTCACGATCACCGGGTAGATCTTCCGGATCAGGTCCGGCCCGCCGGTGCCCGAGTCGTCGTCGGCCGCGTCGTAGAGCGACTCGACCGCGGTGCGCACGGCCGCCTGGGCCTCCGCGTCCGGGTCGTAGAGCTTCTTCAGCGACGACTTCGCGAACACCGAGCCCGACCCGACGGCCGCGTAGCCCTGGGTCTCCTCGTACCGGCCGCCGGTCACGTCGTAGGACACGATCCGGCCGGCGCGCTCGGGGTCGGGCGCGTCGGTGTCGAAGCCCGCGAACAGCGGCACGACCGCCAGGCCCGCCAGCGCCGCGTCGAGGTTGCCCTTGATCATCGCCGAGAGCCGGTTGGCCTTGCCGTCCAGCGACAGCGAGACGCCCTCGATCTTCTCGTAGTGCCGCAGCTCGACCGCGAAGAGCCGGACGATCTCGACCGCGATGCCCGCCGTGCCCGCGATGCCCACCGCCGAGTAGTCGTCGGTGACGAAGACCTTCTTCATGTCGCGCTGGGCGATCATGTTGCCCATCGTGGCGCGCCGGTCGCCCGCGATCACCACGCCGCCCTTGAACGTCAGCGCCACGATCGTGGTGCCGTGCGGCGCCTGCACGACCGCGCCCTCCGGGTAGTGCCGCGCGGACGGCAGCAGTTCGGGGGCTTGGGCGCGCAGGAAGTCGGTGAACGACGACGACCCCGGCCGGAGGTAGGCCGGGGGCAGCGACGCGGCCGGGTAGTGCCCGGTCGAGCTGTGGTCCATAGGTGCGTTTTTCTCCTAGATCCGCAGTTGGCTGCTACTCGCCGCCCTTTTGCACGTACGCGCGGACGAAGTCCTCGGCGTTCTCCTCCAGGACGTCGTCGATCTCGTCGAGGATGGCGTCCACGTCCTCGCCGAGCTTCTCGCGACGCTCCTGGCCGGCGGCGGCAGCGCCGTCGGCGCCGTCGTCACCGTCGCCGCCGCCCTGCTTCTGGACCTGTTCCTGGGCCATGTCGACCTCCCCGTTTCTCCGGTCCTTGCGGTCAACATTACCCACCAGGTCCGACATTTGAAGCCTGCCACTCGGGTTTGTCGATCAACCGCGGGTGAGCGCCTCCACGAGCTGCTCGGCGGTGTCCGACGCCTCCAACAACGCCCCGACGTGTGCTTTCGTGCCGCGCAGGGGTTCGAGGGTGGGGATCCGGACCAGTGACTCGCGCCCGAGGTCGAAGATCACGGAGTCCCAGGACGCCGCCGCCACCGAGGTGGGGTAGCGCTCCAGGCACCGGCCGCGGAAGTAGGCGCGGGTGTCCTCCGGCGGCGCGAGCACCGCGGCACGCACCTCCTCCTCGCTGACCAGGCGTTTCATCGAGCCGCGGGCGACCAGCCGGTTGTAGAGGCCCTTGTCCAGCCGCACGTCGGAGTACTGCAGGTCGACCAGGTGCAGCCGGGGCGAGCCCCAGGCCAGGCCGTCGCGCGCCCGGTAGCCCTCCAGCAGGCGCAGCTTGGCGGGCCAGTCGAGCCGGTCGGCGCACTCCTGCGGGTCGCGGGCCAGCGCGTCGAGCACCTCGCCCCACACGCGCAGCACCTCGCGGTCGCCGGCGCCCTCCTTCTCGATGAACTCCGAGGCGCGCTCGAAGTAGGCGTACTGCAGGTCCAATCCGGTGAACTTGCGCCCGCCGGCCAGCTCCACCCGTGTCTTGAGCGTCGGGTCGTGGCTGATCTGGTGCACGGCCCGCACCGGGTCGTGCAGCCGCAGGTCGTCGAACCGGCGGCCGGCCTCGATCATGTCCAGCACCAGCGAGGTGGTGCCGACCTTGAGGTAGGTGGAGTACTCGGCCAGGTTCGCGTCGCCGATGATGACGTGCAGCCGCCGGTACTTGTCGGCGTCGGCGTGCGGCTCGTCGCGGGTGTTGATGATGCCGCGCTTGAGCGTGGTCTCCAGGCCGACCTCGACCTCGATGTAGTCCGAGCGCTGGGACAGCTGGAAGCCCGCCTCCTCGCCGGACGGGCCGATGCCGACCCGCCCGGAGCCCACCACGACCTGGCGGGACACGAAGAACGGCGTGAGCCCCGCGATCACGGCGGTGAACGGGGTGCTGCGCTGCATCAGGTAGTTCTCGTGGGTGCCGTAGCTGGCGCCCTTGCCGTCGACGTTGTTCTTGTAGAGCTGCAGGCGGGGCTGGCCGGGGACGGTGGCGGCGCGCATGGCGGCCTCCTCCATCACCCGCTCCCCCGCCTTGTCCCAGATCACCGCGTCGCGCGCGTTGGTGACCTCGGGCGCGGAGTACTCGGGGTGGGCGTGGTCGACGTAGAGCCGGGCGCCGTTGGTGAGGATGACGTTGGCGGCCCCGAGGTCCTCCACGTCGCTGTCGCCGGGGTGGCCGCCGGGCGCGCCGAGGTCGAAACCGCGCGCGTCGCGCAGCGGCGACTCCACCTCGTAGTCCCAGCGCGCCCGGCGCGCCCGCGGCACGTCGGCGGCGGCCGCGTAGGCCAGCACCACCTGTGTCGAGGTCAGGACCGGGTTGGCGGTCGCGTCACCCGGCACCGCGATGCCGTACTCGACTTCGGTTCCCATGATCCGCCGCATACCCCGCAGCCTACGACGTGCCACCGACATTGCGTGTGTGCCGGCGTCGCGTTTCACCCTGCGGCCAGACCGGCCGCCGGCCGGATCCGGGACGCGCCGCGGGCCGGGCCGAAGGCCGCGAGCACGGCCAGCACGACCACGCCCAGGCCGCCGACCAGCAGCGGGACCAGCGAGGCGGTGGGCCAGGCGAACACCCCGAACGCCAACAGCGTCAGCTCCGCGTACACCAGTCCGAAGATGCCCCCGCCGAGCACTCCGACCAGCGCCAACAGCACCGCCTCGGCCAGCACGCCGCCCTGGAGGCCGCCCCTGGTCACGCCCAGCGCCCGCCGCAGCGCCATCTCCTTGCGCCGCTCCTGCACGGAGATCGTGAGCGCGGTGCCGATGCCGGTCACGGCGACCGCCACAGAAAGTCCCAGCAACACCATCAGCATCAGGATTCCCAGATCCATGTAGTGCTGGTTCTGCGCGTTCGCTTCGGCTTTGGTGTTCACGAGAACGGTCGGGGCGTCCTTCAGACCGGCCCGCACGGCGCTCTGGAACGCGGCAGGGTCGGCGCCGGGGCGCAGCTTCACCAGGACGCGCGAGGCGGGCGCGAGGGTCGTGTCGGCGATGATCGCGTCCACGTGGTCGACCAGCGTGCCGGGCACGGTGCCCACGACCGTGGCCGTGCGCGCGCCACCGGGCAGGCCGTCGAGGGTGACCGGCTGCCCGACCACCGCGCCGAGTTCGCGCGCGGTGAACTCGTCCAGCAGCACCGTCCCGGGCCGGAAGTCGTCGGCCCGACCGCCCAGGAACGCCCGCACCTGCTCGGGGTCGGCTCCCGCGACCGTGGTCGGGAACGCCTCGCCCTCCTCGTCCACCTGGCTCCCCCGGGCGGTGTGCAGGACGACGCTGCCCGCCACCTCGGGCCGGTTCACCGCCGCCGCCGCGCGCGCGTCCAGGGCCCGTCCGCCGGAGTCCACGACCACCGCGTCCGGCCGGGGCTCGTTGCTGAACTCGTCCTCCAGGCGCTGCGCGGAGCCGACCGTGACGGCGAAGTAGGTGACCATCGCGGCGGCCAGCAGCAACGGCATCGCCACCGACGCCGACCGCTGCGGCACCCGCCGCACCTCGGCCGCCGCGAGCTTCCACTGCGCGCCGCCGAACCGGCTCGCCACCGACCCGAAGATCCGCCCCAGACCGGGCACCACGACCGGCCCGAGCACCCCGAACAGCCCCGCGACGGCGGCGATGCCGGAGAACAGGATCAGGAAGATCGCCGCCATGGACCCCTTGGCCAGCACGCCGAGCACGGCCATCACGGCCGCCGCCCCGACCAGGACCACGCCGAACACCCGGCGGCGGCGCACCACGGCCCGGTCCGGCGTCTGCCCCTCGGACGTGCGCAACGCGGCCAGCGGCGAGATCCGCGCGGCGGCCAGCGACGGCCGGACCGCGGCGAACGCGCTGAGCACGGCCGCCACCGACACGCCCAGCACCAGCTGCCCCACCGTCGGCAGCAGCGGCGGGCTCAACTCCACCGCGCCCAGCAGCGCGGACAGCCCCGTGGCGTCGAACAGCCGCGCCAGCAGCCACGCCACCGTGCCGCCCAGCACCGCGCCCAGCGCGCCCGCCACGGCCCCGGTCAGCAGCGCTTCCAACAGGTTCGCCCAGACCAGGGGTCCCCGGTGGGCGCCCAGGCAGCGCAGCAGGGCGGTGTGCCGCTGCCGCTGCGCGTAGACCGCGCGGAACGTCGCCGACGCCACGAACACCGAGGTCGCCAGGGCCAGGATGCTGAACGGCAGGAACACCACGGCCAGCTCGTCGTCGAGCGGTTCGACCCGCACGGACGCCGCCGGGTCCACCCGGTACCCCTCGCCCAACGCCTGCGCGATCGCCGCCGCGTCACCTCCGACGACGTGCAGCGACAGGAAGTCCGGCGTACCGCCGAGCCGCGCCGCGAGGCCCTCGCCGACCACGATCCGGGGTTCGTCACCGGTCGCGCCGCGCTTGGTGATGCCCCGGACCACCACGTCGACGGGCTTGCCGGCGGCGTCGGCCATCTTCACCGACGCGCCCGGTCGCAGTCCGCGCTGGTAGGCGGTGACGCGGTCGATCGCGATCTCGCCGTCGCGGGCGGGCGAACGGCCGTCCAGGATCGGCACCCGGCGCAACCCGTCGCGGTCCACCTCGACGTCCGCCCGGGTCCGCCGCTCGCTCGCCCGACCGTCCTGGAGCAGCAGGTCCGTCTCCAGCACGCGGGCCGGCAGGACCTGCCGCACCCCCGGCACCGCCGCCACCTTGTCCGCCACCGACTGGTCGAGCACCGCGCGCTCGTAGGGCACCGTGCGGACCACCAGGTCCACGTCGGGCGGCACTACCGGCGACCCGTCGTTGACGGCGCGGTTCATGGCGTCGCTGAGCATCAGGGACGCCAGCAGGCAGGCGACGCCGACGACCAGCGCGATACCCGGCAGCACGGCGCGCCCCGGCCGAGCGCGGAACTCGGCGACAGCGAGCCGCAGGGATGTGGGCACAACTCCTCCTGTGTTCAATGGCGCGCCTCCGGCGCGCGGCTCGGCCGCCCGGGAGTCGGCTCGTCGCGCCGCGTTTCCCGCCGATCGAAAAGCGCGATCGTCGGGAAAGGCGACGCGACAAGCCGACGGCGGCCTCGCGGCGTGACGCGACGGTCACGAAGGTAGGAACGGTGCGGGTCGGCGGGCGTCGGTCCGGGGTAGCACCTTCCGGTACGACCTGGGGAGGATCTTCGTGTGGAACACGTGCTTGTGGTGGACGAGAACGGCGAACCGGTCGGGTCGGCGACCCGCGAGCGGATGCGCGCCGAGGGCCTGTGGCACGCGTGCGCGGCGATCGTCGTGCGGTCGCTGGACGGTGAACGGCTGTTCGTGCATCGCCGCACCGACACCAAGGACGTCTACCCCGGCCTGTACGACCCGACGTGCGGCGGTGTGGTTTCGGCGGGCGAGACGCCCGACGAGTGCGCCGTGCGGGAGTTGGCCGAAGAGCTGGGTGTCCACGAGCGCCCGGAATTTCGTTTCAAGACGCCGTTCGTGGACGGAACCATTCGCTACATCGCGCACGTTTACGAGGTGCGCAGCGACGGCCCGTTCACGCTCCAGGCCGAGGAAGTGGCGTGGGGCGGGTGGATGGACGTCGCCGACGTGCGGGCGAAGGCCGACGACCCCGACTGGCCGGTGGTGCCGGACGGTCGGGCGCTGATCCTGGGGTGGTTCTCGTGCTGGGCATGATCTTCGCGATGTCGATTCCCGGCCTCGCCGTGCTGCTGGTGGCGTTGGCGGCCGGTGAGCGCGTGTGGCGGTTCGTGCGCCGCAGGAAGGGTCACCCGGTCGTGTCGCGGGCGGCGTTCGACGAGTTCACCCAGATCATGCACGGCAGCAAGCGCATCGAGCTGGACGAGCGGCAGACCGAGCTGATGAAGCGCGCCGACGAGGAGGACGGCGCGCCCCCGCGCGGCCCGATCGACCTCGACTCCGGCGCGGTGCGGCTCACTCCCAGGCCAGGGACGCCCGCGTAGCCCAGTACCGCTCGGCCGGTTCGGCGAGGTCGGACAACTCCTCCGGGTCCAGGTCGATCTCGGCGGCCCGCAGGTTGGAGTGCAGCTGGTCCGCACTGGCCGCGCCGGACAGCACCACGTCCACCCACGGTTGGGCGCGCACGGCGGCCAGGGCGACCGCGTCCGGACCCACGTCGTGCTTGGCGGCCAGTTCCCGGATCCGGGCGGGCGGTTCCACGGCGAGCCGCCCGTTGGCCATGCCTTCCTTGACGAACACCTCCGCGCCCGACTCGTGCGCCCACGCCAGCGCGGACCCGACCGAGGGCTCCAACACGTTCCAGGTGGACTGGACGGCCTCGAACAACCGCCGCCCCTCGACCTCCAGCTCCAGCGCGCGACGCACGGTGGCCGCCTGCTTCGGGCCGGAGGTGGAGAAGCCCAGGCGCACGCCCGAGTCACGCAGGCGGCCCAGGGCGGCAAGCAGCTCTGGGTTGCCGTACAGCGGGCTGTCGTCGGTCAGCGAGTGCACCTTGTAGAGGCCGACGTGCGCGCCGAGCAACGCCTCGGTTTCACCCCACTGCCGGGTGAACCGTTCGAGCGAGTGCTCTTTGACCTCGTGCGTGTCGGCGTCGCGCCGCCAGTCGGCGACGTACTCGTAGCCCCATTTGCTGGAGACCCGGACGTCCCGGTGTCCGCGCGTGGTGAGCCACTGGGCCAGGAACTCTTCCGCGCGGCCGTAGGAGCGGGCCGCGTCGACGCGCCGGACGCCCGCCGCGTAGGCCGCGTCGAGCACCGCGTGGCAGGCGGCGCGCATGGCGTCGACGTCGCGTTCGGCGGGGAGCGCGTGCTCGCGGCCGAGGTTGATGTAGGCGGGACGTCCGAGGGCGGCTAGGCCGAGCGCGAAGTCGGGCACGCCGGACACCGTAACCGGCGGTCCCGGCCGGCCGCTGGTCACGCGCCTGGTGGCGGGGTGATCGGAGGCTCGCGGCCGGTGTGGACGGTGGGCGGGCTCGCTGACTCGGTGGGCCGGCGGCTCGTGCGGTGGTGGCCGGGGCGGCAGCGGGCGGGCCTGGGGGGTGGTCCGGCCGGGCTGCGGCGGTTGAGCCGAGCTGCCGGCGGGCGGAGGCGGCGAGCGGGCGGAGGCGGCGAGCAGGCGGGCGGGCGGCCAGCGAGCCGGGGCGGCGCGGAAGCGGGCGTGCGAGACCACGACTGCGGCTGGCCTGGGCGTGACACCGTGACCGGCGGCCCACCCGGGCCGCCGGTCACCCCCGCCCTCAGCCGGTCGGGAAGTTGTCCGCCGTGCGGATGCGGTCGCGGATCCACACCCCGGCGGGCTTCAGCTTGCTCGTGCCCGTGAACGACGTGCCCGAGCAGGCGCCCGGCTTGAACACCGCCCCAGACCTTTCATCGTCGGAAAAATTCCAGTTCACCCAACTAATCTTTTTAGCGGACAGAAGGTCCAGGTACCTCTGCGCCTGGGTGAAGTCGTTGCCGCCGTCGCCCGACGCCTCCTGCGTGCCGAACTCCGTCACGAACACCGGCACCTGGTCGGCCACCCTCGACAGCGTGTTCAGGTACTCCGAGCCGTGCGAGGCCGCGTAGAAGTGGAACGTGTACATCACGTTCGACGCGTTGACCTTGTTGTTCACGACCTCCTGCGGGTTCTTGCCGTCCGACAGGCCGAAGGTGGACCAGCCGTGCGTCCCGACCAGCACCAGGCTGTCCGGGTCCTCCGCGCGGATCACCGGGATGACCTGTTCCGCGTAGGACTTCACCCGCGACCACGACACGCCGTTGGGCTCGTTGGCGATGTCGTAGATGATGTTGGTCTTGTTCTTGTGCCGGGCGGCGATCTCCTTGAAGAACGTCTTCGCGCGCGACGTGTTGTGGTTCGGGTCGCCGGGTGTCAGTTGGTGCCAGTCCACCAGCGCGTACATGCCGCGTTTGGTGGCCTCCTCGATGTAGCCGTGCACCATGTCGGTGAACTTGCGCGGGTTGGTCTCGTACCCGCCTTCCTGGATGTATATCGAGATGCGCAGCACGTCGGCCTTCCAGTCGTTCGCGAGCGCGTCGAGCGACTGGGTCTTGACGCATTGCGAGTACCACTGGATGCCGTGCGTGCTCATGCCCCGCAGCTGGATCGGCTTCCCGTGCTTGTTGCACAGCTTCACGCCGCACACCCTGAGCTGACCGTTCACCTCGGCCGGTGAGCCGGCGGGCATCGCCGACGCCTGGGGTGCCACGAGAGCGCCGGGCAGCAGCAGCGTGGCCGCCAGGGCCAGGACGGTCCCGAGTCGTGCCATGCGGTTCCTCCTCCGCGGTCGTGGCGGCGGAATTAGTGAGGAAAGTTTCCTAACTATCCGGACCATAACGACCCCGCTCCGCACCCGTCAAGCGTCCCGGCGCAGCAGCACCACCGCCCCACCGCCCAGCGCCACCACCAGGTAAGCCACCATCGCCACCCCGGCCGCCCACGGGCTCAACGGCGCGCCCGGCAACTCCCCCGCCAACTGCGGAGCCAGGACCGTCGGCATCACCGAGTACAACCGGTCGTTCCACGGCGCGGGCAGCAGCAAAGTGATGCCCGGCAGCACGAACAGCAGCCCGCACAACGTCACCAGCACACCCGCCGTGGACCGCAGCAGGAACCCGAGCCCCAGCCCGAACAGGCCCATCATGGTCAACGACGCGGTGTTGGCCAGCAGCGTCGGCAACGCCTCGCCGAACGAGTCGTAGGCCGAGATCGGCTTGGGCCGGTCGCCGGTGATCCACTCGCCGGACAGGAACCCCAGCAGCGTCGCCACCCCGCCCACGACCGCCGACACCCCGCCGACGACGGCGGTCTTCGCCAGCAGCAGCGACCCCCGGCGCGGCACGCTGGTCAGCGCGGTCCGGATCATGCCGCTGCCGTACTCCGTGGTCACCGCGAACGCGCCCACCGCGCCCAGCACGAACTGCCCGAACGGCAGCACCACCATGCCGGGGTCCGCCGCGCCGAAGTTCACCTGCACCTCGGGCGGCTGGCTGTCGTAGTCGGCGGTCATCAGGTACGACACCAGCACGCCCGCCAACCACGCGAGGACCAGCACCAACAGCAGGTAGAACGTCGAACGGACGGTCCGCAGCTTGAGGAACTCCGACGCCAGCACGTCACTCATCGGTTCACCGTCCGGTACTCCACGCTGTCGTCGGTCAGTTCCAGGTAGGCGTCCTCCAGGGACGCGCTGCGCGGGGTCAGTTCGTGCACCGCGATGCGCCGGTGGGCGGCGGCCTCGCCGATGTCGTAGGCGCTCATGCCGTGCACCAGCAGCGCGCCGTCCTCCTGCCGGACGGTCCCGCCGAGCCGTTCCACGACCGCCCCGAGTTCGCCCGGCGCGCCGGTGCGGACCAGCACGTCGCGCTGGAAGCGCTCGGTCAGCTCCCGCATCGAGGCTTCGAGGATCAGCCGGCCGCGCCCGATCACCACGACCCGGTCGGCGGTCAACGCCATCTCGCTCATCAGGTGGCTGGACACCAGCACCGTGCGGCCCTCCGCCGCCAACCCGCGCATCAGGTGGCGGATCCACCGGATGCCCTCCGGGTCCAGGCCGTTGACCGGTTCGTCGAACAGCAGCACCGCCGGGTCGCCGAGCAGGGCCGCCGCGACGCCCAGGCGCTGCTTCATGCCCAGCGACAGCGTCCCGACCCGCCGGCCCGCGACGCCCGCGAGCCCGACCCGCTCCAACGTCGCCACGACCCGCGCGACGCCGATGCCGTTGCTGCGCGCCAGCACCCGCAGGTGGTTGTAGACGCTGCGGCCACCGTGCACGGCGCTCGCGTCGAGCAGCGCGCCGACGTGGTGCAGGGGCCGGGGGATGTCGGCGTAGCGCTTGCCGTCGACCAGGGCCTCGCCGCTGGTGGGGCGGTCCAGGCCGAGGATCGTGCGCATGGTCGTGGACTTGCCCGCGCCGTTGGGCCCGAGGAAGCCCGCCACGTACCCGGGTTCGACCTGGAAGCTCAGCCCGTCGACGGCCCGGTGGGCGCCGTAGCGCTTGGTGAGTTCGCGTACTTCGATCACGGGACAAGCGTCGCCGGCGGAGGGGTCCGGCGGATCGGACGGCGGTCTGCGATCGGGGTCGGACCGTGGTCCGATGTCCGGCGGGCCGCGCGTGATTACCTTCGGCTCGTGCGATCACGTCTGCCCGCCTGGCTGCCCACGGTCTACCTGTACCTGCTGGACGTGCTGGCGGGCGTGCTGGTGACGCTGGTCTACCTGGAGTTCGTCCAGCACGTCACCGGGCCGCGGTGGCTGGGTTACGCGATCGCCGGGCTGGTCGGGCTGCCGCTGGCGGTGCGCCGGAAGTGGCCGTTGACCGTGGTGGTGGTCGTGGGGACGGCGCTGAACGTGGCCACGTTCCTGCACATGACGCGGGAGCCGTACTCGGCCGCCGCCTTCGCCCTCTACATGGCCGCCGCGACCGCGCCGCGCAACCGGTCGGTGGCGGTGCTCCTTTACGTGCTGCTGCCGGGCGTCGCCGCGATCCTCTACGCCGAGCCGTCGCCGGACGACCTGGGTCTGGCGACAGTGGTGGCGGTGCTGCTCGTGGGCGCGTGGGCGTTGGGGCACTCGACCCGGGTGCGCCGCGCCTACGCCGAGCGCGCCGCGGCCGACCAGGCGGCCAAGGCGGTCACCGACGAACGGCTGCGCATCGCGCGCGAGCTGCACGACGTGGTCGCGCACAGCCTGTCGCTGATCACGGTGAAGGCCGGCATCGCCAACCACGTGGCCGAGACGCAGCCGGAGCAGGCGCGGGAGGCGTTGGCGGTCATCGAGACCACCAGCCGGGGCACGCTGGTGGAGATGCGGCGGCTGCTGGGCGTGCTGCGGTCGGAGGACTCCGCGGTCGAACTGGCGCCCATGCCGGGCCTGGAGGACCTGCCCGGCCTGGTCGAACGGGCGGGGCTCGCGGGCGTGCCGGTGGAGCTGGAGGTCTCCGGCGGTCCGCTGCCGGACGCGCTGGGGCTGACCGTGTACCGGATCGTGCAGGAGTCGGTGACCAACGTGGTCAAGCACGCCGCGCCGGCGCGGTGCCGGGTCGAGGTGGCGGTCGGCGGGTCGTCGGTGCGGATCAGCGTGACCGACGACGGGCCGGGGGAACGGGTGCTCGCAGGCGGTGGCGGGCACGGGCTGATCGGGATGCGGGAGCGGGTGGCGGTGTACGGGGGCACGTTCGCGGCGGGGCCGCGCGGCGGTGGCGGGTTCCAGGTGCGGGCGGAGGTGCCGTTCGCGTGATCGACGTCGTGGTGGTGGACGACCAGGCGCTGCTGCGCGGCAGCTTCCGGGTGCTGGTGGACTCCGCGCCGGACCTGCGGGTGGTCGGCGAGGCCGGGGACGGGGCGCAGGCGGTGAAGGTGGTGACCCGCACCCGGCCGCACGTGGTGCTGATGGACGTCCGGATGCCGGGCATGGACGGCATCGCGGCCACCCGCGAGGTCTCGGCGTCCTCGCCGGAGTCGCGGGTGCTCATCCTGACCACGTTCGACCTGGACGAGTACGTCTACGCGGCGCTGCGCGCGGGGGCCAGCGGGTTCCTGCTCAAGGACACGCCGCCGGCGGAGCTGCTGTCCGCGATCCGGGTGGTGGCCGAGGGTGACGGGCTGCTGTCGCCGTCGGTGACCAGGCGGCTGATCGCGGAGTTCGCGCGCCTGCCGGAGTCCCGCCCCGTGCGGCTGGACGGCATCACCGACCGCGAGCGCGAGGTGCTGGCGCTGATCGCGCGCGGCCTGTCGAACACCGAGATCACCCAGACCCTGCACCTGTCGGTGGGCACGGTGAAGACCCACATCGGCCGGTTGCTGCACAAGCTCCAGGCCCGGGACCGCGCTCAGCTGGTCATCGCGGCGTACGAGTCCGGTCTGGTGTCGGCAGGCGGGAGCTGACCGCCGCGTGCACCGCCTCCGGGTCCGCGGAGTTGGTGAGCAGCGGCAACGCCACGAACCGGCGGTCGAACCACTTGCGGTGCAGCCCGTCGAAGCGCTCGCTGATCGCCGGGTCGGCGGGCTCCACGAGCAGGTAGTGCTGGCCGGAGACGCTCGCCAGGCCCACCGAGACCACCCGCGACCAGTCCAGCAGGACGTGCCGCCGCCCCAGCCGCAGCTCCAGACCGTCCTCGCCCACGCGGACACCGCTGCCGCCGCGGACCAGCACGACCACCAGGCCGCACACCAGCGCGACCGCCGCCAGCCCGAACGCGCCCACGCCACCCCACTGCCGGCCCGAGGCGAACACCGCCGCCAGGACACCCGCGCCGAACGCCAGCGCCGCCAACGACCCCGCCAGGGCCGCCACCCGCGCCGACGACGCGGGGAAGTCCCGGCCGTCACCACGCTCGCGCGCCGGCCTGAGCACCGCCCCGAACAGCAGGAACCCCGCGCCGAACGCCGCCGTGCCGACCCCCGCCCACACCGGGGCCGTCACCGCGAGCACCACACCGGCCGCCACGCCGAGCGCGCCGAAGACCAGGAACCACAGCCACAGCCGGTCCGGGCGCTCCGGCCGCTCGACCGCCGGCCGCCCGAACAGCGCCCGCGTCAGCAGCGCGGCCGGGAGCAACGCCATCGCGGCCAGCCAGAAGCCCGACGGCTCGGCGTCGCGCACGGCGGAGACCAGCAACGCCCCGCCGGCCAGCGCGCTCGCGCCGAAACCGGCCCACCGGCCGGCGCGCCGCCCGGTCCACGTGCCCACCGCGCCCGCCGCCAGCACGACGACGACCACGATCGACAACGCGGAGAAGTGCCCGGCGTCGCGCGCCACGAAGAACACGGCCGCCGCGTACACGGCCAAGAGCGCCCCTGCCCACCAGTTCATGGTCAACGACTACCCCAGGTCGGGCGCGCACATGCGGGAAGCCCGCCCACCCGAGGTGGACGGGCTTCCCGGGGAGGGCGCCTCTTACAGGTACTGGCCGGTGTTGGTGGCCGTGTCGATCGCCCGGCCGGACTCCTGGTTCTTGCCGGTGACGAGGGTGCGGATGTAGACGATCCGCTCCCCCTTCTTGCCGGAGATCCGGGCCCAGTCGTCCGGGTTGGTGGTGTTGGGCAGGTCCTCGTTCTCCGCGAACTCGTCCACGATCGCGTCGAGCAGGTGCCGCACCGACAGACCCGGCTGCTTGGTGTCCAGCAGCGACTTGATGGCCGCCTTCTTGGCCCGGTCGACGATGTTCTGGATCATCGCGCCGGAGTTGAAGTCCCGGAAGTACAGGACCTCCTTGTCGCCGTTGGCGTAGGTCACCTCCAGGAACCGGTTCTCCTCCGACTCCTCGTACATCCGCTCGACGGTGTGCTGCACCATGCCCTCGATGCAGGCCACCGGGTCGCCGCCGAACTCCGCCAGGTCGTCGGCGTGGATCGGCAGGTCGGGCGTGAGGTACTTGTTGAAGATGTCCTTGGCGCCCTCGGCGTCCGGACGCTCGATCTTGATCTTGACGTCGAGCCGGCCCGGCCGCAGGATCGCCGGGTCGATCATGTCCTCGCGGTTGGACGCGCCGATCACGATCACGTTCTCCAGGCCCTCGACGCCGTCGATCTCCGAGAGCAGCTGGGGGACGATCGTGGTCTCCACGTCGGAGGACACGCCGGAGCCGCGGGTGCGGAAGATCGAGTCCATCTCGTCGAAGAACACGATCACCGGGGTGCCCTCGGACGCCTTCTCGCGCGCCCGCTGGAAGATCAGCCGGATGTGCCGCTCGGTCTCGCCGACGAACTTGTTGAGCAGCTCCGGGCCCTTGATGTTGAGGAAGTAGCTCTTGGCCTCGCGCCGGTCGTCGCCGCGGGCCGCCGCGACCTGCTTGGCCAGCGAGTTGGCCACGGCCTTGGCGATGAGGGTCTTGCCGCACCCGGGAGGGCCGTAGAGCAGCACGCCCTTGGGCGGGCGCAGCTTGTACTCGCGGAACAGGTCGGCGTGCAGGAACGGCAGCTCCACCGCGTCGCGGATCTGCTCGATCTGCCGGAACAGGCCGCCGATGTCCTCGTACTTGACGTCGGGCACCTCCTCCAGCACCAGGTCCTCGACCTCGGCCTTGGGCACCCGCTCGTAGGCGAAGCCCGCCTTGGAGTCGACCAGCAGCGAGTCGCCTGCCTTGAGCGGCGAGTCCATCAGCGGCTGCGCGAGCCACACCACGCGCTCCTCGTCGGCGTGGCCGACGACCAGCGCGCGCCCGATGGAGGCCTCCTCCTCGGCTTCGAGCACCTCGCGCAACGTGCAGACCTCGCCGGTCCGCTCGAAGCCGCCGCCCTCGACGACGGTCAGCGCCTCGTTGAGCCGGACCGACTGGCCCAGCACCAGCGACGCCGTCTCGACCGCGGGCGACACCGAGACCCGCATGCGCCGGCCGGAGGTGAACACGTCGACCGTGCCGTCCTCGAACCGCGCCAGGAAAACGCCGTAACCGCTCGGCGGCTGCGCCAGGCGGTCCACTTCCTCGCGCAGGGCGAGCAGTTGGCTCCGTGCTTCTCGAAGGGTGTCGATGAGCTTGGTGTTGCGCTCGGTCAGTTGGCTGACGCGCTCGGTTGCCTCGGCGAGCCGTTGCTCCAGCAAGCGGACGTGCCGGGGGGATTCGGTCAGCTTGCGGCGCAACAACGCGATCTCGTCCTCCAGGAACCTGATCTGCGCTGTCAGCTCACCAGAGTTGTTGCCCTTGTTCAGCTCGCCACCCTCATCGGGCTGGCTGCCGGGATGACCGTGCTGCATGTCGGCACCCTCCTCCCGTGTTCGTACGACAACGGTACCGGCGATCACCGACAAAAGCGGCCATCGACCGGGTTCCCGGCGGTCGGTTGATCACACATTCCGCCCGCTCGGCCGGATGAACTGCTCCATACCGGTGTCTGACGGAACCCCTCGCCCGCTACCGTGCGTCCTAGTTCGAGTCACCTTTCGTGTTCCGGGCATCCTCGCCCGTCACCAGCGCAAAGTTCTAGGAGAACGTGATGTCCGTCCCCCCTCAGCAGCCGGGACCGTACGGTCCGCAGCCTGGCGGATTCGGTCAACAACCAGGTCAGCCCGGTCCGCAGCAGGGGTTCGGCGGGCAACCGGGAGGGTTCCCGCCACCGCCGCAGGGTTTCCCACAAGGTGGGCAGCAGCCGCCCTACGGACCGCCGCCGGGTGGTTTCCCGCCGCCCAGGCAGCCGGGCGCGCCGGGCCCCGGGCCGCAGCCGTACGGTCAGCAAGGCCAGTTCGGCCAGCCCGGTTACGGCCAACCGGGTGGTTTCGGTGATCCTTACGGCGCGCCGCGCAAGAAGAGCCCCCTGCCGTGGATCCTCGGGGGTGTCGGCGTGGTGGTGGTCGCCGTCGTGGCGGTGTTGCTGGTCACGCTCGTGGGCGGCGGCTCGCCCAAGGACACCGCCGAGTCCTACGTCGCCCTGCTGAACAAGAACTCCGACTCCGACGCCGACGCCGAGTCGGTCCGCGGCCTGCTCTGCAAGGGCGACGTGACGAAGTTCGACGAACTGCGCAAGAAGGCCAAGGAGTCCGAGGGCGACACGCCGGGCAGCAGCGAGCTGGAGAACATGAAGGCCCAGCACACGCTCGGCGAGGTGACCGAGAACGGCGACAAGGCGACGGCCAAGGCGCGGGTCGCGTACTCGGGCGTGCCGGACGACTACAAGGACTTCATCAAGGACAAGGACTACACGATCGACCTGGTGAAGGAAGACGGCGACTGGAAGGTCTGCGGCATGTTCAAGGAGCTGGAGGGCATCGGCGGCTGACCCGCCCGCCCTGTCGGTCCCCCGTGCGATGATCGAACCGGGGGCCGCAGGCCAGACCCACCGACCCCGAACGGCCCGTGCGCACACCAGGCGCACGGGCCGTTTCCGCAGGTCAGCCCTTCGAAGGACGCCGCTGCGGCCGGGGCGGCGTGACGCCGTCCGCCAGCCGCCGGGTGGTCAGCAGGAACGCCGTGTGCCCGATCATCCGGTGCTCCGGCCGCACCGCCAGCCCCACCACGTGCCACGGCCGCGCCAACGTCTCCCACGCGTGCGGCTCGGTCCAGTGCTGCTGCTCCCGGATGGCCTCGGTCACCTTCGACAGCTGCGTGGTCGTCGCCACGTACACCACCAGGACACCACCGGGGATCAAGGCCCGCGAGACCGCCGGCAGCACGTCCCACGGCGCGAGCATGTCCAGGACGACCCGGTCCACCTCGCCCTCGTGCGACGCCACGTCACCAACGGTCAACGACCAGTTACCAGGCCGCTCCCCGAAGAACTGCTCCACGTTGCGCACCGCGTGGTCGGCGTGGTCCTGGCGCACCTCGTACGAGGTCACGCTGCCCTTCTCCCCCACCGCCCGCAGCAACGAGCAGGTCAGCGCACCCGACCCGGCCCCGGCCTCCAGCACCCGCGCGCCGGGGAAGACGTCGCCGTACATGACGATCTGCGCGGCGTCCTTCGGGTAGATCACCTGCGCGCCACGCGGCATGGACAGCACGTAGTCGGCCAGCAGGGGCCGCAGCGCCAGGAACGACGTGCCGCCCACGGACGTCACCACGGACCCCTCGGGCTGCCCGATCAGCTTGTCGTGCGACAGCGCGCCGCGGTGGGTGTGGTACTCCTTGCCCGGTTCGAGCACGATCGTGTAGTGCCGTCCCTTCGGGTCGGTCAACTGCACCCGGTCTCCGGGCTGGAACGGACCACTGGCGGTGCTCACCGCGGCGAACCTCCTGCTTAAATGCGGAACAACAGCGCACGATGGTCGCAGAAGCCCCGCGCCGCCCCCTCGGCGGCCTCGTCGTTCGGCCCGCCCGCCGGACACCGCGAGCAGCGCGCCGACCACCACGAACACCACCGCGGCGGGCCCGCGCTACTCCCCCCTCTCCTTGACCGAGTGGTAGACCGGCCAGCCGACCAGCCAGACCAACCCCACCACGGTCATGCCACCCATCTGCCCCCACAGCGCCTGAGTGCGCTCAGGGTCCCCCGCGACCAGCACCAACAGCCCGATCACCGCCCCGGTGACCGCCCACGCGAGAGCGAACTTGCCCCATTCGCGCCACTCGTAGCGCACCCTCGCGCGCCCCCTTTTCGGCGGTCGCCAGGGCGGCGGCCCACCGGCGAACCGGTGGGCGAACCGCTGGTCGGCCCACCGCAGCATGCTGTGCCCGAACGCCACGCTCACGCCCAGGTAGATCGCCGCGAGCCCGTGCGCCGACTTCGCCTCGCCCCCGTTCCCCAGGTCGAGGACGGTCGCCACGAGCAGCACCACGTCCACCAACGGCGTGCACACCAGCAGCACGCCCCCCACCCTGCGCATGCGCAGCACGTACCGGGCGAACAGCCCCAGGCCGAGCACGACCCAGAACCCGACCTCACACGCCACGATCACCATGACCAACGGATCAACCACGACGACAAGCGTGCTGGTGGGAGCGGGTCCGCCGCGTCGGCGACCGGATCGACCGCGGGTCATCACTTCGTAGGACGCACCCCGCGCCGGACGTGTGTTGTGATGCGGGGGTGCAGATCCGCCCGAAACGCCGAGAAGTGCTGGTCGCGCTCGGGTTCTTCGCCCTCGGGACGGTCATCTACCTGCTCGACCTCGACCTGGTCTTCGGCGGCGACGACCAGCCGACCCCCCTGTGGGCGCGCCTGGCCGTCCTGGCCGTCGGCTGCCTGGGGACGCTGTTCCGCCGCGCGCTGCCGGGCCTGGGGCTGGCCCTGGCGTTGGGCGCGGTGCTGCTCGACCTGACCCGGGGCCTGGGCATCCCGGTGGTCATGGTGTTCATCGACGTGCTGTTCGTGGTGTCGCTGGACGGTCCGCGGCGGCTGCACCGGGCGTTGATCGGCATCGTGGCGGTGGCGACGCTGGGCCTGACGTTGACCGTGGGGGTGCTCAGCACCGACTGGCGCGAGTCGCTCTACGCGGGCTTGCAGATGTTCTCGCTGGTCGTGGTGCCGGTGTGGTGGGCGACCAACGTCCGGCAGCACCGGGAGAGCGCCCGGCAGCTGGCCCGCATCGCCGAGCTGGACCGACGGGCCGCGGTGAACGCCGAGCGCACCCGCATGGCCCGTGACCTGCACGACGTGGTCGCCGGGCACCTGTCGGCCATCGCGATCCAGTCCGAGGCGGTGCTGTCCATGCCCGCGGACTCGGCGACCGTGCGCACGGTGCTCAAGTCGGTCCGGGAGAACAGCCTCCGGTCGCTGGCGGAGATGCGCACCATGATCGACGTGCTGCGCGCCGACGACCCGGTGGACGAGCCGGTCACCGTGCGGCTGGCGGACGCGTCGCGGCTGGTGGAGTCGGCGCGCGCGGGCGGGCTGGCGGTGGAGTTCGAGGCGGACGACGTGGACGGGCTGCCGGTGGCGGTGGACCTGGCCGCCTACCGCATCCTGCAGGAGGCGCTGACGAACGCGTTGAAGCACGGGGCCGACGCGTCCGTGCGGGTGGAACGGCAGGTCAGGCGGTTGGTGCTGGTGGTGCGCAACGCGGTGCGCACCGCCGGGGACGGATCGGGGACGGGATTGGTGAGCATGGCCGAACGCGCGCACGCGGTGGGCGGGACGTTCGCGGCGGGCCGGGACGGGGCGCAGTGGGTCGTGCGGGCGGAGCTGCCGCTGTGATCCGGGTGCTGGTGGCCGACGACCACGCGGCGATCCGCGCGGGCCTGGTGCTGATCCTGAACGGGGCCGACGACGTCGAGGTGGTCGGCGAGGCGGCGGACGGCGGCGCGGCCGTGCGGATGGCGCGCGAGCTGCGGCCGGACGTGGTGCTGATGGACATCCGGATGCCCGGCACGGACGGCATCGAGGCGACCCGCCGGCTGGCCGGGGTGTGCCACGTGCTGGTGCTGACCACGTTCGACCTGGACGAGTACGTGCACGGGGCGTTGCGGGCGGGTGCGGCCGGGTTCCTGCTCAAGTCGGTCGAGGCGGCGGCGCTGGTGGACGCGGTGCGGCAGGTCGCGGCCGGGGACGGCGTGCTCGCGCCGAGCGTGACGCGGCGGCTGATCGCCGAGTTCGCGGCGGCGCCGCCCAAGTCCCGGCCGGCGGCGCTGGACGCGTTGACCGAGCGGGAGGTCGAGGTGCTGCGGTGCCTCGGCGAAGGCCTGTCGAACCACCAGATCGGGCGAAAGCTGCACATCGGCGAGACGACGGTGAAGACGCACGTGTCGCGGGTGCTGACCAAGCTGGACCTGCGCTCACGGGTGCAGGCGGCGATCCTCGCGCAGGACGCCGGGCTGCTCTAGCTGTAGTAACCACGCAGGTTGTTGACGGCGTGTCGGGTTGAGAACGGGAGGACCTCCGGGCGGAGTGGGTGTGTCTGACGCACCCGTTCCGACGCACGGAGGTCCTCGCGTGCACAGTAACGCCCGCACCACCGTCCATGCC